>NZ_BAAFGK010000005.1:0-739286 GCF_045865675.1 Candidatus Magnetaquiglobus chichijimensis
TTTTCAGCCGAGCTTGGCCAAACCCGGAAACCATTGCAGGATCAGGCTGGATATCCTATTGAAATCACCAAAGAAAATCATTACACCCACCAGGGTCAGCAGGGCTCCGGAAATCATCTCGATCTTGTGCAGATGGACCCGCACCCGTTCGAAAACGCCGAAGAAGATGTTGATCGCCACGCCGGTGATCAGAAACGGCACTCCCAATCCTGCCGAATAGACCGCCAGCAGGGAGACCCCCTGGGCAATGTTATCCTGTCCGCCGGCCACGGCCAGGATCCCGGCCAGGATCGGTCCCACGCACGGGGTCCAGCCGAATGCGAACGCCAGGCCGATCAGAAAGGCTCCCAGGGGGCCGGAAGGTCTCTTTTCCGGATTGAAGCGGGCTTCGAAGTTCAAGAAGCCGATGCGGAACAGTCCCATGTAGTGGAGTCCGAACAGGACGATCACGGCGCCGCCCAATTTGGCGAGCAGTTGCATGTGGTTCAAGAGCAGCTGGCCCAGATAGGTCGCCGAGGCTCCCAGGCCGATGAACACCAGCGAGAAGCCCAGCACGAACCACAGGCTGTGCCAGCCGGCCCGCCAGGCGGATTGGGCATCGTTGCCCTGGCGCAGTTGTTCGACCGAAATGCCGCTCATGAAACTGATATAGGCCGGGGCCAGGGGCAGGACGCACGGAGAGAGAAAAGAGAGCAATCCGGCGAAGAAGGCGGCGGCGTAGGTGACTTCCATGGTGGTGTACCTTTGTCGTCGTGGCGGTGGATGATGGGTGGGAGTGGGGATGGTCGGAACGGTTCCCAATTGCCGGGGTCCAGGGGCCAGTGGCCCCTGGTGGGTTCCAAGGGCAACGCCCTTGGGACTTTATCCTTTGGATTTTGCCTTGCGCGCGCTTTTCACATAAGCCCGTTTTCGCGTCCTTTGCGAAAATGGGCGCAAGCGCGCGGTCTTTAATGGGCCCCCTCTGTTGCCTGTCAGGGGCATGGGGGGGGCGAATGGCTCGCGGCATAAGCCGCCTCCGGCGGCCTGTTCAAGGCAAGGGTTCCTTGGGACGTTTTGCAAAGGAGCAAAACGTCCCAAGGAACCAAGGCGGCGCGCAAGCTTTTTTTCGCAAAAAACGCGAAAAAAAGCTCTTTTGTAGAGCGCGCTAAAGTCAAAAGCAAAGGCAAGGGCAAAGGCCGAAGTCCCGGAGGCTCTGCCTCCGGACCTCCGCCGGGGACCTTCGGTCCCCCGTCCCCTGCAACGATTTTATCGCCTCACCCCTTCAACCACGCCAAATAGGCCGGATTCCCATCCTCCACCGGCAACGCGAGAATCTCCGGAACCTCATACGGATGCAACACCAGCAACCGCGTCCGCATCGGCGCAAATCGGGCACGGTCCGTCTTGATCAACAACGTCCACTCCGGCTCCTTGTGAACCTCCCCCTGCCACCGGTAGATCGATCGCCCCGCCGGCAGAATATGCACACAGGCCGCCAATCCCTCTGTCACCAACACCTCGGCCAGCGACTCGGCCACCGCCTCGTCCGGCGCGGTCGTCACCACCACCAACGCATCGGTCACAACAACGGCTCCACCATCTTCTTCATCTCGTTGAAATTCAAACCACCCACATGCGCCTTGGCCACCTTGCCCTCGCGATCCAATACCTTCGTCACCGGCAACGCGAACACACCTCCCAACGCCTTGGCCAACCCCTGCACCACCCGCGTCTCACCATAGGCGACCGGATAGTTGATCCCGTGCTCCTCCATGAACCGCACCAGCTTCTCCCGATCCGGCTTCTCCATGTAATCAATGCCCAAGACCACCAATCCACGCTCTGCATAAGTCGATTGCAGCTTGATCAGCTCCGGAATCTCCTCCAGACAGGGCGGACACCAGGTGGCCCAGAAGTTCACCAACACCACCTTGCCCTTCAACTCCGGCAGACGCAACGTCTTGCCATCCGTGAGGGTCAACGGCGTGTTGATCCCGGTATCATCCGCCGCATGCAGCGGCAGCGTGAACAGTATGAGTGCGAATGCAAATACAAGCAGGCGTCGTGTCATCCCAGGCACCTTGCAATCATGGTCAGAAACAAAACCCTTGGAGAAGGGTCTCCCAAACGCTCTTTTCTCAACAGAAACTTGTGATGATGGGGGGAGAACCCCCGCACCATGGACCTTCCCTTCGGGAGTGCCATGCATTTGCCAAACAGCCTCTTAGAGCGCGCCAGAAACCCGAAGTCAAAAGCCAAACCTCGGAAACTCCGTCTCCGCGCTTAAGCCGGGGATCTTGCGGTCCCCCGTTGCCATGGTGGAGGTTCTGAATCGTCACAAGACGACAAACCCAATCGGCGCCACTTTTCAGCCACCCTGGCCTCGACCTCGGGATCCATCACCAACGGCACCCCCCAATCCCGTCCGGTTTCGTCGCGGCTTCGCGACGTGGCATCCACGGCCCAACGACCCGTTTCCGCCTCCACCCGCACATCCCTGCCCGGATCGGTCCGGGTGGCCAGCGACCACGCCAGATCCGCCAACGAATCCACACGGGTATCCCGATCCACGATCCACACCTGATCGGCACCCTCCCCAGGGGCGACCAGATCCCATACCCCATCGATCACCCGATTGCCCAGACCCGGACGGTTACCATGGAACTCCCGAAGGGAGGTCGATGGTAAGGGGGGTGAGGGGATTCTCCCCCCGTCATTCAAGTTGCGGTCCTCCACCCGCAGGACGCACATCCGTCCGCCTGGCAAGGAAAATCCTTCCAATACCGCCGGTTCGCGAGCGCGCAATCGATCCAGCCAACCGCGCATGCCCACGCCCCGAATCTCCGGCAAGGGGGATGCGGCGCGCTCCTCGACCGGCCATTTGCTCGTGGCATCGATCCCCATCTTGCCACCCAGGCCGGACAACGGCGAGGAAAAATCCAGATAGTCGATCGGCGTGTTGCGCAGGATGTGCAGGTCGCGACCACCATGGACCTGTCGTTCGATGGCGCCGAGCACCGCGCCCCAATCGTCGATCGCCACCCCCGGATCAACCACCACGACATATTTCACATAGAGGAATTGTCTCAAGAACCCCCACAATCCGGCCATCACCCGAAAAGCATGACCCGGATAGCCCTTCTCCAGGGCGATCACCGCCACCCGATAGGAGCAGGCCTCCATGGTGAGATGGAAACCACGAATCTCCGGGAACTGTTTTTTCAGCAACGGGGTGAAGACCCGGTTCAGGGCCAGGGCCAGGATGGCCGGCTCATCCGGCGGACGCCCGGTGAAGGTGGAGAGATAGATGGCCTCGCGGCGCATGCTCATGCGCTCGACCGTGAAGACCGGAAAGCGGTCCACTTCGTTGTAATAGCCGGTATGGTCCCCGAACGGTCCCTCGGCGGCGAGGGTATTGGGATCGACCATCCCCTCGAGCACGATTTCGGCATGAGCCGGCACCGGCGGATAGGGGGCGTGTTCGGGGGCCACCTCGACGCGGCTGGAACGCAGCAGTCCGGCGAAGGCGTATTCGGAAAGGCTCTCCGGGACCGGAGTCACCGCGGCGAGCAGGGTGCCGGGATCGCAGCCGATCACCACCGAGACCGGCATCGGACGTCCGCCCCAGGCGCGCAGGTGCTGCGCCCCGCCGCGATGGGCCAGCCAGCGCATGATCACCCGCCGGCGGTCCAGCAGCTGCATGCGGTAGACGCCGAGATTCAAGGGTCCGCCCTCCGGCGCACGGGTCACCACCACTCCCCAGGTGATGAGCGGCGCGGCATCCCCAGGCCAGCAGGTCTGAATCGGCAGCCGTCCCAGATCCACCGACGCCCCTTCCCAGACGATCTCCCGGCACAGGGGATGTCGCAGGGTGGTGGTAGGCATGTGACGCACCCGGGCCAGGCGCGTGATCAGATCACGGGCATCCTTCAATCCCCGGGGCGGTTCCGGATGACGCAGCGCGGAGAGCAGTTCACCCAGCTGTTCCAGCTCCTCGACCCGACGTCCCATGGCCAGGCCCACCCGCTCCTCGGTGCCGAACAGGTTGGCCAGGATCGGCATGGCGCAGCCCTTCGGACGGGTAAACAGCACCGCCGGTCCGCCGGCGTGCAGCAGGCGCTGACAGATGGCGGTGATCTCCAGGCGGGGATCGACCGGTTCGTCGATGGTGACCAGAAGACCGCGCGCCGACAACAGATGGATGAACTCCCGCAGATCGCGGAAAGCGCGTGGACCGGTGGATGGGGTGGGATGTGCGTTCGTCATGGGGTTGGAATTCTACATCGATTCAACCAAGAAGAATAAGGGATCTCGTTTCATTTCGCGATCATCCGGGAGATCCCCGCTCCTTCGACCTGGGAAACCCCGCGCCACCCCCGCCGGTTGGGGATTTTTGATCAAGAAATAAACAATTATCGAAAATCTGTTGGGAAACGGTTTCCAATCCGCCGCAACATCGTTAGAATCCCCGGCAACCCGATCTCCAATCGGAAAAGCCAAACGACGTACTTATTCAAGAGGAGTTCCCGCTTTCATGAGCGAAGCGTCCACCACCCACTTCGGTTTCAGCGAAATCCCCTTGAGCGAAAAGGTCCACAAGGTCCGTCAGGTGTTCGATTCGGTCGCCCAGAGCTACGACCTGATGAACGATCTGATGTCCATGGGTATCCATCGACTCTGGAAACGGTTCGCCATCCGCCGGCTGCGCATCAAGCCCGGCGACCGCCTGCTCGACGTGGCCGGCGGCACCGGGGATCTGGCCAAACTCATGCACGAAAAAATCCACGGCCAGGGGGATATCACCATCTTCGACATCAACGCCGCCATGCTCGAACAGGGTCGCGGTCGCCTGGCCGATCAGGGGTGCGTGGCCGGCATCCGCTGGGTGCAGGGCAATGCCGAACAGCTCCCCTTTCCGGACAACACCTTCCACGCGGTCACCATCGGTTTCGGCATCCGCAACGTCACCCAGATCGAGGCGGCACTCGCCGAAATGACCCGCGTGCTCCGTCCCGGCGGTCAGTTTTTGTGCCTGGAGTTCTCCCACGTCGCCCTGCCCCTGTTGAAACCCTTCTACGAGACCTACTCCTTCCGGATTCTGCCGGAGATCGGCCACTGGGTGGCCAAGGATCGCGACGCCTATCAATATCTGGTGGAGTCGATCCGCCGCTTCCCGGAACAACAGCGCTTCAAGGCCATGCTCGAGGATGCCGGCCTGTTTCAGGTCCACTATCACAATCTCACCGGCGGCATCGCCGCCGTGCATATCGGCCACAAGGTGTGATCGCCATGCTCGCCTCCCTGATCGCCATGCCCTTGCAACTGCTCCCGAAACCGGTGACCGCCGTGACCTTGAGCATTGTGCTCAATCTGTTCTTCAAGCGCTACCCGGAACTCAAGGAGCGGCTCACGGAACTCTCCGGCAAGCTCTTCGAGTTCCACGTCGAGGATCAATCCCAATCCTTCTTCATGGAGGTGACCGATGCCGGCGACGTGCTCATCCACACCTATGCCGACTCCCTGCCCCATGTGGTGATGTCCGGCAAGACCAGCGCCTTTCTGTCGCTGCTCTTCTCCACCACGGATCCGGATTCGCTCTTCTTCTCGCGCCAGCTGCAACTTTCCGGGGAGACCGATACCGGTCTGCGTTTCAAGAACATCCTCGACAACGTGGAGATCGACTGGGAAAAGGAGCTGGCGGTCCTGTTCGGCAGCCAGGGTGCCAAGGTGCTGATGGATCTGGCGCGCCGCACCGAAAAACGGATCGAGACCGGCAAGACCCACGCCGAATCGAATCTGGAGGCCTGGATCAACCGTCAGAACGCGCCGCGCGCCGCGCATCTCCAGTCGCTCAAGAACCAGTCCGAGGCCATGACCAAGGAGCTGGACCGACTCGAGGGACGCATCGCCCGCGCCTCGAAACGGTTCGCGATCCTGGCCGCCCACCCGCATCCCACCGAATAGCACGGCGATGCTCCTTCTGACCAATGTCCGCACCGTGCGCCGGATGCTCGGAATCCTGAACATCCTGGCCATCTACGACGCCGAACCCCTGGCTTCGCGCTTCCTGCCTCTGCGCCTGCTCGCCTGGCTGGTGGGGCTCTGGCCCGGCGTGCGCCGGCTGCGTCGCACCCTGACCCCGGAGGCCCGGCTGCGCCGCATCCTCGAGGAGCTGGGACCCACCTTCATCAAATTCGGCCAGGCCCTCTCCACCCGCATGGATGCCCTGCCCGAGGGGGTCGGTCTGGAGTTGAAAAAACTCCAGGACGAGGTTCCGCCATTCCCCATCGAGACGGTACGCCGCATCATCGCCGACGATCTGGACGGTCCGGTCGAGCAGTTCTTCTCCCGCTTCGATCCCACCCCGGTGGCCTCGGCCTCCATGGCCCAGGTCCACCGCGCCCTCACCCGCGACGGCCAGGAGGTGGCGGTCAAGGTGATGCGCCCCAACGTGGAATCGCTGGTGGAGCAGGATATCCAGATGCTCACCACCCTGGCCAACCTCATCGAAACCCATATCCCGGAGCTGCAACGGTTCCAGAGCCGTCGGGTGGTGGATGAGTTCGCGGCCACCATTCGCAACGAGATGAACTTTCTGGTGGAGGGCGGACGGGCCCAGAAGTTCCGTGATCACTTCAAGCACGATCCGGAGATGCATGCCCTGGCCGTGCTCTGGCCCCTCACCACCCGCCGGGTGCTCACCCTGGAGTGGTGCGACGGCATCCCCATCGACGAACTCTCCTTGCATCCGGAACTCAAACACGACGCGGCCAAGATCTCCCGCAACATCATCACCAGTTTTTTCAAGCAGGTGTTCCGGGATGGGTTTTTCCACGCCGATCAGCACCCCGGCAACATCTTCGTGCGCCCGGACGGCACCCTGACCATCCTCGATTTCGGCATCATCGGACGGATCTCGATGCGGGATCGGATCCTTCTGGCCGAACTGATGCGCGGCTTTCTGGATCGCAACTACCGCAAGGTGGCCGAGGTTCACCTGGAAGGGGGGCTGGTCCCGCGCGGCACCAATCTCGACGAGTTCGAGGATGCCTGCCGCCAGATCGGCGAGCCGATCTTCGGCCAACCCTTGAAAGAGATCTCCATCGCCAAGCTGCTCGCCCAGCTCTTCAAGGTGACCGAACAGTTCGACATGCCGGTGCAGCCGCAACTGCTGCTGTTGCAAAAAACCATGTTCACCCTCGAAGGGGTGGGTCGCGAGATCAATCCGGATCTGAACATGTGGCTGTTGGCCGAGCCGCTGATCACCAACTGGATGATCGAACACCTCGGTCCGGTCGGCAAGATGCGCGAGATGAAGGAGCGGGTCAAAAAGACCAACGATGCCGTGGCCATGCTCCCGGAGCTGCTCTACAACGGTCTGGAACGGCTGGCCACCGATCGGGTCCGGCTCCACATCCACTCCGCCTCCCTGGCCCGTCTGGAGCGACGCCTCGGATTGGGTTTCCATCGCCAGTCGGCCTCGATCACCGGTGCCGCGCTTTTCGTGGGCGGCGCGATCATGGTATCCGCGGGCCTGTCGGTCTGGTGGTTCGGTCCGCCGCTCGGCCTGGCAGCGATCTATTTCATGCGCGGCATGCGGCCCATTCGGTAATACGGTAACGAGAACAACCCCTTCCGATGTTTCCGAAGGTTTGGAAAGGAAAACCGTGTCCGGCTACTGCGTTGTTTTATAATTTTACTTGTTAATGGTTTGTTAATAATTTGCATGATGGGGAGAACCCCCTCACCCCCCTTGCCATGGACCTCCCTTTGGGAGTTCCATGGTAAACCTGTTTCGTTTGACACGCATCGATTGTGCCCCAATCCCCCAGCCCGGATCGATGCAAGGACTCTTCCACGCCCCGCGCCTGAATACCACCTACCCTGGTTCCGGTAGAAAATCGCCACTTTTTCCAAACAATCCCACGAAAAACCAGATTTGTGCGGAAAATGACTCGGAAAGCGCCCGCAAATCGCGTAAAATGGCCAAGCGCGACAAGGAGCATTTGTTGGGATCCGCCTGTTCGCGGGCGCCTTGATCATCGGCATGACCGGTTTTTCTACGCCATCGATCCGCCGATCATGGCCAATGTCGAGATGTGATCGACAAACGTGACGACTCGCCAGGGCGTCTGGCCTGCGTGAGAACAAGACAGAGCGCGCTAAAAAACAAACTCAAAAGCAAACCTCGGAGACTCCCTCTCCGCACGGAAGCCGGGGATCTTGCGGTCCCCCGTCCCCTGCGATGGTGGGGGTCGTGAATCATGAATCGTTACGATTGCGAAAAGGTTGATCACCGGTTCGCGACACTTGCAACACCGTGGGGAGACCAATCATGCGCATGAACCAACTGATTCCCTTGTGCCTGGCCCTGCTCATGGGGTGCGACCAGGCGCCCGCCCCGGATACCAAGCCACGGGTGGCGGTTCCGCTTCAGAAAATTGCCGTGGCCTATACGAACCAGCCGCAAAGCACCCTGATCCAGGTTGCGGTGGCCAAAAACTACTTTGCCGAGGAGGGGCTTGAGATCGAATCCATTCTCCACACCTTTGGCAAGGCCTCCCTGCAATCGCTGCTGGACCACAAGGCCGTTTTCGCCACGGTCGCCGAAACCCCCTTCATGTTCAATGTGCTCAAGGGCGAAAAAATTTTCATCATCGCCAACATCGAGGCCAGTGGCTTGAACAACGCGATCGTCGCCAGAAGGGATGCCGACATCGCCCAACCATCTGACCTGAAAGGCAAACGCATCGGCTTCACGCCCGGCACCACCTCGGATTTCTTTCTGGATTCTCTGCTGACCGCCAACGAGCTCCGGCGCGAGGATATCCAAACCGTTCCCCTGAAACCCGAAGAGATGCAGGAGGCCGTCATGGATCGGAAGGTGGATGCGGTCTCCACCTGGAACTACCCCCTGACGCAAATCAACAAACAACTCGGAAAGAACGGGATTCTCTTCGCCGATCCGACCATCTATACCGAAACCTACAATGTCGCCGCACATCAGGATTATGTCCACAAGAATCCGGAAACCGTGAAACGGTTCCTGCGCGCCATCATCAAGGCCGAGGATTTCAGCCGCCTGAATCCCGCCGAGGCTCAGGCCATCATGTCCACCGCAACGAAAACCGATTTGGACCTGGTGCGTGAGGTGTGGAGTATTTTCAATTATCAGCTGGTGCTTGACAAAAGGCTTGTAATCACCTTAGAAGATGAATCGAGATGGGCCATGAAGCATCGCTTGACCGAACAGACGGAGATGCCGGATTTTCGCCAGTTCATTCATTCGGACAGCCTCATGGCTGTCAAACCACAAGCGTTTAGTGGCAACAGGTAGATTCAACACCATGCGCGTAACAAGCCAGTTGAATGCGATTGTGATCGTCACGATAGCTATTATCGTTGTTCTGGTCCCCTTTCTCATCTGGTCCTACGATGCCGCCAACGACGCCAACGATGCATTCCAACTGGCCCATAAAATTCAATCGATTTTTTTTGATCGCACCTCGAGCAGCGACAGATATGCGCATGATCATGAAGAATTGACCCGCATGCGCTGGAACGAAAGCAATCAGGCCTTCATGCAGATCCTGGAACAGGCCAAAATTCAATATCAAACACCCGACTATCAAGAGATCATCTCCAGCATCCTCATCAATGCCGAGTACTCGGTCATCCAGTTTGACAAATTGACTAAAATAATTGAAAAAATCAATACCGATACATTGAATTACGAAATTCACAACGAATATCTGCAACGCCTCTCCAGTCAGCTCCTGTTGAGATCCGCGACCATCCACGATGCGATCATGCATCTGCAAGATCGGACCGCCAAACGGATGAATCACAACTACATGCGCCTGGCTGTTCTGGTCATCCTGCTCACCAGCGTCCTGACCACCCTCACCATCCTGGTGCTGTTGCGGCTGGTGCGCCTGATCAACCGGCGTCTGATCCCCCTGCATGACAGCACCCGCATCATCGCCGACGGGGATCTGACCCACCGCATCGAAACGGGTGGCTCGGATGAGTTCACCGATCTGGCCCGCTCCATCAATGCCATGACCGACACCCTGGTACTGGAGATCGATGCGCGCCGCAAGCTGGAGAAGCTGGCGCAAAAAAACAACGAGGCGCTTCAAAACGCCCACCGGGAGCTTCAGATCAGCGAAGCGCGCCTGCGCTCGATTCTGGACAACACCTCGGCGCTGGTTTTCATGAAGGATCTGCACGGGCGCTATCTGTTCATCAACCGCCAGTATGAAGAGCTGTTCCATGTTGCCAACCAGGATCTGGCGGGCAAAACCGATTTCGATATTTTTCCGCCCGAGCAGGCGGCGATCTTCGAGGCCAACGACCGGCTGGCCCTCTCCAGCGCGACCCCGATCCAGACCGATGAGATCGTCCCGCATGACGATGGCCCACATTTTTACATCTTCATCCGTTTCCCGCTCAGGGACGTGGATGGCAACCCCTATGCGGTGTGCGCCATCGCCACGGACATCACCGAGCGCAAGCGCGGAGAGGAAATTCTGCGGGAGAACGAAAAGCGGTTGCGCGAAGCCAAGGAGCAGGCGGAAAAGGCGGCGAGAGCCAAGAGCGAATTCCTGGCAGCCATGAGTCATGAAATTCGCACGCCGATGAATGTGGTGCTGGGCATGTCCGAGATCCTGCTGGAAACCGACCTGGACGACTCCCAGCGCCATTTTGCCCAGACCATGTACCACTCCGGCAAGGCTCTGTTGGGGATCATCAACGACATTCTGGACTTCTCCCGCATCGAGGCCGGACGGATCGCCCTGGTGGAGGCGCCTTTTTCGCTCCAGCGGGTGATTCGGGAGACCGTGCAGTCGATGCGGGTGGTTGCCGAGAAGAAAGGTCTTGCGTTGAATGTGACCGTGCAACCCGGCATGCCCGAGATGGTTCTGGGCGATCACGGGAAGGTGCGCCAGGTCCTGGTGAATCTGTTGGGCAATGCCATCAAATTCACCCATCACGGCCATGTGGAGGCGACCTTGAGCCCCTTTCCCCGGCAAGCGGGGATGGTGCAGTTTCGAATCGTGGACACCGGAATCGGCATAGCCATGGAGCAGATCCACGACATCTTCGAACAGTTCATTCAGGCGGATGCCAGCATCACGCGACGCTATGGCGGCTCGGGTCTGGGACTGGCCATCTCCAAGCGCCTGGTGGAGTTGATGGGCGGGGAGATCTGGGTGGAGAGCCGTCTGGGCCATGGCAGCACCTTTTTCTTCACCTTGCCGGTCCGAGCGGTCGAAGCGCCGGCGACCCGGACCACCCCGGACGGGTCGTCCACCCGTGACGGCTTGCGGAGTCTGCGCATCCTGCTGGCGGAAGACCAGATCGCGAACCAGATGGTGATCCAGGACTTCCTGAACGGCACCAGCCATCGATTGGTCATGGTCACGGATGGGATGGACGCGGCGGCGCGCGTTCAGACGGAACCGTTCGACGTGGTGTTCATGGCTCTGCGGATGCCGGTCCTGGACGGGACCGCGGCCACCCGTCGCATTCGCGCCTGGGAAAAGGAGATGCGACGCGCACCGGTGCCGATCATCGCCCTTTCCGACCATGACGAAGAGGAGTCGTCGCCATGCGGTCAGGCCAGCGAGTTCGACGCGTACCTGACCAGGCCGATCGACCGGATGACGTTTCTGGAATCCTTGCAGCGCATCGCCAGCCAGGGATCCCCTGCCACGGATGCCAGAGGACTGCACATTCTGCTGGCGGAAGATACCATTGAAAATCAACTGCTCATCAAGGCCTATCTCATGAAGACCGATCACGTCCTGGTGGTCGCCAACGATGGGATGGAAGCGCTCGCCCAGGTACGGAAGGCGCGGTTCGATGTGGTGATCATGGATGTCCAGATGCCGCGCATGGACGGCTATACCGCCACGCGCCACATTCGACAGTGGGAGCAGGAGCATGGTTCCCGCCACCTGCCCATCATCGCCCTGACCGCCCATGCCATCGAAGGGGAGGTGGAACGCAGTCAGGAGGCTGGATGCGATTTCTATCTCTCCAAGCCGATCAAGAAGCGCACGTTGCTGGATATGCTGCAACGGATCGCCGCTTCCATCTCCCCGGTCGTGGTTCCCCACGCGAACTGACCGGACAACGCCCCCGTGGGGGGGATCCGCGCGCTTTCCGCGCGCTCCAATCGCCACCGGACACGATCATGGCCTTGCTCTCCACCCATTTACCCGTCTACATGCTCTGTGGCCTGGCCGCTGGACTCATCGCCGGCATGTTCGGCGTCGGGGGTGGGATCATCGTGGTGCCGGCCCTGCTGTTTCTCTTTCATCTGGATGGGGTCGATCCGTCGGTCGTCATGCAGCTGGCGGTCGGCACGTCGCTGGCCACCATCGTCATCACCAACATCTCGGCCACCTGGGCGCACCATCAACGGGACGGCGTGAACTGGAGACTGGCACGCCTCTACCTCGCCGGCACCCTGATCGGCGCCTGGATCGGCTCGCAACTGGCCGCCGTCATGAGCGGCACGATGTTGATCGTGCTGTTCGGACTGTTCGAAATCGCGGTGGGCATCAAGATGGTGCGCGCCAGGCCCCAGCACTCCGGCGCGCAACGGATTCCGGATCCGGTCACCCCGGCACTGGGGATCGTGATCGGCACCATCAGCTCTCTGTTCGGCATCGGCGGGGGCACCCTGTCGGTCCCATCGTTGACCCTGCTCTCCGGACTGCCGATGCGTCAGGCGGTGGGCACCTCCTCGGCCATCGGCGTACCCCTGGCCCTGATCGGCGCGATTGGTTTTGTGCATGCCGGCTGGCATCACCCGGCCCTGCCCGAGGGAACGCTCGGCTTTTTTCACCCGCTGGCCTTTGTCGGCATCGTCATCGGCACGCTGTTCACCACCCGTTTGGGGGTGCGTCTCGCCCATGTGCTGGATCCGATCCTGTTGAAAAAGGGGTTCGGGATTTTCCTGGTGATCGTGGGGATCAAGCTGGCCTTGCGGTGAGCGGTTCAGGCCGCATCACCGGATCACCACCACCGCATGGCGCAACTTGCCCACCTTGATCCGATGGGAGCCGGGGGTCAGCATCAGGCGCGGATCATCGGCCTTGACCCCACCGACGCTCACCGCCTGCTGACGCACCAGCCGGATCCCCTCGGAGTTCGAGGCCACCATGCCAGCCAGGCGCATGGCATCGACAAGACCCAACGGCTCACCGGCACTCTCCACGCTGATTTCCGGCAGATCTTCCGGGATCTCCTTTTGGGAGAAGCGGGCTTCGAACCGTTCGCGGGCGTGTCGGGCCTCTGCGGCGCCATGAAAGCGGGCGGTCAACTCCATGCCGAGCTGCTTTTTGGCCTCCATGGGATGGAACCGTTCCGCGCGGGTCTCCTGTTCCAGGTGACGGATCTCCTCCAGGGAGAGATCCGACAACAGATCGAAATAACGCCACATGATCGCATCCGGGATCGACATGAGCTTGCCGAAGATCTCATCGGGGGGATCCTGAATGGCGATGTAGTTGTTGAGCGACTTGGACATTTTCTGCACCCCGTCCAGCCCTTCGAGGATCGGCAGGGTGATGACGCATTGCGGCTCCTGGCCGTACTCCTTTTGCAGCTCGCGGCCCATCAACAGATTGAAGGTCTGATCCGTGCCGCCCAACTCCACGTCGGCATGCAGGGCCACGGAGTCATATCCCTGCACCAGGGGATAGAGGAACTCGTGCAGGGCGATCGGGCGTTCGGCCTTGTAACGCTTGGTGAAATCGTCCCGCTCGAGCATGCGGGCCACGGTCTGCCTGGCCGCGAGTTGAATCATCTGCGCCGCGGTCATGGCGTTCATCCAGGCGCTGTTGAAGACCACGCGGGTGGTTTGGGGATCGAGAATGCGAAACACCTGGGCCTTGTAGGTTTCGGCATTGACGGCGATCGCCTCGGGCGAGAGGGGTTTGCGGGTTTCGCTTTTTCCCGTGGGATCGCCGATCAGGCCGGTGAAATCGCCGATCAGGAAGATCACCTCGTGACCAAGCTCCTGGAACTGGCGCATTTTCTGCAACAGGACCGTGTGACCCAGATGGAGATCCGGCGCGGTGGGATCGAAGCCGGCCTTGATCTTCAAGGGGGTGTTGGTTTGGATGGCGCGGGTGAGTTTTTGAGCGAGCGCATCCTCGGAGAGGATCTGCACCGTACCCCGACGGATGATGGCCATTTGTTCAGCAACGGATTTCATCGTATCGTGTCCAAGGATGGGGTTGAAGGTGGATCCCGGCTGACGGGATCCGATCCACTATAGCCAAACCGGATCCACATTGCCACCGGCAGCGTCGATTCGGGTTGTGGCCTGGGATATGGAGTCTGTCTGGCGATTGCCGGGCAGGCTCTTACAATTTTTGACAATTCGCGAATTGACAACCGTTTGGCAAAGTAATCACCATAAAGGATCGTGGCGGAATCGGCAACGCGGGTTCCGTCCGAGGGTTGGGAGGCCTGTTTGAGGATGGATGAGGCAAGGATTGCCATTGGTTTGATGTCTGGAACCTCGGCGGATGGTATCGATGCGGTTCTGGTGCGCACCGATGGGGTCAGGGCGCCGAGGGTGTTGGCGGATCTGCATCTCCCCTACCCGGAGGATCTGCATCGGCGAATTCTGGCGTTGTATCAACCCGGCGAGAACGAGATCGACCGTTTGGGGGTGTTGCATCGCGAGTTGGGTGGGCGTTTCGCGGAGGCGGCCTTGCGGGTCTGCCAGCGGGGTGGATTGTCCATCGAGCGGGTGGCGGTGATCGGATCCCATGGTCAGACGGTGCGGCATCGTCCTCCGGATTTCACCTTGCAGATCGCCGATCCGTTCGTGATCGCCGCGCGCACCGGGGTGGTGACGGTGGCCGATTTCCGGCCCGCCGATCTGGCGCGGGGGGGTGAAGGGGCGCCGTTGGTGCCGTTGTTTCACCAGGTGCTCTTTGCCCGTCCCGGACAGCGGGTGGCGGTGGTGAATCTGGGTGGGATTGCCAATGTGACCGCTCTGGCGGGTGATGACCGTGCGCCATTGATCGCCGGGGACACGGGTCCGGCCAACACGTTGCTCGATCTGTTGGCCACCCGTTTGAACGGTGGTGCGCGTGCCGTGGATCGGAATGGTGATGCCGCGCGGCGCGGCAGGGTGGATGATGAGGCGTTGGCGTGGTTGATGGCCCATCCTTATCTGGCGCGACCGTTTCCGAAATCCACGGGGCGGGAGGCGTTCGGTTCTGAGTTGTTGGAGCGGTTTCTGACCATTTTTCCGCATTTGGCCGGGGATGATGGTTTTGCCACCCTGACCCGCTTCACCGTCGAGTCGGTTGTGGAGGCTGCCTGTCGGTTGTTGCCGCCCTATCCGGAGCGCATGATTTTGTGTGGGGGTGGTGCGCGCAATCCAGCCCTGGTGGCGGGGATGGCGCACAGGTTGCCGTTGGCGCGGATTGCGGATGCCGAGGATTTGGGGGTGGATGTTTCCACGTTGGAGGCGCAGGCGTTTGCGTGGTTTGCGGTGCGGACGTTGCGGGGGTTGACCTCCTCGGTGACGGGGGCGACCGGGGCGGAGATGCCGGCGGTGTTGGGGGCGATCCATCCGGTGACGGTGGGACAGGTTTGACTGTCGCAGGGGACCGCAAGGTCCCCGGCTTAAAGTGCGGAGGCGGAGCCTCCGAGAGTCTTGTCTTGATCTGTTTTTTATGTTTTTTTCTGGCGCGTCTTGCAGGGCCCCTGGCCCCCGGCAACCAGGACTCCCCTCACCGCACCGGCAACCGGGACTCCCCTCACCGCATCCCGGCACCCGGACTCATCGCCCCTTTGCACGACCTGAACAGGCATGAAACGTTCGCTGCTCCTCCTCGCCCTGCTCATCGCCCTCCTGACCGGAGTCCGATGGTTCGCGCCCGAAGAGCAACCCATCCCAACCCACATGCCAACATCCCCTCCAACACCCGCCCCCTTGCCGCCAACCACCCCGACACCATCCGCCACCCCAACCACCGATATCCGCGCCGTGGCGGAACGCCAACTGCGCCAAACACGCCCCTTCCCAACGGATGGCCTGGTCCAACCGGTGATCCGCCACATCCACGACATCGGCTCCGGCCCCATCGTGGTCAAGGCCAATGCCCAGGTCGATGGCCTGGAGGTGTTCGGCCACGAAACCAATCTGCTTTTCGACCGCACCCTGGAACAGGTCGCGAGCAGCGGCGATCACCCCCTCCCACCCGTGCCCCCGGATCGACGCTTCTCCCTCGGAGCCGATCAGGCCCTGAACAACGCGTTCCGGAAAATGGGCGGTAGCGAACCGGTGGATGGTTGGATCCAAGTCGATGAAAAAAATGGCTATCAATACTACAGCGCCGATTTTTCCAAGGCCGAATACCGCCTGCGGGAACCGGCACGGGTCAAGACGGTTCTCTACCCCACGGCAACCGAACTGACGCCTGCCTACGCCATCGAAATCCGCGCCGGCGACTTTGACCGCAACACCCTGGATGCCCATCTGTATGTGGTGTCGGCGCGAGACGGAAGCCTGTTGTTCGACAAGAATCAACGCCATCACCGTTCGTTTGGCTATCGGGTCTTTGCCCAGACCGACGGGGATCACGCACCGATGAACGATCCCAACGGCACCCAGGGGATCCCGAATCCCACCGGTGCGCCGACATACCCACCCTATCTGCCCGGCCCGGTGACGCAAAATCTCATCACCCTGCAAAACGGCCCGATTTCCACCGCCGATCCCTGGCTGCCGGAAAGCGCCACGGCCACCATCGGCAACAATGCGGATGTGGTCGCATCCGTATCCGGCTTTGCCCTGAACCAGGCCCTGGAGAACAAACGGGCCCCGGTGACCGGACCCGGCGTTTTCGATCACCGCTTCAACCCGAATCAAGGGCCCCTCGAAACCCCCTCCCAACTCAATGCCGCACTGGTGCAACTGTTCTATACGATCAATTATCTGCACGACCTGTTCTACGACCTGGGATTCAACGAGTCGGCGGGCAATGGTCAGGCCAGCAACCAGGGTCGCGGCGGCTCGGACGGGGATCCGATAATCGCCACCCTGAGCGATATCGCCACCGATCGCGACAATGCCAGCATGATCGTGGGTGCGGATGGGAGTTCGCCGCAGATGCTGATGTCCCTGTGGAGCGGATCGACAAGCCCGCTGCTGGAGATCACGCAGCCCACCGCCATGACCTTTTCCCAGGTCGAATACGCCAAATTCGGACCTTCGAACTATTCGGTCAGCGGCACGCTGGCGCGACTCGAGGATGGGGTGGATCCGGTCCGCGACGGCTGCCAAACCCCCACCAACGCCGACGCGCTGCGCGGACGGATCGTGATGATCCATCGAGGTCTCTGCCTGTTCACGGAAAAGGTCCGGTTCGCTCAGGCGGCGGGCGCCATCGGGGTGATCATCATCGATCAGAAGGGGATCGACGAACTTTTCACCATGGAGGGGACGGACAGCGCCATCACCATCCCGTCGGTGTTTCTGTTCAAAGCGGATGGGGAGATCCTGGACAATCAACTCGCCTCGGGCGCGACCGTCAACGTCAAGCTCGCCCGGATCCAGAACCCGGACATCAACGGCGCCCTGGACAACCTGGTGGTGGCCCACGAATGGGGACACTATCTGACCGAACGCCTGATCGGCAACGGCTCGGGATTGAACAACAATCAAGGGTTGAGCCTGGGCGAGGGGTGGTCGGATTTCGTGTCCCTGCTGTTGGCCGTGCGTCCCGAAACGGGAGAGGATGCCTATCGCGGCACCTATGCCATCGCCGCCTATTCGGACTCCAACGAACCGGAAAAGCAACCCTATTATTATGGACTCCGGCGGGTGCCCTACTCCATCGATTTCACCCGGAATGCGCTGACCTTCAAACACATCAAGGATTCCGTCTCCCTGCCGACCACCCATCCGGTGCAGAAATCCAATCTGGAGAACTCCGAGGTGCACAACGCCGGCGAGATCTGGGCCACCGCGTTGTGGGAGGTGTATGCCGCGCTGCTGCGCGACTCGGAACGGTTGAGCCATGCCGAGGCACGCCGTCGGATGATCCACTATCTGGTCGCCGCGCTGAAACTGACCCGCACCGACCCCACCTTCACCGAGGCGCGGGATGCCGTGCTGGCGGTGATCAAGGTGGCGGACCCGTCTGATCACAAATTGGCCAAGGCCGCATTCGCCCGGCGTGGTCTGGGGATCGACGCGGTATCGCCATCCCGCTATTCGAATAACCACTCCGGCGTGGTGGAGAGCTTTGACGCGGATCAGCCGATCAGCCTGGTGAGCGCGACCCTGGTGCCGAACACCGATTCATGCGATGGCGACGCGATTCTCGATCCGGGCGAAACGGCCCGTTTGAGCGTGACGTTGCGCAACGACGGCAAGGCCACCTCGACCCCCTTCACCGCCACCTTCACCACCAGCGCGGATGCCACCCTGTCGAACAACGGGGTGATCTCCTTTCCGGCGATCCAGGTCGGCAACACGGTCACCGGCACCCTGGATGTGACCTTAAAGAGCGCCGCGACCCTGGAACTGTTGCGATTCGTGCCCGATTTCGAGGTGAATGTCTCCGGAATCGGGGCGGATGGCTTCTCCTGGCGGGTCAATCACGACCGGATCGCCGCCTTCCGTCAGGATACCGTGAGCTATCCGGTCCACGACTGGAACACGGCGACGATCACCGGGCAGGCGGGCGACGTCTGGAGCCTGAGCGAAGCGGATGGCGTGCGCTGGCTGACGGTTGCGGATGCGGACCATCCCAGCGACCTCACCCTCACCTCACCCCCGTTGCGGGTGGCGGCCAGCGGATCGACGCGCATGCGTTTCACCCACCGGTACGCCTTTGAAAAGGATTCGGACGGCCAATGGGATGGCGGGGTGGTGGAGATCAGCGTGGATGGCGGACCCTGGAACGATCTGGGCCACAGCTTCACGCCGGGTTATACCGGCAAGATCATCTCCGAGATCTCGGCGCTCTACAACCGCCCGGCGTTCGGCGGCGCCAACGCCGGCTATCCAGCCACGATCACCGAAACCGCGGATCTGGGCGCCACCTACAACGGTCACGAAATCCGGGTGCGGTTCCGGGTCGCCACGGATACGCTCGTGGGCGAACGCGGCTGGATGATCCGCGACATCCGCTTCGAAAACCTTGCCAACCTGCCGTTCACGGCGGCAGTGGCCCATGCCGGGGTGTGCGGCGGCGCAAGCCAGGGGTCGGGTCGGGTGATGAGCGGCATCGTGCGCGGGGTGAAGGCCGGCGAAACGATCCATCTCCAGGCCCGCTCCACGCAATCGACGGTCACCGCGGGGGTGGATCTGACCGGCGATGGTCAGGATCTGGCCTTTTCGATCCCTGGACTCGCGGCGGTGGATGGCTATCATCTGCGCGTGACCTCGCAAAGGTATTGGAACGGCGACTGGGGCGACCAGATCGGTGGCGAGCCGGCCTCGTTGGTATACGGCACGGCGGCCAAGGGAGTCGATCTGACGGCAGGCAACGTGGCCGGGATCAACCTGCTGGTGGTGGCGCGCGCCGAGTCGCTCCATCCGGATCGGGATGGGGACGGCTGGCCGGATGCGGTCGATACCTGCCCGGACCTGGCCAATCCGGACCAGACGGATCGCGATGGGGACGGGATCGGCGATGGGTGCGATCCGGACAACGACAACGATGGCATGCCGGACGCCTACGAAATCGCCCACGGCTTCAATCCCCTCGATGCCAGCGATGCCGCCTTGGACAGCGACGGGGACGGGGTGACCAATCGGGTGGAGTCCCAACGGGGCACGGATCCGCGCGTTTTCGATGGGATGACGCTGATCCACCTCACCCCTTCGGTCACGGAACACCCGGTGGTGCCGGGTGAGCTGGTGCGCATCCGCCTGGCCCATACCCGTTCGGATGGGGGGCAGCGCCTGCCCGGAAAGGGTCTGACGTTCCATTTCGATGGCACGCGCATGGCCTTTGTCGATTGGCAACCGCCCGTGTTGGCATCGGGCACGCAGCCGGTGGTAAGCCTGGAAGCGGACAACCCGGATCTGGATGGCGATCCGGTCACCGATCAACGGATTCGCGTGACCTACACCGGGACGGTGCTCGGCGAGGGGGCGAGCCTGGCCCTGACCTTCCGCATGGTCGGCGACACCCCCTTGAACACCCGCACCCCCTTCAAGGTGAGCGTGATCGATCCGGAGACCGATGAGCGGTTCATCCCCGAACCGGTCACCTTCGTGGCCGCAGGGCTGGATTGGGATATCGACGGCGACGGAACGGTCCGCCCGTTGAGCGATGGCCTGCTGATCCTGCGCCACCTGACGGGAACGCGCGGAAGCGACTTGTTGACCGGCGCGGTGGATGCCGTGGCCCCCCGTTCCGACCCGACGGTTCTGGATACGCTGCTGATCGCCGCCCGACCGCTCTTGGACGTGGATGGCAATGGGGTGGTGGATCCCTGGAGCGATGGCGTGATCATCCTGCGCCACCTGTTCGGATTCCGGGGTGATGCCTTGATCTCTGGTTTGGCCGATCCCTCGGGGTGTCGTCCCACTGGGGACGCGATCGAAGCCTATCTCAAAGCCGTGGGGGTGGCCGGTCGCACCCAGGGGAGCCCGTTATGATACGATTGGTTTATGGCCTGTTGCTGCTCATGATCCTGGTCGGCTTGTTCGTCTATCTCAACGACGAATCCGGCGATCTGGAGGTGACGCGCCACCGCTTCGGCAAAACCGCCGCATCCGCCGTAACATGGCGTATCGCCCAGGTGAGCGATCTGCACATACGCGGCGGCGCGGAGATCGAAGCGCGGGTGATCGGATTGATCAACCAGGAGAAGCCGGATCTGGTGGTGCTGACCGGCGATCAGTTGTCCCATCGCGACAAACTGCCGGAGTTGGGAAAATTTCTGGATAAACTGGACAACCATGCGAAAAAAATCGCCATCCTGGGCAACTGGGAGTACTGGACCGGGCTGGACAAGGTGGAATTGCGCCGGTTTCACGCCCAACACGGGGTGACGCTGCTGGTCAATGGCGCGCTCGTGGTGGAAAAGGAGCGGCAATCGCTGTTGGTGGTCGGTCTGGACGATGCCCGCCTGGGTCACCCGAACTGGGAGCGCGCTTTGGCCGAACATCCGACCTGGCCGGGTTCGATGTTGATCCTGGCGCACAATCCCGACACCATCGCCATGGTGCCCGCCAGGGAAAAGGTGGTGACCGATCGGGTGATGCTCTCCGGCCACACCCATGGAGGTCAGATCGTGCTCTTCCCGTTTCTCAACCGCAACCACCCCTGTCTGGCCGGTTGGTGCCGCGATCAGGGAATGCCGATGTACATCTCGCGCGGCGTCGGCATGTCGGTGATTCCGCTCCGTTTCGGCGCCCGCCCGGAGTTGCCGTTCTTCGAGTGGCGGTTGTAGTCGTTTGGTGCGTGCGCGGCTGAACGCGCTTTTTTTGGGAACTAAATTGATACCATTTTAGTCTCAATTAGCAAAACGGTACATCACCGTCCAATGAATTCCATTTCCATGCAAGGAGCATGATCGATGAACGGACCCTTTTGTTCGATTGAGAACGCCGCCATGACCGCCGGCCCGGCGATGCGGGAGCCGATGGCACGACCCAATGCGCTGTTGGGCGAGGATCAGATCACCCTGCGGTGGTTGATGAGGAGCGCGGTGGGCCATTTGCGCGCCGAACGGTATCATGCCGCCTTCGCGGATTGCGAACAGGCGCTGCGCATCGATCCCGAGAACAGCCGGATCTATCTGTTGCGCGGGGCGTTGTTTGGTCGCATGCAGCGTTTCGACGATGCCATCGTCAATCTGGACGCGGCGATCGACATTCAACCCAACCACGGCATCGCCCATCTGCTGCGGGCCTACTGCCACCTGGCGCGTGGTCACGCGGAGGAGGCGGATCGGGATCTGAAGAAGGCCCTGATGCAGGGTGAGGCGTCGATGCAGGGGTTCTGCGATGCCCTGGGCATGATCCGAACCCAGTTCGATGCCTCCCAGGCACTGCTCGACGGAGATCGCGACTATCCACAACTCTTTTTGTCGCCCGAGGAGATCGAACGGTTGCGACAGGCGGCGTGAGTTTGTCGGTTCGCGCCGGGCTTCCCGCTTTGACCTGGCCAGGGAAGGCCATGGGAGGCCAGGCGCGAAATCCATCCTGCATCATCAAACCGGTTCACCCCGGCGGACGAGGCGCCATGTTGAGCATCCAACGTTTGAGCGATTACGCGGTCCTGATCCTGACCCGGCTGGCCCTGGAACCGGAACGGGCCCGTTCTGCGGCCAGCCTGGAAAAGGAGATTCCCCTGGCCTTGGCCACGATCCGCAAGGTGTTGCGGATGCTGGCCCTGCACGGCGTGGTGCGTTCCCGTCAGGGACGACAGGGGGGATTCATTCTGGCTCATTCGCCCGCCGACATCACCTTGGCGCGGATACTGCTCGCCATGGAGGATCCGGTGCTGTTGACGCCCTGTTGTCGGAGTGATTTCATCTGCGCCCTGGATGACGCCTGTCTGTCCCGAACCCACTGGGCACGCATCGACCGATCGATCCGCGCCCTCCTGGAGGAGACCACCCTGGCCCAGTTGATCGCCCAACCCGATCAGGAGGAACGATGAGTTTTTACACGGGCATTCATCATGCGGCCTTCGCCACCCGCGACATCACCCTGACCACCCGTTTCTGGCGTGATCTGCTCGGCATGCCGCTGGTCTACTGTTACGGGCAGCCCGGCTACCGCCAGTACTTCTTTCACATTCACGACAGCGGCTACATTTCGTTCTTCGAGTGGGAGGAGGTGACCGCCATTCCGCTCAAGCGTCACGGTCAACCGGTGCGCGGGCCGTTCGGATTCGATCATCTTTCCATCGGCGTCCACGACAGGGAGGCGTTGTGGGCATTGATGTCCAAGCTCGACGGAGCCGGCTTTCCGGTCTCCGACGTGATCGACCACGGCTGTTTTTACTCCATCTACTCCTATGATCCCAACGGTATCGCCGTGGAGTTCACCTGGCATCTGCCGGGTTTGGACCTGATCGCCAACCCGGTGATGCGTGACGAGAAAGGGGCGCGGTTGTGTCAGGTCAGCGCTCCGGTGGAAGGGCAATGGCCGGAACCGGTGCCGATTCTTCCGGAGGAGCGCATCGTGGTCGATGGCGAGGGCAAGGAGTTGTTCGAGGGGTTGCGACCGACCCACGATGCCGAAATGGCCTGTCTGGCGGAGTCGCTCTTTCGGGAGATGTCGGACCCATCCTGACCCCCCTTGCCCGATTGGCTGAACCGGGGTGGCAATCGGTTTCTTCGCTTCCGGTCGAGGATTGACGCCGGGGCTTGGGCAAGCGATCATGTGGAATCGGTCATGTCCAAACCGCAACCATCCTGGGATGGGTTGTTTTCCGCAAGGCTGCGCGCGGCGCATTGTTCGCAAAAAGCGCCGTAACTTGCATGATGGGGGGAGAACCCCCTCACCCCCCTTACCGTGGACCTCCCTTCGGGAGTTCCACGGTAACTTGTGAAGTCAAAACCCTGGGAGAGGAATCTCCCAGACGCTCTCTTTTTTCTCAACGGTAAAAACGACACATTCCAAACTGAATGCAGTTTGGCGCGAGGAGGATGCACAAACATGGCGGTCAAGATTCAGAGCAAGATCGTGGGATTCGAGGTTGCGGCCAAAAAGGGCGAGGAACCGACGGAGAGCCCGTCCACCCTTTCCACGCCGGAAGCGCCCTCTCCACCCCGCACCCTGGCCGAGGTGATCCAGTTGCAACCGGTGTTGCGGCGTCCCGAAGATCTGGAGGGGAGCACCTACAAGATCAAGACCCCGCTCTTCGAGCATGCCTTTTATGTGACCATCAACGACATCGTGGTTCAAGGGCGGCGGCGTCCGTTCGAGATCTTCATCAACTCCAAGAACATGGACAACTTCGCCTGGATCGTCGCCCTGACCCGGGTGATGTCCGCGGTGTTCCGCCATGGTGGAGATGCCACGTTTCTGGTCGAGGAGATGCGCTCGGTCTTTGATCCGCGTGGTGGTTATTTCAAGCCGGGCGGCAAATACATGCCCAGCCTGGTGGCCGAGATCGGGGAGTGCATCGAGCGTCATCTGATCAAGATTGGCATGCTCAGTCCGCCGGAGCTTTCGCCGGAGCTGATCGCCAAACGGCAGGCGGTGGCCGAAAGCGGTGCATTGGGCAGCGGGCAGTGTCCCAAATGTGGACAGATGGCGGTGACCCGGTTGGATGGGTGTGATACCTGTCTGGAGTGTGGCTACTCCAAGTGCGGGTGAGGGTCAAATCGTTGCCGGGGGAACCCTGGCAAAGCACACTCAGGCGGGCGATTCGTCAGCAATTGCAGTACCTGCGTCGGAATCTCGGTCACATCAATGCTCTTCTGGATCGGTTTGCGCCTCTCGAACCGGCGCCTTTGGGTGGTTTCAGACCGAATTTGCGTCAGAAGTGGCCTGATGGTTTCTTGTATCGCCATCTTCGGCAACTTTGGGTAATCCGGTCGGTTTACGAACAACAAAAACAGATGTATGACAACAAGTTACGGAGTCATCCACATCGGATTGTCAGCATCAGTCAGCCTCATGTGCGCCCCATTGTCCGGGGCAAGGCAGGGGTGACAGTAGAGTTTGGAGCCAAGTTGAGCGCCAGCCTGGATGGCAATGGACTGGCCCGTGTAGATGAATTGCGCTGGGATGCATTCAACGAAAGCGCCGATCTGCCGGGTCAGGTGGAAGCCTTCAAAAAGCGGCACGGGCATTATCCGGCTGTGGTGCTGGCCGATGGCATTTACGGGACGCGGGAGAATCGTCGCTACTGCAAAGATCGAGGAATTCGCTTTGGTGGCAAGCCATTAGGCCGCCCGAGAAAGGAGACCGAGGCCAATCGAGAGGAGTTTCGTGAAGCCAAGCGTCAGCGCCGCCGGGATCATCTGGAGCGAATTCCCATTGAAGGCAAGTTCGGGCAAGGCAAGAATCGGCATGGTCTGGCAAAAATCCCCGCCAAACTGGCTGATACCTCCGCGTCCTGGATCCGGGCCATTTTCCTGGTGATGAACCTGAACCTGCTGGTTGGGTTCTTTTTTGCCCTGAATCGGCCCGCTCTGAACACGGTATTTGCCAGCCTGCTGGCTTGTCTGGTCACCTGGCAAGGTTTGATGATAGAAATGGCCAACCGCCTGCGACTCCCAGAGGGGAGGTCACCGATTGCGGCAGGGGCTTTCTGAGGAGGCACTAATTTAAGGGGTATACTCAAGCCCCCGGAACCCAAATTGAGCCAAATCGTATTTGTGATAGGTTTTGGTGCAATATTACCAATAATATTTTTACAAAAAATTTAAATTTATCAAGTAACAATGGCTGCCTTGGACAGAATCTCATTCTGGACAATATTGTAAAGGTCAACCTCCACATCAGGCGCATGAATCGACACGACCAAAGCATAGCGGGCCTTGTTGTGATACCGCTCCAGGCCTGTTCTGGTTTTCCACCATCCCAACGCAGGAAACACTGCCAGAACACCAAGTTGAGCCAGCTTAACGGCCTCTCCACGCCATATGTCCGAATGAAGAGAACCAAGATGTCGAAGTTGGGAACCAAGCAGCCAGCCAGGATCCGTTGCGCCAGTTGCGGTACCTTCTTCCTCATCCCGCGCCAACTTGTTGACCCGAAAGCGGAAGTCACCGATGGTCTCAGTCGGACGCTTCACCTGAAAGCGGAGTCCATGAGATTCATATTTGTAACGCCCCTTGAATCCTCGTTCCGCCGGATTGGGCTCGATGAAATAGGAGAGCGTCACCCGCATCTCGACTGCGGTTGACCCAAGTCGGTCCAACTCGGATATAGGCCAGGGCAATTCATAGAGATTCATATCCCTGGACGATGGGGCTGCGTTTCCCTTCTTTTCGAAGGGTTGCAACTCATCCTGGGCGATCAAGGTCAGGGAATTCGAGGCACTCCACATCGCCCGGGCAAGATTCGGTACCCCAAATCCACAGTGCCTAATCAACAGCCTGTATTGCTCCTTCGGCGTGCCACCGGTCATAAACATGCGGCGCATGGCATCCGTCCATTGGGCGGAATGAACAATCATTGCCCGAATCGTTTCGGGCCAGAAATGGGGGTAGGCCGCCATCAATTGCGCTGCCATCCTGGCGCAAAGCGCTGTGGCGGCACTGGTGGCGTTAGTAGTGGAAAGCAACCGCTCTTCTGGTTTGTGGTGGGTTGTAAGCAGGCTTAAGCTCGGCATCCAAACAGCTCCCAGAATATCCCTGGCGGCATTCCCTCCCTCAAGAACAACATCCGGCTTCAATGGCCAAGGTTTTTCCCACGTCATCGATGTGGTACTGAATGGGCTGATTGCTCCTGATGGCGCGATGGGCTGGTATTCCTGAGCATTTTCGGTGATGCGTACTTTCTCGGTGTAAGCCCCAACGGTAATCGCGTTCCATGCCTGTCCGGGGTCGTGAATGCTGTCCGTTGTATTGCTGCTGGGGTATTCGACCCAGGCACTGTTTTCTCTCACATTGCCGGATGACACCACCATCAATCTCGGCGTCAAACCGTTGTTCTGGGTGTCGGCAGCAAGGTGGTCAATAGCGGCTGACCAGGCTGAAGGTTTGCCGCGATCCCGATTATCCTTCGCGGTCACGGCCATACTGAACACCCTACGACGGTGAGCGGCTTGTATTTCGGGACGAGCCACGGCCTCGACCGTGAGATAGCCATGATGGCGGCCATTGTTATCGCCATCATCCCGCAACAACTTGACGGACTCCAACCGATGATGAACCTGAATGGGATCCTTGGTTTCCAAGACCGAGGTAAGATCTCCAAACAACGAGAGTCCGGCCAACTCGGTCCCATGCCCTGACTCATCAGACACCCCCCACACCGGGTCAATAGTATGGAGGTCAACTGAGTCCAGCGTCTGTTTCAACAAAGGATGTCCCCTGTTTACTCCAGTATCCAGAACACAGACATAGGGAAGATCCTCATCTTTTGAAAAGTGCGTCCGATTCAAAAGATCATTCACCCACTCACGCTGTTCCTGCTGCGACTGGGAGTCGAAAAATTCAGCAGTTTCCTTGGCGCGGCGCAGCTCGGCGATGCTGTTGAGCAACATCAGGGAACGGGTGATTTGTCCCTTGCTGCCACGCATGAGCAAAACGATGCGTTCAAGAAATCGCAGCGAACCCAGGGAAACTTCAAAACCGATGCTACTGGCAAGGGTTTTGAAACGTCTCAGAGTGGCTTCACCATCACCTCGTAATGGCAACCAGATTTCCCACCAAATCAGCTCGTCGTTCGTCCGAGGCATGGCATCGGATGTGTCGGTCCAGAGCTCATCAAAGGCAGATTCCCTGATTTCATGGATTGTCTCAACCAAATTCTGATTTTTTGGATGCCCTTCAGGATACTTCTTGGATGGAGCGGTATCCCTCTCCAAGTAGTCACGGATGAGTTTCTCGAACACATCCATTTTGCCGTCCGGCACAAAAACTGTGGCGCAGGTCACATCTCCATCACGCTTGACGTTGAGCAATTCAATGCCTTGCCGCTCACGGGAAAGACTTTCAAAAGCAAGCTCAATGTCAGGCTGGCTTCTGAATTGAATTCGGATCCCGAAGTCAATTTCATAACCCGAGGCTTCTTGGTCTCTGCACACCGATGAGGCATATTCCTTGAGACTGGAAATTTGACTCATCAACACTTGGCCATGCCTGCCACGGTCAACTTGGCGGAACGACCCGGAGGATTGGGGAGATGACGGGGAGCGGAATCTTTCAGTCCTGGCGTATCCGCTCAATAACAAGTGCTGGCGCGACTCATTTTTCATTGGGAACTCATACCTGAATCTGGTTATGATAAAGCAAATCTGCTATTGCGAACCATCTTGCGTTCTTCCAATATTTTTTGGACATCATCCCCAGTAATGATTTCTCGGTCATGAATAATAGTATCCTTGATCGCATCTTCGACAGAACGAACTATTTCTGCGTAATTTAATCCTTCGGCCACTTCCGCAAGATGGTCCCACCGAATCTTATCCAGTTTAAAATTAACCAGACGAGACTCTAATGTCATAATGATCTGCTGCTGGTTGGGCAATCCATACTCAACTACATCGTCAAAACGGCGAAACAAGGCATAATCTAATATTTCCGGATGGTTTGTGGCGGCAACAATAACACTGTATGAATTGTCCTGCTCCAACATCTGTAAAAAGCTGTTAAGAACCCGACGGATCTCGCCGATGTCGTTGGCCAAACCTCGTTGTGAGCCAATAGCATCGAACTCATCAAAAAAATAAATGCCACGCATGCTTGAGATAGCCTCGAATACCTGCCTTAGTTTCGCAGCCGTTTCCCCCATGTATTTGGTGATCAATGCATCCAGCCTGACCAGAAAAAGAGGAATTCCCAATTCTCCGGCCAAGACAGACGCGGTCATGGTTTTTCCTGTTCCCGGAGGGCCGACTAATAGAATTTTACGCCTAGGAGCTAGCCCATATTCCTGTATCTTGGTAATATTTTTTTGCTCTCTAATAATCCTGACGAGCCGTTCTCCAACTATATCGTCCAAAATCATATTTGAAAGTCTGGAAGTAGGGTAAGACACTTCAAGCAGATTGGTCAGATCGCCACGCGGTTGACTGATCGGAATTGGCTTCCTGGCGTTAAGCTCAAAGCTGCGGCGCGATTTTGCAGTGTCAACCATCGCCCGAAGTTCATCGGCAAACTTTCCATGTCCCAGCTTGGCCTCGTGGGCCGCGACCTGCATTGCAACAGAGAAAAAATGCCCGTCATCGCCATCGATGTGCGATTTGAGCAGGGCCTTGATTTGTTCTGCACTGGCCATTTGACGTCTCACTTGACACCATATTTATCCTTCTGGCAAAATGTAATATTTTGCCAGAAATGTCAAGAAATGCGTCACGCTCCTCAGGGTAATCGCATTTCAAATTTGCTTGGCACTGGGCTCCGATTGTTCTGACCGCCTTGACTGATGCTGGCAGAGGCTGTAATCTAATCTCATGGATATTAATGAAACTATAATTTGTCCATCGTGCTGACTTGTCGGTACCGTCATCAATAAGCGTTATGCTACTGTCCATGACGGGGATGAAGCATTAATGCAGTGCCAGAACTGCGGCATCCAGTTCTCCGAAACCTGGGGAACACCCATGGAACACCTGAAATCACCGATCAGCAAGGTGTCGCTCGCCATCAAGGTCCGCGATGAAGGCACGGGGTTGAGGGTAACCGGACGTATCATCGGCTCGCACAAGAATACGATCAGCGAGTGGGAGGAACGCTTCGCGGGTCAGAAGGAAACTTTGATGCTGTATGGCTTGTGCCATGAATTCCTTCGGCTCACGTTTGAAGGCGACGATGTGTACACCATCGTTGGCAAACACACGGATCCCAGCCAATCTCATCATGAAGCGCGGCAGTCGGTTTTTGATGGATCATCGTTGCGGCAAGAAAGACGGCAAACTGTTCAAAGATGTCATGAAAGGGGTGTGCCGGTTAGTTCGACAGACGAAGGATTTTGCTTTCTTTATCAGATGGCGAACGTCGTTATGGGCAGACCTTGTTTGAATTGTGCTCGGAGGTCCTGAAAACCGGGCAGAGGGGGTGCCCTCGGCATGTGCTGCCCAAAGGGGTCAAAGTCAGAATCAAGAACAAAGGTAGCCAGAAACATAAACGGGAACCGAAACGGCCCAAGTACCAAGCCCTGCAACCCGAACATCCAGAAACCGTACAAGACATCCGTGATCAGAAGACCCATGCCAGAGGGGGCAGAATGCCGCCACCCGTCGTCGCAACAGTGCCTTTCGACGACGCACGAACATCTATGCCAAAACGACGGGAGGTCTGCAAAGGACTCTGGATGTTCATTTGATCAATCATAACTTTGTTCATCGTCATTGGACGACAGGTAAAGCGCCAGCTGTCAAACTGGGGCTTCAGAAGGCACCGCTCACGGTGGAAGCAATCTTGCGGATGAGGAAGCAGCTTGATCATGAGGTGACCGATAGAATTGCTGATAGGATTGCTCGGCAAATTCATGCCATGGTGGGATGTTACGAATTGTCAAAGGCCTAGCCCGTCTTTTGTGAAAATCGCCTGCGCGCCGCCTTGATGGCCCTCCCTTCGGGAGTTCTAAACGATGAGGGGTTGGCTTGCCTCCAACAGGTCGCCGGAAGCGGCCATCCCTCCGCGTGCGCTTCGCCCCCCGTCCCCCGTGATGACTGGAGCCGGTTTCCACCAAACCCCGTACCCACGCAACATCGACCCGTTCCGCCCGCAAACACTCCCCTCACGGCAACGCATTGGTCAGCGGCCAGGTCTTGATCACCGGCGAGGCAATTCCCAACTCCGCCACCCGCGCACTCATCTTGCGCGCCCGCTCCTTGCTCTCATAAGGCCCGAGCAGCACCTTGCGCACCGTCATGTCACTCTCCACCTTCACCAGACGTACCTGCGCCACCCCCAACTTCTTGACCTTCTCCATCTCCTCCACCGCGTGACTCAACAACAACGACTTGCCAAGCACGATCACAAATCCCTCCCAACTCTCCTCGACCCGGGCCGCGATCCCACCGGATTTCAAACGGGCCTCGGCCTCCTTGGCCAAATCAAGCTTGGCAAACGGTCCCACCTGCACGTTGTTCAAACCGGTCCGCTCCCGCACCGTCTCCACCCGCGGCGACAACCCCTCCTTCCGCAACCGTTCGACCAGAGAGTCCACCCCCATCTCCACCGTGAAACTCCCCACCTGCACCATGAACTGCTCACCCGCGACCGCCGGCATCGGCGTATGTTTCTCCACCACGGGTTCCGGCTTGGGTTCCGGCTTGGGTTCCGGCTTGGGTTCCGGCTTGGGTTCCGGAGGCTTCTCGGCCACCACCGGCGGCGGGGCATCCCCCTGCTTGATCACCCGCGCATGGGCCGGATCGGGCAGTTCCAGGATCTTTTCCGGCATCACCGGCCCTGGCCAGATGGCATTGTCCGGGGTCTTGAACCCCATGCCCATCATGCCCATCCCCTGCACCAGCAGGTTGAGCACGGCCAACAAAGCCACAGCCAACAACGGCATGACCCTTGTCTTGAATTCAGAGGAGCGCGCCACGGCTTGATCCCTCAACGATTGCGTTCGTACAACATCCGAAGACCGGTCAAGGTCAAGAACTCATCCACCTCCTCGATCAACGCGCTCTCGCGCGCGATCAAACGCGCCAGCCCGCCGGTCGCCATCACCCGTACCGGGGTGAATCCGGCTTCGGCGATCATACGCGTGATCAGACCATCGACAAGCCCGACATAACCCCAGAACATCCCGGCCTGCATCGCACCCACGGTATCCCGTCCGATCACGCTTGCCGGTCGCACGCACTCCACGCGCGGCAGCTTGGCGGTGCGTTCGAACAAGGCATCCATGGAGATCCCCAATCCTGGCGCGATGGCGCCACCCATGTATTCGCCCTGGGGACCGATGAGATCGAAGGTGGTGGCGGTGCCGAAATCGACCACGATCGTGGCGGCCTGCATGCGCTGATAGGCGGCGACCGCGTTGACGATGCGATCCGCGCCCACCTCGCGCGGGTTGTCGTAACGAATCGCCATGCCGGTTCTGAAACCCGGTCCCACCATCAGCGGGGAGACGCGCAGATGACGTTTCACCCCGCCCAGAACGGCGGCCTCCACCGGCGGGACCACGCTGGCGGCGATGGCGCCGGTGAGATCCCTGGGGTCCAGGCCAGCCAGTTGGAACAACTGGATCATCCAGATCCCATACTCGTCCGCGGTACCGCCGGCGCGGGTACTGATGCGCCAATGGTGGGTGAGCCGTTCCTTTTGATACACCCCCAGAACGATGTTGGTATTGCCGATGTCGATCACCAGAAGCATGTCAATCCCATCCCGTCAGCAGCACGTCGCCGGCCAGCACGCGAAACGGTTCCCCACCCTCGCGGTCGCAGGCCAGCAGAAAGCCCTCTTCGTCCAGATCGAGCAGTTCCACCCACCGGGTTCCCTGGGCTGTGTCGATGCGTCCCTTCTGTCCGGTCAGCAGGGCCCGTTCGCGCCACGCCAGTCGGACCGGCGCGAACCCTTCGCTCAGAAACAGACGATACCACGCTTCCCAGGCCGACAACAGCCTTGCCAATACAATGCCCCGTTCGATGGAATTTTGCAAGATATCGGCCATGGTGACGGCGCGCGCCGCCACCTCGGGGGGAAAACGTTCCGCCCGGCCATTGACGTTCACCCCCACCCCGATCACCACATGGCGCACCCGATCCCCCTCGGTGGCCATTTCGGTGAGAATGCCGGCCAGTTTGCGACCCTGGACCAGGATATCGTTGGGCCATTTCAGGCGCGCCTCCGTGACGCCGGCCTCCCGAACGGCGTCGAGTGTCGCCAATCCGGCCACCAATGTCAGGCGTGGCGCGTGGGCAACCAGGATCTCGGGACGCATGATCAGGGTGACGTAGAGATTCTCGCCAGGAGGCGAGGACCAGACGCGACCGAGACGACCCCGACCCTGGCTTTGCGCGTCGGCGACCACCACGGTTCCTTCCGGCGCGCCGGCACGGGCCAGATCGAGGGCGTGGCGGTTGGTGGAGTCGAGATGGGGATGGAAATGGTAGCGCTCCGGAGTGAACAGGGGTCCGGTGAGGCGGGACGCAATGGAGGCCGGGGCAAGGCCGTCGAAATCGGTGGGCATATCAACCAGCGTGCGGCGACTCAAGAGATTCACGGCCATGGAAACAAGGCCACGGGGAAAGCTACATCAATCGTTTTGGATTTGGTCAAGAATATCCGTTCTGGCGCCTGATTCCGATGCGAACGGGCGTGTCGGACTTCCCGGCGCCCTCCCGGAGATCGCTACAAGAACATCTGCGGATCCACATCGATCTCCAACCGGATCCTGGACCCGGCCAACCGTTCCGCCAGGCTCATCAATCCCGGCAACGCCCGATGCAACCGCCCCCCCTCCCGCTCCTTGATCAACAACTGCCACCGGTGCCGGTTGCGCAACTTGAACAACGGCGCCGGCGCCGGGCCCAGAAACAGCACGTCGCCATGTTCGGGCAACGCTGCCCGCAACACGCGACAATACCCCTCCCCTTCGGCCTGCATGCCGGATGAAATGCGCAACAACGCCAGGCGCCGAAATGGCGGATAGCCGGCCTGACGCCGGAATTCCATCTCCAGGGCCACGAAATCATCCCGCTTCCCCAAGGCCGCGGCCACGGCATGATGCTCCGGATCCAGGGTCTGCACCAACGCCCGCCCATCCCGGCTTTCGCGACCGGCACGCCCGGCCACCTGGACAAGCAGTTGATGGGTGCGCTCCGCGGCACGAAAATCGGGTTGATGCAGGGTGGTTTCCGCCTGCACCACCCCCACCAGCGCCAGACCGGGGAAGTGATGTCCCTTGGAGACCATCTGCGTGCCCACCAGAATGTCGAGCCGCTGATCGCGAAACGCCTCCAGGGTCTCGTCGAGCAGATGGGCGCTGGCCGAGACCGCATCCCGATCCAGCCGGGCGATGCGCGCATCGGGGAAATGCGCGCGGGTCTCCTCCTCCAAACGCTGGGTGCCGGGACCGAAATGATAGAGACTCAACTGGCCACACGACGGACAGATGTCCATGGGATCGCGGCTGTAGTCGCAATAGTGGCACAGGAGCCGGGAACGGTTCTTGTGCAGGGTGAGGGTGACCGAGCAATGCGGACAGGAGATCGCCTGGCCACACCGGTAACAGAGCAGGGACGGAGCGAATCCGCGCCGGTTCAAGAACAGCAGCACCTGCCGACCCGCGGCCAGGGTCTCGGCCATGGCCTGTCGCAACGGAGGTGCGATCAGACCATCCTTGCCCATCTGGCGCCGCAGTTCCGGATCGCCGAGGTGGATCGCCTCCACGCGGGGCGGCGCGCCGCCTCCGGCACGACGGGTGAGACGCAGATGGCGATAGCGACCCGCCTGAACGTTGGCGAGGGACTCGAGCGACGGGGTGGCCGTGCCGAGAATCAACACCGCGCCGCACCGTCTGGCCCGAACCGCCGCCATGTCGCGGGCCTGATAGGAGAGACTCCCCTCCTGTTTGTAGGAGGGGTCGTGCTCCTCATCGACGATCACCAGACCCAGATCGGCGAAGGGGGCGAACAGGGCGCTGCGCGCGCCCACCGCCACACGGGCCAGACCACGCCGGATCCGCCACCACTCCCTGGGTCGTTGGGCGGCGGTCAGCCCGGAGTGCAACACGGCCAGAGTGTCGGCGAAACGCTGCTGCAACCGCTGGATCATCTGCGCGGTCAGCGAAATCTCCGGCACCAGCACCAAAGCCTGACGCTCAAGCTCCAGACACCGCTCGATGGCACGCAGGTAAAGCTCGGTCTTGCCGCTGCCGGTCACCCCCTCCAGGAGAAAGGGCGCAAAGGTTTTGTTCGACAGGGCGTCGTGAAACCGGTCCACGCAGTGCTGCTGTTCGTCGGTCAGATCGAGACGCGAAGCGCACGCCGACGTGGCCGACACGGCAGGCTTGAGATCCGGAAGCGGCGCATGCCAGAGGGTCTCGCGGCTGACCAGACCGCGCTCGACCAGGGCCCGCAACGGGGCGACCAGCGCCTGACGACCGAACGCTTCGGCCAGGGTCTCCAGACTCAACCCCTCCTTGCGTTTTCGGATCCGTTCGGCCAGCGGTCGCAGACGCTCGGGAAGATCCGGCGGTTCCTCCGCGTCACCGACCCAGCGGACCCGGATCCGACTCTGGAAGGCGATCTCGCCCGGCAGGGCGGCGGCGGCCACCGTGCCGATCGATGCCAGGTAGTAGCGGCTCATCCAGTCCAGCAGGAACAGCAGATCCGCACCCAACAACGGCAGATCGCCATGACTGGCCACGATGTCGAGGATGGTCCCGTCCCGCCAGGCCGGCTGCTCGACGATCTCCCACACCACGCCGGTGCGATGACCACGCCCCACCGGCACCAACACCACCGATCCCGGCTCCACGACCAGATGGTCGGGAATCGCATAGGTGAACAGGGTACGCTTGGGAATCGGCAGGGCGACCTGGGCAAAGGGCATCGTGGTTCAAATCGTGGATGAAAATCCAGAATCGGGGCGGATCGTGATCATGGGTGACCGCAAGCTGGTCGATACGTGATGATTTTCGAAAATTTGATTTTATTTTGCGTCATGCCTCACGCCCAATTTCCGCACACCCGAGAGAGCTTATGATTGCAGATTTCAGGTGAAATGGCCACATCAAAAACAGGTTCCGCTCATTGAATATAACTTTAATATAATCAACATGAAAATATGAAAAATTGCTCTGGAAAATATATCCGCTCCCACCCCCGCCTTGACATCTTCATGCCGAAGCTCTAATATTCACCGCGCTTCATATTAAGGAAAAAGAAGTGAATTTTTTAATGCAACACACCGCATGCGCGGTTGATTCGTAAACCACCCCAAGACAAAAAAGGTACCTCCATGAAATATTCTCTGCTCGTCGCCAGCCTGGGCATCGCCTCTTTCCTGGTCGCCAACACCGCTTCCGCCGACGCGGCCAAAGGTGAGGCCTCCTTCAAGAAAAACTGCATGGTCTGCCACTCCAACAAACCGGGCGAAAAGAAAATCGGTCCGAACCTCTCCTCCCTCGCGGGCCGCGACGCGGGCACCGAACCCGGCTTCAAGTATTCCGATGGCTTCACCGGCGTGAAGTGGGATGCCGCCAACCTGCAGAAGTTCATCGAAAATCCGAAGGGCATGTTCCCGAAGACCAAAATGACCTTCCCGGGCATGAAGGATGCCACCGAGCGCACCGACCTGCTCGAATTCCTGGGCGTCAAGTAATCCCCATGCCGGTCTGACCAACCGGGACTTCACGAAAAAAAAACGGGCCGAACTCAACCTTCGGCCCGTTTTTTTTCGTGGCACGCCTGCATGAGCGTTCCACCGAGAGGGGGATCTCCAAGTCATGCGCATGTGTACCGTTGAAATCCACACTCCAAGAGTGGCAAAATGGGACTCCGTGGATTCAAAGTAACGCATCCGCCATCTCTGTCGCGGGTGGTGCGTCTTTGTCGATACCCCCTTTTCTGGAAGAGATCCGGCATGCTCCGACCCATTGCGCGCCATGTTCCGCTGTTCGTCCTGCTGATCGCCGTTGGCATCCTCGCCACCAGTTGCGGCCACAAGGGAGAGCTTTATCTCCCCGGCAAAAAGGAAAAAGAGCAGAAAACCTCCCTGCTTCCCAGCCAGCCCTCCCCGACCCGGATCGCCTGAACGCCATGGATCACTTCCGCTACCTCGATCACCGCCTCCATTGCGAACAGGTGCCCCTCGACCAGATCGCCGAGCACGTCGGCACCCCGTTCTACTGCTACTCGCGCGCCACCCTGGAACGCCATTTCGACGTATTCCGCGACGCCTTTTCCAGCATCGAACACCTGATCTGCTACTCGGTCAAGGCCAACTCCACCCTGGCGGTACTCGATACCCTGGCCAAACGCGGCGCGGGCTTCGACATCGTTTCCGGCGGCGAACTGGCACGGGTCAAACGGGTCGGCTGTCCGGGCCAGAGGGTGGTGTTCTCGGGGGTTGGCAAAACCGAAGCCGAAATCCGCGCCGCCCTCGAACATCGGGTCCTGATGTTCAACGTGGAGAGCCAACCGGAACTCCTGCGCATCAACGCCCTGGCCGGTCAGATGGGGCTCCGGGCGCCGATCGCCCTGCGCATCAATCCGGACGTGGACCCGGCCACCCATCCCTACATCTCCACCGGACTCAAACGCAACAAATTCGGCATTCCGCATCAACAGGCCGAAGAGCTCTACCGACTGGCCGCCACCCTGGAACACGTTCAACCGATCGGACTCGACTGCCACATCGGCTCGCAACTCACCACCCTGGAACCGTTCGTCGATGCCCTGAAACGGGTCAAGGCCCTGTTGCTCCGACTGCGCCAGCAGGGGATCGCCATCCGTTATCTGGACCTGGGCGGCGGTCTGGGGATCCCCTACGACACCCAACAGACCCCGCCCCACCCGGAGCGCTACGCCGAGGCCCTGCTGCGCGAAATCGCCGGGCTGGACGTGGTGCTGATCCTGGAACCGGGACGGGTGATCGTCGGCAATGCCGGCATTCTGGTGGCTCGGGTCGAATACGTCAAATCCGGCGAGGAGAAACGGTTCATCATCACCGATGCCGGCATGAACGATCTGCTCCGTCCGGCCCTCTACGATGCCCACCACACCATTCTGCCGGTAACCCGCCGTTTCGACCGTGAGGAGATCATGGCCGATGTGGTGGGTCCGATCTGCGAATCCGGCGACTTCCTCGCCAGGGATCGCATGCTGCCGGAGTTCCACGCCGGCGAGCTGCTGGCGGTCCGTTCCGCCGGCGCCTATGGATTCTCGATGAGCAGCAACTACAACTCGCGACCGCGCGCCGCCGAGGTGATGGTGCATCAGGACCGTTTCGCCGTGGTGCGTCCACGCGAAACCATCGAACAGTTGATGGAGCACGAAGTTCCATTCGTTTAACCAACACGGGGGGAAGCGAGTCTTAAACCATGGAATTCATCGATCTGCAAACCCAATACCGCGCCATGCGCGATCCGATCAACCAGGCGATCCAGGCGGTTCTCGACTCCTCGCGCTACATCAACGGTCCCCAGGTCAAGGAGCTGGAAACCGCCCTGGCCGCCTTCGTCGGCTGCGACCACGCGGTAGGCTTCTCCTCCGGCACCGATGCCCTGCTGGCCATCCTGATGGCCAAGGGAATCGGTCCGGGCGACGAGGTGATCACCACCCCGTTCACCTTCATCGCCACCGCCGAGACCATCGCCCTGACCGGCGCCAAACCGCTCTTCGTCGATGTGGAACCCGATACCCTGAACATCGATCCCAACCGCATCGAAGCCGCCATCACCCCGCGCACCAAGGCGATCATGCCGGTGAGCATCTTCGGACAGTGCGCCGATCTGGATGCCATCAACGCCATCGCCGCCGCGCACGATCTGTGGGTGTTGGAGGATGCCTGCCAATCGTTCGGAGCCGCCAACAAGGGGCGTCGCTCCTGTTCCATGACCACCGCCGCGGCCACCTCGTTCTTTCCGGCCAAGCCCCTCGGCTGCTACGGCGACGGCGGCATGGCCTTCACCCGCGATGCCGAACTGGCCCAGCAACTGCGGGTGATCCGCGAGCATGGACAGATCGCCCAGTATCAACATGCGGTGCTGGGCATCAACGGTCGGTTGGACTCGATCCAGGCCGCGATCCTGCTTGCCAAGCTTCCCTGTTTCGAAGGCGAGATCCAGGCCCGTCAGCAGGTGGCCGCCCGTTATGCCGCGCTGTTGGGCGGCAAGGTGCGCATTCCGGTGATCCGCCCGGAGAACGTGAGCGTCTTTGCCCAATACACGATCCGCATCGCCGGACGCGACCAGGTGCGCGCCACCCTCGCCCAGGCCGGCATCCCCACCGCGGTCCACTATCCGATCCCCCTGCACCATCAGGCGGTGTTCGCCGGTCTCGGCCATGCCAGGGAGGCGTTCCCGAACGCCACGCTGGCCGCCAACGAGGTGATTTCCCTGCCGATGCATCCTTACCTGACCGCCGAACAGCAAGAGGCGGTCGCGCAAGCGGTTTTGAGTGCCGTGGCATGAGCCAACCCCCGGAGGATCCCCTGCTGGAGTTGGCCGAGGCGCGCCGACGACTGGCGCGCGCCGAGGCTGAGGTGCAACTGCTTCGTCAGGTCTTGCGAAGCATCCCGCACGGCACAGGGGATCACACCGATTTCTGTCGCATGGAGAACGAAGGGTTGCCGCCGGTGAATGAAACCCACTGTCGCTGTCATGTGGCGGCCATTCGCAAGGCGTTGGGTCGGAAGGTGGAGAGGTCCGGGTAAACCGCGCGCTTGCGCCACTTGTCGCCAAAGGACGCGAAAATTGGCTGATCGTGAAAAGCGCGCGAAAAGCAAAGGGAAACACAAAAATCCCAAGGGCTTGGCCCTTGGATCCCACCAGGGGCCCTTGGATCCCACCAGGGGCCCTTGGCCCCTGAACCCCGCTACATGTAGGGGTCCTGAATCGCTTACTTTCAAATGAGGGAAATCGCATGAGCATCGCCATGGTTACCGGGTCCGCCGGCCTGATCGGCGCCGAGACCGTCCGTTTCCTCTCGGCCCAAGGGATGACCGTTCTCGGCATCGACAACGACATGCGTCGCTACTTCTTCGGCGATCAGGCCAGTACCGATTGGGCGCGCCGGGAGCTGGAGCAACGATTGCCGGATTATCGCCATCACGCCCTCGACATCCGCGACGCCGCAGCGATCGACACCCTCTTCGCCGCATATGGCGCGAACATCGAACTCATCGTCCACACCGCCGCCCAACCCTCTCACGACTGGGCGGCCAAGGAGCCCTTGGTGGACTTTTCCATCAACGCCAACGGCACCCTGAACCTCCTGGAGGCCACGCGCCGCCACTGCCCGGAAGCCACCTTCATCCATTGCAGCACCAACAAGGTGTACGGCGATACCCCCAACCAGCTGCCGCTCGTCGAACGACCCACCCGCTGGGAGCTTGATCCCGCCCATCCCTGGGCCAGGGATGGCATCGACGAGACCATGAGCATCGACCATTCCACCCACAGCCTGTTCGGTGTCTCCAAGGTGGCGGGTGACCTGTTGGTGCAGGAGTACGGGCGCTATTTCGACATGAAAACCGCCTGCTTCCGTGGCGGCTGTCTCACCGGACCAGGCCACTCCGGCGCACCGCTGCACGGCTTCCTCTCCTATCTGATGAAGTGCGCGGTCACCGGCACCCATTACACCGTGCTGGGCTACAAAGGCAAGCAGGTGCGCGACAACATCCACTCCCACGACCTGGTGAACGCCTTCTGGCACTTCTTCCAAAACCCGCGCGTGGCGGCGGTCTACAACATCGGCGGCTCGCGTCACGCCAACTGCTCGATGCTCGAGGCGATCACCTTGTGCGAGGAGATCACCGGACGCCCGATGAACTGGTCCTATCAGGAACAGAACCGCATCGGCGATCACATCTGGTGGATCGGCAGTGTCGAGCGTTTTCGTCGGGATTACCCGGCGTGGCAGTACACCCGCGACATTCGCGGCATTCTGCAAGAGATCCACGACGCCTTGAGCGAGCGGGTATTGGGACGATAAATCAAGGCCCGATGTGGGCCTCCTCATGGGTCGCGGGGATGGCCGTCCGGTGTCGGACCTGCCTGATTCAGGATTTGAAGATCAGGGATAATTCGCGGAAATTGGGAGCATGCCAAAGCAGGTGGTACATGATCAATTTTTGGTCGTCGCAATTTTCGACCATGATATCCAAGGTGTACTGATAGATGCTCTTGTTCATTTTATCTTGATTTGAAAATAATTTTTCTGACCAGGCGATCGAATACCCGACAAGCAGCGCGAAGAACGGATCCAGCCAGATGAATTCGCCTTTGATTGCCTGTTGTCCATAAATGCGCATGGGTTTGATGCGATTCAACCAAGCGGTGACAGCGGCAGCCTTGCGTGGCAAAGAAGGTGCATCCACGAATTTATGAATCAAGGATGCCCGGTATAGATCGATAAACGCGGATTCGATGGCAACGCGCAGCAGCGCCGGTTCCAACCTAAGCGATGATTTCGGAATGTTGGCATCAACTAAAGTTTTACCATGGGTCGCAAGAAAAAAGAAAAGCAGTCGTAAAATGCCTCCATGGAATATGTGGTGACATTCGCAATAAACGTTTCAGCTTCTGGCAACGCCAGCATCTGCTCCAGTTTTTCACCGGTTACAAAAGGCCTACACATGCGCCTCCTCCTCGACGGGAGTTTCTTCGGCCTGCGGGGAGCGCCTTTTCACCGGTGGAAATTTGGGAAGACCCCATCCCCAACCGTTATCACTGTTTTCGGTCACATGACAGGCGACGCTTCGCGGTTCATTGAAAGCGCGCGCTGCTTCTTCGCGCAATTCGTCTGACATGCACTCCGGGAAATCGGCTGCTGTCCAGATTTTGGTCACTGAGCCACCATAGGATTCTTAATGGTTACCGTGAAAGAACGGAGTTCTTGAAATAATACAATACCGTCATTGGAGCGACTCCAGTCGCGGTATCTCCGTTACATTCATAACGAGTCATATAAAAGCAAAAAACATACCATTTTGGCCAATGAACGTATACATCATTACATGTCGCAAATTTTCTGTCAACGATAAAAACAAATAAACAGCAATAACAAGATTATATAACTCACATTCTATCTTTCCACCCCTCCAGCGCCGTCAGGGCCCGTTTGGCCATGACCGGTTTGCGATCCACCTTGCGGCATTTTTCCGTCAGCGGCGGGAAAAGACCGAAATTGATGTTCATCGGTTGAAAGGTCTCCGGATCGCCGTGGGTCACATGGCGCAGCAGGGCGCCGTGGGCGGTTTCGGCGGGGGGGATTTCGGGCAGTTCACCCGTGCGCAGCCAGTTGGCGAGAAAAATCCCCACCATCAATCCCGAGGCTGCGGACTCCACGTACCCTTCCACGCCGGTGATCTGGCCCGCCATGAAGATCGACGGCTGGCTTTTCAAGCGCAGGTGATCGTCAAGCACCGTGGGACCATGAATGTAGGTATTCCGATGGATCGCCCCCAGGCGGGCGAACTCGGCGTTCTCCAGGCCGGGAATGGCGCGAAAGATCCGTTTCTGTTCCGGCCAGGTGAGTTTGGTTTGGAAGCCGACCAGATTCCAGAGTGTTCCCTGGCGGTTGTCCTGACGCAGTTGCACCACCGCGTGGGGGGTGGTGTTGTTCTGGTGGGGGTTTCGGAGTCCCACCGGTTTCATGGGACCGTACCGCAGGGTTTCGGGACCGCGCGCGGCCATCACCTCGATGGGCAGGCATCCTTCGAAATAGACCGGTTTTTCGAAGGGGCGGCACGGCACCTGTTCGGCTGCGAGCAGATCGGTGATGAAGGTGTTGTATTGGGCTTCGTCCAGCGGGCAGTTGATGTAATCCGCCCCGCCCTTGTCGTAGCGGGATTGTCGGAAGGCGCGGCTGAAATCGATGGAATCCAGATGCACGATGGGTGCGAGCGAATCATAAAAGTAGAGCCGTTCCTTGCCGAGTCGTTCTTCCAGTGCCGCAGCCAGGGCATCGGAGGTGAGCGGACCGGTGGCGATCACGGTGGGCAGGTCATTGTCGGGCAGGGTGGTGATTTCGGTGCGGATCAATTCGATGTTCGGGTGGTTGGTGATCCGATCGGTGATCCACTGGGAGAAGCCGTCGCGGTCTGCGGCCAGGGCGCCGCCTGCCGGGGTGCGGTTGGCGTCTGCGGCGGCCAGGATCAGGCTGTCGAGCAGGCGCATCTCCTGGTGCAGGAGTCCGACGGCGTTGTGTTGCCAGTCATCCGCGCGCAGGGAGTTGGAGCAGACCAACTCGGCACAGCGATCGGTATGGTGGGCTGGGGAGTAGCGTGTGGGGCGCATTTCGAGCAACTGAACGCGGATGTCGCGATTGGCCAGTTGCCAGGCGGTTTCGGAACCGGCCAGGCCGGCGCCGATGATGCGGACGGTATTCATGGGAGAGATGAGGTTCCGATCGATAGGTGAGATGCCAAAACTGGCGGGGTCCAGGGGCCAATGGCCCCTGGTGGGGTTCGGGGCAAAGCCCTGAGGTTTGGCCTTTGACTTTATCCTTTCTTTAAATTTTTGTCTTTGCTTTTGTCTTTGGCTTTTCGCGCGCTTTTCACGATAAGCGGTTTTTCGCGTCTTTTGCGAAAAACCGCGCAAGCGCGCGGTCTCATGTTTTGTCTTTGCTTTTGTCTTTGGCTTTTCGCGCGCTTTTCACGATAAGCGGTTTTTCGCGTCTTTTGCGAAAAACCGCGCAAGCGCGCGGTCTCATGTGCCCCATCCGTTGCCCGTCAGGGCAAAAGGAGGGGGCACATTGCTCACGAGAAGCGAACCGCCTCCGGCGGCCTGTTTGAGGCAAGGCAAGCCGCCATCGTTTGCCAAAAACGCAAACGATGGCGGCTTCAAGGCGGCGCGCAAGCGATTTTCACATAAAGACGTGAAAATCGCTTTTTTTGAAGAGCGCGCTAAAGAATTAAAGTCAAAAGCAGAATCAAAAACAAAACCTCGGAGGCTCTGCCTCCGAACCTCCGCCGGGGACCTTCGGCCCCCGGTCCCCCGCAACGGTTGAAGCCTGATTCACCGTCCGGACTGGCCGCCCCGATCCCCCACAACGGTTGCCTGCCTCCTACACCTCCCGCCGCGCCAACCGATACCAGGACAACACCAACTCATGCAGATCGGTCCCCGCCTCCGTCGGCCACAAACGATCCATCTCCCCACCCTGCCGCAACCGACTCATCCGCCGGGCACGCCCCACCGCCTCGCCCAAATGCCCGACCGTGCGCGCATGCAACCCGGATACATGCACGCCCACGGTCTTTTTCAACACACTCTCCACCCGCTTGCGCACAACTTCGGCCTGACAACAATCCGGATCCACATCCTCGAAATGCCACAAAATCCATAACAAAAACGACGGACGACAAACGATCGGACGAGGCCGCAACGCAATCCGCTCCCAGACAGCCTCCTCCAAAGCGCACCACTCCGAGTCCATGCGCGCCACATCGCCACCATCCCACTCCCACACCACATGCGCACGCTGAAAAGGACCGGCCCGCTTGTGCCACTCCAAACACACCGAAGCCACCATCTCCAGACCGCTCACAAACGCAAACGTGATTTTATCATCAATCTCCAAAGCCACGGCCATTTCCCGCAGATAGCTCAAGGCCGGTTCCGGAGCCACGACAAGAAAATGATTCCGCGCCGGGTGTCTGGGGGTGACGCGCTCCAATGAAACGCCGTCACGCTCGCGGATCGTCCGGATCGCTCCCCTGCCCACCCGATGCGCGCTGGCGGTCACAACGCCTTGAACCGCTTGAGCGTCGGCACGGCGCCGAAATCCCCCTCCAGATATCGACGTTGCAAGGGGGCGCCCTGCTCGATGTCGAAATCGGAAATGGGATACAGTTCGCTGCACCGATCGCCGCTCTTTTCCATCATCCAGAACTGATCACGCCGGAAGGTACCCGGATCCATGAGCGCGGTATCATGGGTGGTACTGATCAGTTGGGCACGCTGTTGATTGCTGCCCACGTCGTGCATCAGACCAAAAAGAAACTTGACCAGATGGTGATGCAGGCTGGTATCCATCTCATCCATGAACAGCACGCGCCCCTGTCCCAGAATGTTCATCCACGGCCAGGCCAGGGCAAACAGCTTTTGGGTGCCGCGCGATTCGGCATCCCAGGGCAAAAGCACCGGCTTGCCGGTATCGGCGGTGGAGCGTTCGAAACGGATCTCCGTGACCAGGGTGTTGGACATCTCTTTTTGCAGGGCAGCACGCACGTCCGGGGGGAGATCCTCCATGCCCAACTCGCTCATGGCACGGCTCTCCAATCGGATCCCCTCGATATCCATGTCCGCCTGATTGAGGAATTTCAACACCTTCAGTCGCCCCTCGGCATCCTTGCACAACGAGGCGGAAAACTCCTTGCTGATCTCCGCATGAGGACGGAACACCCGCAACCGTTTGTCGAACCAGTCGAAAACCGGTCGCAACACCGCGCTGTTGAGCTGAATGGCCGTGGAGAGAAACAAGGCGTTCTTGCGGGTGGCATCGCGCCACACCTCCCGGTTGCCGGTGAGGTATTTCTTGTGGAGATTCCACACCTCCTTGCCGCTCTCCGCATCCAGATAACGTTCGAACCACCGTTGCGGTCGCCCGCTCGGGTAGGCGATCAGCCACTCGTGAACCACCCGTTCGCGGGTCACCGAAAAACCGTACTGATAGCGCACCTCGTCTTCGACGAAAATCATCTCGAAGGTGCTCGGGGAGAGGGAACTTTTGCTGTTGAGCAGAAACGGATAAACATCGATCGGATCCCCCTCCTGTCCCTTGGAGGAGTTGAGCACGAAATCCCACATGAACAGCGCGGCGCGGATCAGGTTGCTCTTGCCCGAGGCGTTGGGACCGTAGATCACCGCCGATTTCAGGAGTTTTGGCATGCGGGCCAAACCTGTGGCAAAGGTATTTTCCTGATTTTCCCGATAATTACTACTTGCCGCCATGCTCAGGGTCTGGCGTTCGCAAAAGGAGAGATAGTTGTTGACGCTGAATTCGATGAGCATGCGAACAATCCGTCGTGGATGGTGTTCAAATGTGCATGATGGGGGGGAGAACCCCCTCACCCCCGACCATGGACCTCCCTTGCGGGGGGTCACGATCAAGCGGAAAGAGTGGATCCCGATCCAATTCATCGCGCGGCGCGCGAGTCGTTCTCATCATGCGCGAACCCCGGCCAAACCGCAAGAGACGACGCCCTGCCGATGGTTCCGGGCGCGGATGGATTTTCCTGGCGGTTCAAAGCCAGGCGCGCGCCAGGATGGCATCCATCACCCGATCCGGCAGGAGCCGTTTCAACAACGCAAACAGATGGGTGGGGGTGGTCACGCGGTAACGAATGCGTGGTTTGGGACTTTCCAGCGCGTGGATCACCTTGGCCAGAACCGCCTCGGGGGGTAGGGAGAAACCTCCGCCCCCTTGTTGGCTTTTTTGTCGAAAATGGTTCTCCATGGCCTGGTAGCGGTCCGCGTGCCGGCTGGATTCGGCGTCCACATGTCGTTTGAAGGCCAGGGTGGCGTTGGCGCGAAAGCGTGTTCGGATCGGGCCGGGCTCGATCAGGATGAAACGAACCCCGGTTCCTTGCCACTCCAGACGCAGGGTGTCGGTCAACCCTTCCAGGGCGTATTTGCTGGCCACGTAGGCTCCCCGGTAGGGCAACGCCACAAAACCCAGCACCGAACTGTTCTGGATCACCCGGCCATGGCCCTGACGGGCCATCACCGGCAACACCAGACGGGTCAACTCGTGGGTGCCGAACAGATTGGTTTCGAACTGGGCCCGCAGCGCGGCGCGACTCAAGTCTTCCACCGCTCCCGGTTGGCCAAAGGCGCCGTTGTTGAACAGGGCGTCCAGGGTGCCGCAGGTTTGGGCGAGGGTCCAGCTGACCGCTTGCCGGATCGAGGCCGAATCATCCAGGTCCAAAAGATGGCTTTCGAAGCCCAGGTCGATGAGTCGCTGCACGTCCGTGTGTTGGCGCGCCGTGGCGAAGACCCGATGACCGCGGGCGCGCAGTCCCTGGGCCACGCACAGTCCGATGCCGCTCGAGCAGCCGGTAATCAGAATGGTGGAGGGGGTGATCAATCCGGAAGTTCTCGTCTGGTGATCAGGATGGTGAAATCAACATTCTCACCGGGGACCGGGCAGCGCCCATTGACTTTAGGTTCTTAATCTTGTGACTCTGACTTCGCGCGCTTTACACAAAAGAAGCGCTTTGCCCTTACCGCCTCCCCTTGCTCCCACCCTTTCCCCGCGCCTGAATCACCCCACCCATCTCCCGCGCCCACTCCGCCAACGCCTGACTCATCGCCTTTACCAACGCATCCTGATCATCCGCCCGCTCGGCCCGCTTGACAATCCGCACATGCCGGGTCTCCAACTGCCCACCACGCCCATCAAACAAAATCCATCGCGCCTCCAAGACCACCTCTCCCGTTTCGTCCGGTTCGAACCGGTGAATGCTCGTCACCACCCGAAAATCAGGCTCACCCTCCGAACGACCCGGCAACAACGTCACCCGCTCGGAATTCAACAGTCTCCCCAGATTCTCCATGGTGACCCGCCCGATGTCCTCCTTCAGATCACCGCCCCACTGGTTCATCCGCTCCAGCTGCAAACGATTGCCACCGGCACGGGTCACCATCTCCGGACGGTTGAGATACTGGGGAAGCTCCACCGGCTCCAACTCCACCACCAGGCCGGCCTTGCGATCCATCCCAACCCTCCCCTCCTCCTGGCCGATCTGGGCGGTCAACAGGAAAAATCGGGTCGGCGGCGACCCCGAACCCGCACAACCGGCCAGAATGCCCAACACCACCACCAAAACCGAACCCGTAACCAACAAACCCCTTTTCATCGACGTACCCCCTCCTTCTCCTTGCCGAATAGCAGGGATTCGGGCTTGCGCTCCAATAAGTCAATCAGACTGCGCACCGAACGGGCCGCGGCAGCCAGCTCCCGCACCGCCTCCACCATACCGTAATGCAACGGCGCCTTGGGCCCGATCAACCCATCCACCTTGGTCAACGTCTCCTCCAACTGCTGCAACGTGGCAGTGGCCGCGCCACTCGCCCCCTTGACGCCGTTGGCCATGGGCTCGACCTGTAGATTGAGATTTTTCAACAAATTGCGCGCCTCGGTCAAGGTCGCTGTGGCGGCGCGGATCGTCTCCATGGTCTCCGGGGCGTTGACGGTGCGGTTGGTCCCCTTCAAGGTTTCATGCAACTCCTTGCCGATCCCCTCCAAAGGCAACGATTGGATCTTGTCCAGAAAACGGGTCACCGAAGCGGTGATCTCGTCCAGACTGGTCGGAATGGTCGGCAACTCGGGATGGAGATTCTGCGTGCCCCCCACCAGATTCAGCGGCGCGCCGGGATGGAGATCCAACTCCACGAACAACTGCCCGGTGAGATAACTTCCGGTCTTGAGCTGGGCCCGCATCCCGCGTTTGACCAGGGTCTCCAGAAACTCTCGCGGCGAGTCGTCGCGAATGGTTTTCACCCCGCTGGTGGAAAACTCGATCACCCGCTCCGGCTCGATCTGCACCAGCACCGGAATGCGGAAGAGGGTCTCCTGGAAATCATACTCCAGACGGATATCGGTCACCTTGCCCACCTGAATGCCACGAAACTCCACCGGCGCCCCGACGCTCAACCCCCGCACCGAACCCTTGAAATAGAGCACGAAGATCAGCTTGTGGGTGTAGGAACCCTCGGTGACCGCGCTTTCGCTCTTGTAGAGGGGAAAACGGGTGTTCTCGGCGGCGAAGGTGCCGGATTCGAGGGACTCCGGAGTATCGAAGGTGATGCCACCCACCAGAAGACGGGTGACGGAACTCGAACGCAACCGGAATCCGCTCGCATCCACCACCAGATCCACCCCGCTGGTCTCCCAGAAATGGGTGGAGTCGCGTACCAGGGCGTTGTAGGGGGCCTGAACGAAGATGGAAAGGGTGATCCCCTTTTTATCCTTGTTCAACTCGTAACCGAGCACCTCACCCACCTGGATGTCGCGGTAGTAGATGGGCGCGCCAACCTCCAGCGAGCCGAGGGTGGGCGCCTCCAGGATGTAACGGGTGCCGGGCGCGCCGACACGCAGCGGCGGCGGCGACTCCAGCCCGACGAACTCCCGCTGGGACTCGCCCTGACCCGGCTCCATTTCGATGTGCACCCCGGAGACCAGGGTGCCGAGTCCGGAGATGCCACGCAGACTCAAACGCGGTCGCACCACCCAGAATTTGGCGCCGCTGTTCAAGAACAGCTCGGTGCCCTTGACCAGGGCGGCATGCACGCGCACATGGGTGAAATCGGGACTCAACGTCACCGAATCGACCACCCCGACCTCGACCTCCTTGTGTTTGATGCGCGTTTTGCCGGCCTCGATCCCCTCGGCACTTTTGAAGGTGAGCACCACGCCGGGTCCGGCCTCGGACCAGGTTTTGTAAACCAGCCACGCGCCGACCAGCATCGCCACCAGAGGAATCAACCACACCAGTTGCAGATTGCCCCGTTTCGTCTCCACGACGGCCAGGGGAATCCCGGCGTCGGCGCTCGGAGCATCGGTTCCGGAAAGGGGGGTGCGCGGGGAATCAGGAGTGCTCATGCTTGGACTCGTTCAAGGGATCCCAGATCAATCGGGGATCGAATACATGGGTGGCCAACAGGGTCAGAACCACCACGGCGGCAAAATAGGAGGCGCCGATGCCTGGCTTGATCTGGGCCAGAACGCCGAAATCGACCAGGGCGGTGAGGATCGAGACCAGAAAAACATCCACCATCGACCAGTGACCAAAAACCTCCAGCACCCGATACAGGGCGATGCGATCGCGACAGCGGGTGGTGGAGCGGTTCCCCACCGTGACCAGCAGGAACATCAGCACCACGATCTTCATCACCGGCGCCACGATGCTCGCCACGAACACCACCAGCGCCAACAGCCACATGCCCCCCTCGATCAGGTGTTTCACACCGCTCAGGATGGTGTCGGGCTGTCCGCGCCCCATGCGGATCACGGTCATCACCGGATAGAGGTTGGCGGGAATGTACAGGATGGTGGCGGCCCACAACAAGGCCCAGGTACGGTTGCGGCTGTCCGGTTTGCGAAAGTGCCGGCCAGCCCCGCAGCGCGGACATGGTTGGCCATGCGCCTCCTCGGGACGGGCGATCAGACCGCAGACGTGACACTGGATCCAGGTCGCGGCATCGCTCCGGGCCTGCGGAACCGGCGGCGCGTGGGGCGCCAGCCGTTGCCAGACCTGATGGGGATCGAACGCGGCGCGGGTGGCGGCGACCACGATCAGCAGGACAAACAGGGCGAACAGGGCAATGCCCGGCGCCATGCCGGCCATGGAGGCCAGTTTCACGTAGGCCACGAACAGGCCGAGCATGAAAATCCCCACCATCGACCAGCTGTTGACCGTCTGCGCCACGCGCAACACCAAAACGCCCTTCCAGGGTCGGCGACCCAGGTGCAACGGCAAGAGCACATAGGTGAGACCGACCAGCCAAATCAGCGGAAACAACATGCTGGTCAGAAACACCAGCACCGCCAGATCGCTCATCCCCTCGCGCTGCATGGCGGCGACCCCATCCCAAAGGGTATTGCCCAGGGTGCGCCCGCCGAGCTTCATGAGGAGCAGAGGATGAAAAAGGGCGATCAAATAGACAACCAGTCCGCTCACGGCCAGGGCCAGGGGGCGCTCGAGTCCGCCAGAACGATGACGCGCCAGTTCGGCCCCGCAGCGCGAACAACAGGCCACCCCGCCAACCGGCGTGGGTGGCAGGATCGCCGGTCCGCCACATTCGTGACAGAGCGTCCAGTTGTCGTTGTTGATCTTTGTCACGTTTTTTGCGAGTGACTCGATCGGCATTCCTTTTGATGCGGCGTCCATTTTGACTATAATAGTTGCATGACGGGGGGAGAGAACTCCGACCCCCCGACCGTAGACTCCCTCGCGGGATTCCACGGTATGAGCTGACACCGAATCATGGTGTCCGGATGGTTGCCCGGGTGTCGCATGGAACTCCGCGTTTTCGAGTCATACCCGCCACGGATTGGCGGCAAACGACGACCTGTCTATCTTTATTTACCAGGAAAATTCCATGACGTCAAAAATCAACCTCCACGCCTGGGATCAAAAAATCGGCATCAAGGCCTCGCTCAAAATCCTGGGAGTGCTGTTGATGCTTCTGGCTGTTCTGTCCATCGGCAATCTCTACTTTGCCACGCAACTCAAAAGCGAGGACGCGGCCACCATCAATCTGGCCGGACGACAGCGCATGCTGGTCCAGAAAGCCACCAAGGAGTTCTTCATCTATCTGGTCACCGGCGACCACATGGTCAAAAAACTGGCCGAGGATAGTCTGTCGGTCTTCGACCTCACCTTGAAGGCCCTCATGACCGGTGGCAACGCCCCGGCCACCCTCAACCGCGAACAAACCACCTTCGAGTCCATGTCTCTCCCCTCTGCCGAGGTGCTCGCCGAACTGCAACCGGCGGCAGAAAAATGGGAGTCGTTCCAACGCAACGTCCGGTCCGGTCTGGCCGGATCCGGCGACCTGGAGCAGATCAAGAAAAAGGTCATCGAAGAGAATGGCGTCCTGCTCACCGCCATGGACAAGGCCGTGCAACGCATGGCAGCCCAGTCGCGCCAAACCAATGACAATGTGGTGGTCGCGGTGCGTACCCTGGTCGGCATCAATCTCGCGCTCGTGCTGGCGGGACTCCTCTTCCTTGGCTGGCGCAACTGGTCTCTCACCCACCAGATCAACGACTTCTCCGGACGACTCGAAGAGTACGCCCAGGGCAACCTGGAGATCCACTTCGTCGAGGGGTATGTCGAAGAGCTGGAGTTCATCGGGCAAAAATTCAACCTGGTCACGGAACAGATCACCCTCTCCCTGCGTCAGCAACGACTCCAGGGCGAAAGCGTCATCGCGGTGGTCAACGAACTGATCCCGCTGCGGGAACTTTTGGCCGAGGATTCCCATGGCACGGTGAACCTCTCCAAAGAGGTGTTGCAGCTCAACGACGATCTGGACAGCGAAACCCAAAAACTGAAACTCAAGATCGACGAGGTGAAGGAGAACATCAACTCCGTCAACTTCGTGGCCCATGAACTTTCCAACAACGTCTCCTCCATCGCCGCCGCCTCCGAGGAGGCGAGCGTCAATGTCACCACCATGGCCTCCGCCGCCGAGGAGATGACCGCCAACATCGAAAACGTCAACTCCAGCCTCGCCCTGGTCAATCAGGCGGTGAGCACGGTGTCGGCCTCCATGACCCAGATGACCACCTCTCTGGGCGCGGTGCGCGAACGGTGTCAACTGGCCGATCAACGCTCGGAAAAGGCCAATCTCAACGCCCGCTCCAGTCTGGCGGTGATGGACAAGCTGGCCGTGGCCGCCGGCGAGATCGGCAAGGTGGTGGGCATGATCAAGACCATCGCCGATCAAACCAACATGCTGGCTCTGAACGCCTCCATCGAGGCCGCCGGTGCCGGCGAGGCGGGCAAGGGTTTCGCCGTGGTCGCCAACGAGGTCAAGGAGCTGGCCCGTCAGACCGGTGACGCCACCCGCATGATTCATGAAAAGACTCGCGAGATCCAGCAGAAAACCCGCGAGGCCGCCAGCGTCACCCGCGATGTCACCACGCTGATCCAACAGATCACCGAAACCAACATGGAGATCACCCGTTCGGTGGATGATCAGGCGCGGGCGGTGGGCAACATCGCCCAATCGATGCGCAACGTCACCCAGGCCGCCGACGAGGTGACCCGAAACGCCTCTGAGCTGGCCATGGCCTCCCAGGAGGTGGCCCGCGCCGCGGTGGAGGCCGCTGCCGGCACCACCGAGATCGCCCGCGCCGCTTCCAACGTGGCCATGGGCGCGGCCAACGTCGCCCAGGAGAGCACCACCGCTCAGGAACGCACCGCCGCCTTGCAGATGGGCTCCGAGGAGATCTACATCGCCTCGGTCAACGTACAGAAGCAGATCCTCCAGGCCCTCGACCTGCAAGAGTACCTGAACGGCTCGATCCATCACGCCGGCATGCTCACCACCGTGGTCCAGGAGATCAGCGACGCCCTCAAGAAATGGGAGGAAGGTTTCTCCTACAGCTCGCCGGCCTTCGACGTGCAGGCGGTGAAGAATGCCCATCTGAAGTGGCTCGGCAAGCTTGAGCACGTCATTCGGGGACGCGCCCGTCTCAAGCCTGAGGAGGTGGCCAGCGGTCACGAATGCGCCTTCGGCAAGTGGTACGACAGCGAGGGGACCGCCAAGTTCGGGGCGATTCCGTTGTTCGTGGAGTTGGGCAAGGTACACATGAAGGTGCATGAGACCGCCCGAACCGTGGTCGGCATGGTGGCCAAACAACAAAAAGAGGCGGCCATCGCCGAAATGGAGACCTTCCAGACCCTGCGTTCGCAGATGTTCGTGCTGCTCGATCAGCTTTTCATGTCCAAGGATGCCAATGCGGTCATGAAGGCTCTCAAGGAGAAAGGCGCCGTATAGGAACCAACCGTCGTCCCTTCAAGCCTGGGAATGGACCGTTGCGGGGGACCGGGGGCCGAAGGTCCCCGGCGGAGGTTCGGAGGCAGAGCCTCCGAGGTTTGGCTTTTGACTTTAGCTTTTTGGCGCGCTCTTCAAAAAAGCGTTTTTTCGCGCTTTTTGCGAAAAAACGCTGCGCGCCGCCTTGGCTGCGGCATCGTTTCGCGCCTTTGGCGAAACGATGCCGCGAACATGGCCTGAAAAACGGGCCGCCAGGTGGCTTAATGCCGACGTGCCATGTGCCCTGAGTCGTTGCCCAAAAGCGGCACCGACTCAGGGCGCATGAGACCGCGCGCTTGCGCCAATTTTCGCAAAAGACGCGAAAACTGGCGTACCATGGAACTCCCGCCAGGGCCCCCTGGCCCTTGGACCCCGCCAACCATGGGGGGGCCTGAATCGTGACCACATGGGTGACCACCTCAAGGAACCGCATCGTCATGTCCTGGCATCTGCTCGCCATCTTTGCATTCGCTGGCCTGATTTTCGGCAGCTTTCTCAATGTGCTCATCCACCGGATCCCGCTCGAGGAGAACATTGTCTTCCCTCGTTCGCGCTGCCCCCACTGTCGGCAGATGATCGCCTGGCATGACAACATCCCGGTGTTGAGCTGGTTGATCCTGCTCGCGCGCTGTCGGCACTGCCGGGCACGAATCTCCATCCAATACCCACTGGTCGAACTGACCGCCGCCATCCTGACCGCCGCCACCCTGCACCGCTTCGGCCTCACCCCCACCGGCATCGCCTTGACCGTCCTGGGTTACGCCCTGATCACCCTGACCGTCATCGATCTGTATCACTACATCCTGCCGGATGTGATCACCCTGCCCGGCATCGCCGTCGGCATCGTTCTTTCGTTGACGCCCTGGTTCGTCCCACCCCTGGCCAACTGGCAAGAGAGCCTGATCGGCCTAGCCGCAGGCGGGGGCGGATTGTGGCTGTTCGGATGGATCTTTTACAAGCTCACCGGCAAGGAGGGCATGGGGCTGGGAGATGTCAAGCTGGTCGCCCTGTTCGGCGCCTGGCTCGGCTGGCAGGCGTTGCCGTTGATCATCTTCGGTTCTGCGGTGATCGGCAGCGTGGTCGGCATCACCTGGATCCTCGTCTGGGGACGGGATCGCTCCCTGCCGATTCCGTTTGGTCCCTATCTGGCTCTGGCGGCCTGGGGATATCTCCACTTTGGACCCGCGATCTACGCCTGGTATCTGGGACGGATGGTGATGCTGTTCTGATCGAACGCTTTTGTGTTGACATGGAAAATCGGAGTCGGATACCGTTGAATTTTTACCATGGAACTCCCGAAGGGAGGTCCATGGCACGGGGGGTGAGGGGGTTCTCCCCCCATCATGCAAATTATACCATGGAACTCCCGAAGGGAGGTCCATGGCACGGGGGGTGAGGGGGTTCTCCCCCCATCATGCAAATTATACCATGGAACTCCCGAAGGGAGGTCCATGGCACGGGGGGTGAAGGGGTTCTCCCCCCCATCATGCAAGTTATACCATGGAACTCCCGAAGGGAGGTCCATGGCACGGAGGGTGAAGGGGTTCTCCCCCCATCATGCAAGTTATTGAGAGCTTATCCGAGGAATCAACCATGGCCCGCATGACCATTCTCACCGCCCCGGACAGCCGCCTGAAACGCAAGGCCCTGCCGGTGCCGGCGGTCACCGACGCGGTACGTCGCCTCATGGAAGACATGGCCGAAACCATGTATCACGCCCAGGGAATCGGCCTGGCCGCCCCCCAGGTCGGGGTTTCGCAACGGGTGATCGTGGTGGATGTGCAGTATTGCCAAAAAGAGGGGAAACGCAATCCGATCTTTCTGGCCAATCCGGAGATCATCCGCAAGGAGGGGGAGATCCAATGGAACGAAGGGTGCCTGTCGGTGCCTGAACACACCGCCGAGGTGACCCGCGCCGCGCAAATCCAGGTCAGAGGGCTCGATCAACACAACCGGGAGGTGATCATCGCCGCCGACGAGGTGATGGCGGTCTGCTTCCAGCATGAGATCGACCACCTGGATGGAGTGCTGTTCATCGATCACCTGTCGAGCTTGAAACGCTCCATCATTCTGCAAAAACTCAAGAAAAAGAAACAGAACACGGAGTGATCCAGCCGTGACCCCCTGGCGCATCGTCTACATGGGCACCCCGGATTTCGCCGTGCCCGCCTTGAAGGCCCTCCTTGACGGCCCGGATTCGGTGGTGGGGGTGTTCACCCAGCCGGATCGACCCACCGGACGCGGCATGCACATGCGAGCCTCGCCGGTCAAGGAGGTGGCGCTCGCGCACGGTCTCGCCCTTTTTCAGCCGGAACGTCTCAAGAATCCGGAAGCCCTGGCCGATCTGATCGCCCTGACGCCGGATCTGATCGTGGTGGCCGCCTATGGTCAGATTCTGCCCGAAGCGGTCCTCGCCCTCCCCCCCCAGGGATGCATCAACGTGCATGCCTCGCTGCTCCCCAGATGGCGCGGCGCGGCGCCGATCCATCGGGCGCTCCTGGCCGGGGATAGCGAGTCGGGGGTGGCCATCATGCGCATGGAAAAGGGGTTGGATACCGGTCCGATCCTGTCCATGGAGTCCATCCCCCTGCCGGATGGCATGACCGGCGGCGCGTTGCACGATGCCTTGGCCGAACTCGGCGCGCGTCTGCTCCTGCAAACCATCGCCAGGCTCAAGACTGGCGAGATCCAGGCACGGCCTCAACCAGATGAAGGGGTGACGTATGCCGCCAAACTGACCAACGCCGATGAGCCGATCGATTTTACCGCTTCGGCAGAGATGGCCCGGCGCCGAATTCTGGCGCTCAACCCCTGGCCCGGCGCCGTGGCCAGGCTCGACGGCCAAGCGGTCAAGTTGCTGGCGTGTCGCCTCGGCATGGGAAGCGGAACGCCTGGAACAACCCTCGCGCTCCACACGGATGGCCCGGAGGTCGCCTGCGGGAAGGGCTCGATCGTGATCACCGAGCTGCAACCCGCCGGCAAACGACGCATGTCAGCCGGCGACTGGCTGCGCGGTCGGGGAATGCGGTTGGAAGGGGTGTGGGAATAGAAGGGAAAGCGTGCAGATCGATCACCGCCAATCATCCGACACGTCACGTTCCGCACCAACCCTTTCAGGAATCACCCACCCTCTCACATCCGGGTAGCAAAGATCTCCTCCAGGGATTGGGCATCCAGAATCCGCAGGCTCCACGCCTCCAAGGCATTGGAATCGGCCTGGGAAATTTTCTCTTGGACCCATTCCGGAACGACACCAAAGCGACGTTGCAACAGGCGCATCAGAATGGCAGCCTCGCCTTCCTGACGGCCTTCCTGACGGCCTTCCTGACGACCTTCCTGACGACCTTCCTGACGGCCTTCCTGACGGCCTTGCTGCAGGCCTTGCTGCAGGCCTTTCTGCAGGCCTTTCTCTTCCCACTGCTGGGTCCACTCCCGCACGGTTTCGGCTAGCATGGTTTCCACCTCCTGTAAATCCCGCATTTCGGGAACCGTTTGGCCGGGCACGCGTTTGGGAATCAGTACCCGGCCCAGCATCACCGTGAAGGCCCGGCGCAGACTCGACTGCTCGGGGGCCTTCAGCCAATCGATCAGACACGCCAGGGCGCTCCGGATCTCCTTCACGCTGCGACTCTTCTCCAGACGGAACAGCGCGGCCACCAGATTGCGCATCGATTCGAGTTGTGCGTCGTCATGGCGCACCTCGTCGATGAGCAGATAACGCATGCTCGGTCGATAGCGCTCCAATCCCCCTGGGACCGGGGCGATCAACGCCGCGACATCCTGCGCTGCGTTCCATGCGGGCTTCCCGTTGTAGAGTACCACGGGCAACACGGGCGGGAGTGGTTCGCCGCTCTTCACCTGACCGGACTTGATCAGGTCTTGATACAGCAGCATCGTGTAGGCGGTCATCCGCACCGCCATCCATCCGTCCACCGTGGACTGGAACTCCAACAGCAGATAGACGTACAGCCAGTTGTCGCCCCAGCGGACCCGCCAGATCACATCATCCGAACGATCCTTGAGATCGTCAGTCACATAACTGCCGTTTACCTTCTCGAGGCTGGAAAAATCGAGTTGCGCCACCCACGCCTCGTGGACAAACCCCAACAACAGATCCTGCACCATTTCCGCATGGCTGAAAAGATGCTTGTAGCCTGAATCATACTCCGTCAAGCGGCCCCCCCTGGTGGTCAAGCGCGGTTTTTTTCTTCATGCCAGTTTACATCCTGTCAGCCTGAGCATCCATTAAATTCCGCATGACTCCCTCAAGCTCACTCGATGATCCCCCTTCAACCTTGGAACCCTCTCGCGTGCGGGCCAAAAAAAAAGGGAGGCGGATTGCTCCGCCTCCCTTTTTAAAAAGATCCAGCTTTGTGTGACGATGGAGATTAGAAGTCCATGCGCACGGAGGCTTGGATGTAGTGCATCACATCGGCATTCAGCACGGCAGCGGGACGGGTGGACAGTTTCGGGTCAACCCAGGTGCCGGACAGGTCGAAGGTGGTGGCTTCCTGAATCTTGGTGGAGAAGCCCACGGTACCGCCCCAGGCGCTGGTGTAGTTGGCCTGAATGGTACGGTTGGTGAGATCATAATCCTCAACCACGTGAGCATAGTCCAGGCTCGGCTTGATGGTCCAGGCGCCGGCATTGATCGCCAGACCCGCACCGATACCCCACATGTTGCTCTCGTTCGAGAAGAAGCCAGCCGTGTTGCCGCCAGCGGTCGCCGAGTTGTTGCCGGCGAGGCCGGTCAGGGCGCGCTGCATCAGGTCTTGGGAGCCAGGGCCCGAGCTATCCCAGGTCGGGGACCACTTGGCTTCGTTGTTCTGCACGAGCGGGGAGGTGAAGTCGGTGGAGCCATAGAAGGCATAACCGTTCCAACCACCGAAGCCGGCAGCACCCTTGGCACGCAGGGCCAGGAAGGTACCGCTGTCCTCGAGCTGCTTGGTGCCAACACCGGTCGCCGGAACATCGGCACCGGTCTCATAGATGGCGGTACCAACCAGATCGATACCCTGGAACTTGGTGGACAGGGTCAAGGCGATCCAGCCATCGGTGATGTCGGTCAGGGTGGTGGACTTGTTCTGACCCTTCAGATAGGCACCGGTCAGCTGATAATCGTAGGCATCGATCTTGCCCAGGGCGGACAGCACGAACAGATCGGTATCCTTGTGATTCTGGTCAATCGGCATGGCGGCCTGAGCGGCGACGGCGGCGGCATAGCCCTCGTCCACCTTGACATCGGCAGCCACGACCGTGACGCCACCGAAATTCTTGGCCAACAGGATGGTACCATAGGAGGTGACATCGTTGTCCACCAGCAGGCCATCGTTCAGGGCGATCGGCATGTTACCGACCTTCAGGCCCACACCCCAGGCTTCGGTCTCCAACCACAGCTGACGGACCTGCCAGTCGGCGGCGCCCAGGGCACCGGTACCGGCGGCGGCGGCGCCACCGAAGATCTGATCCGAACCCTCGACGACCTTGCCATCCAGGACGCGGGTCACCATGTGGGCATGGGACTTGTCGCTGGCTTTCATGTCCACGTTGAGTTGCAGACGCTGGGCCCAGAAGTTGGCATTCTCGTCACCGGCGACATCGGTCGGGGTGTTGTCCGTGGAGACCATGCGGAACAGGTAGTAACCGCCGAGTTTGACCTCACCCGCATCAGCGGCCTGAGGAGCGGCGAGGGCGACGGCGGCCAGGGCAGCAGCACCCAAAAGGATGGATTTTTTCATGTTCTTTTTCTCCAAAGTTCGTTGCCAGTTATGCCCCGGCCAAACCGGGATCTTTGTGTTTTGTCTCTTTTGCAACACTCTGTTGCGAAAGTGTCACAGTGTTGATGTGATGGCTTATATCGGATCTCCCCATCACCTGTCAAGCGAAAAATCGAATCTGTTTCCTTTTTGTTACACTTTATTTGGTTACCGTGTCTCAAGCCCTCGATTTGTCTGGCTCTTGACCCGTTTCATCCGCGGTTGCCATCTTATAAAGCAATTGGTGGGCCAATCTTTCAAGAGCCCGGAATTGTCTCTTTTCGCGCCATTTTTGCCATGTTTCGGGTGTGTCCATCCTGCCATGGGGATTCGGGCCACACTGTCATGATTTTGCCACAGTGGGTCTCATATCGTCTCAATTTCGTCATGGCCGTCATTGAGAGATTCCAGATTACCAGGCCGTCACTTGCCATCCCTTCCCGACGCCCTCGCCTCTGGTGTAAGGTGGGGCCGTAACAGCCTCCTCATCCTTTCAACCGGGGGGACCGCCGATGTCCGCCACACCCTTTCGCGAAGAGATCCTGTTGTCGGCCAACGATACCCGAGCCGTCATCCAACGCATGGCCGAACGTATTCTCGGTGATTTTTCGCAACCGGAGAAAAAGGTTCTGGTCGGCATCCGACGTGGTGGGGCGGTGGTGGCCAAATTGTTGCGTGCCCGTCTGGACGAAGCCCTGGGACGCCAGATCCCCATCGGTTATCTCGACATCACCTTCTATCGCGACGATCTGCGTACCATCGCCCCCAATCCGGTGGTCGGGGCCACGGATCTTTCCATGTCCATCGATGGCCGACAGGTGATCCTGGTGGACGACGTGCTCTTCACCGGACGCACCATCCGCGCCGCCTTGAACGCCCTGTTCGACTATGGACGCCCGGAGCGGGTCGAGTTGGCGGTGCTGGTGGATCGTGGCGGACGGCAGTTGCCGATCCAACCCGATTATGCGGGTGGCCATTTCGAAGCGGGCGCGCGGGAGATGATCAAGCTGGCAGAGCGCGACCCGGGGGAGTGGACTGTGGTGCGGCGGGTGCCGGAGGGGTGATGATCGCAGGGCCACTCGCATGGATCGTCGCCAGAAAACGGCAACGATCCATGCACGAAGACGGCGCGCTTAAACCTGGACTTTCGAAAAAAGCGCGAAAACAGGCTTATTTCGTAACGAGCGCGCAACAAGGCAAAAGCAATACAAAGAAAAGATCAAAACCTCAGGGCTTCGCCCCGAACCCCGCCAGCAGAACCACGCCATCCGTGATGGGTATGGTTTAACCATTGAAAAAATCAGGGTATTGCATGGGTACTCCATTGTGGAATCGCAAACATCTCCTCGGCATGGCGGATATGAGCCGCGAGGAGATTCAATCCATCCTCGACGCCGCCGCCTCGCTGCGCGAGGTCAACCGCCGTGAAATCAAAAAAGTCCCCACCCTGCGCGGCAAGACCATCATCAATCTGTTCTTCGAGAACTCCACCCGTACCCGCACCTCCTTCGAGCTGGCCGGCAAACGGATGTCTGCGGATGTGATCAACATGTCGGCGGCCTCCAGCTCGGTGAAAAAGGGCGAAACCCTCATCGATACCCTGGCAACCCTGCAAGCGATGAATCCCGACGTGGTGGTGATCCGCCACCCGGATTCCGGAGCCCAGGAGCTTCTGGCCCGCCACCTGGACGCCTCGCTGGTCAACGCCGGCGACGGACGCCACGAACACCCCACCCAGGCGCTGCTGGACCTGTTGACCATTCATGACCATCTGCCCTTGCTGGAACGGGACTCGTTCGAAGGGCTGGTGGTGGCGGTGTGCGGGGATTCGCTCCATTCGCGGGTGGCGCGCTCCATCGCGCTGGCCCTGCGCACCATGGGCGGCGAGGTGCGTTTCATCGGCCCGCCCGGCCTGATTCCGCCAAAAGCCGAAGAGGCGTTCGGCACGCGCGTGTTCCATTCCATGGAGGAGGGCCTGAAAGGCGCCCATGTGGTGATGATGCTGCGACTGCAACTGGAGCGGATGAACGTGGGGTTCATTCCGAGCGTGCGGGAGTATTTCGCTTTCTGGGGGTTGACGCGCGCCCGTCTGGCGTGCGCGGAACCGGGGGCGTTCGTGATGCATCCCGGTCCGATCAACCGCGGGGTGGAGATCTCCTCGGAGGTGGCGGACGATAAGGAACGTTCGGTGATTCTGGAACAGGTGGCCAATGGTTTGGCGGTACGCATGGCGGTGCTCTACCGGCTGTGCGGCATGGGAGGCGGACGATGAGCGGTGTGGTGGTGATCCGGGGCGGACGGCTGATCGATCCGGCCAACGGCGTGGATGCGAGCGGTGATCTGTTGGTGGCCGACGGGGTGATCCGGGCGTTGGGTCGGGTGGATATCCCCGCCGGGGCCACGATCCTCCATGCCGATGGTCTGGTGGTGGCGCCCGGTCTGGTGGACATGCATGTCCATCTGCGCGAGCCGGGGTTCGAATACAAGGAGACCATCGCCGGCGGCACGTTGGCGGCGGCGGCGGGCGGGGTGACGACGGTGGCCTGCATGCCGAACACCAGGCCGGTGAACGACGATCCGAGCATCACCGCCTTCATTCGCCAGAAAGCCGCCAGCGAGGGAACGGTGAACGTTTTTCCCATCGGCGCCGTGACCAAGGGGTTGGAGGGGCGCGAGCTGACCGAGATGGGGTTGATGCTGAAAGCCGGTTGCGTGGCCTTTTCCGACGATGGCCGACCGGTGGCCGATGCCGGCCTGATGCGTCGCGCGCTGGACTACTCCCGCGCCTTCGGAGCCCTGATCATCCAGCACGCCGAGGATCCTTCCCTTTCTGCCGGGGGGTGCATGCACGAAGGGGTGATCTCCAGCCGGCTGGGTCTGCCGGGATTGCCGGCGGCGGCGGAATCGGTGATGGTGGATCGGGACGTGCGTCTGGTGGAGCTGACCGGCGGGCGCTATCACGTTGCCCACATCTCGGTGGCCGGCGCGGTCGAGGCGGTGGCCCGTGCCCGGTCGCGGGGTCTGCCGGTGAGCTGCGAGGTGGCCCCCCATCACTTCGCGTTGACCGACGAGGCGGTACTCGGCTACGACACCGATGCCAAAATGTCGCCACCGTTGCGCAGCACCGAGGATCGCAACGCCGTTCTCGAGGGCCTGGCCCGCGGCATCATCACCGTGATCGCCACGGACCACGCCCCGCACGACCAGGACAGCAAACGGGTGGAGTTCTGTCACGCCTCCAACGGCGTGGTGGGTCTGGAGACCATGCTTCCGGTATCGCTCGAGCTGGTGCGCGATGGGGTGATGACTCTGGTGGATTGTCTGCGCGCCATGACCGTCACGCCGGCGCGGCTGTTGGGTCTGGATCGTGGCACCCTCTCGATCGGCGCGCCGGCGGACGTGGTGCTGTTCGATCCCGACGAGAGTTGGGTGGTGGATGCCGCGCGGCTGCATGGCACCTCGCGCAACACCTGTTTTCATGGCCGGCGGGTGCGCGGTCGGGTGAAATGGACGATGGTTTCCGGAAAGGTGGTGCATGATGACCGGTTGCGCGCCTGACAAACCTCACACCTGTGCCAAACCATTGACCGCGCCGTTGCTGGTCAATCGGATCTTGCCGGGCGGTCACGGCCTGTTGCGTCTCAAGGTGGGCAAGCCGCTCGCCGCGCGGGTGCAACCGGGTCATTTCGCGCAGATCGTCTGTGACGACAACCTCACCCTGCCCCGCCCCTTCTCGATCATGGATGTGGATTGTGAAGAGGGCACCGTGGAGATCCTGTACCGGATCGTGGGCGCGGGGACCGGGATCATGTCCGGCTGGCAGGGTGGCGAGGAGGTGCGTTGTCTGTTGCCTCTGGGACGGACCTTCACCATGCCCGACTTGCGCGTCAACGTGTTGTTGATCGCGGGTGGGGTGGGGTTGGCGCCTGTCCATTTTTTGGCGCGACGGTTGGCCGAGCGTGGACAGGGTGCGGTGTTGGTGTGGGGCATCGAGACCGAGGCGCCGTTGCGGACCATCGATGCCCGGTTGGATGCGTTTCCGTTGGATGTGCCGTTCGTGGAGGCCCCGCGGGCATTGGCCAGGTTGGATGCGTTGGGTGTTTCGAGCCGGTTGGCGTCGCTGGCACCGGTATCGGGCCGGTTTCAGGGGTATGTCACGGCATTGGCGGAGCGGTATCTGGCGGGGATTTCCGACGGGGAGCGGTCGCGCACGGTGGTTTATGCGTGCGGTCCGACGCCGATGTTGAAGGCGGTGCACGGGTTGGCGGTGCGGTTCGGGTTGCGGGGTGAGGTGTCGTTGGAGGAGCGGATGGCGTGTGGTTTCGGGGTCTGTGCCGCGTGTGTGGCGCCGGTTCGCGGGATGGGAGAAGAGACGTGGCATTACAGGAAAATCTGCACCGAGGGTCCGGTGTTTGAGATTGCGGATGTGGCGTGGGAGAAGTATTAAGCCAGGCAGTGGGATTTGTTCCAACTGTATACGGGGGACGGGGGGACGGGGGGACGGGGGGACGAACTGAGACGGTGGGATATGTTCCAACTGTTACGGGGGACGGGGGGCCGAAGGTCCCCGGCGGGGGCGGGGCAGAGCCCCGCGACTTTAGATTCTGCTTTTGCCATCTTTATGCATTTGCTTTTGACTTTATGACGTTCGCGCGCTTTTCACGATAAGCGATTTTTCGCGCCTTTTGCGAAAAATCGCGCAAGCGCGCGTCGGCCTCTCAAGGTCTGTCGGGAATCATTGGGCCTGGCATGGACGATTCAGAATGACCCCATCCTTTTCGAGGTTCTGGTGAGCGCGATTTCAAGCCTTAAAATTCATGGTTTCAAATCAATCCGCAATCTGGATTTGGAGTTGCGCAATCTGAATGTGTTGATCGGGTCGAATGGTGCGGGCAAGAGTAATTTTATCTCGCTTTTTCAGATGAATTCTGAATTAATCGAGGGCCGTTTGCAACTTTGGGTGCAAAAACAGGGGGGCGCGGATCGTATTTTTTCATTTGGTATTAAAAATACCAATAATATTACAATCGGATCCCGATTTGGATCAAATGCTTATTTGTTCAGTCTCCTACCAACGGTTTATGGTGGATTGGTCTTTCAAGCCGAAAAAGTATTTATTTTTAAAGATGAAGAACAAATTCTTTCGGATTTCGAAGCTGGGCACAAGGAATCAAATCTGAAAGATTTGCGATTGAAAGGCGATGACCCTATCCAGATAGAAATCGCCAGTCACTGTTACAATGCCATGTCGCGTTGGAAAATCTACCATTTCCACGATACCAGCGAATTTGCCGGGATGCGCCGGCTAAGCGCGCTGCACGATCAGGCCACCTTGCGTGGCGATGGTTCCAATCTGGCGGCCTATCTGTTTCATCTGCGCGAGTCTCACCCCGACGTTTACGCCATGATCCGCAAGACCGTGACATTGGCAGCACCCTTTTTCGATGATTTTGTCTTGAATCCGCGCCAACTCCCCACGGGTGAAGAGCAGATTCAACTGCTGTGGCGCCAGAAAGGGAGCGATTACCCGTTGTGGCCGAGTCAGCTTTCGGATGGCACGTTGCGGTTTATCTGTCTCGTCACCGCTTTGTCGCAGCCGGAGGCACCCTCCACGATTCTGATCGATGAGCCGGAGCTGGGGTTGCATCCTTATGCCATCACGCTGCTGGGCGCGTTGATGCGCATGGCCTCGCAGCGCATGCAGGTGATCGTCTCCACCCAATCGGTGCCGTTGATCAATGAGTTTTCCATCGATGATCTGCTGATCGTGGAGCGTGAGGAGGGCAATACCGTGTTTCGCCGCCATACGCAGGAGTCGTTTGCCGCCTGGCTGGAGAGCTATTCGGTGGGGGATCTCTGGATGAAGAACCTGCTGGGCGGGAGACCCCGCGCATGATCCGCGTGCATGTAATCTGCGAGGGTCAGACGGAAGAGGCGTTCGTACATGAATTGCTTGTTCCCTGGTTCAACGAATATGAGATCAAACTGACGCCACGTCTGATCGGAAAGCCAGGGCACAAAGGTGGAAGGGTGAACTGTGCCAGGTTGTTCGAAGACGTACAACTGTTACTGAATGATAAAAGTGCCTATTGCACTACCCTGATCGATTATTATGGAATGGAAAACGACGTACCGGGCAAGGTGGAAGCTGACCGATTGCCAACTCCTGCCGCCAAGGCAGCTTGTCTTACCACAGCCATCCGGTCATCACTGCAAAGGGAGCTGGGCGAAAAATATGCCGCTGCCATGCAACGCTTCATTCCTTATGTACAGTTGCATGAATTCGAGGCATTGTTGTTCAGCGATCCGGAACGGTTGGCCAGGGGAATCTTTCGAAATGATCTGGCCGATCGTTTCCAAACGATACGAAATGCATTTGCCACGCCGGAAAATATCAATGACAGTCCATTGACAGCACCAGCAAAAAGGATCTCAAGATTGGTTCCAGACTACGAAAAACCGCTGTATGGCTCTTTAGCCGCCCTGGAGATCGGTCTGGAGGCCATGCGGCGCGAGTGCGCCCTGTTTCGGGATTGGATGGATGGGCTGGCCGCTTTGCCGCCATTGAATTAATCAAGGAGTCATCATCATCCTGGTACGCAGCAAGCCAGGGTTCGCGAGCGTTGTTGATTGCACCTACTAAAATAAAGGAAACTCCCATGCCCAATGTTCCGGAAATCAGTCTGTTGCGCAACGTCGCCCTGATCGCCCATGGCGGGGGCGGGAAGACCACGCTGGCGGAGTCGCTGTTGTTCAACGGCGAGGCGATCGCGCGGCGGGGTGACGTGGACAAGGGCACCACGGTGATGAGCACCGAACCCGAAGAGGTGGAACGGCGGGTCACCATCGTCCCGCACATCGGTCATTGCGTGTGGCGGGACCGCTGGTTCAACCTGATCGACACCCCTGGCTACAGCGACTTTCTGGAATCGACCCGCGGCGTGCTCGACGTGGTGGGGGGCGCGGTGATGCTTTTTTCCAGCGAGGTGGGGATCAAGTCGGAGAACGAACGGCTCTGGGCCATGGTGGAAGAGTCGATGGTGCCGGTGATCGGATTCATCAACAAGCTCGACCGTCCGCGTGCCGACTTCATCCGCACGCTGGGCACGATCGAGGCGCGTCTGAACATCACCACCCTGCCGCTCACCATTCCGATCGGAGTGGGCGAGCATTTCGGCGGCATCGTCGATCTGATCCCCATGACCGCCTGGTCGGCGCGGGACGGGGTGTTCTTTCAGATCGACCTGCCGGAGAGCGCCCGCGCGGATGCCGAATACTACCGCACCCAGTTGATCGAAAAGATCGTCGAGGGCGACGACGAATTGTTGGAGCGGTATTTGTCCGAGGGCCGGGAGCCCTCGCTCGATGAGCTGCACAAGGGGTTGCGCGAGGCGGTGATCACCCGGCGTCTGCTGGTGGTCTACTGCGGTTCCGGCGCGGCCAACATCGGCGTCCGATCGCTGGCCAACGGCATCGCGGAATATTTTCCCAGTCCGATCGACAAGGCAACGGTCAAACCGCTCGTCGGGGTGGATCCGGACCATCCGGAACGGGCGGTGTCGCGTACCCCCTCCCCCACCGATCCCTTCTCGGCGGTGGCCTTCAAGACGGTGATGGATCCGTTTTCCGGTAAATTGACGGTGATCCGGGTCTTCTCCGGGGTGATCGAGAACGAACAGCCCTTCTACAACGGCACCCGCGCCCACAAGGAGAAGGGTGGAAGGCTGTTCCGTCTCCAGGGACGGGAGATGATTCCGATCCAGAAACTCGGCGTAGGCGAGATCGGCGCCATCGCCAAGCTCGAAGGGGTGCATACCGGCGATACCCTGTGCGCCATCGACCATCCGATCCGCTACGAACGGGTCAATTTTCAGGAGCCAACCCACACCTTCGCAGTGGAGACCGACTCCAAAACCGAGGACAAGGTGGCCGCCGGCCTGGAGAAACTGGTCGAGGAGGATCCCACCCTGCGGCTGCGGCGCGATCCGGCCACCCATGAACTGATTCTTTCGGGCATGGGACAGACCCATCTGCGGGTGGTGCTGGATCGGCTCAAGCGCAAGTACGGCGGCATCGCCACCTTGAAAACCGCCCGTCCGCCGTTTCGCGAGACCATCACCAAAAAAGTGCGGGTGCAGGGACGGCTCAAAAAGCAGACCGGAGGCCGCGGTCAGTTCGCCGATTGCTGGCTGGAGATGGAGCCTTTGCCCCGCGATGGCGGCTATGCGTTCGAAAATCGCATTTTCGGTGGGGTGATCCCGCGCCAGTTCGTCCCCTCGGTGGAAAAGGGGATCATCGAGGCCATGGAACAGGGGATCGTGGGCGGCTATCCGGTGGTGGATGTGAAGGTGGCCCTGGTGGATGGCAGTCACCACTCGGTGGATTCATCGGATTTCGCGTTCAAGACCGCGGGTTCCATGGGCTTCAAGAAGGGGTTGGCCGAGGCCGGATCGGTGCTGCTGGAGCCGGTGATGACCATGGAGGTGACGGTCCCGGACGATGTGCTCGGCGACGTGATCGGCGATCTGAACAGCCGGCGCGGCAAGGTGCTCGGCGTGACCCCCAAGGGCGGCGGAGGTCAGGTGATCGCCGCCGAGGCGCCGATGGTCGAGGTGTTGGATTATGGCAATGTGCTCAACGGCCTGACCTCGGGACGCGGCCTCTACACCATGCGTCTGTCGGCCTATGCCATCGCCCCCAGTCACATCACCCGGGTGATCCTGGAGCAGGAGAAGAAGAGCGAGGCTTGATTCCGGGCCATGTTCGCGGCATCGTTTCGCGCCTTTGGCGAAACGATGCCGCGAACATGGCGGCGCGCAGCGATTTTTCGCAAAAAACGCGCTAAAAAGCAAAGTCAAAAGCCAAACCTCGAAGACCCCGTTTCCGCACTTAAGCCGGGAACCTTGGGTCTCCCCTCCCCTGCAAGCGTGGGGGCCTGAATCATGACGTTCAAGAAAGAGTGGCAACCGTATCCAAAAAAAGAGGTCAAGAAATCCACACGATTGGACGATTCAATGATCATGACGGCACGTTCGTTCCTGATGTCAAGCGTAAACGACGAGGAAACCATGATCAGCGTATCCTATCCAGTCTTGTTGCAACTCTACCGTCGGGAAGACCGCACCCGCTCCACCCGCCAGGTCGTTGAACCGGGAACCGGCGTGCAGGCGCGCATCTCCACGACCCGACCCGGCTTCTCCCAGTCCACGCTCGCGGAGAGCGATGGCAAGGATTTTCAATCCTTTTTCCTGAAAGCCCTGGAAAAACGTGATTAAACGGCTCCCTTCCCAAACCCGCTTGTCCGTCACGGACAAGCGGACGCTCAAGCGCATTGCCAGGCAATGCGCTTTTTTTACGCATGTCGTCCTCGGCGTGATCGTACTGCTCGGCATGCCGCGAGCCGCGCATGCCGACGTGGCGATTCTGGTGCATGGCTATTTCAGCGGCGACGACGCCTGGCAGCGCTCCGGCGTGACGGCGGAGCTGGAAAACGCGGGTTGGAAGTCTCTGGGCCGGATGATCGCCACCGGTCGCGAGGTGATCGAACGGGAGCCGACCAACCGCACGGAGAAACACGGTTATCTGTTGGCCGATCTCCCCTCCGAAGCGCCGCTCACGATCCAGGCCGAGGGGCTGAAAGCGATCCTCACCACCCTGCGCGCCCAACGCGGCACGGAGAGAACCATTCTGATCGGCCATTCGGCGGGCGGGGTCGTGGCGCGCCTGCTGATGGTGAACGGTCCGGAACTGGCCATCCACACCCTGATCACCATTGCCGCCCCCCATCTGGGCACCGACAAGGCGGAAGTGGCCGGATTGATCGCCTCCACCCCGCTGGCGATGATGGCCCCGATGATGGGAGCCGATACCCTCAACCGCTCCCGGGCGCTCTACGCGGAGCTGGAACGGGAACGACCGGGCAATTTTCTCTATCGGCTCAACCGGCAGCCCCATCCCACGGCCCGGTATGTGTCGATCGTGCGACGCGAAGGGTTCGCCTTGTCCGGCGACAACACCGTCCCAGTCTGGAGCCAGGAGATGGCCCGGATCATCGCCTTGAAGGTTCGGGCCAGGACCGCGATCCAGAGTGGCGAGGGCCATGCCCTGGAACGTCAGGATGGAAGGATTCTGGCGCGTCTGCTCGATTCGGAGTGAATCGTCAAAAAATTCCATGCTCGCGCGGGAGATGCTTTCCCCGCGCAACGGTTTTGCTTCATAATGAGATCGGTTGAGACCATTCCCGTCCCCTTTGCAAAAAGACTCCGATGAAAGAAACCTCCATGAAAATCCGACTCATGAGCGCGGCAATCACCGCTTTGGCCCTGTCGATCAGCGGCTGCTCCAACTCCATCATCAGCAGTCCCAACACCCTGGAGCAGCAGAAACTGGCCAAATTCGGCCAAAAGAAGGCGCGTGAAGATGCCCAGGAGGGACGCACGGAGAACGTTTCTTCGGAACTGCTCGGTCAGGAGAGCATCTTCAGCATGGGAGGTCTGGGCGGCGGCGCCAAGCTGTCCCAGGAGCAGATCCGTCAGAACAAACTCTACGCGGGCGCCATGGATGTGGTGATGGAGCTGCCGGTGCAGGTGGCCAATCGGGAGGGAGGGTTCATCTCCACGGACTGGAAGGTGGATCCCAACGATGGGCGCACCCGCTATCGGGTCAACATCCGGGTATCGGGTCAGGCGCCCTACGGGGATGTGAAGGTGGTGGTGCTCAAGCAGACCCAGCGCGGGGATGGCAACTGGCAGGATGCCCCCTCGGACAGCGAGACCGCCCGGCAGATCGAAAAGGCGGTTCGCAAGAAGGCCCAGGACGCCCGTCCGGCGGAGTGATCGCCGGGCTCCATGGGCGCCGGCGGCGATGTCATGGTCTCGATGGGCGCCGGCGGCGATGTCATGGGCTCCGATGGGCGCCGGCGGCGATGTCATGGGCTCCGATGGGCGCCGGCGGCGATGTCATGGTCTCGATGGGCGGGTAAGGCGGTTGGACCGCCTCACTCCTCGTCATCCTCGCCGGAGACCGGAACCGCCGTGGCTCCCGGCGTCGCCACCGCATCCACGGGCGAAGGCGGCTTGGCGCCAATCGGACGCACCGGCAGGGGGAGCGTCAAGTTGATCAGGGTATCCCCGGTGCTGGTCAACGGTTTGTACTGACCGCCCCGATAGTCCTGAAACTCGATGGTGGTCTTGGTTTCCGAAACGCGCCGCAAGAACTCCATGGCCACCGACGCCTTGATGTGCGCCAGACAGATCCCATATCCCCCCTTGTCGGTGACCACGATGGAAAAGAGTTTCACGGATTTGCTCAACTGGGCCAACGGCTCGTCGTTGAGATATCCCAGCTCCATCAACCCGTCGGGGGTGCCGCTCACCGCCGGGGGATAGGTGTTGCGGTCCCGATAATAGTTCAGGCAGGCGCGACTCAACACATAGAACATGCCCAGCAACACGGTGAGTTTGTCTGGCGGCATCTCATCCTGAATCGAGTCCTCGCGCAGGGTGCGAAGTTTCAGGAGAAACCAGAAAAGCGCGATCAATACGAGCAAAACGATGAAAATCGTCAGAATCGGATGTTCCATGGCCGTTTTTGTCCAAAGCTGGAGGGTTGACTCCCGATGGTCACCCGGTAACGCCCGTCAGGGGTGTTGCCAGGAAGGGGGATGAGGGTTTCCCCCATCGTGATCAGTCAGTTTCATGGCGCGTGCCAGTTTTTTATCTTGAGATGAGAAAAAATTCTTTGCAACCCGCGCCAATGCGATTCACTATAACAGAGTTTGCTGTTTTTCTTATATGACTCTCTCTCTTTCTCGCTTCAGTGTCCAACCCGGAGGAAAAACGATCATGGCTGATATCACCCTCGACGCCAAGGGGCTGAACTGCCCGCTCCCCATCCTGCGCGCCAAGAAAGCTCTCAAGGACATGGCATCCGGACAGATTCTCGCCATCGAGGCCACGGATCCCGGTTCCGCCAAAGATTTCGAGTCGTTCTGCTCGCAGACCGGCAACGAACTGGTCAAGGCGTCCGAAGCGGCTGGCGTCTTCTACTACGAAATTCGCAAGCCCTGATCATTGGACCGAGGAGTCATCCGAACATGGCGCAGAAACGCTTGGCGATCATCGCCACCAAAGGCACCCTGGACTTTGCCTATCCGCCGTTGATCCTGGCCACCACGGCAGCGGCACTGGATTACGAGGTCACCATTTTCTGGACCTTCTATGGTTTGCAGGTTCTCAAGAAGAATCGCAATCTCAAGATCTCCCCGCTGGGCAATCCGGCCATGCCGATGCCGGTGCCGATGCCGGTGCTGGTGCAGGTTCTTCCGGGCATGGAGAGCATGGCGACCATCATGATGAAACAGAAGATGGCCGGCAAGGGTGTGGCCTCCATCGACGATCTGATGGAGATGGCCATCGAGTCGGATGTCAAGATGATCGCCTGTCAAATGACCGTCGATCTGTTCGACTTCAAGCACGAAGAGCTGATCGACGGTCTGGAGTATGCCGGCGCCGCCCGCTTCTTCGAAGTGGCCCAGCAAGCGGACATCGTGCTGTTCATCTAGTTTTCCCTCGCGGATTTTCCCTCGCGGAGGTTCCCGGATATCCCTGGACCTCCGCGAAGCCCCGCCAGCGCCCCAAAATCACGTCCGCCATCCCCTGTCTTGCGCTCGAAAACCGTCGAAAAACCCATCTGCCCCTTTTTTCTCCATGAACCGTTGCGGCCTGAGTGGTAAAAGGCTATAAAAAACGTTTCAAATCAGTACGGAGAGGCAGCATGAACGACATTCAGTGCATCATGTCCACCTATGGACGGAATCCCGTGGCCTTCACACGGGGTGAGGGAACCCGCCTGTGGGACGAGGAAGGCCGGGAATATCTGGACTTTTTGGCCGGCATCGGGGTCAACAACCTCGGCCACTGCCCGCCCAAGGTCACCGCCGCCATCCGCGAACAGGCCGGACGCCTGATCCATACCTCCAACCTCTACCGCATCCCCTTGCAAGAGAAACTCGCCCGGCGCTTGACCGATACCTGCTTCGCCGATCAGGCGTTCTTCTGCAACAGCGGCGCGGAGGCCAACGAAGCGGCGATCAAACTCACCCGCAAATTCATGCGCGATCACGGCCATCCGAGCCGTTTCGAGATCATCACCGCCGTGCATGGCTTCCATGGCCGCACCATGGCCACCCTCTCGGCCACCGCCCAGGAGAAGGTGCAACGCGGCTTCGAACCCCTGGTGCCCGGATTCCGCTATGTGGCCTTCAACGACCCGTCCGCGGTGGAAAAGGCCATCAGCCCCTATACCGCCGGCATCCTGGTGGAACCGATCCAGGGCGAATCCGGCGTGCGCCTGCCGGACGATGGCTATCTGGAGTCCCTGCGCGCCATCGCCGATCAACACGGTCTGTTGTTGATCCTCGACGAGGTGCAGACCGGCATGGGCCGCACCGGGAAGTTCTGGTGCCATCAGTGGAGCAGCGTCACCCCGGACATCATGACCGTGGCCAAGGGTCTGGCTTCGGGCGTGCCGATGGGGGCCTGTCTGGCCACCAGCCGGGTCGCCGCGTCGTTCTCGCCGGGCACCCACGCCTCCACCTTCGGCGGCAACCCCCTGGCCTGCGCCGCCGCGCTCGCCACCCTGGAAGTGCTGCTCGACGACGGGGTGCTCGCCGGCGTGCCCGACCTGGGTCAGTACCTGCGCGACAAACTCGATGGCCTCAAGGGTCATCAAGCGATGATCCATGCCACGCGCGGTCGCGGCCTGATGGCCGCCGTGGAACTCAAGGGCGGCACCGAGGAGGTGGCCGCCATGTGCCTGAATCGCGGCCTGCTGTTGAGCTGCCAGATGGGCACCACCTTGCGCATGCTGCCACCGTTGACCATCACCCGCGATGAAATCGATCAGGGCGTGGCCATCCTGGACAGCGTGCTCAGCGATCTCTTTTGACGGCCAACTCCATGAACGCGCGCTCCTCCACCAAACGGGACCTTTTGACCTTCGACGATCTCACCGCCCAGGAGATCCGCCATCTGTTCCAGCGGACCACCCAGCTCAAGCGCAACCGCGCCGCCGGACGCGACGTGGCCACGCTCCAGGGGCGCACCCTGGGCATGATCTTCGAAAAACCCTCGACCCGCACCCGCGTGTCGTTCGAAACCGGCATGTTCCAGCTCGGGGGACAGGCGTTGTTCCTCTCCAGCCAGGACATCCAGCTCGGACGCGGCGAGGAGGTTTCCGATTCCGCCCGCGTGTTGTCGCGGTTCGTGGACATCATCATGGTGCGCACCTTTGCCCACAAAAAGGTCGAAACCATGGCCGAATATGCCACCGTGCCGGTGATCAACGGCCTTTCCGACGACTTCCACCCCTGTCAGGTTCTGGCCGATCTCTTCACCTACGAAGAGCATCGCGGACCGATCGGCGGACACAAGGTGGCCTGGATCGGGGATGGCAACAACATGGCCAACTCCTGGATGCAGGCTGCGGCCAAGCTCGGATTCGACCTGGTGTTGGCCTGTCCGGCCAATTACGAGCCCGATGCCAAGCTGTTGGGCCACACCCAGCTCGAGGCCGCCTCCACCGGGGGTTCGATCACCGTGGTGCGCGCTCCTGCCGAGGCGGTGGCGCATGCCGATCTGGTCTGCACCGACACCTGGACCTCCATGGGTCAGGAGGCGGAACGGCAGCGGCGTCTGCGCGCCTTCGCGGATTACTGCGTGGACGAGGCGTTGATGCGCCAGGCCAAGGACGAGGCGTTGTTCATGCACTGCCTGCCCGCCCATCGCGGCGAGGAGGTCTCGGCTGGGGTGCTCGATGGCCCGCAATCGGTGATCTGGGACGAAGCGGAAAATCGGTTGCATATCCAGAAAGCGGTTCTCGAGTGGCTGATGGGCGTGGATATTCATTAAACCGTGGAACGGTAAAACAATCGTTGCCGGGGACCGAAGGTTGCCGGCTTAAGTGCGGAGGCAGAGCCAGGGAAAAGTCCCGAGGGTTCTGCCCTTGGATCCCACCAGGGGCCAGCCATTGAGCCCTGGACCCCGATGACTGTGGGATCCTGAATCGTTACAAATTCGTATCGTTACGTATCACCAAAGAGGAACCCCATGTCCAAACCCGTCCAAAAAGTGGTCCTGGCCTACTCCGGAGGTCTGGATACCTCCATCATCCTCAAATGGCTCCAGGAGCACTACCAGTGCGAAGTGGTCGCCTTCTGCGCCGATCTCGGCCAGGGCGAGGAGCTGGAACCGGCCCGCCAGAAGGCCATGAACCTCGGCGTTCGCGAAATCTACATCGACGATCTGAAAGAGGAGTTCGTGCGCGATTTCGTGTTTCCGATGTATCGCGCCAACGCTCTTTACGAAGGGGTGTACCATCTCGGCACCTCGATCGCCCGTCCCCTGATCGCCAAACGCCAGATCGAGATCGCCACCCAGTGCGGGGCCGAAGCCGTCTCGCATGGGGCCACCGGCAAGGGGAACGACCAGGTGCGCTTCGAGCTGGCCTATTACGCTCTGCGTCCCGGAATCCAGGTGATCGCGCCATGGCGGGAGTGGGATCTGACCTCGCGCGAGAAACTCCTGGCCTATGCCGATGCCAACGGCATTCCGGTGGCGCGCGACAAACGCGGCGATGTCCCCTATTCCATGGATCGCAACCTGCTGCACCTCTCCTTCGAAGGCAAGGTACTGGAAGATCCCTGGAAGGAACCCGAAGAGGAGATGTTTGTTTTGTCCGTCTCCCCGGAACGCGCGCCGGACAAACCAACCTATGTGGAAATCAGCTTCGAAAAGGGCGATCCGGTGGCCATCGACGGCGAGCGGCTGTCGCCGGCCAATCTGCTGGCGCGTCTGAACGCCCTGGGTGGGGCCAACGGCATCGGACGGGTCGATCTGGTGGAGAACCGTTACGTGGGCATGAAATCCCGTGGCGTCTACGAAACCCCGGGCGGCACCATCCTGGGCGTCGCGCATCGCGCCATGGAGTCGTTGACGCTGGATCGCGAAGCGGCCCACCTCAAGGACGAACTGGGCCCGCGTTACGCCTCGCTGGTCTACAATGGTTATTGGTTCTCGCCGGAGCGGTTGATGCTCCAATCCCTGGTCGATGCCTCCCAGACCTACGTCACCGGCGTGGTGCGGCTGAAGCTCTACAAGGGAAATGTGATCGTCACGGGTCGCAAGTCCGAGCAGTCGCTGTTCGATCCGGTGGTGGCCACCTTCGAGGATGACCATGGCGCCTACGATCAGGCGGATGCCAGCGGTTTCATCAAACTCAACGCCCTGCGGATGCGCATCGCCGCCCTGGTGCGCCAAGGAAAGCCATGAGCAAGAGCAAACCGTGGGGTGGGCGCTTCTCCCAGCCCACCGATGCCTTCATGGAGAGCTTTTCGGCCTCGATCCACTATGACTCGCGGCTGTTCCGCCAGGACATCCAGGGATCGATGACCCACTGCCGCATGCTGGCCCGTCAGGGGATCATCGCCGAATCCGAGGCGGATCTGATCGTCGAGGGTTTGGCGCGGGTCAAGGTGGAGATCGAGGAGGGGCGTTTGCCGTTCCGGGACGACCAGGAAGACATCCACATGCATGTGGAGGATCGTCTGCGCGAATTGATCGGTCCGGTGGCCGGCAAGCTCCATACCGCCCGTTCGCGCAACGATCAGGTGGCCACGGATCTGCGTTTGTGGCTGCGCGAGGAGGTCGATGCGATTCGCGAGGCGTTGCGCAGTCTGCAACGCATCCTGCTCACCCTGGCCGAAACCCATGTGGAGACGGTCATGCCGGGCTTCACCCATCTGCAAAACGCCCAGCCGGTCAGTTTCGGCCATCATCTCATGGCCTATTTCGAGATGTTCGATCGCGACCGGCAGCGGTTCGGCGAGGCGCGCAAACGCATCAATCAACTGCCGCTCGGTTCCGCCGCCCTGGCCGGCACCCCCTTTCCGATCGATCGCGCGTGGGTGGCCAAGGAGTTGGGTTTCGAGGGGATCTGTCGCAACTCGCTGGACGCGGTATCGGATCGGGATTTCGTGATCGAGACTGCGGCGGCCTGTTCGTTGGTGATGATGCATCTTTCCCGTTTCTCCGAGGAGTTGATTCTCTGGTCTTCGCCGGCATTCGGTTTTGTGGAGTTGTCCGACGCCTTTGCCACCGGATCGAGCATCATGCCGCAAAAGAAAAATCCGGACGCTCCGGAGCTGGTGCGTGGCAAGAGTGGGCGGGTGACCGGTCATCTGATGGGGTTGTTGACCATGATGAAGGGGTTGCCGTTGGCCTACAACCGCGACATGCAGGAGGACAAGGAGGCGATTTTCGACATCATCGAGACGGTGCGGGGATGTTTGAAGGTGTTTGCCGGCATGTTGGCCGAGATTCGCGTTCATCAGAAGGCGATGGCCGCCGCGGCCAAGGTTGGTTTCACCACGGCCACGGATCTGGCGGATTATCTGGTGCGGCAGGGGATTCCGTTCCGCAAGGCGCACGAGGTATCCGGGCGGTTGGTGCGGTTATGCGTGGAGTCGGGGCGGACGTTGGAGCAGTTGTCGTTGGCCGAGATGCAGGCGGCGGATCCGCGGATTGGCGCGGACGTGGTGGAGGTGTTGACGGTGACCGCTTCGATCAACGCCCGGAAGGTGGTGGGTGGGACGGCGTTTGCCACGGTGCGTGCGGCCATCGAGGCAGCGCGGAGTCAGGTGGTGTAATGGGGATCGGGGGCGAAGCTCCCCGGTAAACGGGGGGAGGGAAATCTCCCCACCCCTGAAGTTCCCCAATCAACCGTTGCGGGGGACCGGGGGCCGAAGGTCCCCGGCGGAGGTTCGGAGGCAGCGCCTCCGAGGTTTGGCTTTTGTCTTTTATCTTTGTCTTTTTAGCGCGCTCTTCAAAAAAGCGTTTTTTCGCGCTTTTTGCGAAAAAACGCTGCGCGCCGCCTTGGCTGCGGCATCGTTTCGCGCCTTTGGCGAAACGATGCCGCGAACATGGCCTGGGGTCAGGCCACCGGAGGCGACTCATCTTCCGCGAGCCATTCGCCCCCTCCATGGCCCCGGCGGGCAAATGAAGAGTCCCAAGGGCTTTGCCCCTGGATCCCGCCAGGGTCCATGGGCCCCTGGATCCCACCAGGGGCCAGGGTCCATGGGCCCCTGGCCCCCGCCAAATGCAGGGGTTCTGACCGCCATTTGCCCCTGAATCCCGCCAGGGTCCATGGGCCCCTGGCCCCCGCCAAATGCAGGGGTTCTGAATCGTTCCAAGATTGCTTACAATCCCAACTCCGCGAAGAAATCCCCACCCTTGTCATCGACCACGATGAAGGCCGGAAAATCTTCCACCTCGATGCGATGCACCGCCTCCATTCCCAACTCCGGGAAATCGATCACCTCCACCTTGCGAATGCTCTTTTGCGCCAGCGAAGCCGCCGCGCCACCGATCGATCCGAGATAGAAGCCCCCATTGGCCTTGCAGACCGCGGTCACCTCGCGACTGCGATTCCCTTTGGCCAGCATCACCAACGATCCGCCAGCCTTCTGGAAACGGTCCACATAACTGTCCATGCGCCCGGCGGTGGTGGGACCGAACGACCCGGAAGGCATGCCGTCCGGCTTTTTGGCCGGGCCGGCATAATAGACGATGTGATCCTTGAAATAGTCCGGCATCCCCTCGCCGCGATCCAGACGCTCCTGAATGCGGGCATGGGCGATGTCACGGGCCACCACGATCGGACCGCTCAGCGACAGACGGGTGCGGATCGGATAACGGCTCAATTCGGCGCGGATTTCGCTCATGGGACGATTCAGGTCCACCCGCACCGTCTCGCCGGAGGTCGGCTCCACCTCGGGGAGGAAACGGGCCGGATCACGCTCCAACGCCTCGAGCCAGATCCCCTCGGCATTGATCTTGGCCAGGATGTTGCGGTCCGCCGAACACGACACGCCCAACCCCACCGGACACGAGGCGCCATGCCGCGGCAGACGGATCACCCGCACATCGTGGGCGAAATACTTGCCGCCGAACTGAGCGCCCAGACCGATGTTTTTGGCCAACTCCAACACCTCGGCCTCGAAGGCGCGGTCGCGCAACGCGCCGCCGATGCCATCGCCGGTCTCGGGCAGGGTATCCAGATAGCGCGCCGAGGCGAGCTTGACGGTCTTCAAGGTCATCTCCGGGGAGAGTCCGCCGATCACCAACGCCAGGTGATAGGGTGGGCAGGCCGAGGTTCCCAACCCTTTGAGCTTGTCGGCGACGAAGGCCGTCAGCGACGCGGGATTCAACAGCGATTTGTTCTGCTGGAACAGGAAGGTCTTGTTGGCCGAGCCGCCTCCCTTGGCCAGAAAGAGGAATTTATAGGCCTCGCCATCCACGGCTTCGATGTCGATCTGAGCGGGCAGATTGGTGCCGGTGTTCTTTTCATCGTATAAATTGATGGGCGCCACCTGGGAGTAGCGGAGGTTATTGTCGGCATAGGCCGAGAAGATTCCCCGCGACAGGGCCTCGCGATCGTTGCCGCCGGTCCAGACCCGCTGTCCCTTCTTGGCCACCACCGTGGCCGTGCCGGTATCCTGACAGCTCGGCAGCACCATATCCGCCGCGATGTTGGCGTTTTTCAGCAGTTCCAGGGCCACGTAACGGTCGTTGCCGGAGGCTTCGGGATCGTCGAGAATGGCGCGCAGTTGTTGCAAATGGCTGGTACGCAACAAAAACGACACATCGCGCATCGCCTCCTTGGCCAGCAATGTCAGACCTTCCGGATCGATCATCACCATCCGTGCGCCGCGAAAGTTCTCCTCGCGGACGAAATCGCGGCTCAACAGACGAAATTCGGTCTCGTCGTGTCCCAGATTGAACAGCTCACCATATCGAAATTCGGCCATGATCCTCGACTCTCCCAATCGGTGGAAAGGAAATGAATTTTATTGTCGCCACAACCCGCAACCCGCAACTCTAACGACCCAAAGAATCAATCACATAATCCGGACGTATGCCCCGCGCGTCACACAACCGTTCCAACGCCTCCCCCCAACCGGCACACGCCCCGGACAAGGCCAGACAACTGGCAAACCCCATCGCCGCCGCCCCCAGCACGTCGGTATCCAACGTATCCCCGACCATCAGGATCCGCTCCGGGGCCACATCCGGAAACTGCGCGCGCACCAGCTCGAAGATCGGCGCGAACGGCTTGCCGATCCCCTCGATGACCAGATCATAGGCTTCCACCAGATCCATGGCCGCGAAACCGGCCACCGCCTCCAGCCGACCATCCGGCTTGGGGGTAACCAGATCCGGATTGGCCAACAACAGCGGGACGTTTTTCACCGCCAACAACGCCTTGGCATCGATCTCCTGCTGACCGCCATGGTAGTCGCGATTGCTGCAAAAAAGCAGGTATTCCGCCTCTTCGATGGCCCAGCGGGAACCCGCGCGATTGACCATCCACGCCCCGGCATCCGGCGCATACAGCGCGCTGTCCTCGCTGCCGACCAACAGATAGGGCCGGTCGCGATAGCCCGAGGCGGCCACATACGGTCCAACCGCCATGCCCGAGGAGATGATATGCCCCGCCTCGAACGGATAGCCCATCTCCTTGAGCTTGCGAACCATTCGTGCCGGGGACTGGGAGGCGTTGTTGGAAACCACCCGTACCTGTCTGTCTGCCGCGAACAGCCCCCGAACCGCCTCGGGAGCGCCGGGAATCACCCCGTCACCCAGATTCAACACCCCAAAGGCGTCCAACAGGATCACATCGAATTCCAGGCGCAATTCAGCCAGGGTTGTGCGTACCATCCGACCGGCTCGCAGGGTCTCATCGAGACCGGGCCGCGCCTCGCACCACAAACGCCGATAACGGGCATAGCGCGGGGTCAACGCCTCCTGGGATTCAATGCGGGGTTTGAGATTCATTTTAATAACAAGACCTCATTCCAGTTCCAAAGCGTGACGATACCGTGTTTCACCGCCACTATACCCTCTTTTGTCGGTCATTCCCAAGTCATGTGGCTGTTGGCCGCCATTTTTCGTTTGAAACCCTTTTTTCCTATACATCCATCAAATTTTTTTTTAGCATATAGAGCCATCTCCCTATCGCTTTCGGTATTCCGTCAGAAGGCAGAACATCCCATGAGCTTTTCCGATACCCGGCTCCGGGTTTTCTACTCCGTGGCCAAACATCTCTCCTTCACCCGCGCGGCTGAAGAGCTCTACCTCACCCAGCCCGCCGTGACGTTCCAGATCCGACAGCTCGAAGAACATTTCAACACCCGCCTTTTTGATCGCCATCACAACCGCATCTCGCTGACCGAGGCGGGCATGATGGTCTTCAGCTACGCGGACCGGATCCTGGAACTCTATCGGGAGACGGAAAAAGCCATCAACGAAATGACCGGCGTGACCCGCGGAGTGATCAAGCTCGGCGCCACCACCACCCTGGGCGAGTACCTGCTGCCGCGCATTCTAAGCGGTTATCACGACGGCTTTCCCGGCGTACAGGTACGTCTGACGGTCCACAACACCCGCACCGTGGTGCGCAAGCTCGAGGACGCCACCATCGACATCGGCATGATCGAAGGGCCGATCAGCAACAAGAACATCGTCGTCGCCTCCTGCATGGAGGATGAGCTGGTGCTGATCATGGCCCCGAATCACCCGTTCACCAAGCTCGAGGAGGTGCCGGTTCACCGTCTCAAGGAGTATCCGTTCGTCTCCCGCGAGGAGGGTTCGGGCACACGCGCGGTGATCACCGAACAGTTGAGCAAATTCGGAATCCATTACGAGCAGTTGGATCTCATCCTGGAGATGGGCGCCACCGAATCGATCAAGGCCGCGGTCGAAGGTGGCGTGGGGTTCAGCATCGTTTCGACCATGGCGTTGCGCAAGGAGGTCCAGCTCAACAGTCTGGTGGTGCGTCGCCTCAAGGAAGGGACCATCAAGCGCAAACTCAATTTCGTCTTTCAAAAGCAGAAATTTCGCTCCAAGGCGGTGGAGGAGTTTCTCGCCTATGCCCAGGGCGAGTGCTCCAAAATCAAGGAAAAATTTGCCATTTGAGTCCGGGGGAGACCATGCCAGGGTTCAGGTCTGATCATGGTTGGGTATTGGCGGTTCTGCTTTGTCTGTCGCCGGCTGCCGTATGGGCTGATCAGGCCCCGGCTTCCTCGGAGGTGAGCATTCAGAAAATGGCCTTTCATCCGGCCACCCTCACCGTGCGGGTTGGAACCACCGTCACCTGGCAGAACAACGAGGCTGGCGCCACCTATCATGCCGTGGCCAGCGACGAGGCTGGCGCGTTCATGTCAGCGGATTTTTTCCCCGGAGAGCGTTGGAGCCACACCTTCACCACTCCTGGCACCTATCCCTATCACTGCACCCCGCATGAAAACCGCATGAAGGGTACGATCGTCGTGGAGCCGTGAAGGTGGTGGAGATGGAAGGTTGAATCTCCAGAGGGGATGAGCCTTTCTGCCGATTTGGGGTACGATCGTCGTCGAGCCGTGAAAATGATGGCGATGGGATGTCGAATCTCCAGAGGGGATGAGCCTTTCTGCCGATTTGCAAGATGGATCAGGAGGTTGCCACAGGTGATCGCCCGCAACCGCCGGATCCGGGATGATATTCTTTGCCAAATCCAAGGCGATTGTCGTACTCTTCACCGTCGGCTCCTTCCAGTGTGTTGTCTGTGAATACCGCCATCCACGGTCTGGCCCATTTCGAGGCCGTTGCCAACCGGGTGGGTTCCTATCATCCCCGCAAACGTTCTCAATCGCCCCCCTTCCCCCGATGCGCATCAAACCTTCCATCCTCTGGGTCTCGGTCGCGCTGCTCCTGATCCTGCTGCTCGAAACCACCGGTATGGATCTGCCTGTCCAGGATCTCTTCTTCCAGTTCGACAGCCACCAATGGCGAATCGACAAGGACGATCCCTTCTGGCGCGCCATCTTCTATACCGGCGCCAAACGCACCGTCGCCCTCGTGGCCATCCTCACGCTGCTCACACTCCTCCACTCCTGGAAATTCAAGACCCGAATCCATCTGCGCCGCAAACTCATCCTGCTCCTGGTGACGCTGATCGTGGTGCCGGGCACGATCTCGGGCCTCAAGAACATCTCCAACGTCCATTGCCCCTGGTCCCTGACCCGCTACGGCGGGGATCTGCCCCATGTGCCGTTTCTGGCCACCAATCCGAACGATTTTCCAGCCAAACGCCCAGGCAAATGCTTTCCCGCCGGCCACCCCTCCGGCGGCTTCGCCTTCATGTCGCTCTTTTTCCTGCTGCCGGGAGCCTGGCGCTGGGTCGGCCTGGGCACCGGCATCACCCTCGGCTGGATCATGGGACTCTACCAGATGATGAAAGGCGCGCACTATTTGAGCCATGTCATCGTCTCCATGCTGCTTGCCTGGTTGCTCATCGAAGGAATCGTGCTACTATTCGAAAAATACTGGCCTGAAAGGGGGAAAACTCCTCACACCCCCGTAACATAACCGGTTCCACCTCCAACGCGATCGGGCGTATGACCACCACCGCACCCTCGAACCGAGCACGGACGCGTGGCCGTCAATACGGAATCGTGTCCCTTGTGCTGGTTGCCGGCTACCTGCTCGCACGCCAGATCACCTGGACCAGCTCGGTTCATCTGCATACCCTGCTCGAAACCGTGGCCACCACGCTCGCCTTCATGGTCGGCGTGCTCGCCCTGATGCGCCACCATACCGAAAAAGAGGACCTCTATCTGCTGATCGGGGCCGGATTCCTGGGCACCGCGCTCCTGGACCTGTATCACACCATCGTCACCTCGGCCCCTTTTACCCAGGCGATGGCATTGGATTACACCACACTCATCCCCTGGAGCTGGTTTTCGTCACGCTTCTTCCTCGCCTTCTTCCTGGTGCTGAGCTGGTTTTTCACCCGTCACGACACCCGCATCCACCCATCGCGGTTGAACCCCCGCTGGGTTCTCCGGGGCATGGGACTGTTCACCCTGGCCAACCTGTTGTTCTTCATGCTCATGCCCCTGCCGCGCGCCATCCATCCGGAATGGTTCGTGCCCAGACCACAAGAATGGGTGCCGGCAAGCCTGTTCCTGATCGCCCTGATCGGATTTCTGAACAAGGGAAACTGGCGGGACAACACCTTCGAACACTGGCTGGTGCTGGCACTGCTGGTCAATTTCTGGGGCGAGGCCCTGTTCATGGCCACCTCGGACCAGCTGTACGACGAACGGTTCGACCTGGGACATTTCTTTAAACAGATCAGCTATCTGTGCGTGCTGATCGGCCTTCTGATCAGCATTCTGGTGGTCTCCTTCGACCTCAAGCAGGCACGCCAGGAGGCGGAAACCGCCAACCGCTCCAAAAGCGCCTTTCTGGCCAACATGAGCCATGAAATCCGCACGCCGATGAATGGCGTGCTCGGCATGATCGAATTGGCCTTGAACGTCGCCATCTCGCCGACAACCCGTGAGTATCTGTTCAAGGCCCAGGCATCGTCCCTCACCCTGCTCCGGTTGATCAACGATATCCTGGACTTCTCCAAGATCGAACAGGGCGCCCTGGTCCTGGAAAAGATCCCCTTTCGCCTGCCCGATCTGCTGGCCGACGTGGCCGATCTGTTCGCACCCAACATCGCGGACAAGGATCTGCGCCTGGATATCATCACCCCCGCCCGCAAGATCGAATGGCTGATCGGTGATCCGCTGCGGCTGCAACAGGTGCTGTTCAACCTGGTGGGCAACGCGGTGAAATTCACGCCACGGGGTCGGATCACGGTGAGCGTCGCGGCTCTCGGACGGACCGCGGGCAAAGAGCAGATTCAATTCCGGGTGATGGACGAAGGGATCGGCATCCCGCTGGAAAAACAGTCCGCCCTGTTCGCACCCTTCACCCAGGCCGATGAAAGCACCACGCGCCGCTTCGGCGGCACGGGTCTGGGATTGGCGATCTGCAAACGTCTGGTGGAGATGATGGAGGGTGAAATCTGGGTGCGCAGCGCGCCAGGTCGCGGCAGTACCTTTCATTTCACCGTGCTGTTGGAGATCGGTCAACCCAGCGGTGAAGCGTGCTCAACCCGCGCCGTCACCGCGCATCGCCGCGCGCCGTTGAGCCGCGACGCCCTGGTGAACCATCTGGGCGGGGCACGGGTGCTGCTCGTGGAGGATCAGCCGATCAACCGTCAGGTGGCCGAAGCCATGCTCTCCGGGGTGGGTCTGATCGTGGAGTGCGCCGACAATGGCCAGATGGCCCTCGACAAGCTGGAACAGGACTCGTTTGATCTGGTGTTGATGGATATCCAGATGCCGATCATGGATGGTCTGTCGGCCACCCGGGCGCTGCGGGCCGATGCACGCTGGCGGGAGTTGCCGGTTCTGGCCATGAGCGCCCATGCCATGCACGAAGACCGTCTGGAGAGCCTGAACGCGGGCATGAACGAGCACGTCACCAAGCCCATCGACTCCGCGCAGCTCTTCGCGCTGCTGACCCGCTGGATCGCGCCGCAGTCGCAACGCATCAGCGCCCCCGCGATGAAGGAGGCAACGCACGGCGGTCACAGCTTCGAGGGGTTGACCTGCATCGAGGTGGAGGAACTGCTGGATCGGGTCAATCACAACCAGCAACTGGCGCGCATGCTGCTGAAGGAGTTCGTGCGCGGTCAGGAGCAGTCGATACCGCGCCTGCGGTCGTGGCTGGAGAGCGGCGATCCGGAAGATGGCACCAGGGCCATGCGCCTGGTCCATTCATTGAAGGGGATGGCCGGCAATCTCTCCGCCAGGCGGGTATTCGAATCGGCACGGGCCCTGGAAATGGTTCTGCGGGCCGGGGCCGTCAGCACGGCATGGTCGTTGTTGTTGGACGACCTGGAACGGGCCCTGGACCAGCTGGTTGCCGAGGTGCGCGCCTGGGAGCGGAGTGAAACGGCGGCGGGCGTGATGGTGGAGGCACAAGGATTCGATGCGCGGACGGTTGGCGAATTGTTGCGTCAACTCAAACCGATGTTGATTCAACAGGATTTCGATGCCTGCGTGCTGTTCGAACGTTTGAAACCGATGTTGGAGGCCGGGTTGACCTCGGAGAAGGACTATTCGAATTTGATTCGGGAGTTGGGCGGGTGTTTGGACCAGCTGGATTTTCAGGAGGCCCGACAGGTCTTGCATCGGCTGGTGGGGGTCATCGGATTGGAGATGGCGCAAGATGAGTCGGGTGACGGGTGAGTATGCGGGGATCTGCCGATTTGCCGGATGGATGCAAGCGGTGGCCACAGGCGCTTGCCCGCAACCGCCGGATCCGGGATCAAACAGGCCGCGATTTTGCCGGATGGATGCAAGCGGTGGCCACGGGCGCTTGCCCGCAACCGCCGGATCCGGGATCAAACAGGCCGCGCTCGCCTGGTGACCTCAACCCCTTCCAATCGCAACAGAAACCGTTTGCTCTCCAGCCCACCCCGGCCACTGTATCCCCGCAACGCGCCATCTGAGGCCACCACCCGGTGACAAGGGAGCAGGATCGGGAGCGGATTGGCGCCCAGTGCCGCGCCCACGGGGCGAGGCGCGGCGTCGATCCGTTTGGCGAGCGCGCCATAGCTCTCGATCCGGCCCGGAGGGATCTCCCGCAGCGCCTCCCAGACCCGGCGCTGAAACGGGGTGCCCCGTGGCGCGAGGGGCAGCGCATCCAGAGCCGGAAAACTCCCCTTGAAATAGGCGTCCAGCCATTCGGCCACCTGCTGGCGCAAGGCGGGATCCGCCGAATCGGGCGTTGGTTGCGTACTCAGGGCCAAGATCGAGACGGCGTCTGTATGCAGCCAGTACGGGCCCAGAGGGGTCTCGAAATCGGGGGATGTCATGTCACACATCCAGATTCACCACATTCAACGCATTCGACTGGATGAACTCCCGGCGCGGCTCGACCGCATCCCCCATCAACGTCGTGAAAACCGTATCCACCTCGATGGCATCCTCCACCCGCACCTGCAACAGGGTGCGCACCGTCGGATCCATGGTGGTCTCCCACAACTGCTCGGGATTCATCTCACCCAAACCTTTGTACCGCTGGATCGTCAACCCCTTGCGACCCTCGGCCATCACCTGGCTCAACAGCGCCTCCAGATCCGCCACCGGCGTCTCCGTGCTCCCCTTGCGCAACCGGGCGCCCGCGCCCAACCGTTCGGTGATGCGCCGCACCACCTGCGACATGTCCCGATACTCCGGCGACCGGATCAACTCGCCATCCAACCGCGCGTCCACCGGCACGCCGTGAATGGTGCGCCGGATCACCAACGCCGCCATGTCGCTCTCGCCATCCAGCTCCACCAACACGGTCAACCGATCCGCTCCGGCCTCGTCCGCCAACGCCCGACGCAGCCGCTCAGCGGTCCGGGTCGCCTCTTCGGCGCTCGCCAGGGAGTCCGCGGTCACCTGGGCCCGCTCCACCGCGGCGGACAGCACCCGCCGGTCGAAACGCCGCGCCAGACGCTCCAACGTCACCTGATAACGCCGCGCGTCCCGCACCAGGTTCAACGTTTCGACCGGCGTCAACGTCTCCCCCTGACCGGTGATCAGCTCCACCCCCTCCAATCCACCCTCGAGCAGCACCTCGACCAGCGACTCCTCATCCTTGAGATAACGGACCGTCTTGCCGCGCGCCAGCCGATAGAGCGGCGGCTGGGCGATGTACAGATAACCCCGTTCGATGATCTCCGGGAACTGCCGGAAAAAGAAGGTCAGCAGCAGGGTGCGGATGTGCGAGCCATCCACGTCCGCGTCGGTCATGATGATGATGCGGTGATAGCGGAGCTTGGCGATGTTGTACTCCTCGGCGCCGATGCCGGTGCCGAGCGCGGTGATCAACGTGCCGACCTCGGCGGAAGAGAGCATCTTGTCGAACCGGGCCTTCTCCACGTTGAGGATCTTGCCCTTCAACGGCAGGATCGCCTGAAACTTGCGATCCCGCGCCTGTTTGGCCGACCCGCCGGCGGAGTCCCCCTCGACCAGATAGAGTTCGCTCAAGCCTGGATCCTTCTCCTGGCAGTCGGCCAGCTTGCCGGGCAGGGAGGAGATTTCCAACGCGCTCTTGCGTCGGGTCAACTCGCGGGCCTTGCGGGCCGCCTCGCGGGCCGTGGCCGCCTCCACCGCCTTGCCGAGAATCCGTTTGGCATCCTGGGGATGCTCTTCGAAATAGGTGGTCAGGTGGTCCGCCATCACGCTTTCGACCGCGGGCCGCACCTCGGAGGAGACCAGTTTCTCCTTGGTTTGCGAGGAGAATTTCGGGTCCGGCACCTTGATCGACAGCACGGCGGTCAACCCTTCGCGGCAATCCTCGCCGGCCAGGGTGGCCCCCTTGTCTTTTTTCAAGAGTCCGATGGTCAGGGCGTATTGATTCAGCACGCGGGTCAGCGCGGAGCGAAAGCCGATCAGATGGGTGCCACCGTCCCGTTGCGGGATGTTGTTGGTGAAGCAGTAGACGTTCTCCTGATAGGAGTCGTTCCACTGCAACGCCGCCTCCACCTGGATCACCCCTTTGGTTTCGATAAAACAGACCGGCGGGGTCATGATCGGCGTGCGGGCCCGGTTCAGATGTTCCACAAACGAGCGGATTCCTCCCTTGTAATGGAAGTGATGCTCCTTTTCCGTGGCATCCTCACGAATGAAAATATTCACCCCGGAGTTCAGAAACGACAGTTCCCGCAGCCGTTGCGACAAGATATCGAACGAGAAGGTGACATCCGTGAACACCTGCCGGCTGGGCAGGAAGGTCACCTCGGTACCGGTGGTCTTGGCCGTGCCGATGCGGCGGATCGGCTCCACCGGGTCGCCATCCCGGTACTCCTGATGCCATTTTTCGCCGTTGCGGCGGATGGTCAGCTCCAGTCGTTCCGAAAGGGCGTTCACCACCGACACACCCACCCCGTGCAGACCGCCCGACACCTTGTAGGAGTTCTGATCGAACTTGCCACCCGCGTGCAGCACGGTCATGATCACCTCGGCGGCGGAGCGTCCCTCTTCCAGGTGGATATCCGTGGGAATGCCGCGTCCGTTGTCGCGCACGGTCACCGAACCATCCACGCGCAGGATCACGTCGATCCGGTCGCAGTAGCCGGCCAGGGTTTCGTCGATGGCGTTATCCACCACCTCGAAAACCATGTGATGCAGGCCGGTGCCGTCGTCGGTATCGCCGATGTACATGCCGGGCCGTTTGCGGACCGCTTCCAATCCTTTCAAGACCTTGATGCTATCCGCGCCGTATTCGGAGCTGGCATTGGCCGGGGTATCGTTTTCGTCCGTCGTGGTCATGCGGGGTTTCCTTCATTAAGGCGGTGATTCGTGTACGTCCGGGGACCGGGGGCGATAATCGCCCCCGGCTTAAGTACGGAGGCAGAGCCTTCGGCCTTATGGAGCGTTGCTCGTCAGAACATAAAGCCGTCTCCGGCGACCTGTTTCAAGGCAAGGCGAAGGTGCGTCGTTTTGCCAAAAACGCAAAACGACGCACCTTCCAAGGCTGCGCGCAAGCGATTTTCACAAAAAACGTGAAAATCGCTTTTTTTGTAGAGCGCGCCAAAGGCAAAATACGGAAATAAAATTTAAGATCAAAGGATAAAGTCAAAAACAGAACCTCGGAGGCGCTGCCTCCGAACCTCCGCCGGGGACCTTCGGCCCCCCGTCCCCCGCAACAGTCAGACCAGCTCACCATCTCCGGGGACCTTCGGCTCCCCGTCCCCCGCAACAGTCAGATCAGCTCACCATCTCCGGGGACCTTCGGCCCCCGTCCCCCGCAACAGTCAGACCAGCTTCGTCACCACCCCCGCCGTCACGGAAAATCCCACCGCCACCGCATCTTCACGCCCACCCGGCCACCCCAATCCATCCATCACCGGCGCGGCCACGAAAACCTGCCGCCCTCGCCCGAACAACACCCGCATCAACGCCCGCGCCCCCTCGGGATCCAACTCCGCCGCCGGATCGTCCAGAACCATCAACGGCGCCTCCCCGATCATCTCCTCCAACCAATCCGCCTCGGCCAACTTCAAAGCCAACGCAAACCGCTGCTGCTGCCCCCGCGACCCGTAACGGGCCACCAGATGACCGGATAACCGCAACTCCAGATCATCCCGCTGCGGCCCGGCCCCGGTCTGCCCGGTATCGCGATCCCGCGCGCGCGCGTATAGGAATGACTCGCGCAACGCCGCCTCCACCCGCTCAACCTCACCCTCCCGCGCACAAACCTCCGCACTCTCCCCCACCAACGCCACCGCGCACAAACCGGGATCCAAACCAAGCTGCTCCAGATGATCCGGCAACCACCGCGCCAAATGACTCATCGCCCATTGTCGCCGCTGACCGATGCGCGCCCCCAACCGCGCCAACTGCGCCTCCCAGGCGTCCAGTTCGCGCAAATCGCCCGCCCCGCGCAACACCTGCTGTCGCGCCCGCGCGGCGATCTGATACTCCCGCGACTCCACCCCATGACGCCGGTCCGCGGAAAAGATCACCCAATCCAGAAAGGCACGCCGCTCCACCGGCGCACCGCGCGCCAACAAGGCACTCTCCGGGGTGATCACCACAGCCACCAACACCCGCTCCATGCCGGATACCGACTCCACCGGCTTGTCGTCGAGACGGAATACCTGCCGACCCGACTCGCCGATCACATCCAACGCGCGGCGCATGCCGCCCGCCCGCGCCGCGCCACTCACCCGGAACCAGGGCCGATCCCAACGCCGCATGACCGCGGCGGATGCCTTGCGATACGAACGACCGTTGGCCAACAACGCCACGGCCTCCAACAGATTGCTCTTTCCCTGACCATTGGCGCCGATGATGCGATTGAGGCCGGGAGAAAAGGTCAAATGGGCCTCGGAGATGTTGCGGAAATCCTTGAGACGAAGCGATTCCAGATGCATGCAAGCCCACTTGATCCGGTCATTTCAAACCATTCCGTCCGTCGCAGGACGATTCCGCCTGTCGCGGGACCATTCCGCCTGTCGCGGACCACGGAAACGATCCCCATCCCGAACCCGCGACACCAGCCATCACACCCGCATCGGCATCAACACGAACAACGCATCGCCACGTTCCGGATCGTACACCAATACCGGGGATTCGTCGTCCTTGAGGGCGAACTGGGCGGTCTCGCCGCTCATCACGGTGAGAATCTCGCGCAGATACCGGGCATTGAAGCCGATGGTCAACGGATTGGGACCGTCGAAGGTGACGGCCATCTCCTCTTCGGCCTCCTCCTGCTCGGGACTGACCGTCACGATACGCATGCGCGTCTCCTCGATGGAGAGCCGCACCCCGAGGGATTTTTCGTGAGAGAGGGTGGAAATGCGCTTGACCACCTGATGGAACGCCTCGCGGGTGGTGGTCAGTCGCACCGTGTTGCCGGTCGGCACCACCCGGCGCCAATCCGGAAACCGTCCCTGCACCACCTTGGTGACCAGGGTCAGATCGGGTTTGATCAGCTGGGCGTAGGTTTCGCCAAGGATCATCTCCGGGGGCGAATCGTCCTCTTCGAGCAGCTTTCGGATCTCATGGATGCCTTTTTTCGGCAGGATCACCTCCCGATTTTCCGGTACGGCGTGTTCCAGGGACTGTTCGACCATGGCCATGCGGTGGGTATCGGTGGCCACCATGCGGATCCGACCCGGCTGATCGACCTCGGTGGCGGCGGTCAGCTGCATGAAGATGCCGTTCAATACGTAACGGGTCTCGTCCGTGGACATGGCGAACTGGGTCCGTTCCAGCATGCCGATCAGCTGCTCGCGGGGGATCGCCAGACGGAACTCCCCGTCCGCGTCCGGGATGCGCGGAAACTGCGCCGCCGGCAGGGTGGCCAGATCGAAGCGGGCCCGATCGCAGGTCAACAGCAGCCGCTCACCCTCGCCGCGCAACCGGATCGCCTTGGCGGGCAGCTCCTTCACCACGTCGAACAACACCCGCGCACCGACGGTCATCGCCCCTTCCACCACGCTTTCGACCCGTGTCACGGTGCGCAACGACACCTCCAGATCGGTGGCGGAGACGGTGAGTTGACCATTGGCCACCTCCAGCAGGGCATTGCCGAGAATCGGCATGGTGTTGCGTCGCTCCACCACGCTCTGGATGCGCGCCAGAACTTTCAGAAAAGGGTCACGGTCGATGAAAAATTCCATTTTTAACCGCCTTGTCGTCGTTGTTTCAATCATTCCCGGTTTAAACCGCACCCGGTTTGGAATGTGTGGTTTTTACCGTTGAAGAAATTTAAGTAGAGCGTCTGGGAGATTCCTCTCCCAGGATTTTGCTTTTGACTTTAAAGCAACGTCAAAAACCAAACCTCGGAGACTCCGTTTCCGCAACTTATAAAGCCCGGAACCTTCGGTCCCCGGTCCCCTGCCATGGTGGGGGGCCTGAATCGTGACAAAAAATCATTCTTGCCATCCATGACTCACTTGCGCAACATGCCCGCCAGGGTTCCGACCGCCTGCTCCAGATCGACATCGACCTGTTGCTGGGAGGCGATCTTGTCCACGGCATACAACACCGTGGTGTGGTTGCGGTCCCCGAACTCCCGGGCGATCTCCGGATAGGAGGCCTTGGTCAACTGCTTGCACAAAAACATCGCCACCTGGCGCGGATGGCTGAAACGTCTGGCCCGCTTGTCCGACCGTATATCCAACGGGCGGATCTTGTAATAGGCGGCCACGGTCTCGATGATCTTGTCCATCGACAAAAGACGCGGCTCCCCACGCCGCAACGTGCCGCGCAACGACTCCCGCACCAACGACAGGGTGACCGGTTCTTTTTCCAGGGAGGCGAGCAGAAACACCCGGATCAGGGCCCCTTCCAGCTCACGCACGTTGCTTTGGATCGCCTCGGCCAGAAAGAAAGCCACATCATCGGACAGCTCCATCCCCTCCACGGCGGCCTTTTTTTTCAGGATCGCCATGCGGGTTTCCAGATCCGGGGGATGGATATCCGCCACCAATCCTTGCGAAAACCGGGAGCGCAACCGCTCTTCCAGATGTTCGATCTCGCCCGGATAGCTGTCCGAGGAGATGACGATCTGCTTGTTGGCCTCCTGGAGGGCGTTGAAGGTGTGGAAAAACTCCTCCTGAGTGGCCTTTTTCCCGGCGATGAACTGAATGTCATCCACCAGCAGCACATCCACGGAACGGAAGTTCTCCTTGAAGTTGTGGACCTGCTTGAAACGCAATGAGTCCACCAACTGGGTCATGAACTTTTCCGAGGTGATGTAGAGCGTCTTGCTCTCCGGTCGGGCGCGCAGCAGGGCGTTGCCGATGGCATGCAGAAGATGGGTCTTGCCGAGTCCCACCCCACCCTGGATGTACAACGGATTATATGCGGTCGCAGGCGCGTCCGCCACCCTTGCCGCGGCGGCATGGGCGAATTGATTGCAACTTCCGACCACGAAGTTCTCGAAGGTGTAGCGTCCATCCACCCCGAACCGGGCGCCGGTGGGTGGCGGCGGCGAGGCGGGGGACTCCTCGACCTGTCGGGCCGGCGGATCCGGATCGACGTGAAACAGCAGACGGGCTCCCTGGCCGAGCGCCGAGGAGAAGGCGGTGGTCAACAGGGCACCGTAGTGATCCCGCACGTAGCTGGCGGAAAAATCGTTGCTGGCCAGAATTTCGATGCGCTGGGGATCATCGGCTCGGCCAAGACGCAACGGCTTGATCCACATATCGAAAACAGGAGGAGCCAGCTGTTCCTGGATCAGCGCGCGCGCTGCCTGCCAAATTGCCGTCATCTCCATTGCCTGTTTCGCCGGATTGGTCTTGTGATCCATCGTTGGGTGGGTCCGTTGTGGGTGAAAGGGTGTTCGGCACGCACCAAACAGCGCTTTCGAACGTTACCATAACACGATTCAACCCCGCGACGCTACCGCCCTCCAGGAGAAATCATCAGGCTGAAGCCATGCCGCAACGCCGAGCGGGCGACCTTGACAAAGGCGCTTGAATTAACGTAAATCTATACGATGATACACGCGCTTTTTTGTGGATGCTCCAGACAGGTGCGATCACGCCACCCTCGCCATCACCCGCTGACAGGCCGCCAGAATGAAACGCTTCCCGCGCGTGTTACGCGACCATCTGCCCACGCTGTTGCTGCTTTTGACCGTCACGCTCTACGCCTGGTATCAATGGCGCACCGGTCATCTGATCAACAAACCCACCAGGGACAACTATCTCGATTTCGTCGCCGCGCCCTTCGACTGGGTTGAACTGCTCTCCTCGATCCGCACCATCGGCTATCCCCTCTATCTGCGTGCCCATCTGGCCCTGTTCGGCTCCGAGCACGGCATTGCCGCAGTCCAGTTCTTCGCCCAACTCCTGACGGGAACGGTCTTCTATTTCGCCCTGATCCGCTTCGGACTCCCCGCCGCCGGCGCCCTTTGCGCCGTGCTGCCGATCCTGCTCCTCAAAACCTTCTTCGCCAAGATCGCCACCGACTCCCTGGCCCTCTCCCTGGTGGTGCTCACGGTGGCGCTGCTGTTGTTCATCAATGCCAGACCGTTGAAAACAAACCCGCTCCTCTGGCTCCTGCTCGGCCTTTGCACGGCGGCCAGCTACCACATGCGGCCCAGCTATCTGCCCATGATCCTCATCGTGCCGATGCTCGGCATGCTGCTGTTGTGGATCCGCGGCCCGGTCGATGGATTCCGCGTGGATCGGCGGCTGTTCAAACAAAAACTCACAACCTATCTCTGGGTCGCCATCGCGCCGTTCTTCCTTTATTGTCTGCTGCGCCTGATCGTGGTGGGCCATTTCGGACTGGTCTCCTTTGGCGGCTACAACCTGGTGGGGCTCACCACCCCGCAGTTGACCCGGGAGACGCTTCCCGCTCTCTCCCCGGAGAGCCGACCCCTCGCCGAGGCGATCCTGCACCGCATCGGTCAGAATCCGCCGCGCCCCGAACCCGGCGACGATCAGAAACGTCTGGTGTTCGGCTATCGGATCCATACCGCCGGCGCCTGGCGCCACTACAACGAATACATCTGGCGGATCACCGTCCCGGCGGCGGAACAGCTGCACGGCGCGGATCCGGTGCGCGTCAACGCCGCGCTCTCCCGGCTGTCGCGCGAGCTGATCCTGATCCATCCCGGCGACTATTTCCGCTGGGTGGTCACCGGGGTGGTGGAGTCGTTGATCTACGTCAGCGATCGGCTCATCCTCTCCGAGTACACCTTGACCATCCTGTTTCTGATCGTGCTGTGGCGTCTTTACCTGGCGCTCAAAACCGGCACAAACCGCTTTCCCAGTCAGGGGCATCACCATCTGGGGGTGTTGTCCGTGGTGGCGCTTGCCACCTTTCTGCCCTTGACCCTGCTGGTGGTCCTGGTCGAACCTCCCATGGATCGCTATTTGCGCGCCACCTCGATCTTCATTCAACCCCTGCTCGGATTCCTGATCTGGCAGATCGCGTACAACGGCTGGATCGCCTGGAAACAGCCGGTCGTGACGTCATCCAACCCTTCTCTCCCGGACAAGGAGTCCGCATGACGGTCATCGCCTCTTCCGCGACCTACTCTTCGGCGGTGGCCGAAGCCACGACCTATGCGCGCTGGATTCTGGACACCTTCCGACCCCATCTCCAGGGGCCGATTCTGGAGATCGGACTGGGACATGGTGGTTTCGTGCCCGATCTGGCCGCCATCGGCGACTACATCGGTCTGGACATCGATCCTGAGGCCGTGGCCGAAGCCGCGCGGACCTATCCGGGTTTGCGCTTCGTTTCCGCCGACATCGCCGATCGGGACTCCCTGGCCGGGGTGGGGCGGGTGCGCTCCATTCTCTGTTGCAACGTACTCGAACATGTGCCCGACGATCGCCAGGCGGTGACCCATCTGCTGGAGCTGTTGCAACCGGGTGGACATCTGCTCATCCAGGTTCCGGCGCACACCTTCCTGTACAACGATCTGGACCGGCTGGCCCATCATCAGCGCCGTTATGGCCGGAATGACCTGCTGGCGCTCTTTTCCGAACAGCCGGCAGAGGTGATCCGGGTCGATTTCTTCAATCCGGTGGGATTCTTCGGCTGGGGGTTGAACAACTTCATCGCCCATGATGATCTGGATGGCGCGGGTTGCAACGCCCAGATCCGCTTTTTCGTGCGGTATCTTCTGCCCATCTCCAGGCTGCTCACCCCCTTGACCCGGGGGCTTTTCGGTCAATCCCTCATGCTGGTGGTCAGAAAGAGATGATCAGTTTTGTGATTCCCGCACTCAACGAGGCTGCCGCCATTGCCGAAACCGTGGGCAAATGTCAGGCGGTAGCCCGTCAACACGCCCTGGAGCCGGCGGAAGTGATCGTGGTGGATGACGGCTCGACCGATGCCACCGGCGAGGAGGCGCGACGTCAGGGGGCGCGGGTGATCCGCCATCCCAAGCCGGGTGGTTACGGCAATGCCTTGAAAAAGGGGATTCTCGCCGCCAGTCACGACACGGTGGTGATCCTGGATGCCGATGGCACCTATCCCATCGAGCGGGTCGGCGATCTGTGGCAGCGCTATCAGCAGGGATTCGACATGGTGGTGGGACAACGGACCGGTCCCCACTATCGGGAGTCGCGCCTCAAGTCGCCGTTGCGGGCGGTGTTGCGCATGCTGGTGGAGTTCACCACCGGGCAGCCGGTGCCGGATGTCAACTCCGGTTTGCGCATCTTTTCCAGAAAGACCATTCTTCCCTATCTGCCACGGCTGTGCAACACCTTCAGCTTCACCACCTCCCTGACCATGGCCTATCAGATGACCGGTCGTTTCATCGATCATCTGCCGATCGAGTACCACTCCCGCATCGGTTCGAGCAAGGTGCGTCTTTTTCGGGATACCCTGCGCACCCTGCAATACATCATCGAGGCGATCCTCTATTACAACCCGATCAAGATCTTCATCCTGCTCAGCCTTTTCTGTCTGCTTCTGTCCGCGTTCTGTCTGGTCGGGGCCTTGGCCACCAAGCTGCTCAGCCTGTTCATTCTCGGGATCGGCAACATTTTTCTGGCGATTCTGGTTTTCGCCATTGGTTTGTTGGCCGTGCAGCTCAAGGAGTTGATGCGTCGTGGAAGCTTTTAAGGGAAGATGGGTCGGATGGGCGCTGGCGCTGGTTCTTCTTTTGGCCGGAACCTGGTCGAACGGCGTACATGCGGAGTCCGAGGCGGTCATCGTCAACACCATCGGCATGGAGCTGGTGCGCATTCCCCCTGGGCGTTTCATCATGGGTTCGGATCCCGCCGTGGATCCGGATGCGGTGGCGGCGGAAACCCCGGCGCATGCGGTGGAGATCACCCGATCCTTTTATCTGGGTCGATACGAGGTGACCCAGGCCGAGTGGTTGGCGGTGATGGGGGCGCAGCGGTCGCAATTCGTCGGCATGCGGTTGCCGGTGGAGAGTGTCAGTTGGGAGGATATTCAGGAGTTTTTGCGCCTTCTCAACGATCGCGAAAAGGAGCGGCTCTATCGACTCCCCAGCGAGGCCGAGTGGGAGTATGCGGCCCGTGCCGGCACGACCACCATTCATCCCTGGGGGGATGATGGGATGTTGATGGAGAAGCATGCCTGGTTTGGGTATGACCAGGGCAACGCCCTGAAGCGAACCCATCCGGTGGGGCAGTTGGCGCCGAACGCCTGGGGGTTGCACGACATGCTGGGCAATGTGTGGGAGTGGGTGGCCGACTGGCAGGGTCGGTATGAGTCGGGTGTGGTGGTTGTGGATCCCTCTGGACCGGAGCGGGGCAGGAGTCGGGTGTTGCGGGGAGGGAGTTGGAACAATGCCGCAGCTTTTGTGCGGGTGGCCAATCGGCATGATTATCAACCGGATTATCGCAATGGCGCGGTAGGATTCCGGGTGGCGATGACGGAACGGTGAGGGATCTGGGTAGGGAACGACTCAAAAAAACCTCATTGGGCGGGGGAACGGGTTCAACGCAGGCATGGTGACGTTGCGAACGATCGGAGTCCAGTGGCCCACCCCCCCGATTACGACCGGTTCTCCGGCCCCGGCTGCAACGGCGGCGGATTGTAGACCGCCTTGGGATAACACCCCTTGAAAATCTCCTGACGATCCCGACCATTGGGGCGCAAGGATTTGTTGAAGGTCTTCTCCAGCGCATCCTCCAACGGCGCCTTGTTCCACATGATGATCGCCGCCACCAGAAAAATCACCAACGATCCAATCACCCAGAAAAAACCAAGCCCGGGAATGACCGAACGGGCAATGAACGCCTCGGCGGGATTGTTGGGATTGTAATGGGTCTGCACCGTCTTGCCGACCGGATAACGATCCACGGTGACCCGGGCGAACCGCTCGAACAAAAACAACGTGGCCTGGGGATCGGAATCGAGTTGCGTGCCCAGATATTCGGTGTCACCAGACTTGAAGCGATAAACGATCTCTACCCGGTAAAGAGGCAACAGATCGAACAACATCGCCCCATCTTGACGCATGTCGGACTGCACGATGGTGCCCTCGGCCTGGGGCCAGTTGGAGGATTCAACGTATTTGAGCAGGGGCTGAAGAAAAATGACCAGACAGAATCCGCCGAGAAACAGAGCCAGATTGCGCACCAACAGGTAGAGATTGTGTCCCATCCACGTCAATCCTTCTTTTTGGTTGCGATTCGAAGCACGTTGAATTAACGCATGATAGAGCATCCCTGCCCGTGAATCCATCCCATTACAAAAAATGGCCACCATGAATGGTGTGGATCTTGAAGATCCTTAACCTTCAGGAAAACAAGCAATCCTTATGCCGTTATGATGGTTTGTTGAACTCAAAAAATCGCGCTGACCCACGACTCGAGCCTGGCGTTTCCAGGACCGCGCACCAACAGGCCACGCAGGGATGACCACTCAGGATCGACCACAACGAATCAGGAAGACGCATCCTCTCCGGACATGACAGGCGGGCCGGGGCGCGACGATCCCCGACCCGATCCGCATCACCACAACTCCACCGCGCCCTCTTCCTGCAACCGCGGATCCCGCAACCCACCCGGCAACTGCAATTTGCGCCGTTCCCCCTCGCGCAACTCCAGACAGGGATAGCGGGCATACATCTTCTCGAGCGATTCGATCACCTTCTCCTCGGGAGAGAAGATCCGCACCGCCCAGGCCAGCTCCCACAGTCGCCAATACTCCTGACGACACGAGCTTTGCCGACGCCGGGACTCTCCGGCCACCGCGCAACGGGAGTCCAACGTCAACATCTCGCGGGAGAGCTGATCCACCGCATCCGACTGGGCGATCAGATGTTCGGCGGCGCGTGCCTTGGGTTCACGTTCTTTCATGGCGACCACGGTCTGCGTCAGCGAGTGGCGCACCGCGGGTCCAAACGGTTCGCTGGCGAGTCGCGGGTCACGCGCCGCCGCCTCCAACGCCTTGCGCGCATCGATGAACCGCTCCAGACCGATGTTGCCGAAAATCTCGCACAACGGATGAAACATCCCCCGATCGACCAGCTCGACCATCACCTGGAGCGCCGGATCCTGGTGGACCGCCTGCGGGAGAACCATTTCCAACCGTTTGCCACAGATGATGTCGTAACGCATCGAACCATCCCCGCGCATGATCGGCGCCAGTTCGACCGGAATCCCCTCGCCCTCGTTTCCTTGAGACATATCCATCGACCACCCTCCCTCATTGTTGAATAATCCGGAGCGTCGCGCCCCTCCGGAAGAGCGGGGTTCTCCAAGAACCCCGCGTGCTTCACCGCATCACACCATCCGGGCCGAGATGTGCTCGGTGAGATCACCGAGCATGTTGGCATAGCTGCCCAGTTCGTTGTCGTACCAGCCATAAACCACCACCTGGGTCACCGGAGCCTCCAGGATGTGCTTCGGCAGGGAGGCCAGGGTCTCCAGGATCTCCGGGGAGAGTCCGGGAACCCGGTCGAGATTCAAGCGGATGAAGGCGGTACGGGTATGGGTCTCCTGGGCTTCGATCACCGTGGCCGCCTTGGGGAAACCGATCATGTCCGAGGAGACGTTCTGCTCCTCGGTATAGGCCAGATACCCCCGATAGGGCCCCAGGGCCGCTTCGCGGTAGATGCCGTTGATGTCGTTGCGGTTGATCGGGCTTTCGCGGCTCTCGGACTGGAGATTCACCGTGAGGATGGTGAGCGAACCGGTGGTGGTCGGCACGCGCACCGACTCGGCCATGAATCCCACATCCTTCATGTCCGGCAGCACCAGACGCAACGCCTTGGCCGCGCCGGTGGTGGTGAGGATGATGTTGTTCATGATGCTGCGGCTCTTGCGCAGATCCTTGGCTCCGGCCAGCGGCACGGCATCGAGCACGGTCTGGCTGCTGGTCGAGGCGTGCACGGTCACCATCGAAGCCGACAGGATCCGATCCACGCCGAAATGGTCCATCAGCGGTTTCATCATGAACGAAAGGCAGGTGGTGGTGCATGAGGCCGCCGAGATCAGGGCATGCTTGCCCGGATCGTACACCTCTTCGTTGATCCCCATCACCGTGGTCACGGCGTCGTCGGGCATGGAGAGCCCCGTGCTCTTGATCTTGTAGGGGGCCGACAGGATCACCTTGCGCGCTCCGGCCTCCAGATGACCGCGGAGCGAGCCGTTGCCGACGTCGGCGGAGACGGTCGGATCGATGAAGACGCCGGTGCAATCCACCACCAGTTGCACGTCGTGATCGCGCCAGCCGATCTCCCTGGGGTTGCGTCCATGCCGCAGGAACTGCACGGGAATTCCGTCGATGGTCATGGTCCCCTTGGCCTCGTCGAGATTCTCGATCACCCGTTCGCCGCGCACGCCGTGCAGATACTGGGTCAAGCGTCCGTAGGTGCTGTCCTTCTCCACCGTCTGGGCCAGATCAGAGAGACTCTGACCCACGTCACGGCCCAGATTGACCACGATTCCGGAAAAACGCTTGCGCGCCACATGGGTCCACAAGGAGAGCTTGCCAATCCGCCCCATGCCGTTGATACCCAATTTCATGACTGATTCTCCTGATATTTAAGTGACTTACAACAAACCTGCGTCGCCCGTGACCACGGTGGTCACGGGATGCCAGCCCTTGTACAACAGGCCACGGTTGCCATCGATGCTGATGGCATCCCCATATTGAATGACCACGCCGTCGATTTCGCAACGGCTGGAGCTTTCCCGAACCGTCAAAAGTTCGCAACCGACCACGCAGGTCTTCTCGAGTCGGGCCGCGACGATGGCCGCGTGGGAGGTTTGTCCCCCGCGGGCGGTGAGCAGTCCATCGGCGCGGGAGATCTCGCGGATATCCTCCGGCACGGTATCATAGCGGATCAGGATCAAAGGTACATCCGGATCTTCGTGTCTTTTGCGCGAAATCTGCTCCATGTTGAAGACCGCCACCCCGCACAGCACCCCGCCGCTGGCGCCGATCCCCTGGGTGAGGAGGCTGGCGGCCAGGTTCGGGGAGTCGGCGAAAACCGCGCGCAGGGCGTTACGACCTTTCGCGGTAATCATATCACGGGTTTGCAGATAAAAGAGGTTCTCTTCTTCCGGACCGTCGAAGGTAAACTCCATCTCCTGGTGGTTCCACCCCTTTTCCAGGATCAGGCGGCGCGCGGTGCAGCGCAGGGCGTCGTAGATGCGCGGAAAGCGCACCTCCAGGCAGGTTTCGGGATCGCGACGGTCGTAGCGACACTGTTCGAGGGAAATGGCGTCCGTGGAGACCAGGCCGCCGACGATATCCTCGCCCTGATCCCCGGTGGCATAGTCCCCCCACAGCACCACCCGATCGAGCTTGCGATGCGGATGGGCGGTGAAAAAGACCCCGGAGCCCGATTGACGGTGCAGATTGCCGTAGACCATGCGTTGCAGCACCACCGCCGTGCCCCAGTCGTCGGCGATGTTCATGATGCGCCGGTACTCCCTGGCCTTGGGGAGGTTCCAGGAGTCCATCACCTGGTTGATGGCGGCCATGAGCTGCTCCCAGGGATCCTGGGGGATCTCGATGCCGATCTCGATGGCCGCCTGATGGTATTCGCGGGCCAGATCGGCCATCTGCTCGGGGGTGAACTCCCGTTTCTTGCGCACGTCGTGACGCCTTTTGGCGCGGCGCATCAGATCGGTGAAGACGCCGCGATTAACATCGAAGGTCATGCTCCACGACTGCACGAAGCGCCGGTAGTTGTCCCAGGCGAAGAAGGGGTTGCCGGACCAGGTGGCCAGCCCGCGCACGATCTCCTCGTTGATGCCGACGTTGTGCACGGTCTGCATCATGCCCGGCATGGAGATCAACGCGCCGCTGCGCACCGACAGCAGCAGCGGATTGCGCTCGCAGCCGAAGGCCAGTCCGGTCTCCTCCTCGATGTCGCGCACCCGATCCCGCAGCCGCTGAAGAAAATCCTCGCCGGCCAGGGAGTAGGCGCGCACCACCTCGCGACAGCGGAAGAATTCGGTGGTGGTGATCACCCCCGCCGGGACCGGCAGCTCCATGGCGGCCAGCTCGGTGAGGTTGAATCCCTTGTTGCCCAGATGGATCAGATCGCGCACCCGCGGATCCGGATCGTGGATCGGGCAGAAGAGCTTGGCCGGGTCATAGGTCATCAGTTTGTTCATCATCTCGGGCGGGAGCTTGCCTTCCTGGCGCGACAGGATGCGCAGGATGCGCGAGATGAAGCGGTCGAACGACTGCAACCCGAAGGTCTCGGCGATCAGGTCGCGCATGAACGATTCGGTGATCCGCTCCAGGGTGGAGGTGGGATCGGAATCCTTCAAGGCTGCGTAACGCGGCACCATGGCCAGCTCCGGGATCATCGGCACGATCACCGCCAGGTTCTCGCGGTGATGGATCGCGTAGTAGGCGTGGATGATCTCCTTGATGCTGTCCGAGAAGTTGCGGAAAATGTCCAGATACTGATGGAAAGAGAATTGATTCAGTTCCAGAAACCGGGTCAACACGTTGCGCAGGCTCTCCAGCCGGCGTGAGGAGATCCCGTCCAGATCGAGCCCGCGCAGGTAGAACTGAATGTACTTGTCGATGCGGAAGAAGGCGGCGCGGGTGATGAACCCTTCCGGAATCCGCTCCACCAGCCGTTCCAGATGGACGTTGGCCATATCCTCGAGCCGGAACAGCAGCGACAGCGCATCGAACTTGCGCTCCTGATAGCGACCGTAGACCGAGGGGATGTCCACGGCGATGTGTCGTTTTTGATAGATCTCCTCCTGGGCCGGGAAGGTGTCGCGACACAACACCACCTGTTTGAGGGCCTCCATGGCATCGAGCAGGGCGTTCAGGCGGACATCATCCCGCGTCTCGCCGTTTTCGAGCACCTCGGCCAGCCAATCCATGCCATAAATCCCCTCCTCGCCGGCCTTTTTCACCAGGCCGAGCACCCCATGCCGACTCGGATTGTACTTGTGATCGAGCAGCTGATAAAGCCGGATCAGCAGAAACACCCGCCGCCGCTCCCCTTCCGGCACATCCGGGGTCGCCAGGATCACCGGTTCGATCTTCTCCAGGGGGAGGGTGAGCAGGGTCACCGGATCGTCGATGGCCAACGCGGCGAACAGGTGGCGCGTGACCCGATGCACGCCGTCGAACCACGGACCGGGGGCCTGGATCGACTCCAGGGTGGGTTGGGCGATCAGACCGGCCAGATCGTTCAAATGGCCCGAGTGCCAGAAGTCGAGGATCTCGCGCACCAGCTCGACCATCAGATTGGTGCTCTCCACATGACAGGCCTTGCGCAGGAAGTGGATCAACCGATCCTGGCGCTTGGAGATCTCGTCGAGTTCGGTGGAGACGTCGCGCAGCTCCCCCTCGGCGCCGATCTCGTTGAAATAGACCGGCAGGAGCCGCGCGAATTGTTTCACCAGATTGAACACCGGCGCCACCTCGCCGTTCAACAGCCGGGTCACCTCCTTCTGGAACAGATCCGTATCCCGGATCAGGGTGCCGGAGAGCTTGACGTTGATGATCAGCGCCGAAAGCAGGGTCGAGCACCATTTGGGGTTGAGGTTGATCAGGTTGAGCCAGACGCGGATGTTGGTCAGGTGGGCCGGATTGCAGATCGGTTGCCAGTCGCTGCCCACGCCGGTGACCGCCCGGTACTGGAAGCCGAAGCGTACCGCCTGTTCCAGGAAGGCCTCCACCAGGCGGCTGTTGTCGCGCTTGAACACCTCGATGCCCAACGCCTCGATGCACTGCAAAGCGGTGTGGGGGTATTTGACCACGTTGGCCTTGAGAAAGGCGAAGGTGCGCAGGAACGACTCCCGCAGCTCCTCGTAGCTCTGTTTCAGCTCCACCAGGTGCGCCAGGGTGCGGTTGATCTCCCGCAAGGTCTCCTCGTGGATCATCGAGAGCCCGTCGGTCTCCAGAATATGGAACAGAAATCTCAGCTTGCGTCCCTCGGCGAGCTGTTCGGAGTCGGTATCGGCGTCGTTGCCGTCCCGGGCCTGCAACCGTCCCAGGGCGTTGGCCGCGTCGCGATAGCCGCGCACGATGTCCAGATAGGCCGGCAGCATGGCCAAACGTCCGAGCAGCCCCTCCGAGGGGTGCTCGCGGGCCAGACTCTTCAAGGTTTCGCTGGCGATGCGCAGGGTGCGATGCGAGATGGCGTCGCACTCGTGATGGCCGCGCACCGTGTACCAGACCGGATCGGCCTGGTCGAGCCACAGATCATAGGTGGCGGTGAGGGAACGGATCGCCAGGAGGCAGTAAGGCGCCGGATCGAACGGGAAGGGGTGTCCGCTCTCGGAGCACCGCTCGATCATGCGCGCGAAGGTGCGTCGCAACGGCAGATGGCTCTGGGAGACGATCAGCAACCGCTCGTCGGACATCTCGGCCAGACGGGCCATGATGCGATCGAAAACCGGCGCGTATTCGCCCAGGCGGTCCGGTGCGATGAGATTGACCTGCTTGTCCAGGTAGGCGGTCAGACCATCGAACACCAGCCGCATGGTGACCGGTTTGTTCACCTCGTCGAGGGCCTGGAAAAAAAGCGCGCCGAACAATTCGAAACAGGCCGGACCCAGCGGATGGGGAGCGTAGCGGACCGCGTTCTTGAGCACGAACCCCTTCAATTCCGGCAGGATCAACGGCCAGTTGCGAAACGGGTGGTTGAGTTCCCGGAGCAGCCGTTCCAGATCCTTCAGAATGCCGGCAAAGCCGCGCACCACCTCCAGAAGGGGGGTGAAACGCGGGTCGATGACCACCTCGTCCACCGCGGTCACCGCCAGATTGGCGCGCAGAGCGTCGGATTCGGGCCAGACCTGCCCTTCCGGATCCCGTTTCGTCAACATGGCCGGCGCGCTCCCGACGCGAAGTTGCACCGCCGGGATGGGAATTTCCTTTGCATAACGCCTCCGAGTCGTCATACTACGTGGCTTGATGGGGGAACCCCCCATCCCCGCTCCCCGGCAACCGCTTGCATGGCGTTTCCGAAGTCGCGGGATTGGTGATCCAAACAGACGGATCGCGGTATCGTCTCAGGATCGAGACCCTCCGTGGATGGAGGGAGCATATTGGAATCTTGCCGCGATCACAATACGGATCACCGCTTTCGGACCTTGCCCCATGCCGCGCATTCGCATCAGTGAGACCGTTTCCTTCGCTCCCGAACAGATGTACGCCCTGGTGGTGGACGTGGAACGCTATCCCGATTTCCTGCCGTGGTGCGCGGCCACCCGCGTCTGGGACCGCACCCCCACCCAGTTCATGGCCGAAATGACCGTCTCCTTCAAGGGGATCCGCGAAACCTTCCGCACCCTCGACATCATCGATCCCGGCAAGCGCATCGAGATCAACCTGCGCGATGGTCCCTTCAAATACCTGGTCAGCACCTGGGCCTTCGCCCCGGCCACGAACGGCTCGCGGGTCGATTTTTTCATCGACTTCAGCTTCCAGAGCCGGATGAAGGAGATGATCATGGGTCCGGTCTTCTCCGAGGCCTCCAGGCGCATGCTCGAGGCGTTCAAGGCCCGCGCCGCCGTGGTCTACCGTCGCTAACATCCTCAAACCATCCCTAAGCTCATGGCCAAACACTCTTCAACCACCCTGGTTCCCTTCACGCCCGAACAGATGTATACGCTCGTGGTGGACATGGACCGTTATCCGGAGTTCATTCCCTGGATCGTCAAGGCACGCAAGCACGACATCAAGGATGACCGCTTCATGTCGGAGATGACCTTTGCCTTCAAGGGGTTGCGCGAAACCTTCCACACCCAGGATTTCGTCGTTCCCAACGAATCGATCCGCATTCAACTGGTCTCCGGTCCGTTTCGCGATCTGGAGAGCGAATGGCGTTTCTCCCCTGCCGAAGGCGGGGCGCGCATCGATTTTTTCATCAGTTTTTCGTTCAAGAACCGTCTGTTGGATTTCACCCTCGGTCCGGTCTTCGGCGAGGCGTCCAAGCGGATGGTCGAAGCTTTCAAACAACGAGCCACGGAGATTTACGCGAAATGAACCGCTTGAGTGACTTGCAGGATGGGGAGAGAGCCCCCTCGCCCCCCGTACCATGGACCTCCTTTCGGGCGTTCCAGAGTAACATGATCAAACCCAAATGGACCTGGTTGCCGCTTGGCGCGGCCCTGTTGTGGTTGAGCGCGCCGCTGCCGGCCCTCGCCGAACCCGTGGCCAAGGTGGGAAGCTGGGTGCTCTCCCTCGAAGAGGTGGATCGGGCTCTGGCGGTCAAGATCCACGAGTTGCGCGAGTCCAAGATTCGCGAGCTGGTGTTGGAGCACATTCTGACCGTCAAGGGCGCCGAAGAGAAGGTTCCCCCGGAGCAGGTGGTCGAAAAGCTGATGGGCAAGGTGCCGGAGCCGAGTGCCGCCGAGATCAAGACCTTCATCCAGAAGAACAAGGACCAACTCCCCAACAACGGCGAGGGGATGGAGGAGCAGATCAAGGAGCATCTGAGCGACGAGGCCAGGAAGGATGCCGAGGGCAAGGTGTTGACCAAGCTGTTGCAGAAATTCGAGCCGGAGATTCTGCTCAAGGCGCCCCGTTTCACGGTGACCGGTCCGGAGGATCTCTCCCGTGGCGATGCCAAGGCGCCGGTGACCATCATCGAGTTTTCCGATTTCGAGTGTCCCTACTGTCGGCGTGCCCAGGCCACCTTGAAAAAGGTGACCGAGGCGTATGGCGACAAGGTGCGCATGGTGTTCCGTCACTATCCGTTGCCGTTCCACGCCAAGGCGCCCAAGGCCTCCGAGGCGGCCCAGTGCGCGGCGGATCAGGGCAAGTTCTGGCCCATGCACGATCTGTTGTTCGAGGACAAGGCCGGGTTGGATCCGGCGGATTTGAAGAAGGCCGCCAAGACGATCGGGTTGGACATGGCGGCGTTTGACAAGTGTTTCGACAGTGGCAAGCATGGTGCGCGGGTGACCGCGGATCTGACCGATGGCAAGAAGCTGGGGGTGACCGGGACGCCGACCTTCTTCATCAACGGGGTGCGTGTGGTGGGGGCGCAGCCGTTCGAGAAGTTCAAGAATGTGATCGATGACGAGTTGAAGGAGAAGGAAAAAGAGAAGAAGTAGGGCGGGGTCCGATCAGGGATCAGGCTCCACCTGTCGCGGGGGACCGGGAGGGTCCATGGTACGGGGGTGAGGGGGCCTCTCCCCCATCCTGTCAAGTTCGCGGGAAGGTTGCGCGGTTCTGGCGCAACCTTCCCGCGAACAGGCGCGAAACAGGCCTGATCGGGGTCGCTCCCCCTTGAACACCTGCGCTCCAAGTGATGATTTGACTCATCAAGCCGCCGCATTCTCCCGCATCGCCCGGATCACCGCGCCATAATCGGGCTTGGAAAAAATCGCCGACCCGGCCACGAATACATCCGCACCCGCCTTGACCGCAGCCTGAATGTTCTCCGGCTTGATCCCCCCATCCACCTCCAACTCCACCCGCAAACCCCGATCGTTGATCATGCGCCGCACGGTCTGAATGCGCTGCAAGGCATACGGAATGAACGACTGCCCGCCAAATCCGGGATTGACGCTCATGATCACCACCATGTCCAACAGCGACAACACATTGCCGAGATTGCACAACGGCGTGGCCGGATTCAACGCCAACCCGACCTTGCACCCCAACTCGCGAATCACGTTCAAGGTGCGATCCAGATGATGGGTCGCCTCGGCATGCACGGTGAGGATCGAAGCACCCGCCTTGACGAAATCCGGAATGTAAACCTCCACCGGCGAGATCATCAGATGGACATCCAGGGGTTTGGTGGCCACCCGCGCGATGGCCTGGACCACCAGAGGACCAATGGTGAGATTGGGAACGAAATGTCCATCCATGACATCCACATGGATGTAATCCGCGCCAGCCTGCTCCACGGCGCGGACCTCCTCGCCCAGACGGGCGAAATCGGCGGAGAGAACCGAAGGGGCGATCTTGATCATCGAGTATGCGCCATCCTTTGCAACCGGGCGATACGCTCCTCCATGGGAGGATGGGTGGAAAAGAGCCCCGCCACCATCCCACCGGAGAGCGGCGAAACGATGAACAGATGTGCGGTGGCCGGATTCTGTTCGGCGGCGGCCAACGGCACCCGCTGCGAACCGATCTCGAGTTTATGCAACGCGGAGGCCAGCCACAACGGATTGCCGCACAACCGCGCCCCGCCCTCGTCCGCGCCATACTCGCGGGAACGGGAGACGGCCATCTGAATCAACATGGCGGCCAGGGGCGCCAGGAACAGCATGACGATCTCACCCAGCCAGCCACGTCCGCCCTCCTCCCCATCGTCGGAACGGCTCGAGGAGAACAGTCCGGCAAAATTGGCCAACGTGGTGATCGCACCCGCCAGGGTAGCGGTCACGGTGCCGACCAGGATATCCCGATGCTGCACATGGGCCATCTCATGGGCCATCACCCCGGCCAACTCTTCGCGGGTGAGAATGCGCAGGATCCCGGTGGTGGCCGCCACCGCCGCATGCTCGGGATCGCGCCCCGTGGCAAAGGCGTTGGGGGATGGGTCGTCGATGACGTACACCCTCGGCATCGGCAAGCCGCCACGCCGCGCCAGCTCCTGGACGATGCCATGCAGTTCGGGCGCCTGGGCGGGTCCGACCTCCATGGCGTTGTACATGGACAACACCGCCTGATCCGAATTCCACCAGGCCCAGAAGTTCATGCCTGCGGCAAGGATCAACGCCAACAGCATGCCGTCTCGACCGCCGATCAGGTGGCCGATGCCAAGAAACAACCCGGTCAGACCGGCGAGCAGCAAAAGAAAGCGAAGGTGATTCATCGTCTGACTCCTGCCTGGTGTGGTGCCGTGGCATGCCCCTTGGGCGTGCCACGGTCGCGGGGTGGGAGAATGCGCCCATCATGAACGTTTGAATGGATCCTCATGGTTTATAGATAGTGCTCCTCTACGAGAAGTTCAACCGGATGGATGCCCTTTTCCTGCATGAAAAGGGTGGGAATGAACAAATGATTTTTTGCTTGCACATGTTAACATAAACAATTGCTGACAGAAAAATGGAGACAATGCTCGTGTTTCCGTTGGGGGGTGAAAAAAAATCTCCCATAATTGATATAGATCAATGTAACCCCAGTCCCAACACTGTATTTCACCCTGAATTCATGTTAACGTGTCGGGAACGATACATTTTTAAATATAACCTACTGAAAGCGGCCAACCCCCATGTCTCGCGATGACACCCCCTTTGCCCTGGCAAGCGCCGTGATCCTGGTTCAGCCCGCGCGGCTGCTGACGGTCGCGGCCATCATCACCGACCTGCCAGGCGCCGCCATCCACGCGACCAGCGAACAGGGCAAGATGGTGATCACCCTGGAAGGCGAAACAACAAAAATACTCGTCGATCAATTCGATACCATCCGCACCCTCGACGGCGTACTAAGCGCCGATTTGATTTATCAGCACTCCGAAGAGAGTTCCGACCCATAAGGCATCATAAGTCAAGGAGACCGCACCGTGAAAGTGACCCGACGCGAATTCATCAAGGCCAACGCCATTGCCGCCGCTGCTGCGGCAGCCGGCATGAGCCTGCCCGTCATGGCCCAGGTTCAGAGCGAGGAGGGTGACATCCGTTGGGACAAGGCCCCCTGCCGTTACTGCGGCACCGGGTGCAGCGTGCTGGTGGGTGTCAAGAATGGCCGCATCGTGGCCACCCAGGGCGATCCGGACGCGCCGGTCAACAAGGGACTGAACTGCATCAAGGGGTATTTCCTCTCGAAAATCCCCTACGGCGCGGATCGCCTCACCACCCCGCTGTTGCGCAAGAAGGACGGCAAATACGACAAGAACGGCGACTTCACCCCGGTTTCCTGGAACGAAGCGTTCGACATCATGGCCGAAAAGTACAAGACCGCCCTCAAGGAGGGTGGACCCACCACGGTGGGCATGTTCGGTTCCGGCCAGTGGACCATCTGGGAAGGGGTGGCGGCGGTCAAGCTGTTCAAGGCCGGGTTCCGTTCCAACAACATCGATCCGAATGCCCGTCACTGCATGGCCTCGGCGGTGGCCGGCTTCATGCGCACCTTCGGCATCGACGAGCCCATGGGCTGCTACGACGACCTGGAGCATGCCGACGTGTTCGTGCTGTGGGGCTCCAACATGGCCGAGATGCATCCCATCCTCTGGTCGCGTCTGGCCAACACCCGTCTGAGCAATCCCAACGCCAAGGTGGTGGTGCTCTCCACCTTCCAGCACCGCAGCTTCGATCTGGCCGACATGGGTCTGATCTTCAAGCCCCAGACCGACCTGGCCATCGCCAACTTCATCGCCAACCACATCATCCAGACCGGCAAGGTGAACGAGGAGTTCGTCGCCAACCACGTCGCCTTCCACAAGGGGGTCACCAACATCGGCTACGGCCTGCGTCCCACCCACGGTCTGGAGAAGGATGCCGCCGACGCCAAGGATCCGAACGTGTCGGCTCCGATCAGCTTCGACGATTTCAAGGCCTTCGTCGCCGAGTACACCGCCGATATGACCAGTCAGTTGACCGGCATCGCCAAGAAGGATCTCGAGGCCCTGGCGGAGATGTACGCCGATCCGAAATTGAAGGTGATGTCGCTGTGGACCATGGGTGTCAACCAGCACACCCGCGGCACCTGGATGAACAACATGATCTACAACATGCACCTTCTGACCGGCAAGATCGCCGAGCCGGGCAACTCTCCCTTCTCGCTCACCGGTCAGCCCTCGGCCTGCGGCACGGCCCGCGAGGTGGGCACCTTCTCGCATCGTCTGCCGGCGGACATGGTGGTGATGAAGAAGGAGCATCGCGACATCACGGAAAAATTGTGGCTTCTGCCCGAGGGCACCCTGCCGGACAAGCCGGGCTATCACGCCGTGGTCCATCACCGCATGCTCAAGGATGGCAAGCTCAACGCCTACTGGGTGATGTGCACCAACAACATGCAGACCGCTCCGAACATGAACGAGGAGGGGTATCCCGGCTATCGCAACCCGAAGAACTTCGTGGTGGTCTCCGACCCCTATCCCACGGTGACGGCTCTGGCCGCGGATCTGATCCTGCCCACGGCCATGTGGGTCGAGAAGGAGGGAGCCTACGGCAACGCCGAGCGGCGCACCCAGTTCTGGCGCCAGCAGATCAAGGCGCCGGGCGAGGCCCGATCCGATCTGTGGCAATTGATGGAGTTCTCCAAGCGGTTCAAGGTCGAGGAGGTGTGGCCCGCCGATCTGATCGCCAAGAAGCCGGAACTCCAGGGCAAGACCCTCTTCGACGTGCTGTATGCCAACGGGCAGGTCAACAAGTTTTCGGTGGACGAACTCAAGAAGGATCAGCTCAACGACGAATCGCGCCATTTCGGTTTCTATGTGCAAAAAGGGCTCTTCGAGGAGTATGCCGCCTTTGGTCGCGGCCATGCCCACGACCTGGCCGATTTCGACACCTATCACAAGGCCCGCGGTCTGCGTTGGCCGGTGGTCGATGGCAAGGAGACCCTGTGGCGCTTCCGCGAGGGGTATGACCCCTATGTGAAGGCCGGGCAGAAGATCCGGTTCTACGGCAAGCCGGATGGCAAGGCGTGGATCTTCGCGCTGCCCTATCAGCCGGCGGCGGAATCCCCGGATGGGGAGTTCGATCTGTGGCTTTCGACCGGTCGCGTGCTCGAGCACTGGCACTCCGGCTCAATGACCCGTCGCGTTCCCGAACTCCATCGCGCGGTGCCGGATGCCCAGCTCTTCATGCACCCGGAGGACGCCGAAAAACGGGGTCTCAAGCGCGGCATGGTGGCCAAGATCATCTCCCGCCGCGGCGAAGTGGTGGCGCGGGTCGAAACCCTGGGTCGCAACCGTCCGCCGGTGGGCCTGGTCTACATTCCCTTCTTCGACGAGTCGCGGCTGGTCAACAAACTGACCCTGGATGCCACTTGCCCGATCTCGAAGGAGACCGATTACAAAAAGTGCGCGGTCAAGGTGGTGAAGGCCTGATCGACATGAACGACTCATCCGCTGGGCGGTCCCAGGGGACCGCCATGACGCGGCGTGGCCTTTTGCAAAAGGGCGGGGGGGCCGCGGTTGGTTTGGGGTTGATCGGCTTTCTGACCTGGGTGGGCGCGCGTTCCACCGAGGCGATGCCGGTGTGGGCGGTGCGTCCGCCGGGGGCCTTGCCCGAACCCGATTTTCTCGGCAAGTGTCTGCGTTGCGGCTTGTGCGTGCGTTCGTGTCCCTACGACATCCTCACCCTGGCCGAAACCGGCAGTGGGGTGGCGCCGGGCACCCCTTTCTTCATGCCCAGGAAGGCGCCGTGCGAGATGTGTCCGGAGATTCCGTGCGTCCAGGCGTGTCCTTCCGGGGCCCTGGATCACGGACTCACCGACATCGCCAAGGCGCGCATGGGATTGGCGGTGCTCGCCGACCAGGAGACCTGTCTGGCCTTTCTGGGTCTGCGTTGCGAGGTCTGTTTTCAGGTCTGTCCGGTGATGAACAAGGCCATCACCCTGGAGATGCGACCCAATACCCGCAGCGGCAAGCATGTCCACTTTCTGCCCACCGTCCACTCGGAGCACTGCACCGGGTGCGGCAAGTGTGAAAAGGGGTGCGTGCTGGAAGAGGCGGCCATCCGGGTCTTTCCCCGTTCTTCGGTGAAGGGGGAGTTGGGCAAGCACTACCGGGTCGGCTGGGAAGAGAAGAAAAAGGCCGGGCATGCGCTGATTCCCGAACCGCTCAGCCTGCCGGTGCGGCGTCCGGGAGACGGACCATGAAAAAACGTTTGGCCGGTGACGAGGCGATCGAAAAAAAGGGGTGGTGGCCGGCCCATCGTTGGCTGGTATGGCGGCGCCTCTCGCAACTGGGTGTCCTGGGACTGTTTCTGCTCGGTCCGGCGTTCGATGTGTGGCTGATTCAGGGCAATCTCTCCGCGAGTCTGTTTCTGGACACGCTGCCGATGACCGATCCGCTGCTCTTTGCGCAGCTGTTGGCCACCAGCGGCATGCCGGCCACCCAGGCGATGCTGGGATTCGTGGTGGTGGTGGCGCTGTATGGACTCCTGGGCGGTCGGACCTTTTGCGCCTGGGTCTGTCCGGTCAACCCCATCGCCGATCTGGCCGCCTGGATGCGACGCCGGTTCGGCATCGGTGGCGGCTGGCGCGGCGACCGGCGCATCCGTCATGCGGTGCTGGTCGTGGTGGTCGCGACCGCCGGATTGAGTGGCCTGATGGTCTGGGAATGGATCAACCCGATGAGTCTTCTCCATCGCGGCTTGATCTTCGGGGTGTGGAGCGGTTGGCTGGCGGTGGTGGGGATCTTTCTGTTCGATTTGATCCTCTCGCCCCACGGCTGGTGCGGGCGGTTGTGTCCCACCGGGGCGGTATATGCCCTGTTGGGTCGGCGAACCCCGTTGGCGGTCAGTGCCGTCCGGCGCGACGCCTGCACCGATTGTCGCGCCTGTCATCAGGTCTGTCCCGAAGCGGCGGTGATCGATCCGGCGCTCAAGGGGGCCGACAAGGGTGTCGGGCCGCGCATCACCGGGATGGATTGCACGCGCTGTGGGCGTTGCATCGATGTCTGTCCGGATGATGTTTTTGAATTCGACTTTCATTTACCCAACATTTCGAGGGTGGTGCCATGAAAAAACGGTTGTGGTTGATCATGTGGGCGGCGTTGGTGATCGTGGCCGTCGGGGCGTGGAGTGGCGTGGCCATGGCCCAGGAGGGCGGGGAGGTGCGTTCGTTGCGTGGAGCGGTGCCTCTGGAGGGCGCGGACCAGGCCCCGGAGATGGCCAGATGGATGCCGGACAGCCACGGTCTGCCGCGCAACTATCTTCAGCAGCCGCCGTTGATTCCGCATCACATCGAGGGTTACAAGATCGATCTGCGTCAGAACAAGTGCATGACCTGCCACAGTTGGAGCAAGGCCAAGGAGACCCATGCCACCAAGATCAGCCTGACCCATTTCCGCAACCGTTTCGGCACGGAACTGTCCGATGTCTCGCCGCAGCGTTATTTCTGCACCCAGTGTCACGTTCCGCAGAAGGATGCCAAGCCCTTGGTGGACAACTCCTTCAAGCCCGTGGATTCGGTGATGTGACGTTGATGCGATCCATGCAGCCGGGGACCACGCCATTCGAGGGAAGGGAGCAGCCATGAGTCAAGATCAGGACCGCGCGCCGCGGAGTTTCAGGAACCAGTGGAAGATCCTGGGAGGATTCTTCTTTCTGGGCATCCTGTTTTGGGGTGGTTTTCACTGGGCGTTGGCCGCCACCAACAATGAGGCCTTCTGCATCTCGTGTCACGAGATGAAGGACAACGTGTACAAGGAGTATCGGGAGACCGTGCACTATTACAATCCGAGCGGGGTGCGCGCCACCTGTCCGGATTGTCATGTGCCCAAGGCCTGGCAGCACATGATCGTGCGCAAGATTCAGGCGAGCAACGAGTTGTGGCACAAGTTCAAGGGGACGATCGACACGCCGGAGAAGTTCGAGGGCAAGCGGTTGGAGTTGGCGCGCAATGTCTGGCAGACCATGAAGAGCACCGATTCCCGCGAGTGTCGCAACTGTCACGACTTCAAGTCCATGGACTTCACGCGGCAGGGTGCGCGGGCGTTTGATTTCCACGAGCGTGGTTTTTCCAAGGACAAGACCTGCATCGATTGTCACAAGGGAATTGCCCATGCGTTGCCCAAGGGCATGACGGCGGCGGACGATACCAGTCACTTCTGAGAGGCTGTTTGGTGATTCCATGGCTGGAATCACCAAACGCACACGATTTCGAAAAAGTGGCGTAGGGAGCTCCCCACCCCCCTTTATAGCTATTCAGGACCCCACTCTTGCAGGGGACGGGGGACCGAAGGTCCCCGGCAGAGGTTCGGAGACGGAGTCTCCGAGGTTTGGTTTTTGACGTTTGCTTTTGAGCGCGCTCTTCAAAAAAAGCGTTTTTTCGCGCTTTTTTGCGAAAAAACGCTGCGCGCCGCCTTGACTGCGGCATCGTTTCGCGCCTTTGGCGAAACGATGTCGCGAACATGGCCCGGAGTCATGCCGCCGGAGGCAACTCGTCTTCCGCGAGCCATGTGTCCTCTATGGCTCTGGCGGGCAACGGAGGGGGTACATAAGGGGGCCTGAATCGTTACAAAATGGCTGTTGCACTTTGGCGGGCCATCCATGGTCCGCATCGGCTTGCGTCAAACAGCCTCATTACGCCGCGCGCAGCTGTCCGGCCACCCGTTCGGCCATGGTCAAGGTTTGATCCAACATCGTCTCCTCGTGGGCCAACGACACGAATCCCGCCTCGAAGGCACTCGGTGCCAGATAGATCCCCTCTTGCAGCATGCCATGGAACCAGAGGTTGAACCGATTGATGTCACCGTTGGAGACATCCGTAAAGTTGGCGACCGTCTGGGCACTGGTGAAGAACAGCCCGAACATCGATCCCACATGGTTGATCAGACAAGGAATGTTGTTGGCGCACATCACCTGATCCAACCCCTTGACCAGATACCGGGTCTTGGCTGCCAGCGTGGCATAGGCGCCGGGCGCGTCGAGCAGATCCAGAGTCGCCAGACCGGCGGCGACCGCCAGCGGATTGCCGGACAAGGTACCGGCCTGATAGACCGGGCCAGCCGGAGCGATCATCTCCATCCATTTGGCCGGACCTCCGTAGGCGCCGACCGGCAATCCTCCACCGATGATCTTTCCCAGCGTGGTCAAATCCGGACGAATGTTGTAGAGGGTTTGGGCTCCACCGCGATCCACCCGCAACCCGGTCATCACCTCATCGAAGATCAACAACGAACCATGCGTGTCGCAGACGTTCCGCAGCCCCTCGAGAAAACCGGGCAGGGGTAACACGCATCCCATGTTGCCGGCCACCGGTTCGACGATCACCGCCGCGATTTCGTTGCCGCGTTCGGCCCACAGGGTTTCCACCGCCGTCAGATCGTTGAAGGGAAGAACCAGTGTGTCACGGGCGGCGGCGCGGGTGATACCCGGCGAGGTAGGCACGCCGAAGGTGGCCAGGCCCGATCCCGCCGCCACCAGCAGCCCATCGGCATGGCCGTGATAGCACCCTTCGAATTTCACCAGCACGTCGCGTCCGGTAGCGGCGCGGGCGAGACGGATGGCACTCATCACCGCCTCGGTGCCGGAGTTGACCAGGCGCACCATTTCCATGCCAGGAAACCGTTCGATGATTCGTTCGGCGAGGGTGATTTCCGCCTCTGTAGGGGCTCCGAACGAGCAGCCATTTTCCGCGGCGCGACAGATGGCCTCCACGACGTGGGGGTGGGTATGGCCAACGATCAGCGGACCCCAGGAACCGACATAATCGATATAGACCTTGCCGTCCACGTCGGTGATGTGGGCGCCCTGGCCGGAGCGGATGAAGGGTGGGGTACCGCCTACCGACTTGAAGGCGCGCACCGGGCTGTTGACCCCGCCGGGAATCATGGTTTTTGCCTTGAGAAACAGTTCTTCGGAACGCGACATATTTTTCTCCAGTGGTTGATGACGATTTGGTGTCATCCATTGTTCGTGGAATTCAGGGGCCAGGTGCAAAAACCATTCAGGATTCTCACATGGAGTAGAATCCAGGGGCGAAGCTCCTGGTAGGATCCGGGGCGAAGATCCTGGCGGAGTCCAGGGGCGAAGCCCCTGGTAGGGTCCAGGGGCCAATGGCCCCTGGTGGGGTCCAGGGGCGAAGCCCTTGGTAGGGTCCAGGGGCGAAGCCCTTGGTAGGGTCCAGGGGCGAAGCCCTTGGTAGGGTCCAGGGGCGAAGCCCTTGGTAGGGTCCAGGGGCGAAGCCCTTGGGACTTTTTCTTTTGCCTTTCGCGCGCTTTACACGATAAGCACTTTTTCGCGTTTTTTGCGAAAAAGTGCGCAGCGCGCGCCGTCCCATGTGCCCCCTCCGTTGCCCGCCAGGGCAATGGAGGGGGCGAATCGCCCTCGGAAGGCGAGCCGCCTCCGGCGGCCTGCTTGGGGGCCATGTTCGCGGGAACGTTTCGCCAAAGGCGCGAAACGTTCCCGCAGCCAAGGCTGCGCGCAGCGATTTTCACAAAAAACGTGAAAATCGCTTTTTTGAAGAGCGCGCCAAAAGACCAAAGACAAAAAATCAAAGACAAAAGACAAAAGACAAAAGACAAAAGACAAAAGACCAAACCTCGGAGGCTCTGCCTCCGAACCTCCGCCGGGGACCTTGCGGTCCCCGGACCCCTGCAACAATGGAGATTCTGAATCCCCCACCCCCCTACTCACCCGCCGGCAAAGCCACCAATACCCCAAAAGTACCAAGATGCTCCCACTTTTTCCGGTCAAGCTGATCATACACCTTGAAAAACCACAACCCCGGCGTAAACTTGCCGGTAATGGCGCCAGCAGCAGTATACATGGGCAAATGATCCTCCTTGGTAACCTTCACCGGAGGATAGTCAAGCCGGGTAACCACCTTGCCATCCTGATCCAAAACATCCACCTTGAAATGATGCTCCCCACGCACGGTCAATACCAGATCAAGCACAAAATAACCAGCCATGCCATTGGTGTTGGTGCGCAGAGTCTTGACCACCGACATCGGCTGCATGGTCTCACCCTTCTGCACCATGCGATCCGAAAAATAGGCGTTGGCAATGTAAGCCGATTGACGAAAACTCTTGGCCAGAACCATGTCGCTCGTCAACCACGTTCCGATGCCAAGCAACCAGGCCAAGCCAATTCGAATCGCGGTGGAGCGTATCATGGTTGGGTCACTCCTCGGCCATGCGTGCCAACTGTTCTGCCTGATGATGCGCAAGCAGCGAGGTGACCATTTCACGCAACTCCCCTTGCATCACACTGTCAAGCTTGTGCAACGTCAGATTGATCCGATGATCGGTAATGCGATTCTGCGGAAAATTGTAGGTGCGGATCCGCTCCGAACGGTCCCCGGAACCAACCTGATCGCGTCGGTCGCGGGAACGCTCATCATCGACGGCACGCTGCTCCATGTCGAACAACCGCGCCTTGAGCACCTTCAAAGCCTGGGCCTTGTTTTTGTGCTGAGACTTTTCGTCCTGACAGGTGACGGTGATGCCGGTGGGAAGATGGGTGATGCGCACCGCCGAATCGGTGGTGTTGACACTCTGCCCGCCAGGTCCGGAAGAACGGAACACGTCGATGCGCAAATCGTCGCGCTCGTTGATGACCACCTCCACCTCGTCCGCCTCAGGCAGCACCGCCACAGTGCAAGCCGACGTGTGAATGCGTCCACCCGCCTCGGTGACCGGAACCCGTTGCACCCGATGAACCCCGGATTCGAACTTGAAAGAAGACCAGGCCCCCTTGCCGGAGATCATGACGATCACCTCCTTGAAACCGCCCAAAGGGGTCGGACTGCTCGACAAGGGTTCCAGACGCCAACGGTTCTGTTCGGCGAAACGCCCGTACATGCGCATCAGATCGCCGGCAAACAACGCCGCCTCCTCGCCACCAGTGCCGGCACGGATCTCCAGGATCACGTTGCGCCCCTCGTGGGGATCCTTGGGGATCAACAACAACTCCAATTCCGGGATTTTCTCTTCCAAACGGGATTTGAGCCGATCCACCTCCTCGCGCACCAGCCGTTTCATCTCCGGATCGCTTTCGGGATCCTCCAGCATGGCCTCGGTGTCGCGAATCTCCTCCTCAAGTTGCAAATAAGCGAGCCACGCCTCGACCAGCGGGTCGAGATCCGAGAACTCCTTGCTCAATCGGGCGAATTCACTGGGATTCTCGCGGGTGGCAGGCTGTCCCAGCAAGGCGCTCAACTCGGCATGGCGACGCCGCAAGGTATCGAATTTCCGCAACAACGAATCGCTCATGCCATCACGTCCGATCCAATTGAAACAGCTGACGCGCCGCGTCCACGTAAAGATCCCCATCCGGTTCGGCAGCCAGATGCCGCAGGCGACTCAACGGCGCATGCAGGATTTTGTTGACCAGCAGCCGACCAAGTTGCTCGATCCGCTTTTGTTCGTCCGGGGAGATGTCGGGCCAGGAGGCCAGGGTTCGGGCCACCTCCTGATCGCGGATCCCCTCGAGTTTCTCGCGCAACGCGGTCAGAACCGGAGCCAGATCCAAGGTTTCGAGCCAGCGCATGAACTCCAGACAGCGTTGCTCCACGATCACCTCGGCGGCGGTCATCTCGCGTCCACGGTCCTTGAGGTTATTTTCGACGATCCGGGTCAGATCATCAATGTCGTACAGATAGGCGTTGTCCAGATCGCCGATGGCTGGATCCAGATCCCGCGGCACGGCAATGTCGATGAGGAATTGGGGTTTCTGACGCCGTTTTTTCAAGGCGGCCTTGATCATCGAAGCGGTGACCACATGTCCGGTAGCCCCGGTCGAAGAGAGGATGATGTCGGCTTTGTCGAGATGGGCCTCGAGATCCGAAAGCACAAAGGCATCGCCGCCAAAGGCATCGGCCAGAGCCACGGCGCGCGACAAAGTGCGGTTGGCAACCAGAATGGAAACCCCGTCGGTCACGAGATGTCGCGCGGCCAGTTCGCACATTTCGCCCGCGCCGATCAGAAGACAACGACACCCTTTGAGATCCCCGAAGATGCGGCGCGCCAGCGACACCGCCGCCGAAGCGATGGAGACCGGATTGCGGGCAATGCCGGTTTCGTTGCGCACCTGTTTGGCGGCATGAAAGGCGTGCTGGAAAAACTTCTCGAGGATCGCGCCAGAGGTGGCGGCTTCGTTGGCGAGTTGATAGGCCTGTTTCATCTGACCGAGGATCTGGGCCTCGCCAACCACCAGGGAGTCGAGACTGGCGGCAACGCGAAAGCCGTGACGAACCGCGTCGCGGTCATCGAGCTGATAAAGATGGGCTTCGAGCTGTTCGGCCTCCAGAGCGCGGTTCTGGACGAGCCAGGCGCGGATCGAGGCCGCGGTTTTGTCGGGTTGGGGTCCGGCGGCATAGATCTCCACGCGGTTGCAGGTGGAAAGCAGCGCCACCTCGCGCAGACCGGGCATGTCACGCAATTCGGCCAGACATCCGGGCAGCTCCTCGTTGGAAAAGGCGAGGCGTTCCCGAACGGCCACGGGCGCGGTTTTGTGGCTCAAGCCGACGATGACGATCTTCATGAAAGCCGTTTCAATGGTTCCGCTTCGAGTGCCGCGAGTCGCCGCGCGCGGCTCTCATTCGACCCAAGCCGCCGCAATCGATCATTATAGCTCCAAAATTGCCGGATTGCCATCGCTCCGTGCCATGTTTCAAAAAAAAGTCCGCCTCTTTTTCACGCTTGAACTATTGCCCAAGGAACCGGTTTTGGGTTACCATTTTCTGCTTTTTTCTCCAGGGAACGCCCGAAGGGAGCTTCCCGGAGCAAAGGTGCGGGGGTTCTCCCCCAGCAGGCAACGATTTTCGAAGAGCTTCCGCGCGGGAATGTTCTTGGCTGGCGGGGTTGTTCTCCGCTCCCGCCAGGTCAGTCGGGGTGTGGCGCAGTCTGGTAGCGCATCGGCTTTGGGTGCCGAGGGCCGGAGGTTCGAATCCTCTCGCCCCGACCATTTTTTCTCTCCACGCGGCCCCGTCCCTTCCCGTTGGAACTCCCGAAGGGAGGTCCACGGTACGGAGGTGCAAGTTAGCATGGCCTCAAGCGTACAACGCAACCGGGATGGCCGGGAGCTTCGCCCCTCTGTACGTACGCGCCCGTAGCTCAATGGATAGAGCATCGGCCTTCTAAGCCGGTGGTTGCAGGTTCGACCCCTGCCGGGCGCGCCAAAGAAATCAATTATTATGGCACTGTTTTGGCCTTCTCATCCCCAGCATCGTAACTAAAACGTGACATCCACTTCAAGCGGGCCATGGAAATCCGTAGATTTTCTGGAGCCAGATGCGCATATCTCTTGGTCATCTGAATCGTTTTGTGCCCTAAAATATCGCGCACTTCCACCAACGGTACTCCACCAGTCACCAACCATGCTGCTGAGGTATGATGAAGGTTATGGATATTGGGCTACCCAGCGGCACTGCGCGACCTCAGTGCCTCATACAGATTCGCCGGTCCCAACAGGATTTCCCGCAATCCGTGGCGGACCTTCTCGGAGTCCAGCGCCTGTTTGCTCATGGTGCTGTGGGCAGCGAAAGCATCCATGATGGCGTTCATCAACTCGGTACCAAGGTCTGGGGAGTTGGAGAACTGCTCCTTGGTGTTGTTGGCCGCCTGCTGGACCAGAATTTCGGATTCCAGCAATTTGCCCTTCAGAACATGGTTAACGTAAATCAGCTTGTCGTCATCGGACAACTCGCCATCAAACAGGGTGTTGACCTTTTGGATGATTTCCGCCAGCAGCACCTTCTCTTTCTCCTGGACCTCACCGCTGCCGGTTGCGGTCATGGGTTGTAACTTATCAACTTCACCTTCATGCAGGGGCAGAGTGCGCTTCCCCTGGTCTTTAAGTTTGTGATGGGTCAAGGTCACTTGGGAGAGGTCAACCCCTTCCCGTTCCCGCCCGAATTCCAACAGGGGCAACAGACGCTTGAAGAAGATGGCCCGTTTCTCCAACGCGGTGTTGGCGTAGTCGAAGAGTTGGGAAAGAAACACATACGCCCTTAAGAAGGCACCCAGGTTGCGCTTGAACAAGAGCAGCACGTTAAGTTCATCCTGGGCGGTCTGCTCGGCTTGGGGGTCTTGAGTGGCACGGGCTTCCTGCAAACTGGTCAAGGCGCTCTTGTAGCGCTTCAGAAGTCGGTCGGCTACCGGCTCAAGGGCTGCGGCCAGTTGGGCTTGTGAGGCGTTGGGGTTTATTTCGACAGTTACCACCCGTTCCACCTCGGGTTCGTCGTAGAACCCTGTGGCATCGAGGGTGGCTTTCAGGTCGTAGACCAGATTGGGGTCGGTGACAGCGGCCAGTTCCGCTGTCTGATGATAAGTTTTGAATGCTGCCAGAATCTCTTCCGGGTCGTTCACGAAATCGAGAATGTAAGTTGTATCCTTGCCCGGATGAGCGCGGTTCAGGCGGGAGAGGGTTTGCACTGCCTGGATGCCCGCCAAACGCTTATCCACATACATGCCGCACAACAGCGGCTGGTCGAAGCCGGTCTGAAACTTATTGGCGACCAGCAGGATTTGGTACTCCGTGGTTGCGAAGGCTTCCCGGATGTCGCGTCCACGCAGATTTCGATTGAGCGTGGTACTGGTTTCGGTGAAGGGGTCATCGCCGGATTCCTGGTCCTTCACCTCTCCTGAGAAGGCGACCAGGGTGCCCAGCGCATAGCCGGAGTTCTGGATGTATTGGTCGATGGCCTGTTTCCAGCGCACCGCCTCGATGCGACTGCCCACCACCACCATGGCCTTGGCGTGGCCATCCAGGAGAGGTGCCACATTCTCGCGGAAGTGCTCGACCACCACCTGCACCTTCTGACTGATGTTGTAGGGGTGCAGACGCACCCAACGCATGATGCCTTTCATGGCCTCGCTGCGTTCCACCTGTTTCTCGTCCCACTCCTTGCCCTCATGGGCCAGCCGGAACGCCAGCTTGTAGGGGGTATAGTTCTTCAAGACATCAAGAATAAACCCCTCTTCAATCGCCTGGCGCATGGAGTAGACATGAAACGGCGCGGGCAGATTGGTGGCCGAGGCGGGTTGTGAGGGGTCGGGTCGGCGTCCAAAAATCTCCAGGGTCTTGGCTTTGGGCGTGGCGGTGAAGGCGATATAGGTGATTTGTGAATTCGTGGCACGGGCAGACATCTGGGCGGCCAGCAGGTCATCGAGGCTGATTTCTCCCCCATCATCGAGTTCAAGCTGTTCTTCGACCGAGAGTACCTGCTTGAGTTTGGCGGCTGAGGTGCCGGTCTGGGAGGAGTGGGCCTCATCGGCGATGACCGCGAACCGTTTGCCTTTGGTGGCCGCCAGCTCTTCGACTGCCGCCAGGGCGAAGGGAAAGGTCTGAATGGTGCAGACCACGATTTTCTTGCCGCTGGAGAGCACCTTGGCCAGTTCGCTGCTTTTGCTTTGATGCTCGCCGGTGATGGTGGCGACCACGCCGGAGGTGCGTTCGAAGCCATCGATGGCCTCGCGCAGTTGGGCATCCAATACGGTGCGGTCACTGACCACCAGCACCGAGTCAAACAGCTTGTTGTGCTGTTCGTCGTGCAAATCGGCCAGGAAGTGTGCGGTCCAGGCGATGGAGTTGGTTTTGCCTGACCCTGCCGAGTGTTGAATCAGATATTTCTGTCCAGGTGGTTCGGTCAGGACCGAGGCCACCAGTTGCCGGGTGACATCGAGTTGATGGAAGCGCGGAAAAATCACCCCGCTGATTTTTTTCTTGCTGTCCTTGTGGGCCACCAGAAAGCGCCCCAGAATCTCCAGCCAGGAGTCGAACGCCCACACCGATTCCCACAGATAGGCGGTTTTGTGGCCGTTGGGGTTGGGTGGATTGCCTTTGCCTCCGTCGTCACCCTGATTAAACGGTAGAAAACGGGTGGCAGCCCCTTGCAGTTTGGTGGTCATGCGTACTTCCGAGTTGCTGACCGCGAAATGGACCAACGCCCCTCGTGGGAACTCCAGCAGTGGCTCTGCCGCACTTTGCCCTTTGGGGCGTGGTTGGCGGTCAAAGCGGTACTGGTCCACCGCATCCTGCACCGATTGGGTGAAATCGCTTTTAAGTTCTACCGTGGCGACAGGAAGGCCGTTCACAAACAGCACCAGGTCCAGGGCGTTTTCGTTATGGACCGAGTAGCGCACCTGACGCACCACCCGCAGCCGGTTGGCCTGATAGCGGGCTTGCAATTCGGGATTCATCGCCAGAGCCGGTTTGAACTGCGCCAGGGTCAATGGCTGACGCACGCCCAGCAGTTCCACCCCGTGACGCAACACATCCAAGGTGCCCCGGTCATCGAGCTGCTTGCGGATGCGCTCCAGCAGGGTCGTTTCAGCGGATGCACCATGATTCTTCACCAGGGCTTCCCACGCCTTGGGCTGGGTTGTCTGCACCCAGGTCAACACATCGGCAGGGAAGAGGGCACGTTTCCGGTCATAGCGGCTGGCGTCGTCGGCATCATACAACCAGCCATGGGCGGCCAGATGGTGGCAGATGTCGTTCTCGAAGGCGATTTCACGATGCAGATTCATTCGGACCCTTGGTTTCTGGTCGTTAACCGTCAACATTCTTTTGTAACAGCATAATGGATTAAATACCCCGTAATTAATCCATTCAACGAAGTTTCATCCATTGTTTGCATTACGAGATCCTTCGCCAACCAGCAGCTGGCCCCCGGCCTACACTGACAATTTTTCCTTCATTTTTCAACTTTGTTAACGCACTGCGAATCGTGTCACGCCCGACTATTGGGCAACGCTTCTCCACGTCCGCCAAACGGAATTCAACCGGTAAAGATTCCACAGCCCTTTCCACCATGCGTGTTCGCGCACCGTGCTCCAGATCAATGGCCGTGCTTTCTTCCAATTCCCGGTAGGCAGCCAGCATGATGCCCAACAGGTATTCGGTAAAGGGAACATGATTGTGTTCACCAGTGGCCCATAAGGCATCTGAGAGGGAGAGGCTATCGTAATAACTGGCCTTGCTCTCTTCTATCAACCGTTCCAGGCTGATATAGCGGCCAATCTCGAAACCCATCCGATACAATAGTAGAATGGTCATCAGACGTGCCACACGCCCATTACCATCCGAGAACGGATGGATATACAGGAAATCATGGATATAAAGTGGAATCAGAAGGAGCGGTTCGACCTCACCGGCATCCAATGCGCCAGCCAAGTTGTCGTGTAAGCCAAACATGGCGGTTTCCGTCAAAGCTGGTTCAACCGTTCGCAAGCGGATGCGGATGGTCGCGCCAGTGGCATCCCTTTCGACGATATCGTTGGAGGCTTGTTTATAGTTGCCGCCTCCCGATGGGGTATAGCGCATCAGCTCGTGATGCAGTTGGCGTACATGATTGACGGTTGGTGGCATTTCCGCAGCATTTTTATGAATCAGCTCCAATGCGGTTCGGTAGCCCGCCAATTCGGTTTGGGAACGATCATGGGGGGCGGGTTCGGCGCCCTTGCGCACGATCCGAATCAGGGCTTTTGGCCTGACTTCCACATTTTCCATGCGACTGGAAGACTCGACACTCTCGATCAGCGCCATCTGTCGCAGATGTTTGAGCACTTCAGGCTTGGTCTGTGCCCACAAGGTCTGCTTCCCCCGATATTCGGTCAATGCCGCCACCAAACGAATCAAACGGGGTGGCATGCTCAACCTGGATAGATATTCAGGCGTCAGTGAGTGCATCAGTGCTCCTTTGCGGTCAATTCCCGCACATCGATTTTGCCGGTCACGGCAGCGGATATCAGGGCGGAGCGGCGTTCTTTCAGGAGGTCGATGGCGCGTTGGGCTTCGAGGGTTAGGGAATCGATTCTATCGTTCAAATTATCAATATAGGTTACTATTTCTTTCTGTTCGGTAACAGATGGTACAATACAAGGCAGTTCCCCAACTTCTCCAACTCGCAAATGTCCAACTGTACTACCTTTGGATTTTGATTGTATAGATTCTCTGGCTAGAGGGCCGTATACTGATAGCATTAAATATTTCGATGTTATTTTGTTGTTATCAGGACGCAAATACATCATCCTTTGCCCAAGGCAGAAAGGTATATCAGCAGGTGATATGCAGGCTTCACCAGCGGGCGCTTCTCTCGTAAACAAGATATCACCTGCTTGAGGCACTCCCTTTTTTGTCCATTCGACAAAATTATCATAATCTGTGAAATAGCCCTGAGATGTGTCAAAACGCCCATCCTTTATGCAAGATGTGCGTACTACAAAATACTTACCTTGCTCGTTTTCTTCTGGTGTCCTGTTCTTGCAGTCCACAATTTCGCTGCATACATCTTTAAATCGTTTTACCTCCCAATGCTCCGGCACCATACCCAGCCACTCAATCCCGCTATCCTTCATCGGCGCATCGGGGTTCAACCCCTTGGTGACGGCGTGGGAGATGACGGCTTGGCGTTTCTCTTTCAGCAAGACAATAAGTTTTTCCTGCTCGGCCACCAGGGCATCGATTTTGCCGGTCTCACGGTTGAGGAAGGCGGCGATGGCGGATTGTTCGGGGAGTGGAGGGAAAGGAAGCGCAACGTTTCCAGCTTCAACCCATCGGAATTCCGTTGAGCGTTCTCGAATCCCCTTCGCTAGTGAAGACACATAGCCACTTAGAGCCATGTGTCTCAGTAATCGCCCATAATACCAAGCATTGACAGCATCTATAGGTTTACATACAGAGTAAACAGGTGTTGACTTGCCATTAGAGTCTGATACCCCAATTGCTCCGGCAAACGCATCCATTGCATGAATTACAAGGTCTCCTGTGCGGACTCCCTGGTAACCAATTTCTTGCAGTGCATAAGTAAAACCTTCAGTTCGTCTATTTTCGCGGAGAGTAACAGTGCCGTCTCGGAATGCAGTTACAATTTTATCCTCATCTCTTGGCTGTCGTTTCATTAAATTGAAAAGAAATTTTGTTTTACACATTTCCCAATGCTCCGGCACCTCCCCCAACCACTCCACCCCGGAATCCTTGTATTCGGCATAGCGTTGGAAGCTCATCAGACAATCTCCCTCAACATTGCCTGAATCCGACCCACGACTTCCTGCAAATCCGCATCAATGGCTTCCAGCGACCTTGGCGGCTGGAAGACGTAGAAATGACGGTTGAAGGGGATTTCGTAGCCGATTTTGGTCTTGTCGTGGTCAATCCAGGCATCAGGAGCGTGGGGCAGTACCTCGCCTTGGAAGTACACCGTCACATCTTCGGTCAACGGCACATTCTCGGTATCCCGCAAAGAGGAGTCCGGCATGGGCTTGCCTTTGAGCTTGCCCTTCTGACCCAGGACTATCTTGCCAGACGCATCCAGTTCCGGTCGCTCCACGGTGATGGTCCGATAGCCAAACGCCTCGTTCTTGAATATCCGGCTGATGGGTCTGCCGTCGCTTTCATCCTCGGTGAAGGAACCGAACAGCCGGGTGATGGCCTCAATGTGCTCGTCCGACAGCTCCTTCCTCTTGGAACCCAGGCTCTTGCGCATCTTCTGCCACATCCCGCTGGCATCGATTAACTGCACTTTGCCCTTGCGCGGCTCGGGCTTGCGGTTGCTGACTATCCAGATATAAGTTGAAATGCCGGTATTGTAGAACATGTCGGTGGGCAGGGCGATGATGGCTTCCAACAAGTCATTCTCCAGCACATGGCGCCGGATTTCGCTCTCGCCACTGCCAGCCCCGCCGGTGAACAGGGGTGAGCCGTTCAACACGATGCCGAAACGGCTGCCCCCATCGGCCACAGGACGCATCTTGGAGATGAGATGCAGCAGAAAGAGCATGGAACCATCCGATACTCTCGGTAGACCCGGACCAAACCGCCCGTTGTACCCCTGGGATTCGTGCTCCTTGCGTACCTCTTTTTCGACCTTCTTCCACTCCACCCCGAATGGCGGGTTGGAGAGCATGTAGTCAAACCGCTTGTGCGGGTGTCCGTCGTCCGACAGGGTGTTGCCGAAGACGATGTTGGTCACATCCTGCCCCTTGATAAGCATATCCGCCTTGCAGATGGCATAGGATTCGGGGTTCAACTCCTGACCGAAGACCGTCAAGCGGGCTTGGGGGTTGTGCTCCTCCAGATACTCTCCGGCAATCGACAACATGCCGCCCGTACCCGCCGTGGGGTCGTAGAGGGTGCGCACCACACCCGGAGTGGCCAACACCTGGTCATCCTCGATGAACAGGAGATTGACCATCAAGCGGATGACCTCACGCGGGGTGAAGTGCTCCCCGGCGGTCTCGTTGGAGAGTTCAGCGAATTTGCGAATCAGCTCCTCGAACACCAACCCCATCTGATAGTTGCTGACCGACTCCGGGTGCAGGTCAAACCCGGAGAACCGCTCCACCACCTGATAGAGCAAGCCGCTCTTGGCCAGCCGTTCAATCTGGGTGTGGAACTCGAACCGCTCGAACACATCCCGCACGGCTGGTGAGAAGCCATTGAGATAACCGAACAGATTCTCCTTGATGTGGTCCGAATCCCCCATCAGCCGGGTCATGTCCATCGGCGAGATGTTGTAGAAACTCTGACCCGCCTTGCGCAGCACGAAGGGTTCCGGGTTCAATCCCTGCTTCTGGCGCTCCGCATGCTCGACCAGTACGGCGGCCTTGGTGGAGGCCAACACGCAATCCAGACGACGCAGCACCGTCATGGGCAGGATGACCCGACCATATTCAGCCTGTTTGTAATCACCACGCAGCAGATCAGCGACGGACCAGACGAGGGCAGAGAGAGAGGATTGATTCATGGGGGGATTGGCTATCCTCAAAGATGGTCAAGAGTGCGTCACGAATCTCAGTAGAACATTTTTTGTCATCAACGGTCAATCGGGCATGAACAGACATCGGCTGCTCTCTTGTCTTTGCAGGCATCCTGGGCTATCGTATGTCGCATTGACAAAAGCGGACAGATATCATCGGAAATCCACTGTCTACAGAAAAAAGAACTGAAAGACTTTTCGACCCCTGCCGGGCGCGCCAAAGAAACCAGGTCACCAGAGCCCCATTATTGCAGGGATCATGTGGCGGCACGATTCCAGATTTAAGTGATCAGGCAAAACCTTATAATTATGCCTGCGATTGTAGCGCGCTCCACAAACAAAGCGTTTTTTCGCGCCTTTTGCGAAAAAACGCGGCGCGCGGCCTTGGAATGAACCGATCAAAAAGGAGACTTCCGCCATGCTGCAACCCGGCGACACCATCCCGGACCTGAGCGCTCCGGATCAGAACGATCAATCCCTGCCGCTCCGGCAACGCCTGGGTGCAAAAGGGGCGGTCATCTACTTCTATCCCAAAGACAACACCCCCGGCTGCACGGTCGAGGCCAACGATTTCCAGACCCTCGGCGCGGAATTCGCCGCGAAGGGGTTCACGGTGATCGGCGTCTCCAAGGATTCGATCAAATCCCATGTCAGCTTCTGCACCAAATACAACCTGCAATTCACCCTGCTGAGCGATACCGACGGCGCCTTGTGCGAAGCCTTCGGCGCCTGGCAGGAGAAGAAAAATTACGGCAAGGTCTACATGGGCATCGTCCGTTCCACCTTCATCGTCGATGGCCATGGGGTGGTCCGCAAGGTCTATCCATCGGTCAAGACCGCCGGACACGCCGCCGCCGTTCTCGGGGAGGTGGATCGGTTGTCGCTTGCTTGACCTGCCGGTGGATTCCACCGGCAAAAGGGCATGATGGCTCACCCCCCGTTACCATGGACCTCCCTTCGGGAGTTCCACGGTAACGGGCATGACGAAAGGGAACCCCCTCACGGGCTCCACCTCATACCCGCTCACCCCTCACCTTCCCCCTCGCCTTCCCGCTTCTTGCGCAAACGCTGATTGAGCGCCTGCCGGGAGATCCCCAAATAGGTGGCCGCCATCCCCTGATTGCCGCCCGAACGATGCAACGCCTCGGCGATCAAGTCACGCTCCACCTCCTTCAAGGTGGGCAGACGACCACTCAATCCCCGAAAGATCCCCTCTCCATCGATTGGCACGACCACCGCGCCCGTCCCCTTTTCCACCCCGTTCCCGGATGAAGCCCGCAACGACCGGCGAATCGACTCCAACGACACCTCGCCGTCGCTCCCACGCGCCACGGCATCGAAGATCATCGATCGCAACTGCCGGACATTGCCGGGAAAAGAACCGGAAGCCAACAACGTGAACAACATCGGCGGCGCCTCGGGCACCTCGCGATTCAGACTCCGGGCCGCCTCAACCAGAAAATGACGCGCCAGGAGGGCGATATCCTCGGGCCGTTCACGCAAGGGGGGGATCTCGACCCGATGCACCTGGAGCCGGAAATAGAGATCCGAACGAAACCGCCCCTCGTCCATCATGGCATCCAGATCGCGATGGGTGGCGCACAGAATGCGCGCCTCGCTGACCTTGGCCACGTCCGAACCCAGAGGGTAGTATTTGCGCTCCTGCAACAGACGCAACAACTTGACCTGGGAGGTCTGACCCAGATCCCCGATCTCGTCGAGGAACAACGTGCCACGTCCGGCCTTGGCGATCAGGCCGGTGCGGGAGTCGTCCGCGCCCGAATAGGCCCCTTTCTTGTGACCGAACAGGGTGTCGGAGAAGAGGGAGTCGTCCAATCCCGCCGCGTTGACCGAGACCAGTTCGCCACCGCGCCCGCTGATGCGATGCAACGCCTCGGCGATCAACTCCTTGCCCACGCCGGTCTCACCGGTGATCAACACCGGCTCGCCGGTGGAAGCGATCGCTTCCACATATCCGAACACGGCACGCATTTTGGGACTGACGGTGACGATCGCGGCAAAGGCATCGGCATGCTCGAGCCGCCCGGTGAGCAGGGAGCGTTTCAGGGCGCCCACCTGACGCCGCAGATCCCGCCACTCCAGGGCCTTTTTCACACAAGCGACGAAACGATTCTCTTCAACCGGCTTGATCAGAAAATCGAAGGCGCCATCCTTCATGCAGCCGACCGCGGTGGAGACCTCCTCGGTGGCGGTCATGACGATCACCGGCGTGTCGGGATGGTGCTGCACGATCTGCGGCAGCAGCCTGGCGCCACCCAGGGTGGGCATGTGCAGATCCAACACCACGGCGGAAACCTCGCGCCGGGCCATCAGGGGCAACAGCTCGCGACTCTGCTCCAGGGTGATGATCTCGCCGACTCCGGCGCCACGCAGCATGTGTGAGGCGAGCATCAGGATGTCGGGATCATCATCGACCAGCACCACCGCCGGATCTTCAGGCACCGACAAGGCATTCACGATCCATCTCCCGGAAGACAATGGCGAAGGGGCGAGAGCGGGAGCTCGATGCGCGATCTCGCCGCCAGATCGGAATTTCATGCACCCAGGCCATCCGATCCACGGCGATTCAACCAGACCAGGGCGCGGAGGAGCAAGGAATTTTCTTACCATGGCGCACTTGTCATGGAGAGATACGGGGTTGGATTCTCCTCCATCATGAAAATTTGACTTCCCCCCTGGATTGATCGCATCATGAATCATGGGACCGCAGGTCCGACATGCGGGTACTTTTCAAGATTCTGAGGCATCGATATGTTCATCCTGGGCATCGGCGGTTTCATGCACGATTACAACTGCGCCATCATCGACGTGAAGGGGCGTCGGGTGGCCATGTTCGAGGCCGAGCGGCTCTCCAGGCGCAAGCATCACGTCATCCGCGAGGATGACGATCTGTTGGCCCCGATCGAGGTGTGTCTCAAGGCCCTGGACATCGGTTTGCGTCACATCGACGTGGTGGTGTTCGGTCATGCCGACCCGTTCCCCTGCAAGGCGTGGCTCAAGGAGCGAATCGGCTCCAAAAAGCGCTACATCGAGGCCGATCACCATCTTTGTCATGCGGCGGGAGCGTTTTTCGCGTCCGGATACGACTCTGCCGCCATCGTCACGCTGGACGGCTTCGGCGATGGCGCCAGCGGTCTTCTGGCCCATGGCCGCGGCAACTCCATCGAGGTTCTGGAGCGGCTCGACGACCAGAACAGCATCGGCCTGGAGTACACCCGCGCCACCTATCATCTCGGACTGGGCGGATATGGGGCCGAGGGGAAGACCCAGGGGTTGGCCCCCTACGGCGAACCCACCCTGTTCGAACGCTACATGGAGCAGATCGAAATCCTGCCCAGCGGTCTGATACGCCTGGGCGATCAACTGCGCACCGAGGTATCGCGTCTGGCGGTCGAGGGCGGATATCTGAACAGCCTGTTGATGAACAACGATTTTCTCGATGAACACCTCTCCCGGCGCATCGATCCGGAACCGATCACCCAGGAACACATGAACCTGGCCGCCAGCGTCCAAAAAATGCTCGAGAACGTAGCCGGTCGTCTGTGCGACATCGCCCGCAAGCGCACCGGCGAATCCGATCTGGTGTTGGGGGGCGGGGTGGTGATGAACTCCTCGCTCAACGGCAAGCTGCTGGAACAGGGGTATCGACGCATCTTCCCCCTGCCCATGGCCTCGGACCGGGGGATCGGACTGGGTGCCGCCCTGTATTATCTCCACCAGGTGCTCGGCGAGCCGCGCTTTTTCAAGCTCGATTCGGTCTTTTGCGGTCACGCCTTTTCGGACAAACAGGCCGAGGCGGCCATGCGCAAGGCCGGTCTGCGGGTGATGCGCGATGGAGATGTGATCGAGACTGCGGCCCGCACCCTGGCCGAAGGCAAAATCATCGGCTGGTTTCAGGGCGCCTCCGAGATGGGCGCCCGCGCCCTGGGCAATCGCAGCATCCTGGCCGATCCGCGCCGCGCGGAGATGAAAGACATCATCAACGCCCGGGTCAAGCATCGCGAGTGGTTCCGTCCCTTCGCACCGGTGGCCCTGGCCGAGGATGCTCCGGCCTATTTCGCCTATCCACCCGAGGTGGCGGATCTGGATTTCATGACCTTCACCACCCCGGCCACCGAGCGGGGCAAACAGGCCTGTCCGGCGGTGGTGCATGTGGATGGCACCGCGCGTCTCCAGGTGCTGCGCGCGGGTGAAACCCGTCCCTACGCCGCCCTGATCCGCCGTTTCGGGGAGCTGACCGGGGTGCCGGTGCTGCTCAACACCAGCTTCAACGATCAGGGCGAACCGATCGTCGAGAGTCCGGAAGACGCGGTACGCACCTTCATGAAGGCCGACATGGATCTGTTGTGCATCGGCGGGGTGTTGGGGTACAAGGCATGAACCTGCGCCAACCGATCGCCAGCTGGCGCTCCCACTGGCGCACATGGCTGGCCAACGGGCGCAAGTTGCGTGCCCGCGCCGACGAGCTGGGCTGGAGAGAGGCGGTGCGCCTTTCGGTGCTCAATGCCCTGCGCACCCAGGCCGAAGCCGTCCCTTTGGCGAACTATCGGACCGGCCACTATTTCCAGGATGTGGTCTCCCACGAGGTCGAAGCCGCCCGCGCACAACGTCGTGCCCGCGAGGCCGAGGCCCTCTCCATGCATGACGCCTCGAACATCGACAAAATCTATCCGTTGGTCTTCCATCACGGTGACCGGTTGATCCGTTACACCCGCCTGCCGGCCAGAAAGGCATCGAAAGGGTTGATCGTCTTCTTTCACGGTTTCAACGCCTGGTTCCACACCGGACCGTTGCGGCCCTTCGACCATTTCGATCTGCTCGCCCCGTGGGATACCTTTGGTTGGAAGCGTCAGGGGAGTTGGTTTTGGGGCGAGAAGGGGAACGGTTTCGTGGCCGGGATGGTGCAGGCCCTGATCCGGCAGGAGTGGAGCGATCCCAGCCAGCCGCTTTTCTGCATGGGGAGTTCCATGGGCGGTTTCGGCGCGCTCCATCACGGAATCGCGCTCGGCTGTCGAGGGATTTACGTCATGGCCCCCCAGGTGGATCTCAAGGCCAAGATCGAGGATTACGGTCTGGAGAATCGCGCCAATCCGTATGGTTTCCTGCGTGGCGAGAGTCTGGATTCGGTTCCGGATCTGCTGGCCCTTGCCGACGCGCAAGAAAAACTGCCGCCGCTGTTCCTGATTCAGGATCTCTATGATCCGGTCAACGAATTCTCCCGGCATGGAGAACGGTTGCTGGCGTGTTATCACCGCAAGCGCGCCTGGTATGGATTGCGGGTGCATCCCGGTGCGCGTCATGATGGCGACGGTTCCCAGGCTGAGGCGGAGCTGTTTTTTTCGTTGGTGTTGGATAAGCAGGGCTGATCACGGCCACAACCGGGACACTCCCCACACCCCGCATTCACCCAAACTCAATCCAACGTCTCACGATAACGCTTGAGCGCAATCAGACTCACCACCAACATGAACACCCCCAACACCCCCACCTCGCCGACAATCTCCATCGGCCCGTTCCCCTTGAGCATCACCCCACGCACAATGCGCAAAAAATGGGTCAAAGGCAAAACCTCACCCATGTTCTGCGCCCACTCGGGCATGCCGCGAAACGGGAACATGAATCCGGAGAGCAGGATGTTCGGCAGAAAATAGAAGAATCCCATCTGCATGGCCTGCAACTGATTGCGCGCCAAAGTCGAAAAGGTGAAGCCCACCGCCAGATTGGCGGCAATGAACACCACGCTCGCCAACATCAACACCAGAAGGTTGCCCACCACCGGCACATCGAAAATCACCCGCGCCGCCGCCAGAATCAGACTCATCTGGATGTAACCCACCACCACATATGGCAAAATCTTGCCCAGCATCACCTCTGCGGGTCGCAACGGGGTGACCAACAGATTTTCCATGGTGCCGCGCTCCCGCTCGCGGGTCACCCCCAACGCCGTCATGATCACCATGGTCATGGTCAACACCACCCCCATCAACCCCGGCACCACGTTGAACTGGGTGATTCCCTCCTGATTGTAACGCCGATGGACCTTCAACTCGAACGGCGGCGGCCCGACCCGCAACCCGGACAACGGCCCGGTCAACTCCCGGTCCAGGGCGTGCCAGGCCAGGGCAGTCACCGTGCCCAGGGCGTTGGAGGTGGCGGCGGGATCGGTGGCATCGGCCTCGATCAGAAGCTCCGGACGTTCCCCCCGCGCCACCGAACGGGAAAACCCTTCCGGAATCGTCACCACGAACTGTGCCCGTCCCAACGCCAGACTCTCCTCGATCCGGACTTCATCCCCGCTGGTTTCGGTGACCCGAAAATAGCCCGAAGCCTGCATCTGGGCCATCAGCGCACGCCCGAAGGGACCGTGATCCCGGTCCAGAATCGCGGTGGGCAGATTCCTGGGGTCGGAGTTGATGGCAAAACCGAACAGGATCAACTGCACCATCGGAATCATCACCATCATGGCAAAGGTGAGACGATCCCGGCGCATCTGAATGAACTCCTTGAACATCATGGCGCGCAACCGATACCAGGAGAAGCCGTGTCCGTGCATGATGGATGCCCCGCGCAGAGAGTCTGATGCCGCATGGACAAACCGGTATGATCCGGTAGCCACTCCGGTATCGGAACGAAAATGCATAAACAACCATTCATCCCCCCCAAATTACGGGGTCCAGGGGCCAATGGCCCCTGGTGGGATCCAAGGGCAAAGCCCTTGGGACTCATTCTTTTGCCTCTGTTTTTGACTTTGCCTTTCGCGCGCTCTTCACGATAAGCCCATTTTCGCGTCTTTTGCGAAAATGGGCGCAAGTGCGCGGTCTCATGTGCCCCCGCCGTTGCCCGTCAGGGCCATGAACATTCAAACCATGATTGTGATACGGATGCGAAAAGCGGACAACGACAATTTGCGAATGTAACAGCGGAGAGTTTACCGTGGAACGCCCGCCAGGGAGGTCCACGGTACGGGGGGTGAGGGAGTTCTCCCCCTTAGGGCGGGGTGCTCGGCCCCGGTCCATGCATCCATGCATGACAACCGGGGCCTCGCGTTACCGTGGAACGTCCGAAAACGCGCCACGGATGGGGGGCGGGCGTATCCCCATGCCGGGGGGCCCGCCGTCAGACCAGGCGAATGGGGATCAACCCCGCTCTTTGAGCCAATTGGCGATGGTCGGCGGGACTTCGGCCTGAGAGCGTCCGCTCACATAGATGCCGATGTGACCACCGTTGAAGGCGAATTCGTTGTAATCGCTGCTGCCCACATACTGCTTGAGCGCCTTGGAGGCGTTCGGCGGCACCAGATGATCCTTGGTGGCGAAGACGTTCAACACCGGCATGGTGATGTTGGCCAGATCCACCCGACGGTCGCCGATCTTGACGCTTCCCTTGATCAGGCCGTTCTTCTGGAAGAAATCCTTGGCGAATTGACGGAAGGTCTCGCCCGCCTGATCCGGCGAATCGAAAATCCACTTCTCCATGCGCAGGAAGTTCTTCAACTTCACCTTGTCGTCGAGCAGATCCACCATGTCCAGATACTTCTGGCCGGTCAACCGATACGGGTTCATGGACAGGAAGGTGATGTTCAGCAGATCGCCCGGGATGTTGCCCAGGGTATCGACCAGCAGATCCACATCCACGTTGCGCACCCACTGGCTCAACAGGTTGTCCGGAGTGTGGAAATCGACCGGCGTGACCATGGGCACCAGATTGCGCACCCGATCCGGGTGCAGGGCCGTGAAGCAGAGGCTGAACGTGCCGCCCTGGCAGATGCCGAGCAGGTTCACCCGATAGATGTCATGCTTTTCGCGGATGTAATCCACGCAGTGCTTGAGATAGACATTGATGTAATCGTCCATGGTCAGGTAGCGATCCGAAGCGTCCGGATAGCCCCAGTCCACCAGGTAGACATCCATGCCTTCATCCAGCAACCCCTTGATCATGGAGCGATCTTCCTGGAGATCGGCCATGTAGGGACGGTTGACCAGCGCATACACCACCAGAACGGGCACCCGATGGGGATTCTCCACCTTCGGGGTGTAGTGATACAAGGTCACCTTGTCCTCGCGATAGACCGCCTCCTTGGCGCTGATGCCCGATTCGATCTGGCCCACCTCGGTGAAGGTCTTGAGTCCGGCGGCGAGCTTCTTGTTGAAACGAGACAGCTCTTCCACCGCCTTTTCCGGATTGATGGCAAACGGAAACATGGCTTACTCTCCTTTCTGGGCGGGCGCGGCGACCAGGGCCGGCTTGGCGTTGCCGATGCGCACCGTTTTCTTGATGGCCGATTTGTCCGAGGTCGGTTCCGTGCCGGAGCTCTCCACCACCGACAGGGTCGGGGCGGACGACGACTCCTCCAGTTGACGCTTCAGATCCGCCAACTCATCCCGCAGACGACGCACGCCGAGCTTTTCCATGTCATCGCGCAGAGCGTGAATCTCCGCGCTCGAATCCTTTCCCTTCAGCTCCTGCAAGGCATCCTCCAGCGCCGACAGACGGCGACGCAGGGAGGCGATCTGACGATGGGCACTGTCGAGTTCGCGCCGGGTGGGCAGATTCACCGCCCCCATGGCGTTGTCCATGGTCTCGGCCACATTGCGACGCACCCGCATCAAGGCATTCATCATGCGCGAATTAAGCTCGTTGAACTCCTTGGTGGTGACCGTGGCGGCATTCGCCTCCTCGTTGCAATCCACCCACAGCACATACAGATCACGCATGCTCTGCAGCTGCTTGCCCTCGGCGCCCATCTCCAACAACTTCTTGTGCAGCTTGTCCAGCGCCTTCTTGGAGGTCTCGTTCATGAGAGTCTGGAACTCTTCGAACGCCTTGCGAAACTCCAGGACCAACCGCATCCCTTCTTGCATCTTCTCCTGCCGTTCGCGGTTGTACCCCACGCCCGGCGCCGACAGAAAACGCATCATCGCCTCTTCCGAGGCCTGACCACCCGTCAGCAAGGCACGCATGGTATCGTTGGCGAAGATCGGATTGGTGTTCAAAAATTCGACCCACGCTTTCATGGGATTGCTCATCATGGCGTTCATGCCGTCCAGCTTGCCCCACTGGCCCATGACACCCTGGAACGACTCCTGACCCTGGCTGAACATCGCCTTGGCCTGCTGAATCGTCTTGTCGAGCTGGGAGGTCCACTCCTGGCTCAGATTGGTTCCCTCGGACATGTTCTGGAACATCTTGAACACTTCGCGACCCATGCGCATGAACTCTTCCATCGAGCCCATGGCGTGACGCATGGCCATCACCTCGGGGGTTGCCTGCGGCATGGCGAACATTTTCTGCCAGCCCGCCATCCCGTCCTTGAAGAAATTCATCGGGTTTTCATTCTGCCAGGCGTTGGTCCAGGAGCTTTGGGTCACGTCCGACCAATCTTCCCACATTTTGCGTTGCAGGTTCTGCCATCCGGCCATCCAGTCACCGGTAAACGGATTTTTGTCCATGCTCGACTCCTTGAAGGGGATTCATCAGCGGCCTTGCCGTGGCGCTCCCTGATGGAGATCACCACGGGGCGGGGGGGGCCCCCACCTTGCGAGTTTTACGAAAAAACAGCTTGAATCGACTTGATGAATACAGTTGTTGTTGAATGCTAATAACATGAATCGTTATTGCGACCAGGTATCCTGGTCGAAAAAATTGGACGGCGCGTCCCTGCGCCGTTACTGCGGGGCTGTTGGTCCCACCTCGCGCCGGATGCGGAGGTCGCCCCGATGCCGGCAAAAGGGGCCTCGGATCATTCCAATCCGGCTTTGGCCTCTTCCACCAGTTTGGTGATGTTCTTTTCGATCAGATCCTTGAGTTCGCTCTGCCCCTGGGTCAGCACATCCATGGTGCGCTTGGCATTCTCGACCATCATTTTGCCCAGATTGGTGGCGATGTCCGCCTGGGTGGAGACCGCTTCCTGAATGGTCTTGGCGGAACTCAAATCCTTGAGCTGCCGGGCACCGGCGGTGATGAAACCCTCGGCGGCCTCGAGCTGTTGCTTGGTCAGTTCTTGCACGGTGCGATCGTTGATCTTCTGCAGATCGGAGATCGAATCCATCATCCGCTTGGTCAATTCCGTCATGCGTTCGGCAACCTTGTTATTGTCCATTGTTTTTGATCCTTATCGAGTGAGTGCTGCACATGTCGTCGCAGTTTGCTGCAATGCAACAATGTTGCGGTGCAGCATAAGTGAATGCAACCAACCCTGTCAATAGATTTTTTTCAGGCCAGGAGAAAAAAATTCGTTTCCCCTCCTGACCAGCCAGGCAACGGCATTACTCTTTTTTCTTAGGCGTGGAGCCGAGAGTCAAGGAGAAGAGGCTTCCATGCAGGGAGTGCCACATCTCCAGATTGCGCCGCCCCATTTCATTGATCAGGCTCAATGGATCGGGCGCGTTTTGGAAGATATTCTTTTGAGCCATGAAGGAATCCAGGCTCTGTTTCATCCATTCGCCCAGCGCCTCTTGCAAGGTATCGCCATAGAATCGGATGATCATTTGCAGGGCATCGGAATCGAAGACCGGATGGCCTTTGTCCTCTTGTTCGCTGATGATTTGCAACAGGATCAGACGGGTGAGATCGGCCCCGGTGCGGTTATCGACTACCTGGAACGGGATACGGTTCATCACCAGATCGCGTACCCCGTCCAGGGTGATATAGGCCGACTGTTCGGTATCATACAGGCGTCGGTTGGCGTATTTTTTGATGATTCGAATCTGGGTCTCATCCATAAAATAGAGCCTCTCCTCTTCCGACCCGTTGATGAGGGGCCGGGGAGACCGCACGGGTTGCATGCGGTTCCCCGGCCTGGGCGATCATCGATCCGGTGGTCACGCCCGCGGGTGGTGGGCGATCAGTGAATGAACTGGCCGCCGTTGATGTCGATGTTGGCGCCGGTGATGAAGCCGGACTCTTCCGCAGCCAGGAAAGACACGACGCGGGCGATCTCCGACGGCTCGGCCAGGCGACCGGCGGGGATCTGGGCGATGATCGATTGCAGCACGTCCTCGCGAATTTTCTTCACCATTTCCGTGGCCACGTAGCCAGGGCTGACGGTGTTGCAGGTGACGTTCTTGCGGATCCCTTCCTGGGCCACGGCCATGGTGAAGCCATGCATGCCGGCCTTGGCCGCCGAGTAGTTGGCCTGACCGAACTGACCCTTGCGGCCATTGACCGAGGCGATGTTGACGATGCGGCCAAAACCGCGATCGAGCATGCCCGGAAAGACCTGACGGGTGAGGTTGAAGGCACTGTCCAGATTGACGCCGATCACCTGATTCCACTGATCCGGGGTCATCTTTTTGAGCACGCTGTCGCGGGTGATGCCGGCGCAGTTGACCAGCACATCCACCGGTCCGACCTCGGCCTCGATCTTTTCGACCGCCTGCTTGCACGACTCGAAATCGGCCACGTCGGCCTCATAGACCGGGATGTCGAGTCCTTCGTCGCGCATGGTTTGTTTCCACCCGTCGAGGTTGGGGCACTCGAAGACCGGCGCGCAGGTGGTGACCACCTGATACCCATCCTTGCTCAACGCACGACAAATCGCCGTACCGATACCGCCCGCGCCACCCGTCACCAATGCAACTCTTTTGCTCATGATTCCATTCTCCTTGTTCGTTACCGGTTGTCCCTAGGATCAATCTTGCGGGCGGTTGGTTCCATGACGCCGCGGATTCGGCCTTGTCGAACCGAGCAGGTTCCACGGGCAGGGCGACCCCCCATGCCAGCGTCGAAGAGCGACGTGGCCCGCCCCTTTTATTGCGATCGGGTCTTTACCATTTCGCGCATCCGGAATCGTTCTCACGTCCGGAAAGTGGTAAATTATGATAATTACCTCTTTATCTCCAATTTGCAAGGGGGCGGACCATCGATGCGCTTGTTTTGTTGCGGTTGGCCATGTCATAGTTACCATGGACCTCTCCAGGAGAGGTCCATGGTACGGGGGGTGAGGGGGTTCTCCCTCCATCATGTTAAGTTCAAACTGGCATAACCTTTCACCGCCCCAATTCCGGATCCTCCTCGCGGTGCATCCGACGAGACGATGCGTTGGGACCACTCATTCGGGTTGAAACAACGAGGCATGTTCTTCTTACGGATCTGGCAACGCATGCGTCTGGATGTCAAGCTGATCGGCTCGACTCTGTTGTTGCTGGCCATTCCGACGGTCCTGATGAGCTGGAATGCGGTGGTCGCCGAGCAACGGGCCCTGTCGGAGCGCGTCCAGCGTCAGGGGGCCGCCCTGGCCGAGGCGGCGGCCATCTTCTCCATCGAACCGCTGCTCACCCTGGACGACATCGTGCTCGCCAGTTACGTCAAACGACTCACCCGCACCCAATACGACGTCGGTTTCGTGCGCATTCTCGACGCCAATGGTCGGGTGATCGCCCAGGCCCCGGATCTCAACACCGTCGATTCCCTCTCTTTGGCCGCCAGCGGCACGGTACGGCTGTTTCGGGTCGATGTGCTCGTGGAGCCCTCGGATACCGAACCGATCGGCAAGGTGGAGATCGGCCTGCTCACCCGCAACGCCGATCTGGCCGCCTCTTCGCGCATCCGCGCCTTGATCGGTTGGTTTCTGGCCATCTTCATCGTGCTGGGCTTCTCTCTGTCGCTGCTGTTGAAAAAAATCGTCACGGATCCGATCCGGTGTCTCGACCACCACGCCAAGGCCCTGGGTCAGGGTGATCTCGAAACCGTCATCGCCTTGCCCGGCTCCGATGAGATGGGCCGTCTGGCCGCAGCCATGGATGGCATGCGTCGCGACATCCGCGAATCCCATGCCGCCCTGAGCCGTCAGGCGGATCTCGATCGCGCCCGCAAAGCCGCCGAGGCGGCCAATCAGGCCAAAAGCTCCTTCCTGGCCGTGATGAGCCACGAAATCCGCAGCCCGATGAACGGCGTGATCGGCATGACCGATCTGTTGGCCGCCACCGAACTCACCCCGGAACAGCGTCAATACGTGGAGATCATCCAGCGCTCCAGCCATTCGCTTCTGGCGCTCCTGAACGACATCCTCGACTTCTCCAAGGCCGAGGCCGGCGCGTTGCGGCTGGAGGTGACCTCGTTCAATCCCCGCGAGGTGGTGCTCATGGTGTGTGAAATTTTAAGCGCGCCAGCGTTGAGCAAGGGGTTGGTCCTGCATCACGACATCGATCCGCGCGTGCCGGTCCGGGTGCGCGGGGATGCGTTGCGGCTGCGGCAGATTCTGGTCAATCTGGTCGGCAATGCCATCAAGTTCACCGAGCGCGGCGGGATTCGCGTGCTCTTGCACCTCGCGGACGAGCCGTTCGAGGCGTCCTGGCCGATCGCGCTCCATTTCACGGTCATCGACACCGGCGTCGGCGTCCCCCTGGACAAACAAGAGCTGATCTTCGACCGTTTCAGCCAGGCCGATCTCTCCACCACCCGCCGTTTCGGTGGCGTGGGGCTGGGATTGACCATCTCCCGGCAGCTGGTCAGCATGATGCATGGTCGTCTGTGGCTGGAGAGTCGTGGCGAGGGCGAGGGGAGCGCCTTTCACGTCGTGGCCCGCTTTCAACCCTGTGCGACCACTGAACAGGTTTTCGACATCACTTCGGGCATGGACTCCCTGACCGATGCAGGAGGCGCCAGTCGTGCGTTGCGGATTCTGGTGGTGGACGATGGCGTGGACAACCGCATTCTGGCCGCCCATATCTTAAGCCGCGACGGCCACCGGGTCGAACATGCCGAGGATGGTCGCGTGGCTTTGGAAAAACTCCGCTCCGACCCTTACGACATCGTTCTGATGGATGTGCAGATGCCAGACATGGATGGCATCGTGGCCACGCGGTTGATCCGTGACGGGGTATTGGGTGAAACGGTCGCCAGGATACCGATTCTCGGGGTGAGCGCCGGCGCGTTGCAGGAGGAGATGGCGCGCGGATTGACCGCAGGCATGGATGCCTTTCTCACCAAGCCCTATCGGGCCTCCGCGTTGCTGGAGTCGGTCTATCGTCTCGCCGGGCGCATGGGGGAGGCGTGAACGGCTCGGATCCCCTGTTGACCTTGCGCGCGGTGTGCGTCTCCCATGGATCCGTGCCGATGGATCTGGTGGTGCGGGCCGGGGAGCGGTTGGCGATTCTCGCGCCGGAGTCGTTTGGCAAGAGTCGGTTGTTGCGGGTCATGGCCGGTCTGATCGAGCCCGCGTCCGGTGCGGTGATCCGGCCTGAGGATGGGGGGGTTGGGGTGTTGTTCCGGGTGCCGGAGTTGCGGTTCCTGTGTGCCACCCCGCGCGAGGAGGTCGGATTGGCCCCGGCGGCGCGCGGAGTGCGCGGAGATGATCTAAACGCGCGCGTCGAAGCCGCGTTGCGGCGTGCCGGGCTGGATGGGGCGTGTTGGGATCGGGGGTGGCATCTGTTTTCCGCGTCTGAAAAATATCGGGTTGGCGTGGCGATCCTGTATGCCTTGCGTCCGCGACTGTTGTTGATCGACGAGCCGGGAAATCCTCTGTCCGATTCGGGAGAGGTGGGGTTGGCCGAGGATCTGCGCGTGTTTTGTCTGGAGCATGGGGTGGGGTTGGTGGTGTTCACCAGTCGGGAAGGAAGGGCCGGATTGTTCGGCGAGCGGGTGGTCAGGATGGAGGGGGGCAAGGGCTGAACGTTTGCGGGGGATCAGGGATCGGGGATTTCCGGTCCCCTGCAATCATGGAGTTCTGAATAACCGCGTTTCTGGCATGATGGGGGGGAGCCCTCCTTACCCCTCTAGTCCCGCACCACCACCGCTCTGGGCAACCGTTGATAGTCCTTCAACAGCTCAACCCTCGCAAACCCGGCACCCCGGAACAGCGCCTCCACCGCCTCCCCCTGATCATACCCGATTTCGGTCACCGCTACCCCGCCCGGACGCATGCGCCGCTTGAACAAAGCCGGCAACCGTCTCAGCAATTCCAAACCATCCACACCGCCATCCAACGCCAGTCGCGGCTCCCAATCCCGCACCTCGGGTTGCAACCCCTGCAACGCACCAGAAGCAATGTACGGCGGATTGACCACCACCACATCGAACACCCTGTCCTCGGCCACGGACCCGTCCAGATCCCCCTCCAGAAGCGTCACCCGCGCCCCGTAACCACACCGCTCCACATTGCGCCGCGCCACCACCAACGCCTCGGCGGAAAGATCGCTCCCCACTCCCGTGGCACTCGGATACTCCTTGAGCAACGCGCACAACAACGCGCCACTCCCCACGCAGGGCTCCAGAATCTCCAGAGGGGTGGAACGGTCCGCAACATGGACCAGAACCGTCTCCACCAGCAACTCGGTCTCCGGACGCGGAATCAACGCCGCCGCGCTGGAAAAAAACTCCATGCCCCAGAACTCCCGCAGGCCCAGAATATGGGCCACCGGCTCCCGCGCCGCGCGTCGCACGATCAACGCCTTGAAGGCCGCCAACTCGGGCGGGTTCAACGGTCGGTCCGGGTCCATGAACAGATCGATGCGCCGCAACCCGAGCGCCCTGGCCAGCAACAACTCACCATCCAGACGCGGTGAGTCGATGCCACGCTGACCGAGCCAGGGGGTGCTCCAGCCGAGCAGGGTACGAATCGTCCAGGTGGCGGGAATGGCGGGTTGGTTCAAGGCGATCGCTCATATTGAAGCAAGCCGCCTGGGGCGGCCTGTCCACGCCTGGACCTCCCGGGAGGTCCAGGCGTGGGGGTAAAGGGGGGGTTTCCCTCGATCCTGCAAACGTTGAACTTCCCCATAAAAAAAGAGGGGCGATCCCCTCTTTTTTCATCCACCTCTGTTGGCAACCCCCTAACGGGATTGGGAACGCTGCGTCAGGACCGCCGAAGCCAGATGGGTCACATCACCGGTCTTGCGCTTCTTGAGCAGGGCCATCAACTGATTGCTCTGGTTACGGAAGTCAGAGAGAAAACGCTTCTCCACCGGCCCGCTGGAAGGCAGTTGCACGGTGAAGGGGTTGACCTGCTGATCGTTGATGCGGACTTCATAATGCAGATGCGGACCCGTGGCCGTGCCCGTGGCGCCCACGCGCCCGATCACCTCGCCCTGACGAATTCTCTGCCCCTGACGCATGCCACTGGCAAAGGAGCTCAGATGGGCATAGGCGGTGCTGAACTTGGGGCTGTGACGCACCACGATCATGTTGCCATAGCCACCCTGATAGCCGACGGATTCGATGGTGCCATCACCGGCGGCACGCACCGGAGTTCCCACCGGCGCGGCATAATCCACACCCTTGTGGGCACGGTTGAACCCATAGACCGGATGCAGACGGTTGCTCGAGAAGACCGAGGAGACGCGGGTGTAGTCCATGGGCGCGCGGATGAACATCTTGCGCACGTTGTTGCCGTCCTTGTCGTAATAACCGACATGGCCGTTCGGATCGATGTAACGCACGGCACGGAACAATTGACCCTGGTTGGTGAACTCGGCGGCGACGATATCCCCGTCCCGAACCCGCTTGCCCTTGTAGAAGAGACCTTCCTGAACGATGGTGAAGTGATCGCCAGGGTGCAGATCACGGGCGAAGTCGATGTCCCACTCGAACAGACCGGCCAGCTTGATGGCCAGATTGCGCGACAGTCCGGCACGCTTGGCGGCGACGAACAGGGAGCGTTCGTTGCGAATCGTGCCGTCAATGGACTCGAGCCGCACATCGAGCATCTTCTTTTCGAACTTGGCGGTGAAGTGCTTGCCATCGCGACTGGTGATCCAGAAGGTGCGCTCGCGATCGACCGGATACATCATGCCGATCAGGTTGCCGTTCGGCGCGAAGGAGAGGGTGATGGTCTTGCCCGGCGCGAGCTGCTTGGCCAGATCGAAAACCGGACGGGCCGACTTGGAGAGCTGCAGGGCGGTCAGATTGGGAACATGACGCCGAGCCAAAAGCGTACCGAGGGAGTCGCCCGGACGGATGGTGATCTCCTTGGTGGTGACGGTCAGACCGGAGAACTCACGGGAGAGCGCCTCGGCGATCGGCGGGGAGGAGTCGTCATCGTCGTCGTCGGACATGGCGGTCTCATCCTCGACGATGATCTCGTTGTTGGACGCCTCCTCATCCGTGTTGCGGTTGTCGCTCTTTTTGTCGGTCTTGGCTTCGGTCTGGGATTCGGGCTTGTTGTCGTCGGAGGCGACCGGTTGCGGCAGCGGTTGACGGCTCTTTTCCAGAGTGGCGGTGATGCGCTCCTGCTCATCCATGGCGATGCGCAGGGTCTGGTCCTGTTCGATCGGATAGCTGAAGCCGATCAGTTGGTTGTTTTGATTGAAGGTCAGTTTGACCGGGGTATCGGTGCGCAAGCGCTGCTGGAGATCGAAGAGCGGTTTGGCCTTGAGCGCAAAAAGCTTGACGGTTTTTCTGGGAATGTTTTGACGCTGCATCAATTCGACGTAGGTATCGTCACGCCGGATCCGCTCGATGACCACCCGGGTCTTGGAGGCGGAACGTTGCGGTTCGACCACGGTTTGGATCGGCACCAGCGACGCCAGACGAACCGGGGTCGAGGGGATGCGCGAAACCTCGCCGCGTCCCTCGGCGATCGGATCGTCGATGCGCGAGGCCTGGGAGTTGCGATCCTCGCTTTTGAGCATCTTGCGAAAATAGTCCTGGGACTGATTTCCACCCGTGCTCGCCTGGGCAACCTGGGTCGCCATCAGGATCAACAAGGCCGACAACGTGCCGCGCAACCATTTCGTGGAGGATAATTGCATAATTTTTTCCACTTTAATTCAAGCAGTTGATCTATCTATTCCGTCTGCTTTCCGTGTCAAGCGGCCCCTTGCAATTTGCGGTCCGATCTGACATGCAACATCCCCAAGAAGCGCTTTATAAGCTGACGGAGGGGCATAAATCATTCTTTCTAACTTCCCCCTTTTCTTATGTCAAGAATTTTCCTGCATGGGGGGAGATGATTTGGGTCAAAAATTGTCTGATTAACGCATTTCAGCGTTTCCCCTTTTGCATTTAAAGAAAGCATGCGAAAATCGCCAAACCTCCTTTTCACTGCGAAAAAATGGAGCATCCAAAACCCAATCAGCCAGGATACGATCGTTCCATGAACTTTCTCTATGCCGACGCCGGACTGACCAACAATCTTGGACACCACGCCAATTCGTGCCGCCATATCGTCCACGAAGCCAAACGACGTGGCATCCCCTCGGCCATTCTGGCCTACAACCACATCGAACCCGAGCTGCGCGACGAGCTTCTGGCCACACCCTGGTTCCGATGCAATCCTTACGGTATCTACGACACCGATCCGTTGTGCGGCTGGTTGAGCAATTTCGATTTCGTGGCCCGTGTCACCCAGGAAGATTTCACCGGCCTGCACGGGGTGAGTCATGATGACATCGTGTTTGTGAACTCCGCCGGACCGGCCCAGTTTCATGCCGCGGTGAGCTGGATCCAATCCTTGCCCATGGATCAGCGTCCCACGATGATCATCGAATTCGGCCATTTCGCCGGACTGGTTCCGCAAGAGGGTGAAAACGGCAGCATCGAACTGGCGGTACGTTATCAAAACGATCCCCGTCCCTTGCTGCTTCGTTTCGTGGCCAAAAAGCTCCTCACCCCGGCGGATCACGGCTGGCTGCGGCTGGCCACCTTCGATTCCCAGGCCTCGGCGATCTATGAAAAGCTTTTCGACCATCCCATGCATGTGTTGCCGCTCTCCAACGGCACCCTCACCACCTGTCGCGATCGGGTTGGAACGCGTCCCATCACCGTCTCTCTGCTCGGCCATCAACGTCTGGAAAAGGGGTTCGGGCTGGTCCCCGAGGTGATCGGACGGCTGTTGAGTCTGGTTCCGGATGTACGTGTTCTGGTTCACAATGGCGCGCCGGATCTTTGCGTGGATCTCCAGAACCAGTTGCGTGCCATTGCTCTGGGCGATCATCGTCTCATCCTTGAGGAGCGCACTGCCGGACCGGAGCTGTGGGGGCAGATGCTTGAGCAGTCCGATCTGATCGTCTGTCCCTATTATCGGGATCATTTCGTCTCCACCTACTCTGCGGTGGCCAGCGAGGCGATCGCCAACGCCATTCCGCTGGTAGTCCCGTCGCGTACCACCCTGGCCAATCTGGTGCAGCAGTTTGGTGGCCCTGGAATCGTTTACGACGACCCATCCGATCGTGCCGATGCCGATGTGGTGTTGCAGGCCATTCTCACCGCCTTGCAGCACTTCGATCCCCTGGCCGCGCGCGCCAGGCTCGCCTCGCAGCAGTGGGACGCCCTGAACGGTCCGCCGCGTCTGTTCGACACCATCCTCTCCTGGCATGCCGGGCGCGTAGGATGAATTGCGATGAAGATCCTGTTCAGCAATCCCCCCTGGTGGCAGGAGATCACCACCACGGCCTCGAATCAGGAGACCATGCTCCTGGGTTGGCGGGCCGGGGTACGGGCCGGATCCCGTTGGCCATTCACCTATCAACTTTCGATTCCGCCCGATCGGTTTGAATTCGGCTCTTATCTCCCCTACCCTTTCTTCATGGGCTACGCCACCACCTACGCTGCCAGGGCCCTGGGGGTACCGGTGGTGTTTCGCGACAGCATCGCCCTGCGCGAGTCTTATGACCGTTATTTCGACTATCTGGAGCGGGAGCGTTTCGAGGTCATTGTCATCGAGTCGGCCTCGCCGAGTTGGGAGCATGATCGGGATCTCATCCACCGGATTGTCGCGCGTTTGCCGCACACTCGTTTCATCGTCACCGGACCGATCACCTCCCTGGGCGAGGAGTTGCTCAACGTCTCGCCCAACATTCAGGCTGCGGTTCGGGGCGAGTATGAAAAGGGGGTGGTGCGGGCTGTTCAGGGTGAGACGGGGCTGATCGATTTCGATCTGCTCACCCCAGAGGAGATGAACAGCGCGCCGTTCCCTTATTTCGACCATCTGTACGCCTACCGGTACTGGGACAGCAATCCGGTGGGGCAGCGCGCTCCGCACGCCCAGGTGTTAAGCAGTCGCGGATGTCCGTTCAAGTGCATTTTCTGTGTCTGGCCGGCCACCATGACCGGCAACGATCCGGACGGTGCGGGCAAGCGTTTCGTGCGTCATTACAGTGGCGACTATCTGGAAGCCTTCCTGACCGAGTTGGTAGAAAAATACCATTTCAAGTCCATTTATTTTGACGATGACACCTTCAATCTCGGCGACCGGCATGTTGAGAAGGTGTGTGCCATCATGCGCAAGCTCAAGGTGCCCTGGTCGGCGATGTGTCGTTCCGACACATCTGGTTTTCATCTATGGCAGGAGATGAAGGATAGCGGTTGTTTTGGTGTCAAGATTGGGTTCGAGAGTGGCGACCAGGAGGTTGTGGACAAGATTGTCAACAAGCGATTGAATCTGGAGGATGCGCAGCGGGTGGCCCATGAGATCCGGCGGGTAGGCATGACGTTGCATGGCACTTTCACCTTTGGGTTACCGGGCGAGACTCCGGAGCAGGTACGGCGTACCGAGGCGTACATTCTCACCTTGCCTTTGGATTCGATTCAGAAGTCGGGGTGTGCGGAGATCGAGGGAGCGCCGTTGCATACGTTGAGTCGGCAGAAATTTTTGCATGCTTATCCGTCGGCCCGGTTGGACGAGCATTATGTGCGCGCCACGGATGGGCAATTGAAGTTCGAGCATCTGGTGAGGTAGGCTGGGGCCGGGGACCAAAGGTCCCCGAAAAACTGTTACGGGGGACCGGGGGCCGAAGGTCCCCGGTGGAGGTTCGGAGGCAAAGCCTCCGAGGTTTTGTTTTTGACTTTGTATTTTTCGTCCTTTGTCTTTCGCGCGCTTTTCACGATAAGCCTTTTTTCGCTCTTTTGCGAAAAAAGGCGCAAGCGCGCGGTCTCATGTGCCCTGAATCGTTGCCGTTTTTGGGCAACGATTCAGGGCGAATTGCTCGCGGCAGGCGCGAATGCTCGGGCAGGCGCGAATGCTCGCGGCAACTGAGCCGCCTCCGGCGGCCTGTTTGAGGCAAGGCGAAGAGGGGGCGTTTTGCCAAAACCGCAAAACGCCCCCTCTTCCAAGGCTGGCGCGTAAAAAATTTCACAAAAGGCGTGAAATTTTTTTCTTTTAAAGACGCGCCTTTAAAGCAAAGTCAAAGGATCAAAGTCAAAGGATCAAAGTCAAAAGATCAAAGTCAAAAGATCAAGGTCAAAGGCCACGTCCCAAGGGCTTTGCCCTTGGATCCCACCAGGGGCCATTGGCCCCTGGACCCCATCAGCATGAGGCATCACGAGGAATTCACCCCACCATGACCTTCCACCGCATCCTGATAACCGGCGGCGCTGGCTTCGTCGGCTCCAACCTGGCCTTGGCCTGCAAACGCGACCTGCCCGATACCGAGGTGATCGCCCTCGACAACCTCAAACGACGCGGCTCGGAACTCTCCCTGGAACGACTGCGACACGGCGGGGTGACATTCCATCACGGCGATATCCGCTGCCCGGAAGATCTCGACAACCTCGAACCTGCGGACCTGATCCTCGAATGCTCGGCGGAACCAAGCGTTCAGGCCGGTTACAACAGCTCCCCAGCCTACGTGATCCATACCAACCTCTCCGGAACCATCAACTGCCTGGAATACGCCCGCAAACACAACAGCGCCCTGATCTTCCTCTCCACCAGCCGGGTCTATCCGATCGCATCCCTGCGCCAGATCCCCATGATGGAAGAAAACACACGCCTGGAGGTGACCAAAAACGCCAGCGGCATCGGCTGGTCACAAGTCGGCATTGACGAAACCTTCCCTCTGACCGGCAGCCGCTCGATCTACGGCACCACGAAACTGGCCTCGGAACTCCTGATCGAGGAGTACCGCGCCATGTACGGCTTGAAAACCGTGATCAACCGCTGCGGCATCCTGACCGGTCCATGGCAGATGGGCAAGGTGGATCAGGGGGTGATCGTGCTGTGGATGGCACACCATTTTTTCAATCTGCCCCTGGGATACATCGGCTTCGGCGGCACGGGCAAACAGGTGCGGGATCTGTTGCATGTCGATGATCTGTATGATCTGCTGCGGGTGCAGATGGCGGATCTGGATCGGTACTCCGGAATGGTGGTCAACGTGGGCGGTGGTCGGGAGGTCTCGGTGAGCTTGAGCGAATTGACCGACTGGTGCCAACGCATCACCGGAAACGTGGTGCCCCTGCGCGCAGATCCGGTGACCCGGGATTACGACATCCCCTATTACATCACCGATCATACCCGAATCACCCATGCCACGGGCTGGATGCCGAAACGCGGGGTGGAGCAGACCTTGCAGGAGATTCATGGGTGGATCCGAACCCATCGGGCGATGCTGGCCCCTCTGTTTGGAATCGCCTGATACGAATCGTTGCCAGGAACGCCATGGAAAAAACCCACATTTACGGCGTGATCGGAGATCCGATCCACCACTCCCTCTCCCCCTTCATGCATCAGCTCGCCTATGCCGAACTGAACATGCCAACCTGTCGTTATCTGCCGTTTCACGTACGCGCGGAGCGACTCGCCGAAGCGGTGCGTGGCATGGCGGCGTTGGGAATCGAAGGGTTCAACGCCACCATCCCCCACAAGGAGAACCTGATTCCCCTGATGGATGAACTCGATCCTTTTGCCCGCATGATCGGCGCGGTGAATACCGTGCGGATCGATCCCTCGGGCCGGATGACCGGGTACAACACCGATGCCTACGGCTTTGTCACCGATCTGCGCGAGATCTTTTCTGAACCTTTGCATGATCTCGACATTCTGGTGCTCGGGGCCGGGGGTGCGGCGCGCGGGGTGTTGGCCGGATTGTTACAGGAAGGGGCGAACCGGATCACCTTGATGAATCGCACCCTGAACCGGGCCGAAACGCTCGCAAAGCGGTTCGCCGGGCATTTTCCCGACCAGTTGGTCACGCCGTTGTCCTGGTCGAACCGTCTTCCGGCCTGTCGTCTGGTGATCAACACCACCAGTCTGGGGATGGGGGATGATGGCGCGCCGGTTCCGGATCTGAGTGATCTGGCTGAGGATGCCGTGGTGTACGATATCGTCTATGCCCCGGCGGTCACGCCGTTGCTGGATGCGGCGCGCGGACGGGGACTGAACGTTGAAAATGGTTTGGGAATGTTGATCCATCAGGGCGCCAGGGCCTTCGAGATCTGGACCGGACGGATGATGCCGGTGGCGGCAGTGCGTGGGGGATTGAAGGAGCGGATGGGCGTGGCGTCGCTGAGAGGGTGAGTACAGGTTGGTAACCGTTGCAAAGGACAGGGGACCGCAAGGTCCCCGGCTTAAGTGCGGAGGCAGAGCCTCCGAGGTTCTGTTTTTGAATTGACCGTGGAACTCCCGTCAGGGAGATCCACGGTCGGGGGGCTCCCCCAGCATGCACGTTACAAGGTCACTTCCGCTTTGCCGACCAGGGCCGGCTTTTTCAACTCCTCGGGCAACTGATCGCCAATCTTCTCCATCATCGGCTTGGAGATCAGATTGAAATACAACTCGGCACGCACCACCTTGACCCCGGAAACCGGAATCGGATAATTCAACACCCGCTTTTCGCCCGGTTTCAAACGGGAATCCGGACCCAGCTTGGTGGCCTGGGGCGGCATGACCGGCTGGTTCTCGTTGTTGAGCAGTTTCAACATGAACAACGCCTGGGGATCCTCCTTGCCCGGATCCTCCTTGAAGTTGCTCCAGATCACCTCACCCTTGTCGTTCAACGCCTGCACCTTGAGCACCAGATTGCGGAACGGCGCACTGTTGGGCATGGTGTGCAACAGGGTGTTCTTGAGGATGATGGTCGCCTTGAGCCTGCTCTCCTCGTCCGAGGTGTACATGGAGAGCGCCAGGGACTTCTGCACCTTGTCCGGATCGTGACCGCCAAGGATCTCGTGGCTGGCGACACCATTGATCACCGGCATGTGACACGATTGACAGGTGGGCACCACGACATCACGACTCTCCTTGACCATCTTGCCCTTGACCTTGGTTTCGCGCACATCCTTGCCGAGCAGCAGATCGCCAATGGTGCAGACCGCCACCTTCTGGGGATTGACCATGGTCTGATGGCAGCCCAGGCAGATGTCGGAACTCTTGAAGAGCTGCGGATTGGCGCGATGCGGGAAACTGTTGACCTTGGGCTCCTTGTCGCCGCCGGGAACCACGACCGGTTCCTTGCCCCGCCAGGCCCCTTCCGGCCCCTGGAGGCTGTCCTTGGAGTACTCATAGGCCGAAGCGCCGAAGTTCAATTTGCCATCCTCGGCCTCGACCCCCTTGAACGAGGTCATGGTGTGGCAGGCGACGCAGTTGACACCCTCGGCATACATGGGTTTGGCGTCGAGCTTGGTGGTCTTGTCGCGGGCGGCGATGGGAGCGTGGCACTGCAAGCAGGCGGGAAAGGATTTGGTGACCTTGTGGGTGACCCCCTCCTGGGAGGGATCGCCGGCTTCGTTGCGATAGACCGCGCCATGAATGGGATCGGTCAAGGCGGTGCTTTTGGCATGCATGGAGCCCTGCCACTGTTGGAAAATCTCCTGGTGGCACTCGCCGCAGTTGACCGAGGGGATGTGCTTCAAGGGAGGTCGTTCGCTCTCCGCCGGGGTATCCGAAGCCCAAACCGTCGCCGCGGAGAGCAACAGGACTCCCAACAGCAACGCCAATCCACCTCTGCCCTGCACGACCATTGAAAATTCTCCCGATTGAAGTCAATCCTTGCCCTTCCCCCAAAGGCACCGGCCATCATATCAGAGTGCCCGGCGCGACTCCAGGAGACAATCGGGATTGCGGCATTCTCCGTGAATGTTACCGTTTACCGCATCGTCATCTATTCCAACCAACGCACCTCCCCGCCATCCCAATCCGCCACCACCCGTCCGCCAGGCCGACAGCGGCCCGCCAGCAACGCCTCGGCCAGGGGATCCTGCAAGCGCCGCTGCATGAGTCGTTTCAACGGACGGGCACCGTAGTGAGGATCATACCCCTCCTCGGCCAATTGCCGACGCAGCGCCGGGGTGATCTCCAGGGTGATCCGCTGCCGCGCCAGGGCATTCTGGATCCGTTTGAACTGAATTTCGACAATGCTCTCCATTTGTTCAGCGCGTAATCGCTGAAAAAAAATGATCTCGTCGAGCCGGTTCAGGAACTCCGGCTTGAAGGCCCGTTGCAATTCGCCCATCACCTGGGCGCGGGTGGCGTCCGAGAGCGTATCCCCCGCCGCGATCAGATGGTGCGAACCGATGTTGGAGGTCAGGATGATCACCGAGTTCTTGAAATTGACCACCCGTCCCTGGGAATCGGTCAAACGGCCATCGTCGAGGATCTGCAACAACACGTTGAACACATCCGGATGGGCCTTTTCGATCTCGTCGAACAGCACCACCCCATAAGGACGACGCCGCACCGCCTCGGTCAACTGTCCCCCTTCGTCAAACCCCACATAGCCGGGCGGCGCGCCGATCAGACGGGACACCGAATGTTTTTCCATGTACTCGGACATGTCCAGCCGGGTCATGGCGCGGTCGTCGTCAAACAGGAAATCGGCCAGGGTCTTGGTCAACTCGGTCTTGCCCACGCCGGTCGGACCCAGGAACAGGAACGATCCCATGGGACGATTGGGATCGCCCAACCCGGCCCGTCCGCGTCGCACCGCCCGCGCCACGGCGGACAGAGCCTCCTCCTGACCCACCACCCGTTCGGCCAGACGGTTTTCCATCGACAACAGCTTGTCCCGTTCTCCCTCGAGCATGCGCGCCACCGGAATGCCGGTCCAGCGCGCCACCACCCCGGCCACCTCCTCCTCGCCCACCTCCTCGCGCAACAGACGATCCGCGCTCGGTTCGGTGGCGGCCTGGTCCAGGCGTCGCGTCAGATCCGGGATGATGCCGTATTTAAGTTCCCCGGCGCGGCTCAGATCCCCGCGCTGTTCGGCCTCGGTCAACTCCTGACGGGCCTTTTCCAAACTCTCCTTTAATTTCTGTCCTGCGTCGATGTGGGCCTTTTCCTGGCTCCAGCGCAGGGTCAAGACCGCCGAACGCTCCTTTTCGTCGGCCAAATCCCGCTCCAGATGCGCCAGACGTTCACGCGACACCGGATCGCTCTCCTTGGAGAGCGCGGTTCGTTCGATCTCCAGTTGCAGGATGCGCCGATCCAGTTCATCGATCGCCTGGGGTTTGGAGGTGATCTCCATGCGGATGCGTGCCGCCGCCTCGTCGATCAGGTCGATGGCCTTGTCCGGCAGAAATCGATCCGTGATGTAGCGATCCGACAGGGTGACCGCCGCCACGATGGCCCCATCGGCGATGCGCACGCCGTGATGCAGTTCGTAGCGCTCCTTGATGCCGCGCAGAATCGAAATCGCATCCTCCACCCCCGGTTCGCCGATCAACACCGGTTGGAACCGGCGTGCCAGGGCTGGATCCTTCTCCACATGTTTGCGATACTCATCGAGGGTGGTGGCCCCCACGCAATGCAGGTCCCCGCGCGCCAGGGCCGGCTTGAGCAGATTCGAGGCATCCATCGCCCCGTCGGTGCGCCCCGCGCCCACCAGGGTATGCATCTCGTCGATGAACAGCACCACCCGTCCGTTGGCATCGCGCACCTCGTTCAACACCGCCTTGAGCCGTTCCTCGAACTCGCCGCGATACTTGGCCCCGGCGATCAGCGCGCCCATGTCGAGCGCCACGAAACGGACATTCTTCAAGGACTCCGGCACATCACCACGCACCACCCGCAACGCCAGACCCTCGACGATCGCAGTCTTGCCCACTCCGGCCTCGCCGATCAGCACCGGATTGTTCTTGGTGCGGCGCGACAGCACCTGGATCGCCCGGCGGATTTCGTCATCCCGTCCGATCACCGGATCCAGCTCCCCACCGCGCGCCAGTTCGGTCAGATCGCGGCCATATTTTTCCAGGGCCTGGAATCCGCTCTCCGGATCCGCGGAGGTGACCCGGCGGTTGCCGTTGATCTCGGCCAGGGTGCGGCGCACCGTTTCCAGGGTGATTCCGAGTCGTTTGAGCAGTCCGGCAAGCTCCCCCTCCTTCTCGCGGGTCATGGCCATCAGGAAGTGTTCGGTGGAGACATAGGCATCGCGCATCTCTCGGGCCAGGCCATCGGCATCGGCCCACAGGGCCTGCATGCGACGGGAGAAGTGGATCTGGTCCGCGCCTGTTCCTTCCACCCTGGGAATTCGTTCCACCAGGCGGGACAGCTCCTCTTCCAGGCGTGGCGTGGCCACCCCCATCTTGTCGAGGATCGGACGGATCATGCCATCCTGTTGCTCCAGGAGTGCGAGCAGCAGGTGTTCCGGTTCCAGGCGTTGCTGACGTCGGCTTGCGGTCAGGCCGATGGCCTGTTGCAGGGCCTCCTGGGATTTGGTGGTCAAACGTTCCTGTTGCATGGATCTAACGTTCCTCGAAAGGGGTGGGGCATGCGGAGGGATGCTCTCTTCGAGTGATGAGATAGGGATGAGGAGAGGCGATTACAAGGTGTCAATCTTTGTGAATGGCGGGAAAACTGGCGAGGTCCAGGGGCGAAGCCCTTGGCGGGGTCCAGGGGCGAAGCCCTGGCGGGGTCCAGGGGCGAAGCCCTTGGGACTTTAACTTTTGACGTTCGCGCGCTTTTCAGGCGCGAAAAAACGCTTTTTTGAAGAGCGCGTCAAAGGCAAGGAAAAAATCAACGGCCAAACCTCGGAGTCGCTGCCTCCGAACCTCCGCCGGGGACCTTCGGCCCCCGGTCCCCCGCAACGGTCGCCCCCCTCTCCCACCCCACCTCAATCCAATCCATGCGCCCGCCTGGCACTCTTGACGGTATTCTTCAACAACATCGCAATGGTCATCGGCCCCACGCCACCCGGCGACGGGGTAATGTGCGACGCCTTGAGCCGCGCGGACTCAAAATCCACATCCCCACACAACGAACCATCCGGCAGACGATTGGTGCCGACATCGATCACCACCGCCCCCTCGCGAATCCAATCACCGGGAATCATGCGCGGCCTGCCCACCGCAGCCACCAGAATGTCCGCCGAACCCACCAACGCCGGCAGATCGGCACTGCGCGAATGACAGATGGTGACCGTGGCATGGGCAGCCAGCATCAACAACGCCATCGGCTTGCCAACAATGTTGGAACGCCCCACCACCACCACATGCCTGGACTTGGGATCGATCCCCTCGACCCGCAACAACTCCATCACCCCGAATGGGGTGCAGGGCGGAAACAACGGCTCGCCAATGGCCAACATGCCAACGTTGTAAGGATGAAACCCGTCCACATCCTTGAACGGAGAGATGGCCTCCAGAATGGCCCGCTCGGAGATGTGACCCGGAAGAGGAAGCTGGGTGAGAATCCCATGCACCGCCGGGTCGGCATTGAGCCGCGCAATCAACGCAAGCAAAACTTCCTGAGAGGTGTCGCCAGGCAGTTCGTGATGGAACGAGGCGATGCCGGCAGTCTCGCAGGCCTGACGCTTCATGCGTACATAAACCTTGGAGGCCGGATCATCCCCCACGATCACCACAGCCAATCCCGGAACGATGCCGTGCCGCTCTCGCAACAAGGTCACCTCCTGGCGCAGGGTCTCCCGAATATCGGCGGCGATGCGCTTGCCATCGATCACATGCGTCATGATGCTCCTCCAAGGTAACGTTCGGTGGCCTTTCCAACGAAAAACCATTACCATAGCAGATAATTCAACCCATCGCGACCGATTTCATGGATAACACGGTATCGACATGCAACCCCGGATGACCCACTGGACACCCCAGGCCCTGTTTGCCGCGCTCACCGGAGCCACGCTGTTCGCGACGGTGGTTTGGAGCTGGCATCAACCCGCGTTGACCACGATCGTGCTGACGCTGGTTCTGATCGCCCAGCTTCAATACCATCCCCATCCGAACGACCATCGCGCCATGCTGGCCGCGGCCCTGCTCGGCACCCCCGCCGAAGCGGTCAGCGTCCACCTGGGAGAGTGGACCTACCACGCGCCAGGCTTGATCCTCGGCCTGCCGATCTGGATCCCGCTCATCTGGGCCAACCTGTTCGCCCTCTATCGACGCCTGACCCGGCTGCTTCTGGCCATGCTGCCCGCCGGAAACCCTTTCCGCGTTCCCTATATCCGGATCCTCACAATCCTGATATCGGTTTATGCCTTTCTCACCCTCACCCTGATGGATAAAATGCCGCTGGTCCATCTGCTCTACGCCGGATTCCTGATCGTCATGGCCGGATACTGGCGCGCGGAAACGGATCTGTCGATCTTCGTGATCGGCGCTCTGCTCGGCACCCTCGGGGAGTACACCTGCGTGCAGCTCGGCTACTGGCACTACTACAACCCTTATTTCACCTCACTCGGCATCGACATCACCCTGGCCATGGATTGGGGTCTGAGCGCGGTCATCATCCACCGCATCGCCGAATTCCGTCCCGATACATCAACCTGACCCCAGAAAACCCGCATGCATCCCATCCTGGCCCACTTCGGAGAGATCACCGTCCATACCTACGGCTTCGTGATGATGGCCGCGCTCTTTTTCATCTATTTTCTGGCGCGCGCACATCGGGACGAAACCCTTCTGGAACCGTCCCATCTCGGCGACATCAGCTTTCTGGTGGTCTTTTCCATCTGGTTCGGCGGCGGATTGATCCTCCTGCTCCTCTCCGGGGAGTACTCCCTGGCCAACCTGCGCGCCCATCTGAATCCCGCCAGACTCGAAAGCCTGAGCACCGTGGCAGTCACCACAGCCTTTTTTCTCCTGCTGGCCGGCTACTGCCACTGGAAAAAATTACCCTTCTGGCGGGTCATGGATTTTCTCATCCCCTATTTCGTGCTCGGCTACGGCCTGCAACGCACCTTTGGCTGCTTTTCCGCCGGCTGCTGCCATGGCACCCCCACCACCCTGCCGTGGGGCGTGACCTTCGGCGAAACCTTTGGCATCGGTCCGCCCGCCGGAATTCCGGTCCACCCGACACAGCTCTACATGGGATTGGCGGCGTTGGCCTCCAGCCGCTGGCTGCTGACCATCCAGCCGCGCAGCAAAGAAATGCCGGGAGCCCTCACCGGTCTGGGAACCGTGGCCCTGTTCGGGGTCTATTTCATGGTTTCGTTCTGGCGCGGGGATCTGAAGGGAGAGAGATTGGCCGCAGGATTGACGTCGAATCAGTGGTTCGCGCTGCTGTTGATCCTTTTGGGCGCGATGCTGTGGAGCGTCGCCGTCTGGCGCGACCGACGCCAAAAGCGTGGAAGGGATTGAACGATCACGCCAACGTCATGGTGGCGGAGTTTTCGATGTAACGGTTGAACACCTCAAGATTAAAGGCCTTCTTGTATTTTTTCTTCAGCTCGACAAAAAAGGCGCATTGATGGCAGTCGCGCTTGGACTGCTTGACCAGGGAGGCGCAGGTGTTGAGCCGCTCCGCCGGAGCCAGCGAACCGACAATGAAAATACAGGCCCGACCCCCGTTCTTGCCGCCCAGGAATCCATCCGCCATTTCGAAGGTGGCCACCGGACAGGTGCCGAGCTTGGCCTCCTTGCTCCCTCCGGGTTCTCGTCCACACTGATTCTTTTCCCAGCAGTTCTTCATGACCCCCTCCTGTGAAGACGCAATGGAACTTGCAGAATGGAGGGAGAACCCCCTCACCCCCCGTACCATGGACCTCCCTTCGGGAGTTCCATGGAAACTTGCAGCATGGGGGGAGAACCCCCTCACCCCCCGTACCATGGACCTCCCTTCGGGAGTTCCATGGAAACTTGCAGCATGGGGGGAGAACCCCCTCACCCCCCGTACCATGGACCTCCCTTCGGGAGTTCCATGGTAAAACATTGTATGAATACTCATTAACATTCAAGCAGATTGCATGCCAGGATGGCTATGGAGTCAATGGATTGAAATTTAAGAAATAATTTTTTGAATGCCCTATACAAGCGACAAAAATTGTTACATAAGATTTTGAAAAAACAGGCAATATCATGAAAAAATCAAACAAAAACAAACAATTGATTGAATGTAAAAAAATTTGACCGTTTGTAAAAAAATTTTTCACCTGAAAATAATCGCCATCAAGGCTTGACCGTTTCCGCGCCCCACTCGAAAATCCAGTGGCATGGCGCCGATCCAACTCAATCACCATCCACATGGTCAAAAAATCCCATGAAACGTCTGATTCAGATCCTCGCGCCCGCAGATCAATCCTTCGCACCCATGACCTTCACCCGCCAACCGGTGCTGCATCGTTTCTGGCTGGGCGGTCTGTTGTTTGCCGGCGTGGGATTCCTGTTCGGGTTTTTTCTGTGGATGTGGCAACACGATCAACTCCCGGTCCAGGGGGATTTTTTCCTGATCCGACTCTGGCACGCCCGGGTGCAGATCGAGGGATTCCTGGGTTCGTTTCTTCTGGGGTTTGCCCTGCAATCCGGACCGCATGTCACCGGCGGCAAGCCACCCCCCTCCTCCAGCCTGTTGAAACTCACCTTTCTGCTCTGGACCGGTCTGTTCTTCTCGCTGTTCAGCCTGGAGTGGCTCGCGATGACCGGAGCGGTATTGGTCAGCGTGGCCTATGGCGGGGCGGGTTATTTTTTGTTTCAGGTGACCCGACAAGGCAACCCCGGTTTCCGGATCCAACGGGGCTATCCCCTGGCCGCCGGCATGACCCTGATGGCCGCGGCACCCTGGCTCTCCCTGGATGATCCGGGCGAGGCGCTGTTCCTGCTCTGGTGCGGACCGGTCACCATGGCCCTGGTGGCGGGACAGCAGTTGATCCAGAACGTGCTCGGCGGTCGTCTGCTCCAGAACCGACCCGCGCGCCTGTTCGCCATCACCCTGGCCCTGGCCTGGCTCTTCTCGGCGCTCGCAGGTCTGACACCTCTGGAAATCTGGCCCTTGGCCGGCGCGGCCTGGCTGGTCACCCTGTTTTTTCTTCTGCACGGCACCCAGTTCTTTGTGGCCGCGTGGCGCATGGGAGGAGCCTCGATCAACGTCACCCTGACGCTCGGCTTTCTGCATGCCCTGCTGGCGGCGGCCTGGCTGGTGACCGGGGAGGGATCGCCGGATGTGGCGGTCCATCTGTTGGGGGTGGGCTGCCTGACCACGCTGATCATCGGCGTGACCGTGCGCGTGGCGGGATTTTTCTCGGCGGGTGCGGTGATGGGGGATCGGGTCGCCTCCTGGCTGCTGCTGCTCTGGGCCGGCGTGGCCTGGACGCGCGGATTCTTTCCAATCCTGGCCATGCCCGAACGGTTGACCCTCTGGATGAGTCTGGCGGGCGCGCTCATCCTCGGATACTGGGGCGTGCGTACCGCGGACCGGCTGTTGAAAATTCACACCCTGGTGCCGGTGAGTCTGGGCGGAAGCAAGCCCGATGCGTGAGAGCCTGTCCGGCCTTTGTCAAATGTGATCCAAGATCCGCGCTGGGGATGCGACTCGAGGAACCATGCTCTATCTGCTCGGCATCACCGGCTCCATCGGCTGCGGCAAATCGACCGTCACCCGCCTGTTGGGCGAACAGGGAGCCCTCACCCTGGATGCCGACCAACTGGCCAGACAGGCGCTCGCACCCGGCTCCCCGCTCCTGGATCGGGTGGCCGAACGGTTCGGCGCGGATCTGCTCACCCCGGATCGGATCCTGAATCGCCCTCTGCTCGCCGAACGGGTCTTTTCCGATCCGGATCAACGCCGTGCGCTGGAAGGACTCATCCATCCGCATGTCTTCGCGTCCATGGCCACGAGCCTGGAACGGTGGGACGCCCAAACCGCGCCAGGTCAATGCCGCATTGTCGCCCTGGAGATCCCCCTGCTCTTCGAAACCGGATCCGAATCCCTGTGCGATTCGATTGCCGTGGTGATCTGCGGCGACCGTCAGACCGAACGACTTGCCGAACGCACCAATCTCACCACCACCACACGCCAAAACATCATCGCCCAGCAACTCCCCGAGACGATCAAACAGCAACATGCCGACTGGATCCTCGACAACCGATGCGATGCGGAGACTCTTTTGTCACAAATTCTGAACCTTTGGAAACGACTGACCGGTCAATTTCCTTCACAAAACCCCGCCTGGCCGGGTCAATGGAACGCTTATCGGTTACAAAATCATACGGTATTCGACGGTTCGTGATTTTGTATTTGACTTTTGCAAATTCCGTGGCTAGAATTTTGGCATTTCATCCTGACTACAGATATCTAAATCCCGCGCGCCACGCCAAAAACCAATAGTCCCGACGCCCAGACGCGTCTCAAGCGTGCGCCAATCGTGCCCAAATCGTGCGCCAATCGTGCCCAGATCGTGGATCGCCCCGAAACTTTCCAAAGACCACTCGAAGCCCGATCAAACCTTTTCCCGACTTAGTTGACCTCGCACGAAGGATCGTGTCTGAATCTTTAGGATCCACAGCTCAATCCATGCCGTTTGCGCGCGGTCCGTCTTGTCGAGCCTCTGCTTGACCGAACAACTCCCGCCAGGGAATTCTCGGTCGGAAAGAGGGGTTTCCCATCTTGCAAGTTTTGTCAGACACGCCGGATGGTTGTTGTTACCGTGAAAATTTCTCATGAAAATCCACGGCCAGGGGGGTGAGGGGGATCTCCCCGCATCTTACAAATTTCCAATCCTTGCTTAAGATCGCTGTCACCGCATGCCAAAAAAACGTATACACCCGCAAACCGATCCCACCGCCGACTCTCCGGATCTGGCGCAACCCCCGTTCTCCGGCGATGACGATCTCGGACCACCACCCGCTCCTCGTCCGGACACGCCTCCCTCGAGAACCGATCGCCATCCCATCACCCATTTGAGCGATTTGAAGGCCCTTCCGGTCACCACCCTGTCGGAAATGGCCTCCGCGCTCAATGTGGAAGGTCTGATGGGGATGCGCAAGCAGGAGTTGATCTACGCGATCCTCAAGGCCGAGAGCGCCAACAACAACGCACAGATCTATGCCGAAGGGGTGCTTGAAGTCCTCCAGGACGGCTTCGGATTCCTCCGTGCTCCGGACACCAACTATCTCCCCGGTCCGGATGACATCTACGTGTCGCCGTCGCAGATCCGTCGTTTCGGGTTGCGCACCGGGGATGTCGTGGAGGGTCAGATCCGCTCCCCCAAGGAGAGCGAACGTTATTTCGCTCTGTTGCGGGTGGAAAAGATCAACTACGAGGATCCCATCAAGGCGCGCAACAAGATCAACTTCGACAACCTCACCCCGCTCTATCCGGATCAGCGGCTGGTGATGGAGTTGCCCGACCATTCGTCCATCAAGGATGCCGGCACGCGGGTGATCGATCTGTTGTGTCCGATCGGCAAGGGGCAGCGTGGTCTGATCGTCGCCCAGCCGCGCACCGGCAAGACCATGCTCATGCAGAGCATTGCCCACGCCATCGCCGAAAACCATCCCGAGGTGATCCTTCAGGTTCTGCTCATCGACGAGCGGCCCGAGGAGGTGACCGACATGAAACGGTCGGTCAAGGGTGAGGTGGTTTCGTCCACCTTCGACGAGCCGGCCACCCGGCATGTTCAGGTGGCGGAGATGGTGATCGAAAAGGCCAAGCGTTTGGTCGAACACAAGCGGGACGTGGTGATTCTGCTCGACTCCATCACCCGTCTGGCGCGTGCCTACAACACGGTTGCCCCCTCTTCCGGCAAGGTGCTTTCCGGTGGTATCGACGCCAACGCCTTGCAGCGTCCCAAGCGGTTCTTCGGTGCGGCGCGCAACATCGAGGAGGGCGGATCGCTCACCATCATCGCCACCGCGCTCGTGGAGACCGGTTCGCGCATGGACGAGGTGATTTTCGAGGAGTTCAAGGGCACAGGCAACATGGAGGTGAGTTTGGATCGCAAGCTCGTGGAGCGGCGCATCTTCCCGGCCATCGACATTGCCCGTTCCGGCACCCGCAAGGAGGAGCTTTTGATCGACAAGGACGATCTGAGCAAGCTCTGGGTGTTGCGTCGCATCCTGTTGCCCATGGGTCCGCAGGATTCGATGTCATTTCTCCTGGACAAAATCAAGGCAACCAAGAATAATGCGGAATTTTTCGCCAGCATGAACAATTGATGGTCAAGGAAGGGACAGCCATGAAAAACGATATCCATCCCCAGTACAAAGACGTCACCTACACCTGCATTGGTTGCGGTCATGTTTTCAAGACCCGTTCCACCGGTTCGGATTTGACTTTGGGCGTCTGCTCGGAGTGTCATCCCTTCTACACCGGCAAGCACAAGCTGGTGGACACCGCGGGTCGTGTCGAGCGGTTCATGCAGAAGTATGGCAAGCAGCAGTACACGGCCAAGCCGGTCAAGCACTGAGCTTGACCGTGGAACTCCCGAAGGGAGGTCCACGGTACGGGGGGTGCGGGGGTTCTCCCCCCATCATGCAAGTTACCGCGGAACTCCCGAAGGGAGGTCCACGGTACGGGGGGTGCGGGGGTTCTCCCCCCCCCATCATGCAAGTTAGCGGTCCGGGACTTCAGGGTCTCTGGTCAGGCGTGGGATGAGAGTCCCACGCCTTTTTGTGTGTGGGTGTTTGTCGGGTTGGGACGGAAGATTGGGTGGTGTACTTACTGGTTGACCGGTCATGAGGCTTTGTTCCAAATCTGCCAGATGGATCAACAGGTTGCCACGGGGGCTTCGCATCTGCCGGATTTGGGTCGAAAGCAGACCGGGCCATGCTGTATGAACAAGATGGGTCGTTACGACTGGGAGGATTCGGGTTGGCAACGTGGACAGAAAAAGGCGGATCTCTGGCCCAGGCGTTGTGACCGGATCGGAGTGGCGCAGATGGGGCAGGTTTCGCCGGTTCGACCATATACGTTCAGTTCTATTGAAAAATATCCAGGTTTTCCATCGCTCTGCCGATAATCCCGCAAGGTGGTTCCGCCTTGACGAATGGCGGCTTCCAGGACCTGCTTGATGGTACGGGTCAAACGGATGCATTCGTCGGGCTTGAGGGATCCGGCGGGTCGGGCCGGATGCACGCCGGCCAGAAAAAGGGCTTCGTTGGCGTAGATGTTGCCCACCCCGACCACCACGGCACCTTGCATGATCAAAGATTTAATCGCCACGCGGCGTCCTCGGCACCAGGCGGCCAGGTGATCGGCATGAAAGGTCGGCTCCAGGGGTTCGGGTCCGAGTTTGGCGAGCAGGGGGTGGTGGCGCCAATCGCCCTCGATCCAGAGCAGGGCGCCGAAGCGACGCGGATCGCGCAGGAGCAGGCGGGTTCCGTCGTCAAACGTCCAAATGACGTGATCGTGGCGTGTGGCAGGGGTGGCAGGGTTCTGGATGAGCAGTTGTCCCGACATGCCCAGGTGGATCAGCTGGTGGCCGGCATCCATGGACCAGAGCAGGTATTTTCCGCGACGGTGCAAGGTATGGATGGTTTGGCCGACGAGGTTTTGGCGCAGGGTATCGATGGGGATGGGCCAGCGGAGTTTAGGGGTATGGATGGATAGGTTTTGGATGGTTCGGCCCAGCAGGTGAGGGGTGAGACCGGCGCGGATGGTTTCGATTTCGGGGAGTTCGGGCATGGGGGATTGGGAAGCAGAGGGTTGGAGGTGACAATGGATTGGCTGTCTGGAGGTCACCATTCAGGACCCCCACGATTATCGTGAAGAGCGCGCGAAAGGCAAAAACAAAAGGCAAAAGCAGGGTTCCAAGGGCTTTGCCCTTGAATCCCACCAGGGGCCATGGGTCCCTGGAACCCGCCAGTTGTCAGCGCCGCGCCGTCTCCTCAACCACACTCCGCCAAAAAGGTTTCGAACTCCTGCTCCACGAACACCGGCTCCACCCGCCCACCCCAACGCTGCCGGTAGGCCTCCAACATCCGCTCCGCGGGCGTCACCCCACTGGCCGCCGTGGCAAAAAGAGGCTTCAAAAACATCGTCTCGTCACACCCCTTGGCGTTCAACCGACTGTGCGCGGCCAACCCGGCCTTGGCGTGCGGCAAGACCTCCAACGCCAAATCCCGCAAAGTGCGATGGCCGGGAATCGGCGTCTGCAACGCCAAACGCGGCACCTCGGCATGAATCGCCGCCCGCTCCTCATGCCCCCAATCCTTCACCAACTCCCAACAGGCCGATATCGCATCCTCGTGATAGAGAATCCCCTTCCAGAAGGCCGGCAGGGCACACAACGTCGCGGAATTGCCCGCGTCCGCGCCTCGCGTCTCCAGATAGCGCTTCAACCGCACATCCGGAAACAACGTGGTCAAATGGGTCTCCCAATCGGAAAGGGTGGCATGAACGCCTGGCAAGGCCGGATGCCTGCCCTCCAGAAAGGCCCGAAACGGCACGCCCCCCGCATCGCGATAGGTTTTGTCGCGATGGATGAACAACATCGGGGTATCGAGCGCATATTCGACATAACGCTCGAAACCGAATCCCGCCTCGAAAACGAACGGCAGCCAGCCGCACCGATCCGGATCGGTGTGACGCCAGATCCAGGCCCGATGCGACAAGAAACCGGTCGGCTTGCCATCCATGAACGGAGAGTTGGCGAACAACGCGGTCACCAGAGGCTGCAAGGCCAGCGCCAGCCGGAACTTGCGCACCATGTCGGCCTCGTCGCCGAAATCGAGATTGGCCTGAACCGTGGCGGTACGCGCCATCATGTCAAGACTCAGATGACCACGGGTGGGCAGATAGGCACGCATGGCCCGATAACGCCCCTTGGGCATCCACGGGATCGCCTCGAAGGGCCACAAGGGCTGCGCGCCGATCCCCAGAAAGGCCACCCCCAACTCGCGACACACCTGGCCGAGTTGATGCAAATGGTCGTCGATCTCCTGCCAGGCGGCATGAATGTCCTTCATGGGCGCGCCGGAAAGCTCCACCTGTCCGCCCGGCTCGAGGGTGATGGCCGCCCGATCCTTCTTCAAGGCGATCGGTCGGCCCTGTTCAAGCTCGATCTCCCAACCGAAACGACCGGCCATTCCGGTCAACAGGGTCTCGATGCCGTTGGGACCCTCGTAGGGAATGGGCCGGAGATCATGCTTGTCAAAGCCGAACTTTTCGTGTTCCGTGCCAATGCGCCACTCCCGGGACGGCTTGCAACCCTGTTCCATCCAGGCGATCAACGCATCCTTGCCTAGCGGTTGGCCAGGCATTTCGTCCTGTTCAGGCATGGCGGCACCGGATTTGCACGACAACGGGTGCGATCATTTTTTGACCCTTTCCATGGACCGCCGATGGCGGCCTTGATTTCAACCCAACACGTTCGAACCCTTGTCGCGATGCCCTATCTTTCACCGCATTGGCAGGTCCGGTCCAAACCATCCCGAAAGGGAGGGTCATGCCACCAGCGTGCCGATTCCCTGATCCGTGAAGATCTCCAGAAGCAGGGCATGCTCCACCCGGCCATCGATGATGTGGGTGGTGGTCACCCCGCCGTGCCGCGCCGCCAGACAGGTCTCCACCTTCGGAATCATGCCGCCGCTGATCACACCCTCGCGAATCATCCGGATCGCCTCCGTGGCCCCGAGACGGCTGATCAACCCCCCCTCCTGATCGCGCACGCCGGGAACGTCGGTCAGAAGAATCAGCTTTTCCGCCTTCAACGCCGCGGCCACCTTGCCGGCCACCGCATCGGCGTTGATGTTGTAGGTCTCGCCGGCACGACCCACCCCCACCGGCGCCACCACCGGAATCACGTCGGAATTCCGGAACATCTTCAAAAGCGTGGTATCGACCTCCTCCACGTCGCCGACCCAACCCAGGTCGATCAGCTCTTCGGGCTGTTCCGAATCCGGAGCCGCCTTGCGTTTCGGCGGACGCTTGCGCGCCAGGATCATGTGACCATCCTTGCCGGACAATCCGGCGGCCCGGCCACCGTTGAGGTTGATCAGGTTGACGATATCCTTGTTGACCTTGCCGGCCAACACCATTTCCACCACGTTGACGGTCTCCTCGTCGGTCACCCGCTGCCCGTCGATCATCCGGGGTTTCAACCCCATGCGTGTCATGATCTGGCTGATCTGCGGTCCGCCGCCATGCACCACCACCGGATTGATCCCGATCTGGCGCAGCAGAATCACATCCTGGGCGAAACTCTTCTTGAGACTCTCATCGACCATGGCGTGACCGCCATACTTGATCACAAAGGTGGCGCCATCGAATCGGCGCATGTAAGGCAAGGCCTCGACCAGCACGCGTGCCTTGCTGACATGGTTGTCCAACGACATATCGGCTCCTTGGAATCGCTTGAGGCAATCAATGGAAAAAGGGTCGGGGCTTGGGGCTTTCTGTGGTTGACGAACCCCGCCAAACAGGCATCATAAATCAAAACGGATTACTTTCAACAGGATCGGGTTCACGCATGAACGAATTTTTTCCGCCCTCAAGGCGTAGTGGCCTTGAAATCAAATGGATCACGGCACTTTGCCTCGGCCTGTTGCTGGCCATGCAAGCCCTGCCAGCCCTGTCCGAGGATCGCTATGTCGCGGATGAGCAGATCAATATGCGCCGTTCGGCGGGTTTGAATGCTCCGGTGATCCGCACCCTCAAGGCCGGGGACAAGCTGGAGTTCTTGGAAAGCAACGGTTCCGGATGGGATCATGTTCGTCTTCCCGACGGCAGTGACGGCTGGGTGGCGCATCGTTCCCTTTCCACCAAGATCCCGCCGGAGATCGAACGCAACCAGCTGCGTGCCGAAATCGACGAGTTGCGCGCCAAGCTGGTGAACCAGGAGAAGCTCCAGAACGAACTCAAGCGTATCCAGGAGGTCTCCCGCAATGCCCTGCGTATCGAGCAGGAGAACCAGGAGCTGGTCTCCAAGACCTCGCGACTGGAAAAGGAGCTGAAACAGGCCAACGATGAGAACCGCATCTTGGAAAAGCAGTCCGACACGCTTTTTTTCCTGGCGGGTGCCGGTGTGTTGATCGTTGGTTTCATTGCCGGACTCATCATGCGGCGGCGGCGTAGAACCTCCTCTTACGGCAGTCTGGAATGAGCACGGAGAGTCGCATGCGTTTCAAGCTGATCGTGGTGACCATCCGTTCCGACTTGAGCGACGGAATCGTGGCCGCAGCACGCAAATCCGGCGCGACCGGCGCCACGATCATTCCCGCGCGTGGTGTGGGCATTCATGGTGTCAAGACCATTTTTGGTCTGACCCTCGACATTCAGCGTGACATGATTTTGTTTTTGGTCGAAGAGCATCTGGTCAAGCCGGTTCTAAAGACCATCAAGAAAGTGGGGGCTTTTCATCAACCCGGCTCCGGCATCGCCTTTGTCCTTGATGTGGAAAAGGCGGTGGGTCTGGAGAGTCAGGTGCCCAATTTCATCGATGAGATGTGAGGAGCGTTGCAAAAACTCGCGGGGTTCGGGGTCCATGGCAAGCGCGCGGGGCTGCTGCCTCCGCATTAAGCCGGGGACCTTTGGTCCCCGGACCCTTGCGACCGTTGAAACACCCCCTCAATTCGTCCACAAACAGGCACCATGCTCTTTCTGCATGAACTCCAGAAACGCCGCATGGGCCTGCTCTTCCTCCCTGGCGATCGGCCAGACACGCACCGGACGAACCACATCCACGGTTACCGCCTGCTCCGTGGTTGCAACCTTGACGACAACCTCTTCAACCCCGCCAGTCAAATCCATCGCGAACTGCGCGCCGCCATTCAAGGCAACATACACCTCGGCCAACAGCTCCGCATCCAACAACGCGCCATGCAACTTGCGATGCGCGTTGTCAATCTTCAACCGTTTGCAGACCGAATCCAAATCAGCCTTGGCCCCAGGAAAACGTTTCCGCGCCAACATCAGGGCATCAATCACCCGGGAACCATCCAGCAGGGGTCGTTTGATCCGCGCCAGTTCGGCATTCAGAAAACCCAGATCAAATCCGGCATTGTAAATCACCAGTTGATCCGAACCGATAAAAGCCAAAAAGTCCTCGGCAATTTTCCTGAAAATCGGTTCATTGGCCACCTTCTCATCGGTGATGCCGTGAATGCGGGTCGCCTCGGCGGGAATCGGTCGTTCCGGATTGATGAACCACTGCCGTGTCGCCCCCTTGCGCATATGAATCAGCTCCACGCAACCGATCTCGACGATGCGATCCCCCCTGTTGGGGGAAAGTCCGGTGGTTTCGGTATCCAGGGCGATCAGACGGGTCATGCGGGTTGTCCCTCCTCCTCTTCCGGCTCTTCCGGCAGCTCACCGGTCATACGTTTGGCCAGCTTCTCGGCGTTGAGCACGCAATCCGATACCGAGATGCCATCCCGCCAGTTGGCGCGGGTGTGAATCCCCGGATAGGCTTTCAGGATCTTGTCCAGCGCCTTGATCCGGTTCAGATGGCCGACGTTGTATTGCGGAATGGCTTGCTGATAACGGGTCATGCGCAACAATTCCGGTTCGCCGCGAATCCCCAGGGTATCGGCCAGATCCTTGCGTACCCAGGCTTCGAGTACCGGATCGGGCATGGTCAGGGCCTGGTGATCCATGGCCCCGCCGATGAAGCTGGTCAACAACACCTTGTTGTCCGGCGCGCGTCCGGGAAAAAGCGACGAGGAGAAGAGCGCACCGAGCAGACGTACCCGTTCGCGGCGGGGCAAGAGAAACCCGAATCCATCCAACGGATGGCTCACCTGGTCGCGGGCATAACCCAACGCGGTCGAGGCGACCGGCGCGTAAGCGATACCCGCCAACAGTTGACTGGCGGCGGGAAGGGTGGTGAAGAGCGCCTTGGCCGCCGCGTGGGCCGGCATGGCCAATACCACCCGTTCGGCCCGTTCCAAACCCCGTTCACCTTGGGGATTGCGCCATTCCACCTGCCAGCCGCCCTCGACCGGACGCACGGTGATCACCTCGATTCCGGTGCGCACCGTGCCGGCGGGAAGACGGGCGGTGATGGTGGCCGGCAGCAGTTCCAGGCCTCCATCGAAGGTCACCAGTCGTCCCCGAGGCATGCCCATCGCCTTGTTTTTCTTGCCGACCATGATGCCGCCGACGATCAGGGATCCCCAGCTTTGTTCCAGTTGGTGTATCTTGGGTGCCGCCGCCGCCACCGACAGACTGCCTGGATCGCCGGCGTAGACTCCGGAGATGAAGGGATCGATGGCGTAGTCGAGGAACTCCCGTCCCAGGCGTCGGGTCACGAATTCGGCGATGTGCTCCTCGTGGTGAACCCAGCCGATGAGGGGTTCGGCCAGGAGTCGCAATTTGGCCCATGGGGAGAAAATCGTCGAAAGAATGAATTTCGGTGGTGAGTCTGGCAAAGCCTTCAAGCGACCGTGATGCATGACGAAGCGTTTCGAGGAGACCGGTGAGGCTTCGATCAAGCGTTCATCGAGATTCAGATCCTTGACCAGGCGGCCCAGGGCGTCATCGGTATCGCCGGCTTTTTGCAAGGTGGAGTTGGGGCCCAGTTCGATCTGGTAACCCTGATCGTGTTCGGTGCGGATTGAGCCGCCGGGGCGTTGACCAGCGTCGAGCACGGTGACGGGTTGACCGCGTTGGTGCAAAAACCAGGCGAGGGAGAGGCCGGAGATGCCGCCGCCGAGGATCAGGGTATGGCCAGGGAATGTGGTGTTCATGTACCGGTGATTGAAAGAATAAAAACCGTTGCAGGGGTCCGGGGACCGAAGGTCCCCGGCGGAGGTTTGGAGGCAGAGCCTCCAAGGTTTTGCTTGTGCCTTTGTCTTATGTCTTTGTCTTTAGCTTGTGCCTTTGGCGCGCTCTACAAAAAAGCGTTTTTTCGCGCTTTTTGCGAAAAAACGCTGCGCGCCGCCTTGGCTGCGGCATCGTTTCGCGCTTTTTGGCGAAACGATGCCGCGAACATGGCCCGGAATCAGACCTCCGGAAGCCTCTCGCCTTCCGCGAGCAATTCGCCCCCTCCTTATGCCCTGGCGGGCATAAGGAGGGGGCACATGAGACCCGCGCGCTTGCGCCCATTTTCGCAAAAAACGCGAAAATGGGCTTATCGTGTAAAGCGCGCGAACGGCATAAAGAATAAGTCCCAAGGGCGTTGCCCTTGGATCCCACCAAGGGCTTTGCCCTTGGATCCTACCAGGGGCCATTGGCCCCTGGACCCCGCCAGTTGTCAGCGCCTGCTTCCTCCCCCGCCCCTTCTCAACCTACCTTCACCTTCATTTTCATCAAATCGTCTTGGAAAAAGCCTTCTTCTGGGGCCCGTTGGCCAAATACCAATCAAACGCCATGCATACATTGCGAATCAACAACCGCCCCCCAGCCGTCACCCGCACACACCTTCCATCATCCTCCAACAATCCTTCATCCACCATCCGGGCGATCTCACCATTCTCAACCGAAAAATATTGATCGAAATCAATCCCCAAACGCTCCCCGGTCCCTTGACGGTCCAACTGGAAATCACACATCAACCGCATGATCACATCCCGCCGAATCCGATCATCGACACTCAATTCCAATCCCCGGAAAATCGCCAACTCCCCGGCATCCATGCGGGCATAATACTCCGGAAGGGTCTTGTAATTCTGAGCATAGGCATGACCAAACTGACTGATCGAAGTCAAACCCAATCCCACCAGATCACACTCGGCACGGGTGGTATAACCCTGAAAATTACGATGCAAGGTGCCCAATCGCTGCGACATGGCCAACTCGTCATCCGGCTTGGCAAAATGATCCATGCCGACATAAACATAACCTGCGGCCAACAATCGGGAAATGGTCTGTTCGAGAATGCGCAGCTTCACCTCGGCGCTCGGCAACTGATTGACGTCGATGCGACGTTGCGGAGTGAAGTATTGCGGCAGATGGGCATAGTTGAACACCGCCAACCGATCCGGTTGCAGATCGGTGATCACCACCTCCAAAGTCTTCATGAAGGAGGCTTCGGTCTGCAAGGGAAGACCGTAGATCAAATCCAGATTGATTGAATGAAAGCCGTTGGCGCGAGCCTCCTCCACACATCGCTGAGTCAGTTCAAGAGGCTGAATGCGATTCACCGCCTTCTGTACCGCAGGTTCCAGATCCTGTACCCCGAAGGAAACACGGTTGAACCCGATCTCCCCCAACCGGGCGATGGTCCCGGTCGGACACTCGCGCGGATCGGCCTCGATGCCGTATTCGCCCGCGCTTTTGTCCGCCAGATGGAAATGATCGCGCAAGGCGCTCCACAACCGGACGGTCTGCTCCATGGTCAGGTAAGAGGGAGATCCCCCACCGAAATGGATCTGCCGAACCTGCCGCTCCGAGGTGAAATTCCGGGCCATCAATTCGATTTCCCGGATCAGGGCATCCAGATACGGCACAGCGCGGGTACGATCCGGGGTGATGATCTTGTTGCAGGCGCAGTAATAGCAAACCGTGTCGCAAAACGGGATATGAAGATACAGGGAGAGAGGACGATCCGGCTTTTCGGCGCTGGAACGGGCGATCTCGCGCCGGAAATCCTCGGGTCCAAACCCCTCGTGAAAATGCGGGGCCGTGGGATAGGAGGTATAACGCGGTCCGGACCGATCGTACTTTTCGATCAGGGCGCGGTCGAATCGAACCTCCTGGGATATGACGATGGCATCGCTCATGACGTGATCAAGACCCCTGAAAGGAGAAATTCCGCACGGCCTCGACCAACACCCCCACCCGTTCGGGCAGACAATCCGGAGCAATGCCGTGACCCAGATTGAAAATGTGTCCCGGATGGGGACCATACGCCCGCAGGATCCGTTCCGCCTCCTGCCTGATCTCCTCGGGCGAAGCGCGCAACAAGCCGGGATCCATGTTGCCCTGCAAGGCCACCTTGCCACCGACCCGCAAACGGGCCTGACCAATATCCGTGGTCCAGTCCAATCCCACCACCTGACAACCGCTTTCGGCCATGGCCTCAAGATGCTCCCCGCACCCCTTGGCAAACAGAATCACCGGAACCGGCATGCCATCCGGTCCGATGCGTCGCAATCCGGCCACAATGCGGCGCATGCTCTCCAGAGAGAAGTTCAGGAATTCATCGTGGTCAAGCACGCCACCCCAGGTATCAAAAATCTGAACCGCCTGCACCCCGTGGCGAATCTGGGCGTTGAGATAGTCGGTCACCGCCTCGATCAGTCGATCCAGCAGACGTTGCATCACCTCGGGATGTTCGCGCAGCATGCCCAGAACCCGCGTGAAACTGCGACTCGACCCACCTTCGACCATGTAGGTGGCCAGGGTCCAGGGACTGCCGGAAAAGCCGATCAGAGGCACCCGATCCGCAAGCAGGGTACGAATGGTCCGGATGGCATCCATGACGTATTTCAAATCCTTTTCCGGATCCGGCGCGCGCAATCGCTCCACATCGGTTGATGTCTCGATGCGGGGATTGAGAATCGGACCCTCACCGGTACCAAAACTCAACCCCATGCCCATGGCCTCGGGAATCACCAGAATATCCGAAAAAAGAATCGCCGCGTCCAGACCGAACCGTTCGATGGGTTGCCAGGTCACCTTGGCGGCCAATTCGGGATTTTTGCATAAGGAGAGGAAATCTCCAGCTTCCCGGCGTACCTGCATGTATTCGGGCAGGTAACGACCTGCCTGACGCATGATCCAGATTGGCGCCCGATCCGTGGGCAATCCCAGACAGGCTCTTAAAAAACGGTGATTCGGTTCGGTCGTGGGCATGGATTTTGCTTTGAGATCCTTTTCGAATGGATGAGATTTCGGTTGAGGATACATGGTGACGAATGGTCGGTTGAGGCCATTCTATATGCTATTTTCTTTTATAAATCAAAAGATGGAATAATAAAGGGGAGCCCGAATTGTGGATCTTTTTGATAAACTATTGAAATAATTTACAAATTTTATCAATTCTCCTGGGCATGATGCGTGGATGGTTCAGGGGATTAACTGTGCGCACCGTGGGTTTTGACGGTCATGGGCGTGTTTTTGCCCAGTTTGTGCCTGCAAACATCCACAAGGTGATCCACAGGTGGTTGTGGATGAAAATGTGACGGTGATGTTGGGGTGAGATTCAGGATTGACATGGCTGGTCTGCTTCTGGTTGAGGGTGGTACCCCCATAAGGAGACACATTTTTACTTATTTTCGCGCGCTTTATTTGAAGAGTGCGCGAAAATAAAAAGAAACGTCAAAAGATCAAAGTGCCAGGGCTTTGCCCTTGGATCCCACCAGGGGCCATTGGCCCCTGGACCCCGCCAGTTATCCTGCCAGTTATCCATGCCGGAGCCTTGGACCTCAAGCCTGGACTGGATCACGGGATTTTTTTGTCCAACCCCTTCTTGCGCATGATGTTGGCCGTCTGATAGAAGGCAATCGCATCCCGCAACCCCTCGACATCCTCCTCTTTCTGCAACACCTGCCGCTCATCCCCTACCCGACGCTCGAACCGATAGAAACTCGACTGATGCTGCGGACTGAGCACGGTCAATCGATCCCCCATGATAAAACCCAACTTCTGATAGGTGCCGATGAAGGCGCGCCTCGCCTCGGGTGGGGTCTGGAAAATGTCCTGACCGAAGAAACGACTGGTGTAGCTGAAATTCAACAAACCCAGGATCGTCGGCGTGATGTCGATCTGACTCATCAAGGCCGACTCCATGCGCACCGGAACATGCCTGGGAGCATGAATCATCAACGGAATGTGATAACGATGCACCGGCAATTCGGTCTTGCCGGCACTCCCCGCACAGTGATCCGCGGTGATGATGAACAACGTGTCGTCAAACCAGGGCCGCTTGCGCGCCTGGGCGATAAACTCTCCAATCGCCCAGTCGGTGTATTTCACCCCACCCTGACGCCCTCCCGGCGAAGGAATGTCGATGCGACCCGCCGGATAGGTGAAAGGACGATGGTTGGATGTGGTCATGACGAAATAATAAAACGGCTTGCCATCCGCATGAGCCCGATCGGCCTCGCGCACAGTACGCCGGAACAGATCCTCGTCGGCCACACCCCAGATGTTTTCATGGGTGATCTCGCTGGCGTCGAGCAGGGTTCTATCCACCACCTCGAAACCGTTGTGACCGAAAAAGTGGTTCATGTTGTCGAAATAACCGTACCCGCCATAAATGAAACGGGTATCGTAACCACGTCGCTTGAACAGATCCCCGGAGGAGAAGAGATCCTCGTTATCGGGTCGCTTCACCTTGCTGCGCCCCGGCGTGGGCGGAACCGACAACACCAGACTCTCCATGCCGCGATCGGTACGGTTGCCGGTGGCATACAGATTGGTGAAGGTGAGAGACTCCTTGGCCAGTCGATCCAGATTCGGGGTGATGTTCTCCTGGTTTCCGAACAGGGCCATGTATTCGGCGCTCATCGACTCGATGGTCAACTGAATCACGTTGAGCCGCTTTTCCGGTCCCGGATGAACGATGGAACGGGCAATGTCCAGCGGGTCGATCGCATCGAGAGGTTTGGTGTCCGGCGATACCCGCAACCGCTCCCGTACCCGCGCCGCCATCTCCCGGTCGTCGCGTTGCAGATAGAACACCTCGTATGGCAATTCGTTGTGGATGAACGCGGAAAAAAGCGAATAGATGCCGTTTTTGGCCAACTCGTTGTGGTAACGGTTGTTGGAGACCTCGGAGAGATCCTGATCGATGGCGACAAAGGCGATCAACGGAACGATCAGATAGAGCGAACCCCGACGACCCCGCTCCCGCAGGGTGGTAAGGGCGGCGAAGGTGGGATCGAGCCAGCCGCGCCGCTGGATCAGCCAGCCGATGGCGAAGGTGGCCACCAGAATGGCGGAAAGCAGTTTCGGCACCGGGTAGGATTGGCGGATGTTGCCGATCACCTCGTGGGTGTAAACCAGATAATCCACGGCGATGAAGTTGTAACGCACCCCGAATTCGTCCCAGAAAATCCACTCCGAGACGCCGTTGAAGATCAACACATACAGAGCGCAAAAATAGACCAGCTTGAACAGAAGACGCTGCACCGGATGGCGCAGGATCCGATCGGGCAGGAAAATCAGATAGAGGATCAGGGGAATGGAGAAATAAAAGGCGGCGAGAATGTCGAAAAGCAATCCGCTGGCTTCGATCATCACCAGGTTGATGAACGACGGATCCAGGGTATCGAGCGCCTTGAGGCTCAAGATGACCCGGATCACGAACGAAACGACCACAAACAGGAGGATGAACAGATGCAGCGCGCCAAAACGGGAGGCGAGCAGTCGGGCGCCTGGGGAGACCGGGATTTCAGAGGTGGGGATCATGTCGAACCCGGCTCACTGGTGGCCACCTTGACCCGATAGTCACACCCCTCCGTGGCGCACAGGAGTTCGGTGCCGAACCGCTTGGTGACCTTTTCGGTGAGAAAGGGGGCGTTGCATTTCGGGCAGGGGGTGTTGGGAAGTGGTTTGTTCCACAAGGCTTTTTTGCACTTCGGATACGCGGAGCAGGAGTAGAAGATCTTGCCGTAGCGGGATTTTTTCTCCAAAAACGTTCCTTTGCCGCACTCCGGGCAGACCACGCCGGTATCGATCGGCTTGGAAAGGGGTTGGATGTTGCGACAGCCCGGATAGCCGGAGCAGGCCAGATATTTGCCGAAACGACCGCTCTTGATGAGCATCGGTTCGCCGCACTTGTCGCACTTCTCGTCCGACACCTCGGGCGGGGCGACCGGTTTCTCCTCCTCGCCCTCTTTTTTCAGATTCTGGGTGAAGCGACACTCCGGATAGTTGGAGCAGGCCAGGAAACGTCCGAAACGCCCGAGCTTGATGAACAACGGCTGTTCACATTCGGGACACTTCTGATCCGTGGCCTCGCTGGTGATGTCGGAGCGCTTGGTGGTGCTCTCCTTCTCCTCGATCTGGCTCTTGAAGGGGGACCAGAAGGAGTCGAGCAGCGGCACCCAGGCCTTCTCCCCACGCGACACCGCGTCGAGATCATCCTCGAGATGGGCGGTGAAGTGATAATCGACGTACTTTTCGAAGTGCTCGACCAGAAAACGGTTCACCACCTCGCCCACATCCTCGGGCACGAACTTGCGGGCATCGAGCTTCACATAGCCGCGTTCCTGGAGGGTGGACATGGTGGGGGCGTAGGTCGAGGGACGACCGATGCCGAAGCTCTCCAGGATCTTCACCAGCGAGGCCTCGGTGTAGCGCGGCGGCGGTTCGGTGAAGTGCTGACGCGGGGTGACCGCGCGCATGGCCAGGGCGTCGCCCTGATCCATGGGCGGGAGCATGGTATCGGTTTCGTCCTCGTTGCGCTCCTGTTCGGGCTTGGCGTCGGTGCTTTCGCTGTAGACCTCCATGAAGCCGGGAAAGGCCACCGAAGAGCCGTTGGCGCGCAGTTGATACGGCGCGTGGGCATCGGCGCTCCCCACCGAGATGGTCACCGCCACCTGATCGATTTGCGCCGAGGCCATCTGACAGGCCATGGTCCGCTTCCAGATCAGCTCGTAAAGCCGGAAACCATCCCGATCCAGACTCTTGCGCAGCTGCTCGGGATGGAGGGTCGGATCGGTGGGTCGGATCGCCTCGTGGGCCTCCTGGGCGTTCTTGGCCGAGGATTTGTACTTGCGCGGGGTTTTGGGCACATAATCCGCGCCATACCGCTCCTTGATCAACTGCCGCATGGCATTGACCGCCTCGTTGGCCAACTGCACCGAGTCGGTACGCATGTAGGTGATCAGACCCACGGTCTCCTTGGAGCCGTCGGCCATGGTGATCTCGACCCCTTCGTAGAGTTTCTGGGCCACCATCATGGTCTGACGGGCGGAAAAGCCGAGCTTGCGCGACGCCTCTTGTTGCAAAGTCGAGGTGATGAAAGGGGGCGAGGGGTTGCGCGCCACCCGTTTCTTTTCGATGGCGGCCACGTAGAGCGGTTGACCCTCGATGGCGGCGACCAGTTGCCGGGCGCGCTCCTCGTTGGGGATGTCGTAGCGGTCGAGTTTCTTCCCCTCGGCCACCGCCAGACGCGCCTCGAAGGGACGGGCGTTCCGCTCCTGGGCGGCGCGGATCAGATCGGCGCTGATGCTCCAGTACTCTCGCGTCTTGAAGGCGCGGATGTCGTTTTCGCGCTCGCAGATCAGGCGCAGGGCCACGGACTGCACCCGTCCGGCGGAAAGACCGCGCCGCACCTTCTTCCAAAGGAGCGGACTCAGGTTGAATCCCACCAGATAATCCAACGCCCGCCGCGCCTGTTGGGCATTGACCAGATTCATGTCGATGTCGCGCGGATTGGCGACGGCCTCCAGGATGGCCCGCTTGGTGATCTCGTGGAACACCACCCGTTTGCAGGGGATCTTGGCCAGCTCCTTGCGGCTTTTCAGGGTTTCGAGCACATGCCAGGAGATCGCCTCGCCCTCGCGATCGGGGTCGGTGGCCAGCAACAGCATTTCGGCGCCCTTGGCGGCCTTGGCCAGTTCGGCCACATGCTTGGTCGAGTCGGAAGAGACCTCGTAGTGCATCCGGAACTGATCCTCCGGATCCACGGAGCCGTCCTTGGAAGGCAGATCCCGGATATGGCCGTAGGTGGCGGCCACGGCATATTCCTTGCCGAGGAACTTATTGATGGTCTTGGCCTTGGCCGGAGACTCCACGATGACGAGAGTGGTCATGAATCTTTAAGTGACGCTTCGCGATGAAGGTTGGAATTCGAGGAAACCGTTCCAGGGTCGATTGTGTTCAAAGACAAGCCGCGTGCCATGCAACCACGAACGGCGCGCCATTCAACCGGGTCGCGTGGTGACGTATCGACCACCAGGCAACCTTTGCACCAGACCGGACAGTTCAAGATGCAGTAAGATGCGTGAAAGCGCGGTCACTGTCAATTGACAACACCGAGCCAGATCATCTTCCTGGGAGGTACCGGCTTCGATGAGGGTCAGAATGGTGGCCGCGTCGCCGGTACACCGACCCGCGGGAGGGTGGAAAGCGCCGGGAGGGGCCGACAGGGCGGACGGAAGCGGCGATGCGGGGCGACTCCAGGCCAGCTCTTCGAGGATGTCGTCGGCCCGTTCCACCAGGCGTGCCCCCTGGCGCAGCAGGTTCAAATTGCCGCGCCGGGTCGGATCGTTGGGTGCGCCGGGCACGGCGAACACCTCGCGACCCTGTTCGAGGGCCATTCGGGCGGTGAGGAGCGCGCCGGAGTTTTCCGGCGCCTCGACGATCACCACGCCGCGCGTCAGCCCCGAAAGGATGCGGGCGCGGGGTGGAAAGACCCAGGGGACCGGTTGCAGACCGAGGGGGGCCTCGCTCACCACGCACCCCTGTTCCGCGATGCGTTGTTGCAACGCCTGATGTTCGCGTGGATAAACCACGTCCAGCCCGGTGGCCACCACCGCCACGGTGGGACCATCGGCCTCCAGGGCGCCGAGATGGGCCGCGGCGTCGATGCCGCGCGAGAGTCCGCTTGCCACGACGATGCCGACGCGGGTGAGCGCTCCGGCCAGCTCCCGACAGAATCCCTGTCCTCTGGGTGTGGCGTGACGGGTGCCGGTGATGGCGATTGCGGTTTCGCCGTGGAGATGACGCGGGTCGCCGACCACGAAGAGGGCGGGGGGCGGATCGTGGATGGCGGCCAGCATGGGCGGATAGTCGGGGGTGCCGAGCAGGAGCATGCGACCGCCCAGGGCATGCAACCGGTTGAGTTCGTTGGCGATCGGCTGGATGGGAATGTCGCGGCGGAAGGTTTCCAGAATCCGGATCAGGGCCGGGCGGATGCCGGGAATGGCGGACAGGCGACCGCGCGAGGCGGTGAGCACCGCTTCCGGGCTACCCAAATGTTCGATCAGTTCCGCGATCTGGACCGGTCCGATGCGTGGCGAGCGGATCAGGCGCAACCAGTCGATGGCGCGTTCGGGATTCGGATCGTCCAGACGGGCTGTCACGTCTCACCCGTCGGATTGTTTCTTGCCGATGCGCGGTTCGGTTCCGGCGAGCAACCGTTGGATGTTGGCCCAATGGCGCCAGAAGACCAGCAGCGCGATCACGCCATGAATGCCGGGTGCCAGGGCCGGGGCCGGCAGCACGAGCAGGGAGAGCGGACCGACCACGAAGGCGATCAGGGCCGAAAGGGAAGAAATCCGCAGCCATTTGGCCATGCCGATCCAGGTCAGCACCATCAGCAAGCCCGACCAGGGGGTCCAGGCCAGCAGGGCCCCGAGGGCCACCGCCACCCCCTTGCCACCCTTGAAGCCCAGGTAAACCGGATACAGATGGCCCAGGAAGGTACACACCACCGTGGCGGCGGTGATCGGAGCCTCGACGCCGTGCAGCCCGATGGCGATTCCGACCGCCAGGGCCCCCTTGCCGATGTCGAGCAGCAGGGCGATGGCGCCGGCCTTGCGGCCCGCGACCCGCAGCACGTTGGTGGCGCCGATGTTGCCGCTGCCCTGGGCGCGGATGTCGCCGACCCCAGCCAGGCGGGCCACGATCAGGCCGAATGGAACCGCGCCCAGCAGATAGGCGCCGATCAGCGTGGCGATTTCCAGGAGGTTCATGGTTTGGGTGTTGCCTTGCTGGCCGGTTCGGAGCCGGGGGTTGGTTGCGGATTGGTTTTGGGGGGCGCGGTTTTTTTGCTTTTGGCCGGATCGCCCTCCTTTTTGCCGGACGACTCCCGTTTGGCCGGTGCTGGCGGTCCCTGATTGAACGATGCGGCCTTGGTCACCACGCCGGGTTGATTGAGCTCAGTCTCGCACGCTTGAATCGTTTTCTGGCTCAGGGCCTTGAGGGCATCGGAGGTCAGTTCCTGCTCGGTTGGGGTCGGGGTGGCGACGTGGTATTCGGCGGACCACTTATCCAGAATCTTCTTCTCCTGGGAGAAGGCTTGTTCCATGACCCGTGGCAGAACCGTGGAGGCGGCGTGGGTGATCCCCTCTTGCAGCGTCTGGGGGAGTTTGTTGAACCACTCCAGGTGAACCACCAGCACCATCCAGCCGTGCAGATGGCGGGTCTGGTGAAACGCCTTGGCGTTGGCATTGGCGAAGGCGGTGCGGTTGAGCATCTCCGGGGTGGCGGCGATCCCCTGGACCCAGCCGGAGCTGATCGCCTCGGTGAGATCGGAGGCCGGCATGGAAGAGGGTTGCAGGCCGAGCGCCTGGTGGAGTTCGATCATCCACGGATCGTTGGGAACCCGTGTCGGCAGGCCGTTCCAGGTGGGCATTCCGCTGGCCGCGGCGCGAAAGTTCAGCACCCCATAAAATCCGTACGAGCCATAGCCGACCACCAGGAGATTTTTACCTTTCGCCGCCTCGCGCAAGGCGGTGTCCAGAGCGGATCCGGTCAAGCCGCGCACCTGTTCCGGGCGGGTGAAAAGGCGTGGCGTGGCCAGCGCGCGGAACGGGGCCACCTGGCGTGCCAGGGTGAGGGGCGAGAAGAATCCCCCTTCCAGATTTCCGGCGAGGAGTTCCTGCAAGGCGGTCTCCTCGGCCCCTTTCTTGCCGTTGGTGAGCAGTTCCGGACGGATTTTTTTTCCCGAGCCCTCTTCGACCGTCTTGGCGAATTGGGAGAGCGCCTGCACATAGACCACATCCCCCTTGTGGATGGCCGCCAGGCGCATCGGGATGGTTTCGCCGGCATCGGGTGGCGGCGGGGTCGGTTCGGCGTGGAGCGGGGCGATGCAGGCCGAGAGGATCCAGATCAGAAAGGCGATCAGCGGCTTGGGGTGGTGCATGGTGAAGTGTTCTCGATGAAAGGGCCATGGCCGGTGTGGGATGCTTGCAAAACCGGCTGTTTTTTTCTATTGTGCCACGAAGGCGCTTAACAATACACGGCGAAATTTCTCGAAGGCATGGGAGTCTTGGCGGATGTCCAGATCATTGAACAAAGTGCAGTTGATTGGCAATCTGGGCTCGGATCCGGAGGTGCGTTTCACCCAGGACGGGCGTCCCATCGCCAATCTGCGCATTGCCACTTCCGAATCCTGGAAGGATCAGCAGGGGCAGATGCAGGAGCGGACCGAGTGGCATCGGGTGGTCATTTTCGGCAAGTTGGCCGAGATCGCCCAGCAGTATCTGCGCAAGGGGTCCAAGGTTTACATCGAGGGTCAGTTGCAGACCCGCAAGTGGACGGACAATCAGAATCAGGAGCGTTACTCCACCGAGGTGGTATTGCAGCCTTACAACGGTCAGATGATGATGTTGGACTCCCGTCCCGCGGGCATGGGGCCGCAGGGTGGTGGGGCTGGTTATGGTGGTGGTGGTGCGGGCGGGCAGGATTATGGTTCGACCGAGTATCACCGTCCGGCGCCGGCGGCGGGAGGTCGCGGGAGTGGTGGCGGTGGCGGGAGTGGTGGCGGGAGTGGCGGCGGCGGTGGTGCCAGTCATCCGCCGTTGGATGATTTCGCCCAGCCCCCGAGTTTCAGCGACGATATCCCGTTCTGAGCGAAAATGGATGGGGTCCAGGGGCCAATGGCCCCTGGTGGGATCCAAGGGCAAAGCCCTTGGGACTTGGTTGTTGTCTTTGTCTTGTTTTCTTTAAGGCGCGTCTGATCAAGAAAAATTGTCGCGCCCCCGGTCCCCCGCAAACATCGTCACCCTTTCTCGGACATCACAACTTCCCGTAATACCCCTCCTTCAGCGCATCATACAGATTGGCGGCGGTGTGGATCTCCCCGTCATACTCCACCTCTTCATCGCCACGCAGCTCCACACTCTCCCCACTCTCCAACACAAACCGATAGGTGGTGCTGGCCAGATCCTGATTTTTCACCAACACCCCCTGAAACGCCTCGGGATTGAACCGGAACGTGGTGCACCCCTTCAAACCACTCTCGTAAGCCTTGAGATAGATCTCCTTGAACCGGTCATACGGAAAATCGGTCGGCACGTTGATGGTCTTGGAGATCGAAGAATCGATCCACTTTTGCGCCGCAGCCTGAATTTCCACATGATCCTCGGGCGCAATGGAGCTGGCGTCCTGAAAATTGGCCGGCAAACGGGCTGACTCGTCCGTGGCGAAGGGATCGGCCTTGGGATTGATCAGAACACGATAGGCCAGCAGCTCGTAAGAGTAGACATCCACCTTCTCCTTGGTCTTGCGCCCGGCCACGATCACGTTGCGCGAATACTTGTGCGAAAAACTAGGCTCGATGCCGTTGGAACAGTTGTTGCCCAACGACAGGGCAATGGTGCCGGTGGGCGCGATCGAGGTGTGATGGGTGAACCGACAGCCGTGCTCGGCGATCCGCTCCCGCAAGACCGCAGGAAACTGCGCCAGATAACGACTGTAACGGGCCAGCAACACCTTGCCGGACACCTGATCGCCGATACGAATGCCATCGGCGGCCATCTCGGGACGCTTGGCCAGCATGGCGGCATCCACGGTGAACAACTCCGCCATGATCGGCGCCGGCCCCTTCTCCAAAGCCAGCTCGATCCCACATTCGAAACCGATGATCGCCATCTCACGGGAGACAGCCTCGGTGAAACGAACCGAAGCGGCATCGCCATAGGTCATGTTGAGCATGACGATGGTCGAACCCAACCCCATGAACCCCATGCCGTGACGTCGCTTGCGGGCGATCTCGGCGGCCTGCGGGGCCAACGGCAGACCATGGATCTCCACCACGTTGTCGAGCATGCGGGTGAACACCCGCACCACCTCGCGAAACCGCTCCCAATCGAAGGCGGTGCGCGGGGTGAACGGATCACGCACGAAACGGGTCAGATCGATGGAACCGAGCAGACAGGCCCCATGCGGCGGCAAGGGCTGCTCCCCGCACGGATTGGTGGAACGGATCTCCTCGCAGAACCAGTTGTTGTTCATTTCGTTCACCTTGTCGATGAGAATGAACCCCGGTTCGGCATAATCATAGGTGGAGGTCATGATCAGATCCCACAACCGCCGCGCCGGCAGACGACGATAGACCCGACAGGCCACCTCGCCACGGTCGTTGAGGCGATAGGGGGCGTTGATCACCGGCCAGGGACGGTAGACCAGCTCGATGGCAGGGTCCTGCAATTCACGGGCGTTGGCCGGGAAAACCAGATCCCACTCGCGATCCTCCTTGACCGCCTCGATGAAAGGGGTGGTGATCAGACACGACAGGTTGAACTGACGCAAACGGCCATCCTCGCGCTTGGCGCGAATGAAATCCAACACGTCGGGATGGGAGATGTCGAAAGTGGCCATCTGCGCGCCCCGTCGTCCGCCGGCGGAAGAGATGGTCTTGCACATGGCGTCGAAGATGTCCATGAACGACAACGGGCCGGAGGTGCTGGAACCGGCACCCGCCACATAGGCCCCGCGCGGACGCAGCGTGGAAAACTCGTAACCGATGCCACAGCCGGCTTTCAGGGTGAGACCCGCTTCGCGCACCATGTCGAGGATTTCGACCATGGAGTCCCCCACGATGCCGGAGACCGTGCAGTTGATGGTGCTGGTGGCCGGTTTGTGGTCGCCGGCGCCGGCATTCGAGACGATGCGGCCACCGGGAATCGCCCCCTGACGCAGGGCATCGAGAAAACGACGCTCCCAATCGGCACGCTTCTCCTCGGACTCCACCGCCGCCAGGGTGGCGGCCACCCGTTTCCAGGTATCCTCCAGATCCTGATCGACCGGTTCGCCGCTGGAGGTCTTGAGACGATACTTGCTGTCCCAGATGGCCAGCGAGGCGGGTTGCAGATCGATGCCCGTTGACGGACAAGGGCTTGTTTTTGCAAAATCTTCCTTGGGCATTCGCGGTTTCCTGATGCAAAATTTTTAAGTAAAACAATTGATTAATACGAATCTTCACTCTATCACGAATGGATTCGACAAGGAAGGGAGAACCGTTTCACAACAGCCGAGAGAGTCGAAATTTTATCTTTTTTTAATTGCATTCAAGTCAATTGATGTTACCATCCATTTATTTGATCGTGTCCGTTGTCGGACATGCGACCGAAGCAACTCCGAACTCTCCGCAACGAAAGGAACCTTCTCATGAATCCCTCGCGCGTTTGGAAACTCTCGTTCGTGCTCCTGATGCTCTCCTGGCTGATCCCGATCGGCACCGCATCGGCACAGCCGGTCAACATCACCAAGGATCTGGAGAAATTCACCGTCAAGCACGGCAACCAACAGGTCACGGTCATGCGCAATCAAGATACCCGCGCGGTGATCGAACCCGATTTCGCCAAGATCGCCCGCAACTGTCCGCCGTTCTGCATCCAGCCCATGGAGGCGGCGCCAGGGGTCAAGACCATCGAAGAGCTGGAGTTGATTGATTTCATGAGACAAGAGATCAACAACGACACCGGTGTTCTGATCGATGCCCGAACCCCGGATTGGAATGCCCAAGGGGTGATTCCCGGTTCGATCAACATCCCCTATTCGGATATCTCCCCATCGATGGGCGCCAACCCCATGGAGATCGAACGGGTTCTCAAGCCACTCGGAGTGTTGCTCAAGGATTCGGGCGCCCTGGATTTCTCCAAGGCCAAGAGAGTGGCGATCTGGTGCAACGGTCCCTGGTGCGGACAGTCCCACGCCGCCATTCGCGGGTTGCTCGAACTCGGATTCCCGGCAGACAAGATCCTCTACTACCGGGGTGGCATGCAGATGTGGAAACTGTTCGGTTTCACCGTGGTTCCCCCTGCGGATGAGTTGTGATTCGGATCGGATGCGCTTGAATCGCCATCACCGGCAGACTTGCCGGATGGGGGGAGATTTCCCTCACCCCCCATCCGTGGCCTTCCCTTGCGGAAGTTCCACGGGAAACCTGGCTGGATGGGGGGAGATCCCCCCTCACGCCACGTCCTGCGCATCCTGGGTGGACAACAGACCGTGGGGAGCCGGTCCTTCGCGATAGCCCACGAAAAAGTTCAAACCCACGCCGTTGGCGCCACGAAACAGCGCGCGCGTCTGGCCTAGAAACGCCTCCACATGCCCCACCTCACCGGTGGCCAGGATCCGAAACAGCTCTTCGACCTCCCGCAACAACCCTTCCGCGCCCTCTTCCTCTTCGGGAAAACGGTCCAATCCAGCCCGAACCCCGGCCAGCAACCCCTCGGCGGCCCCGGCCAACGCCTTCGGATCCACGCGCCGCGCGGAGGTCACATCGTCAACCTGGGCAACCAGGGTATCGATCAAATGGCTCAAGGAGCGTGAACGCTCCAACCAGATCCGCCCCAGATGGGCATCATCCTCCCGATGCGCCATCCAATGCAGTTCAGCCGCGCCCGCCACGCCGGGATCATTGGTCAGATCGTGCATCACCCCCTTGATGGGGGGATCCACCAGTCGGGACGGCATCAGCGAAGGCCAGGACGAATAGAGCCGCACACCGTGCCGGGAGAACCAGGTCAACACCTCGCCACTGCCGGGACAATCGATTTTGGGATTGACATAGGTATCGTGAATGATCGCCGCGCGGCTGCGTCTTCCGAACCGCTCCGCCCGATCGATATTCTCTTTGAACAGCCGTTCGGCCATGGCCGGGATCTCCGCTTCGTCCCGAGCCAGGGCCTGGATGATCAACCGCTGGAGATTGCGCTGGAACATCCCGGCGCGGGTGCAGATCGCCAACAACAGAAAACCACCCGGCTTCAGACAGGAGGCCAGGCGCGCGAACCCCTCTTCCTTGGCGGCGGTGTGATGCAACACCCCTTCGCAGCTTACGATGTCGAAACGCTCCGCGCCGGGATCGAAGTCGAACAGCGACTGCTCCACGAAACGATAGCGCGCCTCGGAAGGCGCGCGCTTCGCGAAGATGGCGCGCGCCCGTTCCAGGGCCAGGGGATTCATCTCCACCAGAGTCAGATCCGCGCCCCAGCGGCTGTAGAAGATGGCATGCTCCCCGGTTCCGCACCCCAGATCGAGCATGCGGGCGCCGCGAAACAGTTGGGGCGGAAGTTTCAGGTAGTCCCGAAACAGCAGGATCCGCCGCCGCTCCTCTTCGGCCAACCGCTCATCCGACTCCAGAAAACGGACCGACGGGTTTTCCTGCTGGTAGACCCGCAGAACCTCCCGTTCCACCTGTTGACGCTGTTCAATGGTCATGATTGTTTCTCGCTCTCTACCAACCGGATCATGGCTTGCTCACCAGCCACGAACCGATCCAGACATGCCGCAAGCCGGAACGAACGAAGGTGCTCACCGCATCCTCGGGTCCGGCCACCATGGGTTCACCGTGCAGATTGAAGGAGGTGTTCAACAGCGCACCGATGCCGGTACGCGCCTCGAAGGCCGAAATCAACGCATGGTAGCCGGGATTGACCTCCGGAAACACCACATGGGGCCGCGAGGTGAAATCATACGGGTGCAGACCGCTGATCATCTCTGCGCGTCCCAGCGGCGTGGAATCGAAGGCCAGGGTCATGTAGCGGGCATCGAGACGCTTGGGATTGACGAAATAGTCATCAGACCGTTCGGCCAGAACGCTGGATGCGAACGGCATCCAGAAATCGCGCTGCTTGATCATCTCGTTGATCTCGCGCACCACGCCCGAATCGCGCGGATTGGCCAGGATCGAACGGTTGCCCAGGGCGCGCGGTCCGAACTCCCAGCGTCCGGCGCAACGGGCCACCACCTCGCCTCGGGCCAGGATGTCAGCCACGTCGCCCGCATCGGCGCGCCGTACCCGACACCCCTCCGGAATCCCGCCGGCGGCGATGGCCCGTTCCGCCTCCGCATCGGAAAACGCATCCCCCAGATAGGGAGTATCAAACGGGGCGATCGCCTCCACCCGCTCCGCCTCCACCGTCGGATGGGAGGTGGCGGCGATCAGGGCCGCGCCAACGGAGATCGATTCGTCTCCGGAACCGGGCGGCACGAACAGGGAGGTCACCTCGGGCAGTTCCCAGATCACCTTGTTGGCTTTGATGTTCATGGCCACGCCGCCGGTCAACACCACATCCGCGATGCCGGTGGCCGTCACGCCGTTGCGTACCCACTCGGCCAGCAACTCCTCGGTCCGTTTCTGCACCCCCCAGGCGATGCCGTCGAAACGGACCCCTTCGAGACGCTCCTTGAACCAGAAGAAGTGATCCGTCGGTTCGGTGGCATAGGAGAAGCCCAGACCATCGTTTCGCAGGGTCGAGGCATAGACTTCATAGGCCAGACGACCGTACTTCTCGTTGGCATAGGGTGCCAACCCCATGGTCTTGAAGGCGTGTTCGAACTGTTTCATGCCCAAAAGCAGGGTGGCGTAACGGTAGATGCGACCGATGTTGCAACGGCTGTCGCGATGCAGCTCCCGCAGAGGACCGCGCGCGCGCGCCTCCCACACCGTGCCGTTGCAACCATCCCCGCCGCCATCCGTGGTGAAGACCAGCGTATCATCGCGACGCGCGGATTGGGCCAGATAACCATACCAGGCGTGACAGGTGTGATGGTCGTGGACGCTGATCCGCTCGACGGGCAGACCGCTGTAGGCTTGCAGATGCTTCAGGCGCGCCTTGAGCATCCCTTCGGCGTCATCCTCGTGGGCGATCAGGCTCTCGTCATAGATGCGTCGGGAAGGGTCTTCCCGATGGGCGAACACCTCGGTATAAACAGGCTTGCCGGTTCCCTCCAGACGCGGTTTCCAATAGTGGGTCTGCTCGCGCCAGAAGTCGGCGATGGAGAAATTCTCCCGTGGAATGAAAAAATATTTCGGCGGCAGCCGGCGCGTGGCCAGGGCGATGCGATCGACCTGACCCATGGTCACCCCCGCCAGTCGCAACACACCCTCCACCGCGTGAAAGGGAAAGCCGGAACGGGTGGTCTGGCGGGTGGGTCGATCCTCGCTCATGGCCGCCACCAGCTTGCCATCCACCAGAAGGGCCGCGCTCGCGCCGTGTCCGTCGTGGATCCCGAGAATGATCATGATTCTTTGCCTCGCTTATCGGCTGGTGATCGCAATCCTGACAGGATGGGGGGATCCCCCCATCACCCCCGACCGTGGATCGCCGGGATCGAGGGATTGGAAAAGGACTCTAACGCATGGTCCAGGGGTGGTCAATGTCCTGGTTTCCGTTAGTCATTAGAAGCCGGGATGGGAAAAATCTTTACCGATCGCACCGCCGCGCCTAAGATGAAGCCGTTAGACAAGGCGCTCCGCCAAAACGGGCGTTCAAACGAACCAATGGACACGAAACCGATTTTTCTTGCAAGGATACCCCATCATGATGTTCATCGCGGAAATCGGCATGAACCATAACGGCCACTTCGCCCTGGCCGGTGAGTTGATCCGTCAGGCCAAACTGGCCGGAGCGGATGTGGCCAAGATGCAGCTCGGCTGGCGGGACGGCGAGGGGGAGATCAACCGTCTGACCCCGGAGATCATTGCCCAGCTCTATCGCATCGCGGAATTTTATCAAATCGAGCTGCTGTTCTCGGTGATCCGTTCCGATGCCTGGGAGATGCTGCGACCGTTTCAACCCAAACGGATCAAGATCGCCTCGCGCACGGTCAACGACCATCCGGATCTGGTGCGCGGGATCGTCGCCACCGGCCTGCCGGTGATCATCTCGCTGGGCATGTGGCAGGGGGAGGGTCTGCCGTTCGGAGAGCCGGAGAATGTCTCCTATCTCTGGTGCCGCTCCAGCTATCCGGCCCAGCCCTGGGATCTGACCGCTCTGCCCAAATCGTTCGACGGCTCACCCTATGCGGGCTACAGCGACCATTCGCTGGGCATCGAGGTGCCGCTTCTGGCCATCGCGCGCGGAGCCCGGATCATCGAAAAACATTTCACCCTGGACAAATCCGATACCACCATCCGCGATCATGTCCTGAGCGCCACCCCCGACGAGTTCGCACGCATGGTGACCCTGGGGCGCGGCATGCGGCGTTATCTGGACATGGCGGTGTGATGAAATCGTTTCTCGTCATTTCTACCGATACGCCTCACCATCGGTATTTTTCAAGGCTCAATCTGGATTCCTGAGGCTTGCGCAACGAATCCTGGTCGGATTTCAGGGAACGCCGTTTCCCTTCTCCTGAGCCGCGATGCGTGTATGCAATTTCTGGTCGTAGATGGCCACATCCGCGTGGTTGAGGGTGCGGTTGGCGGCGTGATGGCGGTATTTGTAGAACGGAAACTCCAACCGTCCGATGCGGTATTTGGCCTCGAACCGGAGCCGCAATTCGTGTCCCTCGCGCATCTTGAACTCCGGATCGTACAACCCGATGTCAAACAGACACTCCTTGCGGAACATGATGCCGCAGGCGATCGGATCTTCCATGCAGTTGAAGCGACCCAGGGTGTTCTCCAGATGGTCCACCTTCACGTAATCGATGGCCACCGCCTGATACTGGCGGTTGACATCCAGGAAGAGCTTCATGATCTGTAGACAACTGCGGTTGAGATAATCGTCGGCATCGACGCGGATCACATAACGTCCCCTGGCCTGACGGATGGCGTTGTTCAAGGCCACGGGCAATCCCTGGTTGGTTTCGTGGATCAGCACGCGCAGATTTTTCAAGACCGTCAGATTGGCCAGTACTTCACGGGTATGGTCGAGGCTGCCATCATTGATCACCAGGATTTCGAACGCCCCCTGGGTCAACCCTTCCTGATGGCTGATGCTGCGCACGCACCGTTCCACCCAGTCGCCCTGATTGTAGCAGGCGACGATCACGGAGATATCGGGAAGATAGACGAGTTCCTTGCTCATGGGTTGGTCCGTCGAACGGCTGTCAGATGCTCCCGCACCGCCGCGAGGGCGAAACGGGCGGCCTTGAGTTCCGAATCCCGCGTCAGACCGGCGATGTGCGGGGTGATGAGCAGATGGTCATGGGTGGCGGCATACCGGATCAGGGGATGGCGACGTTTGTCGGAGAGGAATTCGTCCGAGATCACATCCAGTCCGGCGGCGGCCAGATGGCCGGATTCCAGGCTGGCGAGCAGCGCGGACTCATCGACGATCTCCCCGCGTGAGACGTTGATGAAGATCGCGCCGGGTCGCATGGCGGCAAACCAGGAACCATCGACCATGCCGGTGGTGGAGGCGTCCAGGTGGACCGCGATCAACACGATGTCGGCCACGGCCAGCACCGCCGCGTGGGAGTCGAGTTGTTCCACGCCGGGGGCGGTGATGGTTTTGTGAGGATCGAAGGCCACAACCCGCATGCCGAAGGGTTGGGCATAACGGGCCACGTTGCCGCCGATGCGACCGAATCCGATGATGCCCAGGGTGCGTCCCTGGAATTCGACGGCGCGCAGTTCATCTTCGATGTCGCGCCAGTAGCCTTGTCGGACCCGTTCGGCGGCCTGGGGGAGCTTGCGCACCGTGGCCATGATCAGGGCCCAGGTGAACTCCGAGGAGGCCTTGATGGTGTGGACGAAATCGCTGTCCTTGAGGCATGAGACCGGCAGGTCGCGGGCGGCGCACCAGAGCCGGTCGATGTGATTGGAGCCGGTGGAGGGGGTGGCCAGGATGCGCAGACGACCCCCGGAGCGCTCCAGCAGCGCGGCATCGATGGTGTAGGTGGGGCACGGGGAGCAGATCCAGCCATCCACCTCGCCGAGCAGCTCCGCCACCTGATCGCGACTGGCGCCGTGGGCCAGGATGCAATCGGCGAATTCACTCAGTTCGGCGCGAATCTCGGGCAGAAAGTGAATCGGCGTGGTCACCAGCACCACGGGCCGTCCCCCCTGGATCAACCGTTCCACGCGGGACTCTTCGACCGGGACCGGGCGGTTGTCGCAGAAACCGTGACGCATCAGACATTCGGCCAGGGTGAAATCGAGCCGTTCATCGATGTTGACCGACCGTTCCGGTTCCATGAGATAGGGTCGGCTGTCGGCGCCGTGCCGGCTTTCCAGTTCGACGATGGCACGCCGTGTCATGGCGTAGATGGCGCCGTTGCGGATGTAGGATGGGGGCTTGAGATCCTGACGCCGCGAGCCGATGGCCGGTTCGGGATACTCCCCGGTGAAATCGACGATTTGGTCATCCACGATTCGTTTCAGGCGGATCGGATGTTTTTCACCGGTATCCACCATGCTGATCACCGAATCGGCGCCGGTTGAGATCAGTTTTTGCAGGGCGCCATCCACGTCGCGTCCATCCCGCAGCGGCGAGACGCAGGGCAGCTCCACCACATAGTCGTAACGCACGCCGAGGATCCGTTCGGTCTCCAGGACCGCGTAACGCAACGAGGGGGCCGAGGCGATCAGATCGCCGGAGAGTTCGGCGGGACGCAAGAAGGGGGTTGCCGCCCCGTAACGCCGGGCGATTGCGGCATAGCGTTCGCTGTCGGTGGAGACCACCACATCCGTGACCAGTCTGGCATCCAGCCCGGCCCGAATCGAATAGGCCATCAACGGATGTCCCAGAATGGGACGGATGTTCTTGTCGGGAATCCCCTTGGAGCCGCTTCTGGCCTGAATCACGGCAAGAATCCGGGGGGATGGGGAGGAAGCGGTGAAATCGGACATGGCGTGGATGACTCTGTTTCGATGTGGACGGACGGATCCATCATAGCGCAAATGCACGGAGGATTTCCACTCTGGCCTTGCCTTTGGCTGCAACCACTCGATTCACAAATATTCACCGTGGAATTCCCTTTCGGGCGTTCCACGGTCGGGAGACATGAAGGTTGATGACTCCTTGACCGGGAAGAAGGATGTGGATTAAAGATTGTAACTTGCATGATGGGTGGACCTTCCTGGCGGGCGTTCCACGGTAACTTGCATGATGGGGGGAGACCCCCCTCACCCCCCGTACCATGGACCTTCCTGGCGGGCGTTCCACGGTAACTTGCATGATGGGGGGAGACCCCCCTCACCCCCCGTACCATGGACCTTCCTGGCGGGCGTTCTACGGTAAGGATGGAAGGGTCTCGGGGGTGATCGTGGATTGTCCATGGCCAGGACAATCATCCACCATTTCCCACGACTTCCCGACACGCCTGACCATGACACATGAATAGGGCCGCATGACGATCCCACCCGCTTCCAACCCGGCAGCATGCGGCCACCGCCCCACCAAACCTCAACGAGATCCACCACCCATGTCCGATCATCCTGGGATTGAGCCTTTGGAAGAGACCCTCTACACATCCGATTCCAACGTCATCCATCCTGTCGCGATCCTGCGTTCGGTGTTACGCAATTTTTGGAAATCGCGTGAATTGGCATGGCTGTTGATTGTTCGTGAAACCAAGCAACGTTACAGACAATCCAGATTTGGTCTTCTCTGGATCCTGATCACCCCGTTATTGTCAACCTTGATTTTTGCACTGCTGTTGCACAAAAAAATATTAAATATTGAATCCACCGACATTCCCTACCCGATCTATGTCATGCTTGGAACCATGCTCTGGCAAATCTTTTCGGAAAGCATCACCACACCCTTGAAGTCGTTCAATTCGTTCGTTCCCATCATGATCAAGATCAACATGTATCGGGAAGCGCCGATTTTGTCCGGTCTGGTTCAGGTTCTCTTTCTCATGGCCATGCAACTGGTATTGACCGGAATGCTGCTGGCCTTTTTCCATGGCATTTCACCATCCATCCTGCTTGTTCCACTCCTGATTCTGCCACTGATTCTGTTCGGTACCGCCATTGGCATTCTTCTGGTGCCTCTGGGCGTTCTTTACAAGGATGTCGGCGAGGGAACCAACGTGCTGCTGCGCATTGGCTTTCTGGTGACCCCCATTGCCTATCCGGCCCCACAGGAGTGGCCGTGGTCCTTGTTGATGACGCTCAATCCGGTTGTTCCGTTGTTGCAGGGGTGTCGGGATTGGATGGCCAAGGGGGTGATGAGCGATCCGTTCGCCTATGGGATGGCCAGTGGTGGCGCGTTGTTGCTGTTGATGATCGCGCTGATTTTTTATCACATCACCATACCGGTCGTCCTGGAAAGATTGGGCGCCTGAGGAACCGATTTCGTGAACGATGAACTGGTTCGGGTGGAGAACGTCTCCAAGAAATTCTGCCGCGATTTGAGACGCTCCTTGCATTACGGCATCACGGACATGATGCGCGCGGTTCGTGGCCAGGCTCGAGAGCACCGGTTGCGCACCGATGAGTTCTGGGCCATCCAGGATGTCTCCTTCTCCCTCAAGCGCGGGGAGATCGTCGGCATCATCGGACCCAACGGGGCGGGCAAAACCACCCTGTTGCGCCTGATCAACGGATTGATTCTCCCGGATCAAGGGCAGATCCATCTGCGTGGCAGAATCGGCGCCCTGATTCAGCTGGGCGCCGGTTTCAGTCCGATCTTAAGCGGTCGGGAGAACATTTTCGTGAATGCCGCCATTCTTGGCATGTCCAAAAGCGAGATCCATCACCGGTTGGATCAGATCATCGAATTTGCCGATATCGGGGAGTTCATCGACTCGCCGGTGCAATCCTACAGTTCCGGGATGCGGGCGCGCCTGGGATTTGCCGTGGCCATCCACATGAATCCGGATATCCTGCTGGTGGATGAAATTCTGGCCGTGGGGGACATGATCTTTCGCAACAAGGCCATGGCGCGCATGCAGCAGCTCGCCCAATCCGGCATGGCGATCATCTTCATTTCCCACAATCTCGATCAAGTGGATCGTCTCTGCACCAGAGCCATCTTTTTCAAGAGCGGTCAATGCGTCGCCGATGGTCCGACACGGGAGATCATTACCCGCTATGTCGCGGCCTGCACGCCGCAGGTCAAAGGGGCCCAGTATCTTCACCATCCCGGCACGGAACAGACCCTGTGGGTTGAACAGGTCTCGTTGCACAATGACGCCGGCGAAGCGATACAACAGCTTGAATCCTGTGCGCCGTTGATCTTGCGCATGACGTTTGAAGCCAAGGTCGATCTCGAGGCGCCGATCTTTTTTTTCATGATCGAAGCGCCGGCCCGACAAGTCATTGCCGCGATCATCACCCAGAGTTCCGATCACGGGGAGCGGCCCTCCTTCCTGCGCGGACGACATACCCTGGAGGCAAGAATTCCCCATTTATCCTTGTTGCCAGGGCATTATACATTCCGTGCATCCGTATTCAAAAAAGGCAAGGTGGAGATGATTGGCCGCATTACCCAATTGGCCCATTTACAGATCATACCCTATGCCCAACAAAGCATCATTTCCAACGAAAACGTTTTTGTCGAATTGGCCTCCTCATGGCAAGCCTTGGACCCATGCCATCCCGACGAGCAGCGGAACATGCAACAGGAAATGGTATAATCTTCCGACAATCAAACAGATGATCAACCATCTGGATGGACAGCGCATTTCGGAAGATCCTTATTGAAAATGAATTCGATTTGCCATATTCTTGACATCGCCATTCATCAAGTCCGGTTCAACCAAAAAAAGTGCCATGAAATCAGTTATCGACCATTTGCAAGCCAATCTGCGGCGGCTCTTCTCCGGCACCTCTTCTGAAAAGCGGAAACCAGAAGTGAATGGGTTGAACCCAATCAAAAAACTGTTGCACTCCCTCGAAACCGTTTCCGCGGATGCGTATCACAAAGAGTCGTTCCAAAACCACCAAACAATCGCCACACTCCCGAAGAAAATGGGAGAAATCGAGATCAACGACTCCTGCAACCTCAACTGCAGCATGTGTCAGACGGCCCTGTCCACGCGTCAGAAAGGGTTGATGAATCTGGATCTCTTTGAAGAGACGGTCAAGGCCAGCGTTGCGGCTGGGATCACCCGCACCAATCTGCATACCATCGGCGATCCGCTGATGAACAAAAAACTGCGCGATTATCTGGCGATTCTGCGCCAATACAAACTTCCCGTGAATGCTCTGTCCACAAATGGACTGCTTCTGGAACGCCACCTGGATCTGCTGTTCGAATACCGGGATGTCATACGTTCCATGCGCTTCTCCATTGATGCCGTGAACCCGGAAACCTACGCGAAGATCCGGGTAGGCGGGAATTTGAAGAGTCTGCATGAAAATTTGATCCAATTCGTCACCAGGAACAATCAAGCCGAAAATCCCTATCCGATTGGCATCAATGCGGTGGTCTCCATGGACAATTACCATGAGATCGCATTCATTCCAATGGTATTTTCCTATGTCGCCCGACCTGAGAAATTCACGTTTCATCACATCTCTTCGCTGAGTCCGGACAACGTGTATTTCAACACCAAAAGCTGCTTTCCCATGCAGGCCAGATCCGCAACGCCGTGTGACATGTTGTGGAACAGCATCTATACCCTCAAGGAAGGTGTTTTGACATGCTGTTGTCGGGATTACAATGGCGATAACGTTTTTGGCAAGATCGGTGAAGATTCATTGGAAAAGCTGTTCAACGGTCCGCTGATTCAGTCCTGGAGACAGGCCCATCTGACCGGGGATTTCGATCGGATGCCTTCAGCCTGTCAGACCTGCTATTGTGTTGACCCACGCCTGGATCAACTGCTTCATGCCATCATCCAATATTTTTACGTGGATATCCGGAAACATCCGGTCTATTTGCAGAGTGTCTTGGACCAGATGCTGCCTTGTTTGCAGGCAAAGGATTACGGCACGGTCGGAAAGATTGTTGGACTGTAACGATTCAGGACCCCACTTTTGCAGGGATCCGGGGACCCGCAAGGTCTCCGGCATCTGACCGGGAGGTAATCCATGAAGGTCGTTATCATCAATCCTGTCAACCAGGGACGGGGACCCAATGCCTTCCGTCCTCCCTTTGGATTGTTGTGCATCTCTTCGGTCCTGTTGAAGCGCCATGTGGAAGTGGTCTGGATCGATGCCGACGTCCTACGCGATCATGACCGGGTGATGCAGCTGATTGGCGAGCACCCGGACGCGGATCTGCTGGCCACGGGTGGCATGCATTCGTGTTATCCCTACATCAAGCAGCTGTTCAAAGATCTGGTGGCGCGCCACAACACCATCCCCACCATCCTGGGTGGTCGCATCGCCTCCTCCATCAAGCATATCCTCTGGGCGTATATTCCGGGAATCGACATGCTCTGCGAGCAGGAAGGCGAACCGGTCATCGATGCCTTGATCAACAATCTCCCGAATTGGGAGAATACACCCGGAATCCAATATAAAAAGGATGGGCAACTGATCGTCAATCCCCCAGCCGCAACCATATCCGCCCTGGAGAGAATACCAAACCTTCCCTGGCATTTCCTGTCGGATCACTATTTTCCCAAAGGGGTCGGCTTTCTTCTCACCGGACGGGGTTGCCCTTTCAAATGCCACTTCTGTCGCGTGGAAGATCAACCCACCGAAAAGTATCGTACCATCGAAATGGATGAGATCATGAAAGATGTGCGCTACATGATCGAACAGCGCAAGGTGTCTAAAATCATCATTATCGATGAACTGTTTATGCAAAAAAAATCACGGGTCATGGAATTCTGTCAAAGAATCAAGGAATTCAAGATCGAATGGCGTTGCAGTACCAGGGGAGACTCCATCACGGAAGCGGATCTGCCCCTGTTGCATGCGATGCGGGATGCCGGGTGCCGGGAGTTGAACGTGGGTCTGGAAACCGGCAGCCGCGAAATGTTGGTGCGCATGAACAAAAAACTCAACCTGGAGCGCGCGGAACGCAGCATTCAACTGGTCAGACAGACTGGCATGGCAATCAATCCGACTTTCATCTTTGCCTATCCGGGAGAAACCAGAAAAACCGCTTTGGAGAGCATACGCTGGCGCAAAAAGATGAATCTGCCTGGCGGGTATTTCTATGCAACCCCCTATCCGGGTTCGGAATTGTATAACGAATGGATTGCAAAGCACAATTACAGCATCGAAATGGAAGAGAAACTGTTGACTCAATCCCTGAGCTTGAAGAATTTCAGAGTCAACATGACCGATATGCCGGATTGGCGGGTGAAACTGCTGAATGCAGAGTGTTTGTTTCGTCTCAACCCGCTCAATTATAATTATTATCACTACATCAGGAAGCCTTTGCGAGCCTTGAGAAAGCAACTGATTGCAGCTGTCAGACATGAGCGTTGACAGGTGAGGGCTGCGTGTCTTCAGATGTGTTAGAGGCTGTTCGGCAATGGCCAAACCGCCTCTAGGCGCGTGAAAAAGCAAAGGCAAAGTCGCGGCTCCTGCCCGCCCCCCCCGCCAGGAGCGATCATCGGCCTCTGGCCCCCCGTGAGGACGTTTCCTTGGCCACCATCGCCACCCCATGATCTCCCACCCACCCCAACAAAAAACCCCCCGTCTCCGGGGGGCTTTTGCACACCATCGCTTTCAAGACCAATCCGTCAATGCACCTTGGCCCAAATGCGCCGCTTGACCGCATAGAACATCACCGTCAAGATCACCAGATACAACATCACCTTCAAACCCAACGCCTTGCGCTCCATAAGAGTCGGCTCGGCGGCCCAGGCCAGAAACGTCACCACATCCTGCGACATCTGCTTCAACGAACTCTCCACCCCGTCCGGATAGGTCACCGAACCATCGTTGAGCGGTTGAGGCATGGCCAGGAAATGACCCGGAAAATACTTGTTGAAGTTTTCGTTGGCCTGAATGCGGGTCAGGATCTCCTTGACCTTCTCGGGCTGATGGGCATCCACACCCAATGCCGAGGAAAGCTCCTTCAACTCCCCATCCGACAAGGCGCCATCCTCCATCACCTTCTGCACCAGGGCACGATCGGCATCGGTCAGATATCCGGTCAGAACGGCATAGGCGTAATCCTCATAGCCCTTGCGCGCCTTGGTGATCAACGAAAGATCCGGCGGCATGACACCAAAAGTGTCCTTGGCGGCCACGGGATCCATGGGGCTGGTCATGCGGTCCTTCTTGTTGTGACTCTGCCCCTCGGCCAGCGCGATCACCTCGGCCTCGCTGAAACCAAGCTGTTTCAACGCATCGAACTTGATGTACTTGATGGAGTGGCAGGCCATGCACACCTCCACCGCCACGCGGGCGCCACGCTTGAGAGCGGCTTGATCGAACTGCCCGAAAACCCCGTGAAAACCCCAGGATTGGGTGGGCAGCGCGGGACCGCCGGAAGCGGCCAGAGCCGGTTGGGGAAGAACCACCGCTGCCGCCAGGGCCACGGTTTTAAGGAATTTCATGAAGTCCATGTTGGCATGCTCCCCTTCTTACAAGCTTTTGGGCACGGGTTGGGGTTTCTCGATATCGAACGCGGTGATGATCCACAACAGGATGAAATACCCGAAGTAGATGGCCGTGCAGGTGCGACCCACGACGATCAACGGCAGGGCGCCGTTGAAACGGGTGGCATCCGCCGGATTGTACCCCACCCAGCCCAACAGGAAGCAGTCGATGACGAAAATCCAGAAGAGTTGACGGCTCAACGGACGATAGCGGAACGAACGAACCGGCGAGCGATCCAGAAACGGCAGGATGAACAGGATGGCGATGGCGGCGATCATGGCGATGACGCCAGCCAGCTTGCTGTAGGATCCCAAAAAGTCAATCGAACGCAGAATGGCATAGAAGGGGAGGAAATACCACTCCGGCACGATGTGGGCCGGGGTCTGCATGGGATTGGCCGGGATGTAGTTGTCTGGTTCCAAAAAGAAGTTGGGAATGAAGAAGACGAAGGCACAGTAGACCAGCAAAAACACCCCCATCGAGAAGAGATCCTTGATGGTGATGTAGGGATGGAACGGGATGGTGTCCTTGTGCTCGTCGAGTTCGATGCCGTCCGGATTGTTGGAGTGAACCGCGTGCAAGGCCCAGAGGTGGACGATCACCACGCCGAAGATCACGAAGGGCAACAAAAAGTGCAGCGCGAAGAAACGGTTCAGGGTTGGATCGCCCACCGCGAAACCACCCCAGATCCAGACCACCAGCTCCTCGCCGACCACCGGAATGGCGCTCATCAGGTTGGTGATCACCGCGGCGCCCCAGTAGGACATCTGACCCCAGGGCAGCACATAGCCCATGAAGGCGGTGGCCATCAGCAAGAAGAAGATGATGATGCCGAACCACCAGAGGATCTCGCGCGGGGCGCGGTGGGAACCGTAGTACATGCCACGCAGGATGTGGATGTAGACGGTCATGAAGAAGAAGGTGGCGCCGTTGGCATGCATGTAGCGCAACAGCCAGCCGTAGTTGACATCGCGCATGATGTGCTCGACCGCGTCAAAGGCCAGGTTGGCGTCCGGCTTGTAGTGCATGGCCAAAAACAGCCCGGTCAAGAGCATGACAATCAGACAAAACAGGGCCAACGAACCAAAAACCCACCAATAGTTGAGATTTTTGGGCGTTGGGTATTCGGTGGCTTGACTTTTGATCAAAGCCGTGACGGGCAGACGAGCATCCACCCAATCCATGATCGATTTAGACACCGTGAGGACTCCTTGCGTGGCGCACTTTTTGGTGAGGATGGTTCTTCATGAGGCGTTTCATGGTCCGGATCAGCCGACCGCCTTGCCGATCACGAGGGTCTTGTCGTCCTTGAAGGCATAGAAGGGGACTTCGAGGTTCTTGGGAGCCGGACCTTGACGGATGCGTCCCGAGGTATCGTAGTGGGAGCCGTGGCAAGGACAGAGGAAACCGCCGTAATTCCCGGTACCGATCGGTTGCGGTACGCAACCCAGATGGGTGCAGATGGCCAGGAGCACGAGATATTCCGGCTTTTGGGCCCGTTCGGCATCCTTGGCCGGATCCGGCAGTTTTTCCGCGTCGCCCTTTTTGGCGGAGGCGATCTGCTCGTCGGTGCGATGGAGGATGAAGACCGGCTTGCCCTGCCAAGGCACGGTGATCATCTGCCCCTTGCCCAGGGCGCTGATGTCCACTTCGGTGGTGGCCTGGGAGAGGACATCAGCGGAGGGGCTCCAGGAGCGGATGAAGGGCCATGCCGCGCCAGCGACACCGACCGCGCTGACTGCGCCGGTGGCCAGGATCAGAAAATCGCGGCGGCTCTCCTCCTCGGGTTGTTCCGGAACCGGTGAATGGGAATGGGCCGTTGAGTGTGCGGAAGCGGACATGAAGTTCTTGACCTGTATCAAATAGGAGGTGATGCGAACCAAGCCGGTTCAAACCTTGCCACTATTTCAAATTGATGGCTTGGAGTCAAGCCCTTTCCATGGAAAATTTTCCACAAGAAGTCTGGCTTTTTTTAAAAAATTAAGGCAATATAGAAAATTCAGACAAAAACATTATCGCCAGTATGGATGACGAACATGGAATGGAAACGTGAAAAACCCAAAGAGCAAGGCTGGTTCTGGTGGAAACCGGTCCCCAACTATGCCGAAGCGGTCCTGATCAAACAGGGATTCGTCTATCGGGTCGGCGTGGTTGAAGGCAAACAGCTTGGTTTATGCGTGGGTCACTGGATGGGTCCCATCGAACCCCCCACCCCTGGCATGGGTGCCGTGCCGGGTTGATGCACGTCTCGTTTGACGGTCGGACGATTCAAGGATCCGGGGTAACTGTTCAGGATTCCCACGATTGCAGGGAACGGAAGACCGCCAAGATCCCCGGCAGAGGTTCGGAGAGTCTCCTGAGGTTGGTTGATTTTAGTTTTTAGCGTGCTCTTCAAAATAAAGCGTTTTTTCGCGTTTTTTGCGAAAAAACGCTGCGCGCTGCCATGTTCGCGGCATCTGGCCCTCGCCGAATGTAGGGGTCCTGAAGCGTTGCGATCCGGGAGTCTTTCGCGCTTCCGGAGCCCTGTCCAATGCCAGGGTCTTGCGAACCGTCAAATCGGATTGGGAATGTCGATGAATTCAAATTCCAGGCCAAAGCGACGTCCCAGCAGCGCACCCACCTCCTGAACTCCGAATTTCTCGGTGCGGTGGTGGCCCGCAGCGATCACATGGATCCCCTCCTCTCGGGCGAAGTGGTAAATCGGCTCGGACGGCTCGCCGGTCAAAAACAGATCCGCTCCCAGATCCTTGGCTTCGCGCACCAGTTCCGGCGCGCCACCCGAACACACCGCCACCCGCCGGATCCGTTCCGGTCCAAATGGCAACACCAGCGGTTCCCCACCCAGAATCTCCCGCACCCGGATGACGAAATTTTCGATCGACTCTTCGTGATCGCTCTCTCCGATGCTGGAGAGATGGGAACCTTGATAAAATCCGAATGGAACCGTCGGTTTTAAGTTGAATTTTTTCAATATCATGGCATTATTGCCATATTCGACGTGTTTGTCGATCGGCAGGTGATAGGCCATGAGGGTCAGATCGCGTTCCAGCAAAAAAGTCAGTCGCGTCTTTAAATTGCCCTGTACCACACGAGAATCCTTGTTCCAGAACATTCCGTGATGTACCAAAATCAGATCCGCCGCCTTTGCATCCGCGGCGCGGAACAGATCCATGCAGGCCGAAACCCCGCCAATCACCCGGCGCACCTTTTCGCGACCGCGCACCTGCACCCCGTTTGGGGTGTAATCGGCGATCGAGGTGACTTGCAGGGTTTCGGCCAAAAATCGTTCCACTTCTATCAAACTGATCAATCGTTCGACTCCTTATTCGAAAATTTTTTGTACTTGCGTGTATGTGACCGATGATTACCAACGAAAACACCTTCACCGTGCTGCATGCCGATCCCGAGGAGCGGGAGCGGGTACTTACCGACCACTATTGGGCGGCACGAGATAAAATTCTGAAACTCCTCTTGAACTACACGTTGATCGAATCGTTCAAGAAGTTCGTCAAGCGGCAGATGCCCTATCCCTACGTTTCGCCCTCGATGGTGCGTCCTCGGGCTGCCACGGCCAGTCGCGAATACACCTTGCACAACACCTGTCTGATCACGCTTTTGGATTCCCCCTTGCCAGGCAATCTGCGCAAACATTTCCGTTGTCGGGAGGGCAACCGGGTCACCCGCGAAAACATCGTGGACGTGGCGCCGGATATCCCGTTTTTGGAAAGTTACTGCGATTCCCATCGGGATTCAAGCCACCCGGCGTTTGTGAATCTTCTGCGCATGTTGTTGCCTCTGGACTATTCGTTGTTGATCCAGAACACTGCGGCGCCTGGGGATCCGGTGAAAAAGATCGAGCTGAGCAATTTTCATGTGCGCATCGAGCGGTTGACCGACAACGCCTTGCGGAATCTGGGCATCCATTTGAATTATCTCGAGCGTTCCTTGCGTGAAAAGGGGGATGATTTCATCGAGACGTTGGAGAAAAAGCTTTACGAGTACTACCACTTCTACCACAACGCCGGCGGTCGGCGTGCCGCTGCCGTGCACGCGGCGCAGCTTTTGTTGCGGGAAAAGTTACCTGGAACCATTCTGGTGGGTTCGCAACAGGACCGCCGATTGACCTTGTTGACTGTGCATGGCAAGAGTCAGGAGACCTCGGTGGAGCAGTTTTTCCTGATCAAGCTGAGCAGTGCCGCAGTATCCGAGTTGATTGATCTGGGTCATGAGCATCGTATTGACGTTCGAAAGAAATTTCTGATTTCGATTGATGACGAACATGAGGGATTGGTGGTGCTCAAGGCCGAGTATGCGCATACCGAGGCGGCCAGGCCGACGCTGGGTAATCAACCTCGGGATAGCGGGCAGATTCATGGGGACTGGTTGCATCTGGTACGGGAGAGCATTGTTCCGATCGTGCCGCATGAGACCACGCAGATTGGGTATTCGTTTGCCTATCGATCGTGAGAGGTTGGATGGGGAGACAATGGCTGGGTTGGTGACCAACTGGCGGGGTCCAGGGGTTTTTGATCAGAATCTCCCAAGTTACGGGGTCCAGGGACCATTGGCCTCTCGACCCCGTAACTTGCATGATGGGGGGAGAGCCCCCTCACCCCCCGTACCACGGACCTCCCTTCGGGAGTTCCATGGTAACCTGGAAACTCCTTATCCCTCCAACAACCCACGCAATCCCTCTACGGTCGCCACGGACGGATGACAGGCGCCATTCCGACAAACCCGCACCGACAAGACTCCCCTCTCCCCTTCCCCTTCCCCCACCTGCCGGCTCAATACCAATCCAGGCATCAAACGCCGACGAATCTCCCGCAACAATGCCAACTCCTGTTCCCCTTGACCGGATATCACCACCTCACACAACGCCTGCCCGCTGAACTCCAGGCTCCATAACATCTCGGTCACCATCGGCGCTCCCTGACGCCAACATCCTTCCAAACCAGTCCAGATACACCGCGTTTCGCGGGCCAGTTCACCCCCCGGATCCCGCGCCGCCAAACGATGCAACACGTTCATGGCCACCGAAAGACCGGACGGAATCACCCCATCATGCCATTCGACACGCGACGGAATCCCACTCGCCATGTCAATCGGGGTCAATTGCAACGGCGCGCCGGAAACCGGCTGAAAACGTCGCAACATCTCCATGGCCAACGTCTCGGCACGCCGTAACAACAACGGATCAAACCACGCCTCGTAACCATCCAGCAATGCCTGGATCAGAAAGGCGTAATCATCCAGAAATACCCCAGATGCCACCCGATCGCCACGCCAACTGTGGTGCAGCGGTTCCCGATTCAACATGACACCCAGGGCCAACCGCGCCGCCTCCAGATAGGCCGGTACCTCGAGTGCCGCTCCAACCTTGGCCAGGGCGGATACCATCAAAGCGTTCCAGGAGACCAGCACCTTGTCATCCCGCGCCGGCTCCGGTCGCATGGCCCGCTCACGCGCCAAGGCGGCCAACTCCCCGGCCCGACCGTCCAGACTCTCCCACAAGGCATGCGGCTCACCAAGAAAATTCACCACCACACGACCATCCACCACGGCCTCCGGCGTATCGGGCAAAAACCGTTCGATGAACGCCGTACCGCGCGCCTTCCCCAACAGCGCAATCACCTCGTCCTGGGTCCAGGTGTAGTACAACCCCTCCTCACCCGCACTGTCCGCATCCAGCGAAGAGATGAAGGTGCCATCCGGCAGCCGGAAACGGTTGAGCAGATCATCCAGAATCGCCCGCGCCACCCGCGCGTGACGCACCTGCCCCGTCAACTGCCATGCCTCCAGATAGATCCGCGCCAACAAAGCGTTGTCGTACAACATGATCTCGAAGTGCGGCACCTGCCAGGCCCGATCCGTGGCATAACGGTGAAAGGCCCCGCCAAGCTGATCGCGAATGCCACCCGCGGCCATGCGATCCAGGGTGTCGAGTACCGGCTGAATCAACGCCTGATCCGCACCGCGCGCGCCCTGACGCAGAAAATGCGAGAGGATCGTGGGTTGCGGAAATTTGGGCTGTTCACCAAATCCACCCCACTCCGGATCGAGTCGTTCGGTCCAGAAAAGCATGGCCGCCAGGGCCGGATCCGTGCCCGGACGCAGATTCCATCCCCCTCCTCCCGGTTTGGGCAACCCCGGCAGACGGGATTGCAACCAGTCGCGCAACTCACGGGCATCCTTGAGCAACGCCTGGCGTCGCTCCCGCCACTGGGTGGCGATCAGCGTGATCAACTGCTTGAAGGAGGGACGACCCCAACCCGGCTCGGGCGGGAAATAGGTTCCGCCGTGCAACGGCAGCAGCTCCGGGGTGGCGATGACATGCAGCGGCCAGCCACCTGAACCGGTCATGGTGGTGAGAATCTCCATGAAATGGGCATCCAGATCCGGTCGCTCCTCCCGATCCACCTTGATGCACACATAATCCGCAGCCAACAAGGAGGCTACCTCGTGATCGGTGAAACTCTCCCTCTCCATCACATGACACCAGTGACAGGCCGCGTAACCAATCGAAATCAGAATCAGCTTTCCCTCTTGCCTGGCCTTATGCAGCGCTTCGTCGCCCCACGGATACCAATCCACCGGATTGTGGGCGTGTTGCAACAGATAAGGGCTGGTGGCGTGAATCAAACGATTCGGGGTGTTGGTCACGGCAAACTCCGCGTGCGAGATGGTCTGTCAAGGGTCGGTTGCATGGGACAGGCCGCATGAACCGTTCAGGATTGTCAAAAGGCTTGACGCGACAAAGGAAAAATTGCATAATGGATGGTCCGTTCAATACAAATCAAGGCAGAAGGATCCTCAAACCGTGAAAAGACCCTTTCAACCCAGCAAAATCCGTCGCAATCGCACCCACGGGTTCCGGGCGCGCATGGCAACCCACGATGGTCGCGCGGTGCTCTCCCGTCGCCGTGCCAAGGGTCGTCGCAAGCTGATCCCATAATCGATATGCCGGATACGTCGGATTTCCGTTTTCCGAAATCCGCCCGGCTGCTCGTTTCCGGAGAGTTTCAGCGGGTCTCCTCCCGTGGGCGACGGATTGCCACCCAATTCTTTATCCTGTTGACCCTCCCTGTCCAGTCCGACCAAACCCGACTGGGCATCACGGTCAGCCGCAAGGTGGGCAACGCGGTGCAGCGCACGCGCGTCAAACGTGTGATCCGCGAACAGTTTCGTCTGTGTCGTCTGCGGTTTGCCTCGGGATACGATTGCGTGGTCATCGCCAAACCCCAGGCCGGTCGCACCATCAACGCCGAGTTGCATGACGACCTGCGCGATCTGTTCAGCCGGCTGGAAAAATGGGCCGCTCGTCCGCTTGATCCGGCATGACCATGCACGGGTTGTGGATGGATGGCACGGCACCGTCGAATCCCGGAGGGGAGATTCATGGGTGGAGGCGATGGGGGATCCCCATCCTGATGATTTGATTGCCATGCGAAAACTTCTTCTCGGCCTGATCCGTCTGTATCAGCTTCTGATCTCCCCCGTGCTGCCCAGCAGTTGCCGGTTCTACCCGAGTTGCTCCCACTATGCCGCCGATGCCGTTTCCCGTCATGGCTCGCTCAAGGGGAGCTGGCTCACCCTGCGCCGCCTGGGAAAATGTCACCCGTTCCACCCCGGCGGATTCGACCCCGTCCCTTGAATCTAGGATACCTCCATGGATCGTCGGACTCTCCTGGCCATCACCTTGTCGTTTCTACTCCTGATCGTCTTCCAGACCGTCTCGGATCTCTACCTGACCCCGCCCCAGCCTGCCCAAACCACGGAACAACAGGCCAAGGAGGTCAAACAGGAGCCCAAGGAGAGCCAATCCATCGAGAAATCGATTCAGGATCAGGCCAGCGTCGAAGCTGCCAAACCCCCGCAGGCCCACACGACCACTTCGCAGGAAAAGGTCATCGATCCACGCGAGCAACGGTTCGAATTTGACAACGGCGTGATCGTTGGTCAGATCTCCAACCTCGGCGCAACCCTCACCCAGGCCAAATTCTTAAAGAATTTTGACAAGTTGCCGCCAGAAGGGAAACCGATCGAATTCCTGAGCCCAACCGGAAATCATCTCTTTTTCGAAGAGAGCGGTTTCCTCGGCGAGGTCGGCGTCGATCTGCCCAATCGCAAATCGGTCTGGACACGGGTCGGCAGCGGCAAAATCGGTCCCAATGCCCCGCTCACCCTGGTTTGGGAAAATGGAAAGGGTTTGAAATTCGAAAAGATCTTCACCTTTCAAACCAACTCCTACCTGATCACCACCAGCGATCGGGTTATCAATTCCTCGGACAAACCGGTGGTGTTGTTTCACTTCGCCCATTTTGCGCGTATCGAGCCCAAACCCGCCGATCAGCAGGCCATGGCCCCGGTTGATTTCGAGGGACCGATGGGTTACCTGGATGGCACGCGCGTGCAACATATCTACGAGGATCTTAAAAAACAGGATCAGCGTATCAATGGCCAGGAGGGGTGGGTAGGATTCAGCGATAAATATTTCCTGGCCGCTATCGTGCCCGAAGCGAACAGCGGTACCAAGAAGTATTATTTCGATTTTGACGATCCTACCCATCGGGTCGGAAGCGTGGCCGGCAAGCAGGAGTTGCGTGCAGGCGGAATGCTCGAGAAGTCCACGCGACTGTTTATCGGTCCCAAGGAGGTCCGCAATCTGGAAGCCCTGGGCCTGAACCTGGAGCGCTCCATCGACTATGGCTGGTTCCATTTCCTGGCGGTGCCTCTGGTTAAAATTCTCTTGTTCTTCAACGATTTTCTCCATAATTACGGTGTCGCGATCATTCTGTTGACCGTCATCATCAAGATCCTTTTCTTTCCGTTGGCCACCAAGAGCTATCGCTCGATGAACGCCATGAAAAAACTGGCGCCAAAACTCGAGGAGATCAAAAAGCTCTACAGCCACGACAAGGCGATGATGCAGCAAGAGACCATGCGCATGTACCAGGAGAACAAGGTCAATCCGCTTGGTGGATGCCTGCCGATCGTGGTGCAGATTCCGGTCTTCTTCGCTCTTTACAAGGTGTTGTTTCTTTCTGTGGAGATGCGGCAGGCGCCACTGTTTTTGTGGATTCAGGATCTCTCCATCATGGATCCCTACTACGTTTTGCCGATTTTGATGGGCATTTCCATGTTCATCCAGACCAAGATGAATCCGGCACCTGCCGATCCGGTCCAGGCCAAGGTAATGCTCTTTTTGCCGGTTGTGTTCACCTTCATGTTCTTGAGCTTTCCGGCAGGATTGGTGCTTTATTGGTTGGTCAATAACGTCCTCTCCATCGCCCAGCAGGGCTATATCATGAAGTTGGAGAAGTGAGTGCAGGTAGGTCGGGCAGGCCAGCACATGAGTTGATCAGGGAGATACCTGGACTGGCTTCCAATCAGGGGGCAGGCATACCAGTTGGGGGCCGGGCATAGTTGGGGGCCGGGCATACCAGTTGGGGGCTAGGCTAACAGTTGGGGGCTGGGCATACCATTTGTTTGGGGGCCGGGCTAACAGTTGGGGGCTTGTGACCACTGGTGGGGTTCGGGGCGAAGCCCTGGGACTCTTCATTTGCCTTTCGCGCGCTTTTACGATAAGCGATCTTTCGCATTCTTTGCGAAAAGTCGTGCAAGTGTGAGGTTTTATATGCCCCTTCCGTTGCCCGTCAGGGCAATGGAGGGGGCGAACGGCTTGCGGCAGCTATAGACGCCTTCGGCGGACTGATTCCGGGCCATGTTGGCGGCATCGTTTCGCTAAAGGCGCGAAACGATGCCGCAGCCAAGGCGGCGCGCAGCGTTTTTTCGCAAAAGATGCGAAAAAACGCTTTTTTGTAGAGCGCGCTAAAGGCAAAAACAAAACCTCGGAGACTCTGTCTCCGAACCTCTGCCGGGAACCTTCGGTCCCCGGACCCCTGCAATCGTTTTATTCCGTACCATAACTCCGACCCGTCTCATGCTCCCCACCCTCCTCGACGATCACCCCATTGCCGCCCTGGTCACCTCTCCCGGCACCTCCGCAGTCGCCATTATCCGCATCAGTGGCTTCCAACTCCTCGATCGCCTGTATCCCATCCTGCGCCATCCGAATGGCTACCCAGTCTCCCACTCAGACCTGATACCACGCCTCCTCAAACGCCTGAATCTCATCGACCCACAGACCCATCAAACCCTCGATCAGACCATGGTCGTCTACTTCCCCGCCCCCCACTCCTACACCGGCGAGGAGGTGGTGGAAATTCAGGGACATGGCGCGCTGGTCCTCATTCAACGCACCCTGGAAATCTTGGGCGAAATCGGCATCCGTCCCGCCAAGCCCGGCGAGTTCACACGCCGAGCCTGCATGAATGGCAAACTCGATCTCACCCAAGCCGAAGCCATCGCCGCACTGATCAATGCCTCCTCCATGCGCGCGGCTCGCGAAGCCCTGCGCCAATTGGAAGGATCACTCCAACAACCCATCGAAACCCTCCGGGAACGCCTGCTGACCGTCTTGGCGCATGTTGAAGCCAGCCTCGATTTTGCCGATGAGGATATCGATCCCCTACCCTCCCCCATGATTCTGCAGGAGCTGAGTCAGGCCACCGAAGCACTGGGAAAGCTTCTGCGCGGAGCACCATTGGGGGAACGATTGCGCGAGGGGTTCCATTTGGTCATCATCGGACGACCGAACGTCGGCAAATCAAGTCTGTTCAACCATCTGTTGGGCCGAAAACGCGCCATTGTCTCCCCTACTCCAGGCACCACCCGTGATTGCATCGAAAGCAGCCTGGAGATCGCGGGTATCCCCGTTATCTTGCTGGATACCGCCGGTCTGCGTACCACCGATGAACCGATTGAAGCCGAAGGCATTGCGCTCACGCGCGAAAAATTGCGCCAAGCGGACGGAGTGCTGATGCTCCTGGATGCCGAATCCGGACTCACCCCCGAAGATCAGGATCTGCTGAACGACGTGGCCGATAGCCATGCCATCGTGGTCTGGAACAAGATGGATCTCTATACCGGCGCATATGACTTGCACATCACCACTACCATGCCCACGGCACGGGTCTCGATTCGTACTGGCGAAGGGTTGGATGAGCTGGAATCGGCGATCGGGCGCTTGCTGTTGCCTGTACCGGTGGATGGCGAAGGGGCCATCATCCTGGCGGCACGTCAAAAGGAGGCCCTGACACGCGCCCTGCGCGCCCTGATTGAGTGCGAAACCCTGATCATGCACAATAGACCAGGTGAGGTCACGGCACTCCCTCTGCGCGCGGCGTTGGAGGCTCTGGGAGAGATGATCGGTCATGTCACCCATGACGCACTGTTGGATCGCATTTTCAGTTCTTTTTGTATCGGAAAATAATTATAATTTAAATCATATATTCTCATTCAAACTCTGTTCAACATTGTTTCACGTGGAACATTCCCCTCACGGATGAGTTTTTTTGGTTGATGTTTCACGTGGAACATCCCTCCCACGGATGAGTTTTTTTGGTTGATGTTTCACGTGGAACATCCCCCTCACGGATGAGTTTTTTTGGTTGATGTTTCACGTGGAACATCCCCCTCACGGATGAGTTCTTCTTTCACGTGGAACATCCCCCTCACGGATGAGTTCTTCTTTTTGGTTGATGTTTCACGTGGAACATCAGATTGATAAGTTTTCCATTTTCTGAACCCATCCTTTTCGCCTGGAATCCCCCTACCCTCACCCATCCGCACGCCCAAACCCTTGCCACCCTGCATTGGTGTTGATACTATCTGCTGTCTGGCTTTCTCTTGCCACGCGTCCAAACCACGACATACTTTTTTAATTCTGGATACCCATGCTGGGCACTCACCGTTTCGACATCATCGTCGTAGGTGGCGGACATGCTGGTTGCGAGGCCGCTCATGCCGCCGCAAGCATGGGCGCCCATACACTTCTTCTTACCCATAATCTCGATACTCTGGGACAGATGTCGTGCAATCCGGCCATTGGTGGGCTCGGCAAGGGTCACCTGGTGCGAGAGATCGATGCCTTGGGCGGCCTCATGGGTTTGCTGGCGGATCGCGCTGGCATTCATTTTCGCATCCTGAATCGCAGCAAGGGACCTGCCGTTCGAGGTCCACGGGCGCAGATGGACAAGCTCGACTATCGGCGGGAAACTCGCGCAGCCCTGGATGCCACCCCCAATCTCACCATTCGTCAAGGAGAAGCGACAAGCCTGCTTATCGAAGGTGATCGTGTTTGTGGTGTTATGACCGACTGGGGATATCCCTGTCGTGCCTCTGCGGTTGTTTTGACAACCGGAACCTTCCTGCGTGGTTTGGCCCATATCGGCGAACGAACCTTTCCAGCGGGTCGTCTTGGCGATGCGCCAAGCATGACCTTAAGCGATTCATTGCGGGAACTGGGTCTGATTCTTCATCGTCTGAAAACCGGGACTCCACCACGCCTGGATGGCCGCAGCATCGATTGGTCGCATCTCGAACCTCAGCCGGGCGAAACGCCACCCGTTCCCTTCTCCCATGTGACAAAAGAGATCTGTCGCCCACAGGTCGTTTGTCACATTGCCTTCACCAATGAGAAAACCCATGAGCTGATTACCAGCAATCTGCACCGGGCTCCCCTATACTCGGGTCAGATCAAGGGAATCGGTCCTCGATATTGCCCCTCGATCGAGGACAAGGTGGTTCGCTTCAAGGAGCGTGATCGCCATCAGATCTTTCTCGAGCCCGAAGGGTGGCGCACCCAGGAGATCTATCCAAATGGCATCTCCACCAGTCTGCCGATTGATATTCAACACGACCTGGTACGTTCCATGGAGGGTTTGGAGCGCGCTGTGATCATCCGACCTGGATATGCCATTGAATACGACATGGTGGACCCAACCCAGTTGGATGATGCCTTGGCGGTCAAGGGGGTGAAAGGGCTCTATTTGGCGGGTCAGATCAATGGCACGACCGGGTATGAAGAGGCGGCGGGTCAGGGGCTTATTGCAGGAATACAGGCAACGCGCTTTCATCAAAATCGGGCACCGATTCGCTTTGATCGCTCGGAGAGTTATCTGGGTGTGATGATCGATGATCTGGTTACCAAGGGAGTGGATGAGCCCTATCGGATGTTTACGTCGCGCGCGGAGTTTCGCCTGCTGCTGCGCACGGATAATGCCGATACACGCCTGACACCCTTGGGTCGGGAGATCGGTTTGGTTGACAATGCACGCTGGCAGACTTTCATAGCCAAGCAGGAGCTTCTGGAATCAACGCGCACACGACTGCAAGCCACCCGCATTCATGCGCAGGAGACCGGGCTTGCAGATGGTCGGGATAGAAAGAGCGCCTGGGAGTGGTTGCGAGGTGAGGAGCTGTCGTCGCATCGCATTTTTGAGTTGGCTGGTTTGGAAGGAGTCCCAGATGAAATCCGAGATACCCTGGATACCGAAGCCAGCTATGCCGGTTACCTGACACGTCAGGAGGATGAGATCCACCGATTTCGCAAGTCCGAGTCTATCCGAATACCAGAAGACCTCGATTGGATGGGTATACCGGGTTTGTCCACGGAGTTGCGTCTCAAGTGGATGAAAATCCGTCCCAGAACCCTTGGCCAAGCCTATCGTATTCCGGGTTCAACACCCGCAGCCATCTCGGTGTTGATGGTCCACTTGAAGGCTGTCGTAAAATGTTCCTGAGATTGGCATGAACACAATCCACAACGCCATTACGTATGACTGGCAGGCTTTCTTTGCAGCACTGCGCCTGGTTTTCCAATTGAATTCTGACAGCGAGGAGAAGCTGAAGCAGTATGTCGAGCAATTGCTGCGCTGGAATCAAACCTACCATCTCATAGGTCCTGCGGCAGTTCGAGAGCTGTTGACCCGACACTTGCTTGACTCATCCTCGCTGATACCCTTTTTGCCTGAGACTGGGATAATCGCGGATATGGGTTCCGGAGCGGGACTGCCAGGGATTGTGCTGGCTTTACTCTCATTACCATCAAGACAATTCCACCTTTTCGAAGCCAATCAGAAAAAGGCGAGATTTCTTCAATTTATTGCCTCTGAACTCGCCATGGGCGACCGGGTGGTTGTGCATAAGCGGCGTGTCGAGGAGGCCATGGAACTGCATGGAACGTTTGATTGCACAACAAGTCGAGCCTTGGCGGATCTGGATGGACTAGCCAAACTCTCCAGACTTCTTCTTAAAGTGGACGGCATCTGCTTGGCGATGAAGGGCAGAAGAGTGTATGACGAGTTATCCGAGTTTGCGCATGGCAAACAGTCATCCTTTTTCAACCAACCGTTCATCCATACCTCGCCGTTTGGAGGTGAGGGGGTGATCGTTCAGTTGCGCAAGGTTCCACGTGAAACAGGGGTGAAGGGATGAAACAGATCATTGCCATTGTCAATCGCAAGGGTGGCGTGGGAAAAACCACCACTGCGGTCAACCTTGCGGCTACCTTTGCAGCGACCGGAAAAAGAACGTTGCTGGTTGATTTCGATCCACAGGGCAATACCACTACAGCCTTCGGTATCTCCAAGGAGAGCAATCTCCCCACGGTGTACGATGTCCTGACCGGTCAAGCGAGTTGGAAGGAGGCAACCCGTGCTATTGTGGGCAGTGGTATGCTGGGAGTGATTCCCTCCACGGCTGACTTGAGTGGCGCCGAGGTAGAACTGGTGAACACCAAGAGCCGTGAATACCGATTGCGAGAGCGGTTGAAAAGTTTGGAGGGGGAGTACGACACCATTCTGGTGGATTGTCCTCCTTCCTTGGGTCTTTTGACTCTCAATGCCTTGGCTGCTGCGCATGGTGTTCTGATCCCCCTTCAATGCGAGTACTATGCCATGGAAGGGTTGAGTCAAGTGCTGCGCACCATGGAGATCATTAAAAAGAGCATCCATCGCTCCCTGGAGATGGAAGGGATTCTGTTGACCATGTATGATCAGCTCAACCCCAGCAATCTTGCAATCGAACAAGAGGTTCGACACCACTTTGCCAGCCAGACCTTTGCAACGATCATTCCGCGCGATCCCAATTTAAGCATTGCGCCATCGGTTGGCCGTCCGGGTGTTTGGTATCATCCCTGGTCGGCTGGATCGAGAGCTTATCTGCAATTAACTCTTGAACTGCAACACAAGGATTGAGAATCATGAAAAGCTTACAAACTGACATGGGGCAGGGACTGGCCGCCTTGCTTGGCGAAGCTGCTTTGGCTCCCTCAGTCAAAGAAAAAATCTTGATGATTCCAATTGATCAAATTTTTCCAAATCCGTATCAACCGCGTCAAAATTTTTCCGAAGCCTCGTTGAGCGAATTGGCGGATTCAATACGGGAGCAGGGTGTACTGTTACCGATCATCGTTCGTCACAAGCCAACGTTCGAAGAGGCGTTTCAGTTGATTGCTGGTGAACGTCGCTGGCGTGCGGCTAAGTTGGCCGGGTTGGATCAGATTCCGGCCATGTTCAGACGCATCAGTGATCGACAGATGCTGGAAATTTCCATTCTGGAGAATGTACAGAGGGAAGATCTCAATCCGGTTGAGGTGGCGCGCGGCTGCGCCCAGCTGATCGAGAAATTCGGCTACAGCCACAAGAAGGCAGCGCTGCGCATCGGCAAGAGTCGGGAAACGATCACCAATCTGCTGCGTCTGTTGCGTTTGCCTGAGTCGATCCTGGCGTTGATCGAGTCCGGTCATTTAAGCATGGGGCATGCGCGGGCGATGGTACGTTTGGAAAGCAAGCCTGAGCTTCTGGATCGGGTTGCCGAAATGGTGATCGAGCAGAATCTTTCGGTGCGCCAAACCGAGGAGCTGTTGCGCACACTTGAGCAGGAGGAGGCGAAGCAGGTCGAGCCTGGCGAGGAAGGGGTGTCCGTGGAAGAGGAGGAAGGGAGTCCTATCTTGGCCAAGCGTCGCAAGGATCCGATGATCCTCTCCATCGAGGAGCGTTTGACCGAAACGCTCGGCACCAAGGTTTCCATCACGCATCTCAAGGGAAAAGGTAAGGTGATTGTGGAGTATGCGACCTTGGAGGAGCTGGAGGGGTTGGCGGATCAATTGTTGCGGATTTCGGAGTAGGCGTTGGGCGATGGAGAGATGATTGCGCGCCTGGCCTTCTGGTCAAGACTGGCCCTGATTGCCCTGCTCGCTTGGGAGGCGGCGGAGTGGAGCTGGCGCCTTGTCGTTCCGGAGTCGATGGCGATTGTTGAGCACGCGACGGGGGAGGGGAGGGGAGTACCTGGCGATCAAAAGCGCTCGAGTGGTGGGGTGGGGGAGGGAGTACGAGGTCTTTTTGGGGGATCCACTACCACAGGCGTGATTGCCAGTGAGGCAACGGTTATCGAAACTCCGGTGACCCGATTGAATGCGCGTCTGATGGGGATTCTTTACGACTCGGAAAGCTCGGTGTTGTGGCGGGGTTTGATCCGTGGAGAGGGGATTCCCGAGGGCTCCTACGGGGTAGGGGATCGGGTGGGGCCGGCGATACTTGTGCGTGTTTCGTGGGATCGTGTGGTGTTGGAGCACCAGGGACGGTTAGAGACGTTGCTGTTGCCAAAGCTTGAATCCGGACCAGTGGTGGAGTCCAAGACGCGCAAGCAGGTGTCGGGAGAGACGCAGGCATTGATCGGGACATTGTGGAATCAGTTCGAGAAGAGTCCGGAAAGCATTTTGGAGAATATTAGAATCGAGCCGGTGTTCACCAACGGACAATTTGGTGGGGTACAACTTTTTCCTGGTCGGGATCCGAATTTTTTGCAGCAGTTCGGGGTACAGCCAGGGGATGTAGTGACCTGGGTGAACGGGGTGGAGTTGACGGATCCGATGAAGGGGATGGCGGTATTGGGAACATTGGGATCGGCTCAGACGATGCAGTTCACGGTACGACGCGGGAACGAGTCGCACGCGTTTGAGTTCAGCCGGCAGAAGTGAGTCAACGAAGCAGGTTGATCTGGCTGAATTTGATAAGCTATTTTAATTAAACTGCACCAAATTTTTTATTTTTGTTTTTTACGTAACCTGCATGATGGGGGGAAGAACCCTTTTCTCCATCATGCAGGTTACGATAAGATATTTCTTTTGCGAAACATCGTTTCTTGACGGGCACGTTAAAAAGCAAAGTCAAAAGCCAAACCTCGGAGGCTCTGCCTCCGGACTTGCGCCGGAGATCTTCGGTCCCCCCTGCAATACCCGATCAATCCCCAGAATTGACGCTGCTCAGATCGTCCCACCACCCTCTTCTCCTGCCACCAACCGCAACCGTTTGAGTTTACGCCACAACGATACCCGATCGATCCCCAGAATTGACGCTGCCAGGGTTTGATTTCCTCCCGCCTCACCCAACACCCAACGAATGTAATCCCCCTCCAACTCCTCCAACGTCGGGGATCCGCCCGGACGGCGGTGAAAGGCACGAATCACTCCAACCCGTAACATGTCCGGCCAGTGGGAGACATCGATCTCTTCCCCTTCGCACAACGCGACCGCACGTTCGATGAGATTTTCCAACTCACGGATGTTGCCTGGAAAATCATACTCTCGCAGCAACGCCATCGCCTCCGGGGAGATGCGTCGCGCCGGACGCTCCATCCGCTCGGCGCCACGTTTGAGAAAATGGTTGGCCAACAGCTCGATATCACCACGCCGCTCTTTCAACGGAGGGATCGCCAAGGTGATCACATTCAAGCGGAAATAGAGATCCTTGCGAAACCGCTCGCGCACCACCGCTTCCGCCAGATCCCGGTTGGTGGCGGCGATGAATCGGGCATTGATGGGAATCGCCCGCGTACCACCCACCCGCCATACCTCACGCTCCTGAATCGCCCGCAACAGCTTGACCTGCATGGCCGGACTCATTTCGGTCACCTCGTCGAGAAACAGCGTGCCGCCTCCGGCGCTCTCCATCAATCCGGCCTTGGCCTGGATCGCGCCGGTAAAAGCCCCCTTTTCGTGACCGAACAGCTCGCTGGCCAGCAGTTCTTCGGTGAACACCCCACAGTTGACCGCCACGAACGGACCTTCCGGACGCCCCCCATGCCGATGCAGCTCACGGGCGATCAACTCTTTGCCCACCCCGCTTTCCCCGGTGATCAACACGTTGCAACCGGTCGGTGCCACCTGCCGTGCGGTTTCGAGCAGCTTGATCATCCCGGGATCACGGGTGATGATCGGTCCTGGCGCGCGCAGTCCATGAATCTGCTCGCGCAACTGACGGTTCTCACGTTTGAGACGGACCTTGGCCAGCGCCTCGCCGACCAGACCGCGCGCCTCTTCCAATCGGTAGGGCTTGGCGATGTAGTAGAAGGCTCCGGCGCGCATCGCCTCGATCGCCGACTCCAGGGTAGCGAATCCCGTGATCAGAATCACCTCGATTTCCGGATAGCGGGCCTTGCAGTGGTGCAGCAGCCCCATGCCATCCATCCCCTCCATGCGCAGGTCGGTCAACACCACCTCGAAGGTCTGACGGGCCAACAGCTCCACGGCACGCGCGGCGTTTTCCGCCGTACTCACCCGATATCCTTCCTTGCGCATCACATGCGTCAGATTGCGCGCCGCGATTGTCTCGTCATCCACGATCAGAATGGCTCCGGTTCCGCTCATGCCCCACCCTCCTGTTTGACTGGCAGCCTCACCACGAAACGACTGCCCTGCCCTGGTTCACTTTCCACCGCGATGCACCCTTCGTGCTCCTCGACCACTTCGTAGACCACCGCCAGTCCCAATCCTGATCCCTGTCCAACCGGCTTGGTGGTGAAAAAGGGATCGAAAATCCGTCCCAGATCCGCCTCGGCGATACCGGATCCGCTATCCAACACCTCGACATCGCACCACGGGGCACGGCAGCGACAGGCGGCAAACCAGCTCTCCGGATCGACCCGCGATTCGGACAGGGGATGGACGAGACGAATCCGCACCTCGCCCTGGTCCGGGATTGCGTCCACCGCGTTCTTGATGAGGTTGATGAACGCCTGCTGCAAACGACGTCGATCCCCCACGACTACGGTTTCGAACGGGATTTCGCTCAACACCCGGATGCGTGTCGGGATGTTTCCCTTGCTGAATCGAATCGCCTCTTCGATGGTATCGGCCAGCGGCACTTCGGCGCGTTGAAAGTCCCGATCACGGGCCAGATCGAGTAGTGAGCGCACAATATCCCGTGCCCGGCGGGTCTGCTGATCGATCTGTTCCACCAGTTCACGCCGGAATTCGGCATCTGCGGAGTCCAGTTCCTCGGCGAGGATCTGGCTGGAGGTGGAGATGTTGGAGAGCGGATTGTTGAGTTCATGCGCGACACCGGAGAGCAGGGTGCCCAAGGAGGCGAGTTTTTCCGAGCGCAGCAGATGTTTCTGACGCATACGCAGCTCGTTGAGCACCCGGTTGAAGGCGCGGGTCAACGAAACGATCTCCTGGTCGTTGGCCGGGATGTGGATGCGGGTGAACCGTCCTTCCGCGACTCCGGCCATGGCCTCTTCGATCTGACGCAAAGGCTGGACGATCCGCCGGGAGAGGACCGCGCCCATCAACAGGATCACGGCGATGGCCACCAGCATGGCCACGAGCAGCAGCAAGCGATGTCGTTCCAGGGCGCGATGCACCACCTGACGTTCCGCATCGGCCAGCTCTTCGGCGGTGGTGACCAGCGACTTGCCCAGTCTGCGCAAACGGGATTCGTGCCATTGCGAATGCTCCGGATCCGACTTCAGGGAGGCATGGGCCAGTTGTTGATAATCCTCCAGCCAGCCGCGCGCCTCGATGAGTTCGGCCCGTGGTCTGGCGACGAGGGTTTCGGTCTCGTTGAGATCCTGACGTGCCCGTTCCACGTAGTGAAGCAGTTGTTCGAGGTCGCCCTGTTGCTGATACAGAAAGAAATTCTTCTCGTAACGTCGCATCTCCAGCACATCGTTCAAGAACCGATAGAACTGTTCGCCGGTGAACAGACGGGTGGACAACAGGCGCAGCTCCACCAGGGTGAAAAGGCTCAGTCCCAGGGCGAGGGCGCTGATCAGGGTGTAACCGAGCAGAACCTTGCGGCGCAGAGAGCTTTGCAGCATCGTGGGTGCTCCAGAGGCGGTGATACCGGTGACAGGGTGTCCAAGTCATCCATGCAACGGACGACTGTTGCATTTTGCAAGAGAGTATTGCATTTAGTCGCCCTTCCGCCAGCCTTTTCATAAGCATTTGATTGTTTACAAATTAATAACAAATCCCATCAAGATTTTCATCCACGCCGTGCATCCTGTGTTGCATCATGCAACACAAGTATCCTGATTTGTTATGGGGTGTTTGAGTCAACAATTTGAAATACAAGCATTAAATTTTATGGCATGGCATCTGCCATCCTTCCATTCAAGCAACCTTGATTCCACTATTTCGTTCGTTTGAACCGAGAGGTACGACCATGATCCCCTATTTTTCATCTTTGTTGGAGCGTCATTGGCTGGCTGTGACCTTTGCCGAGGCGGGTGAGCCGGAACAGGCGTGCTGGCTGCTCGAGGCGCCGGTCGCGCCGCGCGAGAACACGGATCGTCACGATCCGACGATCGTGTTGCGGGATGGGCAGCCCGTGGCGTTGCCGACATGATCACTTCGGCGCCACTGGAGCGACTGTTGACCGCGTCGGCCTTTGCCGAGGCCGGGGAGTTCGAGACAGCCCGCCAGATGAGTCGCGCCACGCGGGAGATCCTGCTGGTGGTGCGCGGAGACGAGCCGCAAGCCGAGCTGTTGGCCACGACCCGGGCGATGATGGAGCGTCTGGATGCCGGGGTGGAGATTTTGTTGGCGCGATCCGGAACCGAGCAGCATGCGGATTGGGATGGGTTTGTCCGCGAGGTGATGGTTTCGGGTCGTTCCGCGCGCATGGTGCACCGTCCCGGCATCTCCTGGCAGACGGTTCTGGCCCATGCTCGCGCGGTCTCCGGGATTGTTTGCATTCTGGTCGAGTCGTTGGAGAAATGGGGCTTGCCCGGCAATGCGGAGCGGCGGCGTTCACCGTTCTGGAGTCGGCGGTTGCCGTGTCCGCTGGTGGTGGCCCGACCGGCGGTGCATTGATGAAACCGAGGATCACGCTTCACATCCGTGTTGAGGCTCTTTGGAGGGTATCCCTGTTCTTGGCGTGTCGCAACGATTGAATAAGGATTGAAATTCATGTCTTCATTGTCAAAAATCTTTCCATTCCTGGGATGGTTTCCCATGCGGCTCGGCGCCTTGCGCGCCGACGTCGTGGCCGGCATCACCGTGGCCCTGGTGTTGATTCCGCAATCGATGGCCTATGCCAACCTGGCTGGCCTGCCCGCCTATTACGGGCTCTATGCCGCCTTTCTGCCTGGCGCCGTGGCTGCGTTGTTCGGCTCCTCGCGTCAGCTGGCCACCGGGCCGGTGGCCGTGGTGTCGCTTCTGACCGCCTCGGCCCTTTTGCCTTTCGCGCAACCTGGCAGCAACGAATTCGTCTCTTTAGCCATCCTCATGTCCCTGTTGATTGGCGTGGTGCAACTGGCGCTCGGTCTGTTGCGTCTGGGGGTGGTGGTCAACTTCCTCTCTCATCCGGTGATTCTCGGCTTCACCAATGCCGCCGCGTTGATCATCGGTTTGTCGCAGCTTTCCAAGATTTTTGGTGTCAAGATGGGGCGCAGCGATCATTTCCTGGTCGATATCTGGGGGGTGTTGCAGCAGCTTCATCTGGTCCACTGGCCATCCCTGGCCTTTGGCGTGGTGTCGTTTGCCATCATGTTCATCTTGAAAAAAAAGCGTCCCGGCCTGCCGAGCGTGCTCATCGCCGTGGCCCTTTCGACGCTGGTGAGCTGGGGGATCGGCTTCGAGGCCATGGGCGGCAAGGTGGTTGGCGCGATTCCGCAGGGATTGCCCACCCTGGCCATGCCCGGGCTCGATTTGGAGCGGATCGTGTCTTTGGCCGGCACCGCCCTGGTGATCTCCCTGGTCGGTTTCATGGAGGCCATTTCCATCGCCAAGGCCATGGCCGCCCGTACTCGTGACAGCATCGATCCCAACCAGGAACTCATCGGTCAGGGACTTGGCAATCTGGTTGGCGCGTTCACTCAATCCTATCCCACCTCCGGCTCTTTTTCGCGTTCCGCAGTCAACCTCGATGCCGGGGCCAAAAGCGGTCTCGCATCTGTTTTCACGTCGTTGATGGTTCTGGTCACCCTGTTGTTTCTCACCCCGCTTCTTTATCACCTCCCGGAGGCGGTGCTTGCCGCGGTGATCATGATGGCCGTGGTGGGTTTGATCAACTTCCACGCCATTGGTCATGCCTGGCATGCCAACCGTCACGACGGGATCGCAGCCATTGCCACCTTCATCGCCTCTCTTGGTTTTGCCCCGCATCTGGACAAGGGGATTTTCTTCGGGGGTGGCCTGGCGATCATTCTGTTTCTCTATCGCACCATGAGTCCGCGTGTTGCGCTGCTTGGTCTTTATGAGGATGGGACCTTTCGTGATTTGGCATTTTACCCCCATCTTCCGACTGATCCGGAGATCATCGTGATTCGGTTCGATGGTCAACTTTATTTTGCCAATGTTTCCTATTTCGAGGAGATGGTTTTGAGCGCCGTATCCACCAAGCCCGATGCCCGTTATTTGTTGCTGGTTGGCGATGGGATCAATCAGCTCGATGCTTCCGGCGAGGAGGTGATCCATCATCTGGTGGAGCGGTTGCGGAAAAATGGCATTGTCATGGTATTTTCGGGTCTCAAGCGGCAGATTCTCCAGGTGATGCATGCCACCGGGCTTTTTGAAATGATTGGTGGCGATGCGAACATTTTTTCCACCGAGCAGGGTGCGTTGGGGAGCATTTACGATCGGTTGGGGCGGATGCGTGATCGGCCTCTTTTACCGGTGGAGAGTCCTGCGTGAACCGTTGACGAAGCGGGCGGGAGATTACATGATGATTGTGTGATTGTTAAGGTGGCTTGCTGCCGCATGCCATTCGTCCTGGGTCGTTGTCAGAAGGCGGCAACGACCCAGGGCACATCAGATCGTGCGCTTTTTACGACAAGCATTTTTCCGCAGAAGACGAGAAAAAATTTTTGTCGTTAAATGCGCACCAAAAGCCGAATAAAAAAGATAAAGACAAAATCAAAAGATAAAAAAGATCAAAAAGAAAGGCAAAAAAAGTCCCAAGGGCTTTGCCCTTGGATCCCGCCATGGGCCATGGGCCCCTGGACCCCGCTCAATGGAAGAACCTTTCGTTCCGTCATCGATGAAACCTCTGCTGACCCTGTTGCTGCTCCCCGTGCTCGGCGCCGGATTGATTCTCCTGCTGCCTTCCGCACGCACCCGCTTCGTGGCGATCCTCTCGGCCACCGCCACCCTTGCCATGACCCTCTGGCTGGCAACCGGCTTCATCACCACCCAGGGCCAATGGCAACTGCTGGAAAAAACCCTCTGGCGCCCCCAATCCGGCAGTCAGTTCGCCCTCGGCGTGGATGGCATCGCCATGCCCATGCTGCTCTTGGCGGCCCTGCTCTCCCTGGTTGCGATCCTGGCATCGGGCGGAATCAAGGAGCGGATCAAACCCTACCACATCCTGATCCTGCTTCTGGAGGCGGCCATGCTCGGGGTCTTCATGGCCCAGGACTGGTCGATCTTCTACATTTTCTGGGAACTGACCCTCCTGCCGCTCTTCTTTCTCATCAACGCCTTTGGCGGCAAACAACGCAACCGCGCGGCCCTCAATTTCGTGCTCTATACCATGGGCGGCTCGGTTTTCATGCTGATCGCCCTGCTGCTGGCCTTCGACGCCTCCCAGGTCCATACCTTCTTGATGAAGGAGATGGCCGAGGGATTGCGCGGGATTTCGAAAGAGCTGCAAATCCTGATCTTCGCCGGATTCCTGATCGGTTTCGGGGTGAAGATGCCGATCTTCCCCCTGCATGGCTGGCTCCCGCTCGCCCATGTCGAGGCCCCGAGTCCGGTGAGCATCCTGTTATCCGGCGCACTGCTCAAAATGGGCTCCTATGGCCTGATTCGCGCCGCCATGATGGTGCCGGACGCGGTGGTGACCCTGCGGGAGCTGCTGGCCACCCTCGCCTTCATCAACCTGATCCACGGCGGGGTTCTGGCCTGGAAACAGACCGATCTGAAAGGAATGGTCGCCTATTCGTCGGTGAGCCACATGGGGGTGGTGCTGCTCGGCATCGCCGCCCTCAACCACGACGGCATCACCGGCGCCATGTTGCAAATGGTCTCCCACGGCCTGACCGCCGGCGCGATGTTTCTGATCATCGGCCTGCTCTACGAACGCACCCACACCCGCGACATCCGCGAATACGGCTCGTTGACCAGAGTCGCGCCCCGCCTCTCCTTTTTCGTGGCTCTGGCCTTCATGGCTTCGGTGGGGGTGCCGGGGACCTCGGGTTTCATCGCCGAACTGCATGTCATGCTCGCCGGCCTGGAACGGTGGGGTTGGCCGGCGGCTCTGCTGTCGGTGGGCATGCTGGTGAGCGCCGCCTACGCGGTGCGTACCGTCGGATGTCTGTGCACCGGGCCGGAACAGCCCAAACTCCCGGCCATCCACCCTCTGGGACGCATGGAGCTGGCCGCCGCCGGAATCCTGGCCATCGGCATCGTGACGTTGGGTTTTCTGCCTGCGCCGTTGATCGACTTGATGGCCGGCTCCCTCACCCGATTCGGCGACCTGTTCGCCGCGCGCCTGTAGGGGAGGGGTCATGGCCCACGCACCCTCACACGCCGCGGATACCCCCCTGACCGGTCGCGACCGGATCCAGGCTGCCATCCACCATCTGGAACACCTGGTTCCGGGTCAGGCCTCGATTCGCGATTTCGTCCATCACAACACCCTGCACGGTTTTCAACACCTGGATTTCGCCAGTGCGTTGTCCGAAGCTCGGAAATATACCGGAATTTATGGTTATCTTTCGGCGGAACGGTTCCGGGAGCTGTTTGCCGAGGGGCGCATCGACCATGAGGATCTGCGCGCGGTGCTGGAGGCCGATCCGGCCTTGTGCGCTGCCGAGCCGGTCGGGCCGACCCGACGGGGTGAGATTTTGCTTTTGAAGTTGCAATTCGGCATCGGAGCCATCACGTCGCGGCAGTTGACCTGGGAGATCGCGGAGAAGGGGGCGCTGGAGCGGTTGCAACCCGACCTCTCCCAGGAGAGTCGGGATCGGATCGGGCTGGAAGAGGGGCGCGAAGGGGTGGGGGCGTTGTGGCGCGCCTGTCTGGAGAGTTTTGGTTTGAGCCATCGGGCCGGGTATGGGGAACAGCGTCTGGATCTGGCCAGCGAGGAGGACGCGCCGTTTCCGGACGAGACCACCCGTTTGGCCGAACTGGAGGAGCAGCGGGAGATCATCGCCGCGATTCGCGCCGAATCGGCGCGCCAGTGGGAGGGGCTGGTTGGACGGGTGGGACGGGATCTGACGCTGCGCGGTCTGTTGCGACAGGTAACCGGCGAGGATCTGCTGGAATCGATTCGCCCCTATCTGTTGCGCTATCTGAGCGGTTTTCTCGATCTGGGGGTGGCGAGCTGGACCCTGCCGGAGCGGGAGGAGGGGTTTTATCGGGTCTGGAAACGGCATGCCGTGCAAGAGAAGGGGCAGGGACTGGAAGAGCTGCCGGACTGGGAGGAGCAACTGGCGGAACTTCCGGATGACGCGCTGGAGACGATCGGATTCTGTTTGAAACGGTTGGAGCTGCCCGAGGCCCGTTGGGGAGGGTATCTGGAGCGGTTGGCGCTGGAGTTGCCCGGCTGGTCCGGGATGGTGATGTGGCGCTCCCTGCGTCCGGGATATGGCGGCAGTACGGCCCTTGTGCGCATGGCCGATTATCTGGCCGTGCGGCTGGTGACCGAGCGGCTGTTCGCCTTGCGGCTGTGTCGTGCGATTTGGCTGCTCGAACCGACCCTGGGGATGCTGGGGTGGCATTTTCAGCGCTATCGTGGTGAGTTTTTCGCGCGGCACGCTCTTTTTTCCGGAAGTTTGCCGGAATTTCTGGCCTCGCGCGCCAGTCGGCTGATCCATCGACCGGCCAGCGACCCGGCTCTTCCCGCCGAATGGCGCAAGCTTGCCTGGCAGATCTGGACCGAAACCGACGGACTCAACAACACGCGCAGCCACTCCGCGGCCAGCGCGCACGCCTGGCCGCTGTTCGTGCTTTGCCAGCATCTCGGCCTGACCGCCGAGAAGGTGCGCGACCTGGGCGTGGAGGGGGCGCAAGCCCTGGTGGCGGTGCTTGAGTCGTTGGACGAGGAGCAGGAGGGATTTCTGTGGCTCAAGGCTTACGAGCGGCACTATCGGGAGCGGATTTTCGCCGCTCTGCATGCCAATCGGGGGCGGGGCCGCTGGGCGGTTCGGGAGCAGCGTCCCGAGGCCCAGGTGATCTTCTGCATGGACGATCGCGAGGAGGGGATCCGGCGCCATCTGGAGGAGATCGCGCCCGGCATCGAGACCTTGGGCGCGGCGGGTTTCTTCGGGGTGCCGGTCAACTGGCGCGGCCTCGACGACACCGCCTTGACCCCGCTCTGTCCGGTGGTGGTGGTCCCGTCCCACATCGTGGACGAACAGGCGCGTCCTGGCCATGATCCGGCCTTGCGACGCCATCGGCGCTGGCTGGGCCTGCGCGGCTGGTGGCAACGGTTGACCATGCGCGCCAGCCACCGGGGGATCCTGGTCCCCACGCTGATCCCGCCCCTGCTGGCGCCGCTGGCTTGGGTGTCTCTGTTCGCACGGAGCTGGTTTCCCGTACCGTTCGCCCGCCTGACCGGATCCGTGGCCGAAAGACTGGATGCGTCCATCCCGACCGAGATGACCCTCACCGCGCCCGACAGCGAGACTCCCGCGTCTCCAGAGAGTCCGCGCGTCGGCTTCACCCTGGACGAGCAGGCCGAGCGGGTGGCGGGATTTCTGCGCACCATCGGTTTGACCGACGGTTTCGCGCCGGTCGTGGCGATCCTGGGTCACGGCGGCAGCAGTCAGAACAACCCCCATCTGGCCGCCTACGATTGTGGCGCGTGCAGCGGGCGGCATGGCGGGCCGAATGCCCGGCTGTTCGCGGCCATGGCCAATCATCCCGATGTGCGTTTTCGTCTGCGCGGCATGGGGATCGACATCCCGGAGGATTGCTGGTTTGTCGGCGGTGAACACAACACCGGCGACGAGACTCTTTTCTGGTTCGATCGCGACCGTCTGCCAGCGGGCGGGCAGGGGGCTTTGGTTCGTCTGGAGGCTCCGTTGGAGGCCGCCCGGTTCGCCTCGGCCCATGAGCGGGCCCGGCGGCTCGCCTCGGCTCCGCACGATGGATCGCGGGAGCGGGCCCATGCCCACATGCAACGGCGCGGGGTGGATTTCAGCCAGGCCAGACCGGAGCTGGGTCATGCCACCAACGCCGTGGCCCTGATCGGACGGCGATCGGTGGCGCGCGGCGTTTTTTTCGACCGGCGCATGTATCTGATCTCCTACGATCCCACCCGCGATGGGGATGGTCGCATCGTCGAATCGATCCTGCTGGCCGCCGGACCGGTCGGCGCGGGCATCAGTCTGGAGTATTATTTTTCCACGGTGGACAACGACCGGTTCGGGTGTGGCACCAAAGTGGTTCACAACATCACCGGCCTGTTCGGGGTGATGGAGGGGTGTGCCTCGGACCTGCGCACCGGTCTGCCGCGTCAGATGATCGAGATCCACGAGGCGATGCGGTTGTTGGTGATCGTGGAGCAGCGTCCCGAGATTCTCACCGAAATCTATCTGCGTCAGGAGCCGATTCGCGAGCTGGTCGGCAACGGTTGGATCGAGCTGGCCTGCATCGACCCGGAGAGCGGGGAGATCCAGCATTTCACGCCGGGGAGCGGCTGGCGGGTCTGGGAGAACACCTTGCCACCCCCACCGTTCGCGGCCAACTCGACCGATTGGTATCAGGGTCACTCCGAACCTCTGCCGCCCGCGCTCATCGCCCTGCCCGAGGAGTCGGCCCATGTCTGATGGTTGGATCCTGATTCCGTTGCTCCCCCTGTTGGCCGCGCTTTGGATCGGCATCGGCATGCTGACCGGTTCCCGGGTTGGCGAGGCGGGTGAACGGGGCACGGCCCGCATCGCGTTGTTGGCGGCGGGTGGTTCGTTCCTGTTATTGCTGGCGCTCGATCTTCTCGCCCTGCTGCATGCTCCGCCGGGGCATCGGATCTACTTCCCGTGGCTGGTGAGCGGGGAGTTCAGGGTGACCGTCAGTCTGCTTCTGGACCGTCCGGCCCTCTTCATGGCCACCCTTTCGGCTGCCGGATGTTTGGTGACGCTCCGTTTTTCGGTGGATTATCTGCATCGCGAGGCCGGGTTTCACCGTTTTTTCGCCATTCTGAGCCTCTTTACCGGCGGCATGCTCACCATCGCCCTGGGGGGAAATCTGGTATTGACCTTTGTCGGTTGGGAGCTGGCGGGTCTGGCCTCCTATCTGTTGATCTCCTACATGCGCGACCGTGCCGTGGCCGCCGAGAACGCCACCCGTGCCTTTGTCACCAACCGGTTCGGGGATGCGGGTCTGCTTTTGGCCATTGCCCTGGCCTCGAGTTGGGGTGCGGGGCTCGAGTGGCCGGTGTTGTTCATGGCCTCTCATGAACGTCTGCAACCGCCGGTACCGATCGTCGCCTTTGGATTGGTGATCGCGGCCCTGGCCAAATCCGCGCAGCTTCCTTTTTCCGCCTGGATCGCCCGTGCTCTCGAGGGCCCCACGCCGTCGAGCGCGGTTTTTTATGGTGCCCTGATGGCCCATGCCGGCATTTTTCTGGTGATCCGCGCCGAGCCGTTGTTCTGGCATGCGCCGGTGTTGATGGTGCTCATGTTGATGCTGGGGCTGCTTACCGCCTTGTTCGCCATGGCCATCGGACGGGTGCAGAGTGATGTGAAAAGCGCTTTGATCTATTCCACCCTGGCGCAGTTGGGTTTGATGTTCGCCGAGTGTGGTGCCGGTTTTTTCGATCTCGCCTTGTGGCATCTGGTTGCCCATGCCTCCTGGCGTCTTTATCAATTCCTCTTGTCCCCATCCTATCTTCATTTGGGCGAAGGTGCGGCGCCACAGGTGCATGAGGTCTTGCGGAACAGTCATGACCTGTACAATTTTGCCTTGCATCGTGGTTGGCTCGATGCCCTCACCGACGCGTTGATCACCCGTCCGACCCTGGCGTTGGCCCGTGATGCGCGGTTGTTCGACGAGTTGGTCATCAACCGCATTGCCGGGCGTCCGTTGCGGGATACGTTGTTGGCCGCGCGTGCGGAGTGGAACGATTTTTCCAGTGTGGTGGATGGAGCAGGCATTGGTGTGGCGGGTGGGCGTGGCATGTTCGGGCGGGTGTTGGAGCGTGTGGCGCGGGTTTTGTCGTGGGTTGAGGAGCAGTTCGTTCTCAAGAGCAGTGGTGATGGTTTGGTGAAGACGTTGGCCTTCCTGGGGAACTATCTGACCCGTGCCGAGCAGTCGCTGGGGGAGACGAGGTATTTGATCTTGATGATTGTGTTGACGTTTTTGATTATTTTGTAGCGGGTGAGGCAGAGTGAGGCGGGGCCAATCACCAACGGTTACGGGGGACGGGGGGGCGAAGGCCCCCGGCGGAGGTTGGGAGGCAGAGCCTGCAAGGTTTTGTTTTTGAAAATGCAGAAGAAAATTGAAAAATTGAAAACAAATAAAGTCGCGGGGCTCTGCCCCGCCCCCGCCGGGGACGATAATCGCCCCCGGACCCCCGTAACGATGGAACGGCGCTCACCACTTAAACCATGACCATCCACACCATCGATACCCACCTGCTCGGCTGGCTGCAACTCCTGCCCGCACTTGGCGCGCTCTGGCTGCTTTTTGTTCACCGCACCTGGCTGGCCTGGCCCATCGCCCTGACCACCGGCATCGGCGAACTGCTGCTGAGCCTGCGCCTCTATCAAAACTTCGACCCCACCACCAACTGGCAGTGGTATGCCCGCCTGCCATTCACCGATTGGCTGGTTCAGGCATCGGCGGCAGACGGGATCACCGTGCTGTTCGTGCTGCTCACCACCTTTTTGTGTCTGCTGGTGCTGTTTTACGGCGGCCTGGTGCGTCGCTTCCACCACCTGCCACGCTTCTTTGCCGTCGTGCTTGCCTGCGAGTCCACCCTGGTCGGCCAGTTCGCCGCTCTCGACCTGCTCTGGTATACCCTCATGGCCGCACTTCAAACCGGCCTTGTCGGTTATCTGCTCACCAACTGGTCACTCACGGCAGATGAACGACTCGCCAACCAACGCTATTACCAGTTCATGGGCACCAGTCTGCTGCTCATCCTGGCCGCTACCCTCATGCTCGGCTGGCACCACGCGGAACTCACCCATGGCCACTGGTCGTTTGAATTGACCACTCTGGTCCAGGATCCACGCTCCCCCTACCTGCAAAGCGTCATCTTCTACCTGCTGTTCTATGGACTGGCCATCCGCGTGCCCCTCTTTCCTCTGCACGGCTGGCTGCCCCAGGTCATGGAACACGGCACCGTCGCTGCGGCCATGGTGCTGCTGCTGGGACTCAAAACCGGCATCCATGGGATGCTGCGCTTTGTTTTCCCTCTTTTTCCGGATGCCGTCTGGCGCTGGCACGAATTCGTGATCGCCATCGCCGCGTTCGGAATCCTCTATAGCGCACTCCTGGCCCTGGTGCAGAGAAATTTAAGGAAACTGCTCGCCTATGCCGTGGTCAGCCATACCGGCATCCTGGTGATCGGCCTGTTCAGCCTCCATCCGCACGCCTTTCAGGGCAGCATCATGCTCACCGGCTCGTTCGGACTGGCCATCACCACCCTGATGCTGATGGCCGGAATCGTCCATCAACGCACCCGCTCCCTGGCCTTCGAACGGCTCGGCGGACTGCTCTCCCCCCTGCCGTGGGTCGGCATCGCCTTCCTGGTGGCCGCCTTCTCGGTGGTGGGCATGCCCGGCACCCCAGGGTTCGACGCGGTTCATCTGCTCCTGGAAGCGGCTATCGAACGGTTCGGCGCCCTGGTCACCGTGCTGGCCGCCCTTGGGAACGTCGTGGCTGCCGCCTGCCTGCTCTGGGCCTTCCAACGCGCCTTCCTGGCCACCCCATCCGCCCAGGCGCTTCCGCTCGCCTCCCTGCCGCGCGCGACACCGATCGAAAAGGGGTTGGCCACCTTGCTCATCGCCGTGCAACTGGCCTCGGGCTTCAACGCCGATCCGTGGCTCGCCCTGGTGAAAAACAGCGCCCAAACCCTGGCCGCCCCCTTTGTCCACCTCGGAGAACGGCCATGAATACCCTTCCGCTTCTCTCGACCCTGATCGGATTGCCGCTCCTCGGCGCCTTGCTTGCCTGGCTCGCCCCGCAACCCCGCCAGGCACGCGCCATCGCCTTTACGGTGGGGGTGGTCGAACTGCTGCTCTCCCTGATGGTGGTCGCCAGGATCGATCCGAACGTGGCCGGATTTCAACTGCTCGAACGCCACGCCTGGATCCCCTCCATCCACGCCGAATACCTGGTGGGGGTCGATGGCCTCTCCGCACTGCTCCCGACCGCCTGCGCACTCCTGTTCCTGGCCACTCTGATCGCCAATTGGAACCTTACCGGTCGGGCCATGCCCAACCTTTTCCTTGCCCTGCTGTTGCTGCTCGAAGGGGTCACCATCGGCCTGTTCTGCGCCCTCGACGGTCTGCTGTTCTTCCTCTTCTGGGAGCTGACCCTGATCCCCATCCACTTCCTGATCGCCCTGTGGGGCATGGGGCCGAATCGTCGTCACGCGGCAGGCAAATACACCCTCTTCATGCTGGCCGGCGGCGCCGCGCTTCTGTTCGGCCTGCTTTTGACCGCCCTGGCCCAACCCGGACCGGCCTTGAGTTTCGATCTCACCCAGTGGCTGCAACATCCCCTCCCCAAATCTACCCAATGGCCGGTCTTTTTCCTGCTTCTGCTTGGCTTTGGCGTCAAGGTGCCCCTGGTGCCGATGCATGTCTGGCTGCCGATCGTCGCCATGGAAGGTCCGGTCTCCATCTCCGCCATCATGACCGGCCTCAAACTCGGGGCCTACGGCCTGCTGCGTTTTCTTCTGCCCCTGACTTCCGATGTGGCCCGTGATCTGCATTGGCTGCTTGCCGGACTGGCGGTGGTGTCGATCGTCTACGGCGCCCTCTCGGCACTGGCCCAATCCAACCTGCGCCGTCTGCTCGCCTTCTCCTCCATCAGCCACGTCGGCCTGGTGGTGTTGGGTCTGGCCACCCTCACCGTCCAGGGGGTGCAAGGAGCGGTCAGCCAACTGTTCAACTTCGTCCTCACCTCGGGAGGACTGTTTCTTTTGGCCGGTTTCCTCCACACACGCCTCGGCTCCACCGATCTGATCCATCTGGGCGGCCTGGCGCGACCCCTGCCGGTCGCGAGCGGACTGTTCCTGCTGTTGGGACTGGCCAGCATGGGCATGCCGCTCACCTCCGGCTTCCCCGGCGAGCTGCTGCTGCTGATCGCCAGTCTGAAAGCCCATGCCGGCTCCGGCCTGGCGGCTCTTGGCGGGGTGATCCTGGGCGCGGGTTATTTTCTCGGCTTTTACCGCAGGGCCTTTCTTGGCCCGCCCGGCATGAACGTGCCGGAGACCCTGCCGGAACTTCTGGCGCGGGAAAAGTGGGTGCTTTACGCCTTCGCGGCGTTGATTCTGATCCTGGGAATGGTTCCGGAGTGGAGCCTGGAGCTTTCGCGCGCCTCGGCGACCGCCTGGGCGGAGCGGATCGCGCAAACGGGATTGGGGAGGTGATGGGGCACCCTTTTCGTACCGTGGAAATGACGGGATGAATGCGTTGTCATCCAGGGAGAACGCCATTGAGGCGCGAAGAGAGCGTGTGTGCGAGGCCCTGAGGGAGGTCGCGACGCAAAACGATCCTTATCCGGGATGGCGCCGATCCAGTCGCGTGGCAGCGTGCCATGCGCATGGGATCGTCTCCTGCCGGGGCGGAATCCAGGGCATCAGTGATGGGCGAAAATATCCGTCTCTTCCCAGCCGGCCAGATCGAGTGCCACCCGTTGGGGGAGAAAACGCATGCAGGCTTCGGCGAGTTCCATGCGTCCCTCGCGTTTGAGCAGGAACTCCAGTCGCTCCTTGAGCGCCACCAGATGGATCACATCCGCCGAGGCGTAGGCGATCTGTTTGTCGGTGAGCTGTTCGGCGGCCCAGTCCGAGGATTGCTGCTCCTTGTCGAGTTCGATGCCGAGCAGTTCGGCGGTCACATCCTTCAAGCCGTGTCGATCGGTGAAGGTACGGGTCAGGCGCGAGGCGATCTTGGTGCAGAAGACCGGGTTGAGGTCCACGCCCAGCCAGTGTTTGATGGCCGCGATGTCGAAGCGGGCGAAGTGGGCGATCTTGAGCACCTTGTCCGACTCCAGGACCTCCTTGAGGCGTGGCGCCTGAAAGCCGCGGGTTTGCACCAGGGTGATCACCCCATCCTCGTTGCACATCTGCACCAGGCAGAGGCGATCGCGTTTGGTTTTGAGTCCCATGGTTTCGGTATCGATGGCCAGATGGCGGCTCTCCAGATAGATGCGTTGCCGGTCTGGATTCAGATCGTCGAGCAACACAAGCGTCTGTCCGGAGGGTTGGTTGGTCATGTTTTTATGCCCCGCGCGCAAATATGGATGGAGTTGGTATCGTCATGCATCGATAGTATGTGATAGAATAGCGCAAGAGGTTCGGCAAAATCCATGGGTTCCGAGTGAATTTGCAATTCAAGCAAGATGGGGATGGATCGATGGCGGGACGGGACATTTACACGCAAGAACAGCTGGATAAGATTCGCGACATCCTCAAGGATGCCTTGGGGGACAAGGCGCCTCAGGCTTTGGACAACCTTGCCACCCGTTTCGTTCCGGCCCAGGATTTTCCCGAAGAGCCCGGCAAGGGGGGTGCGGGGCGCAAGGGTGGAGGAGCCTCTTCCTCCAGCGGCTCCTCGTATGAGCATCACGAGGAGAAAAAGAGCAACGTCGATGTGGAAGGGGTGATTCAGGAAGGCAAGCTCAAGAAGATGATCGAGGTCTTGGGCAAGCTTCAGGATGACCCGGCCCAGGTACGCACCATGATCGCCGAGATTTTGCGTCATCCCGAGGTCAAGGCTTTTCACATGGTGGATGCCATGTCCCGTGTCACCGGGGATATCGAGCTGGTGAACGCCTTGGCTCATGGCATTGTCTCCCACAAGGGGGTCAATCCGCTCATCGACGGTTTGCGGCATGCCACGATCAGTCCGGAGGCGATGAAATCGTTGGCCATGGGCATTGCCGAGCAGGGGACCATCAACCATGTGATTCGCGCCATTGCCACGGCCCCGCCGGATCAGCCGGATGCGGAGATCATCTGGGCCATGGAGGTGATGGGTCGTGGCACCATGGAGCAGATGTTGGAGGCGATCAAGTTGATGGCCAACGAGTCGCCGGGCACGACGATTTTGGCCACGGGCATCGTCAACCGCAAGGAGGTGGCCATTGAGCCGTTGGTGCGTTCCCTGACCGCGACCAAGGGCAATGCCAAGGCCACGGCGATTTTGGCTGTGGCCTTGACCAAGATTGCCGACACCGCCGCCCTGGTGACTCTTTTGGAAAAATACGTCACCGACGACACGGATGCGGGGGAGATTCTCACGGCCAAGTTGGTGCAGCGCAGTCTGGAGGAGAAGGACAAGACCAAGCCGAAAATGATGGCCCGGGCGGCGCGCATGATGCGTGCGGACTCCATGGCGGGCAAGATTCTGGCCTGGGGGTTGGTGCAGGAGGGGGATCCGATTCAGATGGAGGGGGCTTTCATGCGCATCAACCATGTTTCCGGCAAGCAGATGTTGGCGTGTGGCATTGCCAAGAAGTTGGGTTCCATGAAGGCGTTGCGGTTGTTGGGTGGGGATTATTTCAAGCTGTCCAAGATGCAGGCGGTTGCCGATGCCGCGACGCGCGAGGCCAAGCAGCGGTATGAGTGGGTGATTTATACGTTGTTGGGTGAGTTGCCCCCGTCGCAGAAGCCGGCGATGTCGGCGCGGGAGGCGTTGGCCAAGGGGTTGTGAGGGGGCGGCGGGATCTGGGCGATGCGGTGGGATCTGGGCGATGCGGTGGGATCTGGGGCCAATGCGGTGGGATCTGGTTCCAACTTGGCGGGGTCCAGGGGCCAATGGCCCCTGGTGGGGTTCGGGGCGAAGCCCTGAGGTTTGTCTTTTGACTTTATAGTGTTGGCTTTTGACGTTGATTTTTGCTTTTGACTTTCGCGCGCTTTTCACGATAAGCGATTTTTCGCGTCTTTTGCGAAAAATCGCGCAAGCGCGCGCCGTCTTAAGTGCCCCCTCGGTTGCCCGTCAGGGCGACCGAGGGGGCGATTCGCATGGCTGAAGCGCTCGTCCCTCCGCCGCCTGATCCGATCTCCCATAGCCGCCTTCGGCGGCCCGCTTGAGGCAAGGGTTACCCGTGACGTTTTGCAAAAGAGCAAAACGTCACGGGTAACCAAGGCAGCGCGCAGCGTTTTTTCGCAAAAGACGCGAAAAAACGCTTTTTTGAAGAGCGCGCCAAAACAAGTTTAATTGATGGACCTGTAGAGAGTAGGGATCGAAAGTCAAAGTCGAAAAGGAAAAGTCGTGGGGCGCTGCCCCACCCCCCGCCGGGGACCTTCGGCCCCCGGTCCCCCGCAACGGTTGGAATCCATCTCGACGCCAGCCCATCCCCTCTTCGGCTCCCGGTCCCCCGCAACGGTTGGAATCCATCTCGACGCCAGCCCACCCCCTCTTCGGCCCCCGGTCCCCCGCAACGGTTGGAATCCATCTCGACGCCAGCCCACCCCCTCTTCGGCCCCCGGTCCCCCGCAACGGTTGGAATCCATCTCGACGCCAGCCCACCCCCTCTTCGGCCCCCGGTCCCCCGCAACGGTTGGAATCCATCTCGACGCCAGCCCAAAAAAAAAGGGCGCGATCCCTTCGGACCGCGCCCCTCTTTCCATCCATTCAATCAAACTTACTTCGCAACCAGATCCTTGTGGGCGCGCTTGAACACCGACCACTCACCCGTCTTCGGGTTGATGGTGCTGTTCACGAAGCACTTCCAATTCTCTTCGTCCACGAAGTTGTAGTCCATGTTGTAGTAGAAGCCCGGATAACGGGTCTCCTTGCGGAACAACATGTGACGCAGATGCGCCTCACCCGCGAAGATACGGTGATAGTTCTCCCAGGCGCGCATCAGCTCGTGCAGATCGCGGGCCATCATCTTCTCGGAGTCCTTCTTCAGCTCGGTCAACTTCTTGACCGCGATCTCCATCATGGTGCAGTTGGTCGTGTACATGGTGCCCACGCCAGCCACATACTCGTCCATGATCTTCTGCAAACGGGCCTGCAACATGCGCGGGGTGATGTAGTGAGGATTGACCTCCTCCGCCGTGCTGTAGTCCTTGTGCTCCATGTAGGTGCGAACCGGCTTGTAGATCTCCTCGGCCAGCTCGTTGGCACCCTTGTCCAGGGTCGGAACATAGTCCTTGTGATCCAACACCCACTGCAACACCGACTTGATCGCGATGCGACCCTCGGCATGGGAACCGGAGGAGAACTTGTGACCCGAAGCGCCCACGCCGTCACCAGCCGTGAACAGACCCTTGACCGTGGTCATGCGGTTGTAGTTCTTCTGCCCCGGAACCGGATCCTCACCCGGCTTCGGCGGCTGATCGCCCCACTGCCATTCCGGCGGAGCCAGGTCGGACGGACCCGTGGTCCAGATGCCGCAGCAACCGGAGTGCGAACCCAGGAAATAGGGCTCGGTCGGCATCAGCTCGGAGGGGGTGATCTCCGGCTCGATGTTCTCGCCCGCCCACACACCAGCCTGACCGATGCACATGTCGAGAAAATCTTCCCACGCCTCGGCTTCCAGATGCTTGATCTTCTTCTTGGCTTCCTTGGGACCGAACTCTTCCTCGTAGGAGGCGGCCAGAGCCTGCAACGCGATGTCGGTACGCATCATGATCGGACCACGACCCTCGCGCATCTCCTTCATCATGAGATGGTTGCGCAGGCAGGTGGCCGGGATCTTGGCGAGACCATAAGGAGGATAGTCCTTCAACATCTCCTTGTTGGTGTCCATGTAGACTTCACCGCGACCGTTGGTGGCCTTGGCCTTGAAGAGCAGGAACCAGGCACCCACCGGGCCGTAACCGTCCTTGAAGCGGGCCGGCACGAAACGGTTTTCCATCATGGTCAGCTCGGCGCCGGACTGGATCGCCATGGCATAGGTGGAACCCGCGTTCCAAACCGGATACCAGGTGCGGCCCATGCCCTCGGCCACGGAACGGGGACGGAACACGTTCACCGCGCCACCAGCCACCAAAAGGATCGCCTTGGCGGTGTAGACGTAGATCTTGTCCTCGCGATTGGAAAAACCCACCGCGCCGGCGATGCGATTCTCTTCCTTCGCGTCCAACAGCAGCTTGACGATGAAGATGCGCTCCTGGATGTTTTCCATACCCAGGGCTTTCTTCGCGGCTTCGGCCACGATGGTTTTGTAGCTTTCGCCGTTGATCATGATCTGCCACTTGCCGGAACGGACCGGCTTGCCGCCGTCCTTGAGGGATTTCTCCTCGTCGCCCGGCTGCTTCCAGATCGGCAGACCCCACTCCTCGAACAGATCGACCGAGTTGTCCACGTGACGACCCACGTCGCAGCACAGGTCATCGCGGGTGACGCCCATCAGGTCGTTGGCCACCATGCGGGCATAGTCCGCCGGATCCTGGCCACCCAGATAGGTGTTGATGGCCGACAGACCCTGGGCCACGGCGCCGGAACGCTCCATGGAGGCCTTGTCAACCAGACGGATACGGGTGCCGGGAGGAGCCCAGCGAATCACTTCGTAGGCCGCGCCACAGGCGGCCATGCCACCACCGATGATGAGGATGTCGGTGTCAACGGTCTCGATATCGGGATTACCAAAGCTTCCCATGTCAAACAATCTCCTCTCTGAAGGATCGATATTTAGGTTCTCGGATGCGATGACTCAAAATCCGGCCAGCTTACGCACCAACCTTGGGCAGGTCGGAGGCGGCCAGATTGAAGAAGCCGGGATCGTTCAGCTTGGAGAGATCCGCGGTCGGCTTGCCGGCATAGGGGTCGATCGAACCCTCGGCGGTGGTGCGGATCGGGAACTTGAACCGCTTGACGTTGCCGTTGCGGAACTGGATCGTCCACATGATGGAGTCGGAACCACGCAGCGGGATGACCGCACCGCCCATCGGAACGATGTCGGCATAGGCACGCACTTCGATGGCCTGCTGCGGGCAGATCTTGACGCAGGAATAGCACTCCCAGCACTGATCCGGCTCTTGGTTGAACCCCTTCATCCGCTGCTTGTCGAGCTTCATGAGGTCATTGGGGCAGATGTACATGCAGGCGGTTTTGTCCTGACCCTTGCAGCCGTCGCACTTGGATTGAATGACGAAACTTGGCATGGATGATGTTCTCCTAAGACTTGTTGATGACAAAACTAAAAACAGTTGACTCCGACGGGACCTCCCCGTCCATTCGGTACCTATTTCCCGCTGGGGGGACGCTCCCCGGTCTCCCCAGCGGTACAGCTTTCGATAATACAGCCGCGACGGTTAAAGATCAACCGGTGGCCGCTTTGTGCAGCTTGACCTCGACCTTTTCGCCCTCGTTGAGGGAGGCGTAGTAGGCCTGGAGGATCTTGACCACCTCGGGGCGGCTGAACTCGGCGGGCGGCTGTTCGCCCTCGGAGAGCATTTTGCGCAATTTGGTGCCCGAGAGCAACAGACGATCATCCTTGCCGTGCGGGCAGGTTTTCAGCGAGGCCATGCCCTGGCACTTGTAGCAGTAGAAGGTCCAGTCGATCTTGAGCGGACGGGTGCGCAGATCGGTTTCGGAAACCTTGTCGAAGATGTGCTGGGCATCGAACGGGCCGTAATAGTCGCCCACGCCGGCATGGTCGCGACCGACGATCAGGTGGCTGCAGCCGTAGTTTTGACGGAACACCGCATGCAACAGCGCCTCGCGCGGCCCGGCATAGCGCATCTCCATGGGATAGCCGGCCTGGATGACCGTATCCTTCACGAAGTAGTTGTCGATCAGGGTGTCGATGGCCTCGGCGCGCACCTCCGCCGGGATGTCGCCGGCCTTGAGCTTGCCCAGAATCTGATGGATCAACACGCCGTCCATGGTCTCGACCGCGATCTTGGCCAGAAACTCATGGGAACGGTGCATCGGGTTGCGGGTCTGGAAGGCGGCCACCTGGCTCCATCCTTTCTCCTCGAACAGTTCGCGGGTCTGGGACGGACGCATGTAGATGTTGCCGTACTTGGTCGGGAACTCACCCTCGGAGAGCACCACCACCGGACCGGCGATGTTCACTTCCGGCTGCTCCATCACCTTGAGCACGCCAGGGTGCTCCTTGTCCTCGGTGCCGAACACCGAACGGCACTCCAGACCCTTGTCGATGGTGTATTTCTCGGTGATGGTGATGATGCCGCCGATCTCGCCGGACTCTTCGTCCACCAGGGCGACTTCCTGACCGATCTTGAGGTTGTTGGCCTGGCCGTGGGTGGTGGAAAGGGTGACCGGAATCGGCCAGAACACCCCGGAGGTGAGACGCATGTTCTCGCAGACACCCTTCCAGTCTTCGTGGCCCATGAAGCCATCGAGGGGGGTGAAGGCACCGATGCCCAGCATGATCAGGTCGCAGGCTTCCCGCGAACTCATCTTGATCTGATCCAGATCCTTGGCGCGCGCCTTGGCCTGCTTGAGGGCGTCGCCGGCGAGCATGAGAGGTTTGAGTTCACCACCGCCGTGAGGGGGGACGAGTTTTGACATGTTGATCGAGTCTCCTGGACGAGTAGGATGGTAACGATTCGGTTATGGGACAAGATTATTATTTGGATCAAAAAATTTATGAATGTTCTTGGCCAGCGCCGCCAGGGCGCGTCCCCGGTGGCTCATGGCATCCTTGTCGGCGGCGGGCATCAGCGCGAAGGTGAGGTCGTGTCCGAGGGGGATGAAGATCGGGTCGTAGCCGAAACCGTTGTGACCCATGGGCTGGTCGGCGATGCGACCTTCGACGGTGCCGGTGAAGTGGGCGGTTCTGCCGTTCGGATCGGCCAGGGAGAGCACGCACTCGAAGCGGGCGGAGCGGGGCGCCTGGGGACGTGCGGCCAATTCGTCGAGGAGTTTCGCGACGTTCTGGGCATCGGAAGCCTCGTCGCCGGCGTAGCGGGCGGAGAAAACGCCCGGCGCGCCGTCCAGGCCATCGACCACCAGGCCGGAGTCGTCGGCCAGGGCGGGCAGATTGGTGAAGCGGGCCACGGCGAGGGCTTTTTTGTCGGCGTTTTCGGTGAAGGTCAAACCGTCTTCGACCACTTCGGGGCAACCGGGAAAATCGTCAAGGGAGAACGGGTCGTTCTCCGGAAGAGCCAGAATCCGGCGGATTTCTTCCATTTTCTTGCGGTTGCGGGTGGCGATGACGAGTTTCAAGGGCGCAGCCTGTGCAGTCGGGTGGCAGAATCGATTCCCAAAGACAAATTGCCGCTTATGTTGCCTTGAAGCCTGCAAATTTGTCAACGGATTCCCGGAATATAAATACATTTTTTTCGAGCAAGAAGATGCTTATCCCTTTCGCTCATGCACAAATATTAGAAAATAATAAAAAATTGATCAAAGCTCGTCAAGGGATATTTCATGTTACCGGATCGGCTGCGCGTCGGAGGGGTCCTGGAACTGCAAGGCGTGCAACTGGGCGAACAGGCCGCCGTGGGCCAGAAGGGCTTCGTGGCTGCCAGACTCGATGATCCGCCCCTTGGCGAGCACGATGATCCGGTCCACATGGCGGATGGTGGAGAGTCGATGGGCGATGATCACCGCCGTCCGTCCGGTCATGATCCGCTCGAGGGCCGCCTGGATCAGACGTTCGCTCACCGCGTCCACGGAGCTGGTGGCCTCGTCCAGGATCAGGATCGGCGGATCCAGGGCCAGGATGCGGGTCATGCCCAACAGTTGCCGCTGTCCGGCGGAGAGGTTGCTGCCGCGCTCGGTGAGACGGGCATCCAGGCCATCCGGCAACTGCCGAATGAAGGCCATGGCCCCGGACTCCTCGGCGGCCCGTTCGATGCGGGCCCGATCGATGCGCGGGTCAAACAGGCCGATGTTCTCGGCGATGGTGCCGGAAAACAGGAAGGTTTCCTGGCGCGCCACCCCGGCCCACTGACGCAGAATGGCCAGAGGGATCCGTCCGACCGGGATGCCGTCGAGGGTCACCTGCCCGGATTGGGCCTCGATGGTACGGTTGATCAGCTTGATCAGGGTGCTCTTGCCGGCGCCGGTGGGGCCGACGATGGCGATCCGCTCGCCTGGGGCGATCTCCAGATCGATGTTGGCAAGGATCGTCTCCTCACCATAGGCGAACGATACCCCGGCCAGCCGGATCGCCCCCATCGGGCGGGCGGGCAGGGTCTGGTCGCGCGTCTCGGGGGGATCGACGATGGCGGGTTTCGTGTCGAGCAGCGCGAACACCCGTTCCAGGGCGCTCATCGCCGACTGCATGGTGGTGAACTTGCCGGCCAGGTCGCGGATCGGGAAAAACAGACGCCTCACCGCGTCGATGAAGGCGGTCAACACCCCGATCGTGATCTCACCCGTGGTCATCAGGCCAGCGCCATGCCAGAAAAGAACCGCCACCACCACCGTGGAGGCGGTCTCGACGAAGCTGAACTGAAAAGCCTCCAGAAGATTGCTTTTGTCGGCGTTGGCGCGATGTTCGCGGTTCAAGGCGCCGAACCGCTCCGTGGCCGCCTTTTGTTGATGAAACAACCGCACCACGTCGCGCCCTTCGTTCTCCTCGGTGAGCTTCGCGGTCATGCGGGCCATCAGGAGGGTGCCGTGACGCTGGATCATGCGCATCCGCTGGGTGACGCGAAACGCCACGCCGATCACCACCGGCATCATCAAAAGCACCACCAGCGACAGTCGCGGCGACAGGACCACCATGCCGACCGCGATGGCGATCAAAAGCAGGATGTCGCCGATCAGGTTGATCAACCCGGCGCTGACCATCTGGCTGATCGCCTCGGCATCGTTGGCGATGCGGTTGGTGAGCGCCCCGCTGGGGTTTTTGGCGAAGTAGGCGGCATCCAGGGTGATCAGATGGGCGAAAAGTTCGCGACGCAGATCGCTGATCACCCGCTGACCGAGCCTGGCGTTGATGGTCGATTGCAGATAGCCGCTGACGAACTGAAGCACCCCCAGTCCGGCGAGCAGGGCGAGCAGTCCGCCAAACCCCTCCATGTCGCCGGTGACCAGATGGCGATCGACTGCCATTTGAATCACCAGCGGCTGGGCCAGTTGCGAGAGGGCGCCGATGGGCGGCATGAGCATGGCCAGCATAAGCCAGCCGCGGTGCGGGGTGGCGTAGCTCAGGAAACGGGCCATCAACCGGGCATCCCAGAAGGCGCCGTAACGGGTCTCTTCGGTATCGGCCTGAACGGCGGGCATCATGGCTGGGGAAACCGGGATCGAAGTTGCGTGACCAGAGCGCTGAAGCTGGGAGAGTTCTGCCAGTCGGTCAGTCTGGCCTGCTGCGCGATTCTGGAATGCTCCATTGGCAATGAATGTCTTTTATTCATGATGACAGGGCAAAAACAATCAAGCAACGTGCAGGATGGGGGGCTCCCCCCCTCACCCCCCGTACCCTGGACCTCCCTTCGGGAGTTCCAGGGCAAAATTTGACAGGATGGGGGGCTCCCCCCCTCACCCCCCGTACCCTGGACCTCCCTTCGGGAGTTCCAGGGCAAAAGCCGCGCATGCGCAGACATCATTCGGAAAGGGCCTCCAGGGCCTCGGCGCGGCTCATGGTATCGTGCAGATCCCGATAAAGGGGCGAGGTGGCGAGCAACGTGGCGTGATCGCCGCTGGCCACGATCCGGCCATCATCCAGCAGAAAGATCCGATCGGCCCGTTTCAGGGCGGCGACCCGATGGCAGACCAGAACCACGGTGCGTTGCCGGCTTTCGGCGCGGATGGCGTCCAGGATCCGCTCCTCGGTGCGGGCGTCCACATGGGAGAACACATCATCCAAGAGCAGGATCGCCGGATCGCCGACCAGGGCGCGGGCTAAAGAGGCGCGTTGCCGCTGGCCGCCGGAGAGGGTGATGCCCCGCTCGCCGATCAGGGTGTCGATCCCCTTGGGAAAGCGGGTCGTCTCATCCGTCATGGCGGCCAGTTCCAGCGCCCGTCCGGCGCGCGTCCGATCCGGATCCTCCCGATCCAGGAGCAGATTTTCCAGCAGCGGGGCCGAAAACAGAAAACTCTCCTGCGGCACCATGGCCAACTCGCGACGCAGTTCCGCCTCCGGGATGGTCGCCAGATCCTGGTCATCGAGGAACACCCGTCCCGCCGGCGCCGGGTAGAGCCGGGCGAGGAGCTGCAACAACGCCGACTTGCCGCAGCCGACCCGACCGGCCAGGCCGGTCAGCCCGCCCGCCGGGATCTCCATCGAGATGCCGTGCAAGACCGGCGTGCCGGGTTTGAAGGCGAAATCGAGATCCCGGATCCGGATGGCCCCCTGCCAGCGGGCGGAGCCGGGAGGGGCGTCGGCGATTTTCGGATCGAGAAAGGGTTGGGCGTCCAGCACGCCGCTGATGCGGTCGAGGGCGGCCAGACCCCGTTGCATGACGGTCAGAATCCAGCCAAAACCGACCGTGGGCCAGATCAGCATGGCCAGATAGCCGGAAAAGGCGACGAAATCCCCCATGGTCAACACGCCCGCGGCCACCTGTCCGCCCCCATGGGCCAGGATGATGAATCCGCCCGTGGCCCCGGCCAGCAGCACCATGGGACCAAACAAACTCTGCAATTTGGCGTGGCGCAGGGCGGCTGAAGAGAGTTCGTCGGTTTCGGCGGCGAAGCGGTGGTTCCAGTCGGCCTCGCGGGCGTGGGCGTGGATGGCGGCGATGCCGGAGATGCTCTCCTGGATGAAGCCGGAGAGGGCGCCGAAACGATCCGCCACCACGCGGCTCAGGCGGTACATGCGCCGGGTGAGCAGACGCGATACCCCCATGACGATCGGGATCGGGGCCAGGGTGAGGACGGTGAGCACCGGATCCAGGCCGAGCATCACCGGCAGGGTGGCCGCATAGGCCATGATGACGTTGGAGCTCTGCAAGAAACCAGGCCCCACGAACATGCGCACCGCGCTGACATCCGCGGCGGCGCGGGCCGCCAGGTCTCCGGTACGCTCCCGCTCCAGAAAGGGGAGGTCCAACGAGAGCAGCTTGGCGTGGTAGCGGGCGCGCAGGGCGAACTCCACGTCGCGACCGATGCCGAAAATGCGCGTGCGCGAATGGACGCGGAAAAAGGCGTTGGCCAGGGCCACCCCCACCAGGGCGATCAGGTGGAGATCGATGGGGGCGCGGTTCATCAGGTCTTCGGTGGCCAGTTTCATCAGATAGGGGATGGCCGCCGCGCTGGCGTTGGTGGCCACCAGGAGCAGGAATCCGATGGCCAAAGCCCGCTCCTGACCGGCCAAAAGGGGCAACAGATGCCGCAGACGCACGCGGGTTGCATCGGAAAGGAAGCTTTTCATGGGTCGAACGCATGAAAAACGGTTTTTATTGGTGGCGAATTTTGTATCATGCATCAACATCCATGATGGGGGGAGTCCCCCTTGCCCCTCATCCGTGGCCCTTCGGGTGCTGCTTCCATGGAAAAAAAGGGGATCCTGACTGTCCGCGTGATGAACGAAACCATGCCAAGAAGAGCCCAGCGAATCCAGCATGCACCCGGTCCGGGCCGAGAGCAAGGGATCGCGCGCGCCTCCCAGACTCCGGATGCCGGACGGCGCGCGCTGCTGCGCGGATTGGGTGGAATGGGCGTTCTGGCCCTGGGGTCGTGGGCGTGGTGGAGCCGCGAGGCGGAGGCGACGGAGGCATGGTTGAGCCGTTATCCGTGGCTTGTGCCCTGGATCGAGCAGGATGGTTTCGATCCGGAGTGGCTGGAAAGGCTGCTGACCCCCCTGGAGCCGGATACCAAGGTGCTCCGTCTGATGGATCACCAGGCCGAGGCCAAGCCCTATTTCAAATACCGCGCCATGGTGCTCAACTGGCGGCGCATCGACATTGGCCGGCGTTTGCTGAACCGCCATGGCTCGCTTCTGGCCGAGGTGGAGGCCTTCTACCAGGTACCGCCGGAGTTCGTGGTCGCCCTGTGGGGGCTGGAGAGCGATTTCGGCAACAATCAGGGCCGCTTCAACGTGCTGCGTACCCTGTATACCCTCTCCACCCGCTATCCGCGCCGCGCGGAGTATTTTCAGGGGGAGTTGCGCGCGTTTCTGCTGCTCTGTCGCGAAGAGGGGTGGGATCCGCGCAAACCCAAGGGCTCCTATGCGGGGGCCATGGGCCAGGTGCAGATGATGCCGAGCAGTCTGCGCCGCCATGCCGTGGATTTCAACCAGGATGGCCACCGCGACGTGGTGGGCGACCTGACCGATTCGTTGGCCTCCATCGCCTCGTTTCTCTTCAACCACGGCTGGTGCCCGGAGGCCCCCCTGGTCCAGGAGATCCCCGCCCGTCCGGAACTGGCCACCCTGGTGTCGCCCTCCGCGGCCTCCCGTCGCCCCTGGCGCGAGTGGCGCGAAGCCGGCATCACCTGGCCCGTTCACGAACGGGAACCCGCGCCGGAGGAGGGTTTGGCGCTTATTGTCCTGGAAGAACGGGATGGACCCCGTTATTATATGACCTTCATGAATTTTTGGGTGATCACACGCTGGAATCGATCCAACCGGTTCGCCATGGTGGTGTGTGAGTTCGCCCGTGAGTTGCGCCGGATGGAGAAAGCATGCGGAAACGAGGTTTCTTGGGGCTGAGGGTTTGGCTGCTGATTCTGTTGCTGCTGCCCGCGGCCTGCGGGCGCTTTCCGGAGACCCCGGAGGTCGAATCCCAGCCGAAAAAATCGACCACGATCAAAAAAGGGACTTCCAAGCCCTACGAGGTGTTCGGCAAGACCTACTACCCCCTCACCGAACAGGAGGCCGCCGGCTATGTCGAGGAGGGGATGGCGTCGTGGTACGGTCGCGAGTTCCACGACCGACCCACCGCCAACGGCGAACGGTTCGACATGTTCAAACCTTCCGCCGCCCATACGGTCCTGCCTCTGCCCATGATGGTGCGGGTGACCAACCTGGACAATGGCCGCTCCATGGAGCTTAGGGTCAACGATCGCGGTCCGTTCATCGACAACCGTCTGATCGACCTCTCCTTCGCCGCCGCCGAACAGCTCGGCTATGCCCAGAAAGGTTTGGCGCGGGTGCGCGTCGAGGCCCTGGGCATGCTGACCAGGGCCGAACCGGCGGAGATCCCGCGCAAGCGTCCGGACGCCCCGCCTTCGCCCATGCCACGCCGCGAAACCGTGCATGACACCCCGTGGAAAGAGGGGGGCGGCGGCAAGGATCACTACATTCAGGTCGGCTCCTTCGGACGCTACGAGAATGCCCAGGAGGTGGAGCGGCGCTTGCGCAATGTCGGCAAGCCCAAGATCATCAAAAGCTCCATCGGCGCGCGCATCATGTACCGGGTGCGGTTGGGACCGTTCGCCACCGTCGAGCAGGCCGAACGGGTGGAGCGCGCCATCCGCAAGTTGGAGATCGGCGAGGCCGTGATCATCCGGGATTGAGGATGAACCGGGGTGAGAATTCCATGAACAACCGTAACAACCGTGTGAGTCGCCAACCGTGGTCGCCATGAGAACTGAGCTTCAATTTGACCGTGAAACCTCCGCATCGGGGTTGCGCGGGTGGGGGATGGGTCCCCATCGTGCCATTTCGTGGGTGGTCATGCTGTTGCTGATGCCGTTGCTGGTCGGCGTGGCGTTGGCCGCGGACGAGGCCCCCCCCAAGGTGCGCGGCACGGCGGGCCTGTTGGGAGATATCGACTCCGGACGGGTCATCCATGCCCAGGATGTGGATACACGCCTGCCACCGGCCTCCCTGACCAAGGTGATGACCCTCTATCTGATCTACGAGGCCCTGGCCGCCGGCACGGTGAAGCTCGACGCCGAACTGCTGGTGAGCGAAAACGCCTGGCGTACCGGTGGCTCCAAGACCTTCGTCAAGGTGGGCGACAAGGTGAAGGTGGAGGATCTGATCCGCGGCATCGCCATCCAGAGCGGCAACGATGCCTGCGTGGTGATGGCCGAACACCTGAGCGGTTCCGAGAGCGCCTTCGTCGCCAAGATGAATGCCAAGGCGGTGGAGCTGGGGTTGACCAACACCCATTTCACCAATGCCACCGGTCTGCCGGATCCCGAACACTACACCTCGGCGCGGGATCTGTTCACGCTGGCGGTGTCCCTGATGCGCAAGTTCCCGCAATACAGCCATTACTCCCAGGAAAAACAGTTCACCTTCAACGGTATACGCCAACACAACCGCAACAATCTCCTGTGGCGCGATCCGATCGTCACCGGTCTGAAAACCGGTCACACCCGCGAGGCCGGCTATTGCCTGGTGGCCACCAGCGACAAGGAGGGGCAACGTCTGGTGGCGGTGGTGATGGGCGCGACAACCCGCAAGATCCGCGAGGATGATGCCTTGCGCCTGATCCATTACGGGAACAGGATGTTCGAAACGGTCAAGTTCTTCGACGCCAAGGCGACGGTGCGCAAGTTGCGGGTGTGGAAGGGGACCGAACGGGAGGTGGAAGGGGTCGTCAGCGAACCGTTGGTGGTGACCGTGCCGCGCAAGGAGCGGGGTTCGGTGGAGGTGGGGGTCTCCTACGACGAACCGTTGGTGGCCCCGATCCAGACGGGTCAGAAGATCGGCGCCGTGGTGGTCAAGGCGGGCGGCAAGGAGCTGTTCACCCGGGATCTGGTGGCGGGCAACGCGGTGGAGCGCGGCAATGTCTTCCGGGTGATGTTCGATTCGGTGCGCGTGACGCTCGGATGGTGATTCGTCCGCAAAGAGGCGATAAGGCGGAGTGAAGGCGATGTCTGGAAAAAAGAACAAAAAGAAAGAGTCCCAGTCGGATGAGACCGAAGGCCCCTTTGGGGGCACCTTCCTGGGAACGGATACGTCGCACGCTCCGGAGGATCATGCCGGTCCCTCGATGGAGGAGATTCTTGCCTCGCTGGAAGATCTGCTGGATGGGGATGACGAGGGGTTGCTGATGGAGGCGGGCGAAGCAGGTCCGGAGCCTGGATCCGCGGTCCCCGGAACCGAACCCGCCAAAGTGGAGCTGGAATCGGTGTTGGACGAGAATGCCCTGGCGCGCGAGGGTTTGGCGATGGGAGGCGACATGAAGCTGGAAGAGACGGCTGAACCCAAGGTGCCGGAGATGGATGGGGTGCCGATGGATCTGGATGACGAGGAGCCCCTGGATCTGTCCGGCATGGAGGTGGCGCTGTCGTTCATGGATCATGCCGCCGATCCGGATGCCGGCGAGGCGTCCGACGGCGAGGAGGAGCACGGTCACGACCATCATGACCATCCGCATCCGCATGAAGGGGAGTCGGATCTGGACGAGGCGTTTGAATCGGACGAGGAGTTCGGTGCCGAGGCCGAGGGATCCGCAGCGCTGGCGGAGGATCCGGAGGTGGATCCGGACTTCGAGGCGGGTGGCGATTTCGAGGAGGAGGAGTCGGCCACGGACGAGGCGCTGAATCCGGATGAGGCGCTGGAGGCCGAGATCGAGGCGATGGTGGACGAGGTGATGGAGGCCGGGCCGGAGCTGGATGAGGAGCCCGACGAATCGGAACGGGTCGAGGAGAGCGCCGGGGAGAGCGGGGAAGCGATCGCCGTCGCGCCCGAGTTGGCGGAAGAGATGCTGGAGGCCGAGATCGAGGCGGTGGTGGACGAGGTGATGGAGGCCGGGCCGGAGCTGGATGAGGAGCCCGACGAGCCGGAGCTGGTCGAGGAGATCGCCGAGGAGGAGCCTGTCGCCGAGGAGGATCTGGTCGAGGAGATCGTCGAGGAGGAGCCTGCCGCCGAGGAGATCGCCGGGGAGGAGCCTGTCGCCGAGGAGATCGCCGGGGAGGAGCCTGTCGCCGAGGAGATCGCCGAGGAGATCGCTGAGGAGGAGCCTGCCGCCGAGGAGATCGTCGAGGAGATCGCTGAGGAGGAGCCCGTTGCCGAGGAGGATCTGGTCGAGGAGATCGCCGGGGAGGAGCCCGTCGCCGAGGAGGATCTGGTCGAGGAGATCGCCGGGGAGGAGCCTGTCGCCGAGGAGGATCTGGTCGAGGAGATCGCCGGGGAGGAGCCTGTCGCCGGGGAGCCTGTCGCCGAGGAGGAGCCTGTTGCCGAGGAGGATCTGGTCGAGGAGATCGCCGGGGAGGAGCCTGTCGCCGAGGAGGAGCCTGAACCGGAAGTCGAGCCCGAATCCGAACCGGCAGCCGAAGAAGAGGATGAGGAAGAGTTGATGTTGGCATTGGGTCCGGCGCTCACGCAGCCCGAATCCGAACCGGAAGCGGAAGTTGCTGCCGAGGAGGAGCCCGTCGCCGAGGAGGAGCCTGTCGCCGAGGAGGAGTCTGTCGCCGAGGAGGAGCCCGTCGTCGAGGAGGAGCCTGTCGCCGAGGAGGAGTTCGTCGCCGAGGAGGAGCCTGTCGCCGAGGAGGAGCCTGTCGTCGAGGAGGAGTCTGTCGTCGAGGAGGAGCCTGTCGCCGAGGAGGAGTTCGTCGCCGAGGAGGAGCCTGTCGCCGAGGAGGAGCCCGTCGCTGAGGAGGAGTCTGTCGCCGAGGAGGAGTTCGTCGCCGAGGAGGAGCCTGTCGCCGAGGAGGAGCCTGTCGCCGAGGAGGAGCCCGTCGCTGAGGAGGAGTCTGTCGCCGAGGAGGAGTTCGTCGCCGAGGAGGAGCCTGTCGCCGAGGAGGAGCCTGTCGCCGAGGAGGAGCCTGTCGTCGAGGAGGAGCCCGTCGCCGAGGAGGAGTTCGTCGTCGAGGAGGAGTCTGTCGTCGAGGAGGAGCCTGTCGCCGAGGAGGAGCCTGTCGCCGAGGAGGAGCCTGTCGCCGAGGAGGAGCCTGAACCGGAAGTCGAGCCCGAATCCGAACCGGCAAACGAAGAGGAGGAGGAAGAGCTGGTGTTGGCATTGGGTCCGGTGCCCACGCAGCCCGCGTCCGAACCCGCTCCGACCCCCGAGCCGGAAGAAGAGCCGGCCCCCGCCGAGCCCGAGCCGGCCCCCGCCGAGCCCGAGCCGGCCCCCGCCGAGCCCGAGCCGGCCCCCGCCGAGCCCGAGCCGGCCCCCGAACCCGCCCCGGCCCCGAAGCCTGCCGCCCCGTCGCCGTTCAACGTGCGGGAGGCCATGGATGCCAGTCCGATGCGGGCGGCGATTCGCGACCAGGTGGAGGAGGTGGCCCGTTCCTGGATTCGCGAGGTGTTGTCCGAGCGGTTGCCGGTACTGCTCGAGGAGGTGATCCGCGAGGAGTTGGAGCGGCTCAAGGGCGGGCGCTGAGAGCCGGGTCAGCCGGAACGGCGTGCGCTGAACGAAATGGGTAACACGAAAGAAGGTTTGACCTTCAGATCCGCACCGGGGGCGATTACCGCCCCCGGATCCTTTTGCAGACCTGCTTGAAAATCCGAAAGAGTCAAAAAACATCATGTCCGAATCGACCTTGCCTAAAGCCTACGATGCCGCCAGCGTGGAGAGTCGCTGGTACGCGCTCTGGGAGGAACGGGGCTATTTCGCCCCATCCAACACCCATCCGGATGCGCCGCCCTACTGCATCATGATTCCGCCGCCGAACGTGACCGGCAGTCTGCACATGGGACACGCCTTTCAAGACACCATCATGGATGCCCTGATCCGGCAACGGCGCATGCGTGGGGGTCCGGTGCTCTGGCAGACCGGCACCGATCACGCCGGCATCGCCACCCAGATGGTGGTAGAGCGTCAGTTGGAGGCCGAGGGGAGCAGCCGTCACGATCTGGGGCGGGCGCTCTTTCTGGAGCGGGTCTGGAAGTGGAAGGGGGAGTCGGGCGGGACCATCGTGCGGCAGTTGCGGCGTCTGGGGGCCTCCTGCGACTGGAGCCGCGAACGGTTCACCATGGATCCGGAGCTTTCCCACGCGGTGCGCGAGGCCTTCGTGCGGCTGTACAACGAGGGGTTGATCTATCGCGGCAAGCGGCTGGTCAACTGGGATCCGGTGTTGTTGACCGCCGTCTCCGACCTGGAGGTGATCTCCGAGGAGGAACGCGGCTTCTTGTGGCATCTGCGCTATCCGTGGGCCGAGGGGGATGGTTACGTCGTGGTGGCCACCACCCGTCCGGAGACCATGCTCGGGGATGTGGCCGTGGCGGTCCATCCCGACGACGAACGGCATGCCCATCTGGTGGGGCGGGAGTTGATCCTCCCCCTGACCGGACGGCGCATCCCGGTGATCGCCGACACCCATGTGGATCCGGCCTTCGGGACCGGTTGCGTCAAGATCACCCCGGCCCACGATTTCAACGACCACGAGGTGGGGGCCCGGCATGGCCTGCCGGTGATCAACATCTTCACTCCGAACGCCCGCATCAACGATCAGGCCCCGGAGCCCTATCGCGGTCTGGACCGTTTCGTGGCCCGTCAGAAGGTGGTCGAGGATCTCAAGGATGCCGGCCTCCTGGAGCGGATCGACGACCACAAGCTGATGATCCCGCGTGGCGATCGCACCAAGGCGGTGTTGGAGCCGTACCTGACCGATCAGTGGTTCGTCAAGGCCGCGCCCCTGGCCGAGGAGGCGATTCGCGCGGTGGAGGATGGCCGCATCCGTTTCATTCCCGGCAACTGGGACAAGACCTATTTCGAATGGATGCGCAACATTCAGGATTGGTGCATCTCGCGGCAGATCTGGTGGGGCCATCGCATTCCGGTGTGGTATGGTCCGGATGGCCATCCGTTCGTTTGCAACTGCGAGGAGATGGTCTACGAGATGGCCGCCGAGCACTATGGCCAGATCGTGAAATTGACCCGCGATCCGGATGTGCTCGACACCTGGTTCTCCTCGGCCCTCTGGCCTTTCGCCACCCTGGGCTGGCCGAAGAAAACCCCGGAGCTGGCCCGCTACTATCCCACCGACGTGCTGGTGACCGGCTTTGACATCATTTTTTTCTGGGTGGCCCGGATGATCATGATGGGGTTGAAGTTCACCGGCGAGGTGCCGTTCCGTGAGGTGTACATCACCGGTCTGGTGCGTGACGCGGACGGCAACAAAATGAGCAAATCCAAGGGGAACATCCTCGATCCGCTGGATCTGATCGACGGCATCGACCTGGAGAGCCTGGTGGAGAAGCGCACCCGCGACATGATGCAGCCGCAACTGGCCGCCAAGGTCGCCGCCGCCACCCGTGCCGAGTTTCCCCAGGGGATTCCGGCCTTCGGCACCGATGCGTTGCGTTTCGCCATGGCGGCGCTCGCCGTGCAGGGACGTGACATCAAGCTTGATCTGGCGCGGGTCGAGGGGTATCGGAACTTCTGCAACAAGCTTTGGAACGCCGCCCGTTTCGTGCTGATGAACGTCGAGGGGCATGCGCTCGCCGGTCCGGTCGCGCCGCGCACCTTGCCGGATCGCTGGATCCTCTCCCGGTTGCAGAAGGTGATCGCGGCCATGGACGCGGCCATGGAGCGTTATCGTTTCGACGAGGCCGCCGCCGCGCTGCATCGTTTTCTGTGGGGCGAGTTTTGCGACTGGTATCTGGAGATGGTCAAGCCGGTGCTCTACGACGACGGGCTGGCCGAGACCGACAAAAACCATACCCGCCGGGTGATGGTGACGGTGTTGGACTCCTCCTTGCGGCTGTTGCATCCGTTGATGCCGTTCATCACCGAGGAGTTGTGGCAGAAGGTCGCCCCCTTGATCGGTCGGGGCGGAGCCACGCTCATGCGCGCCCCCTGGCCGGTGGTCGAGGCCGGATTCGAGGACGAGACCCTGGAGGCCGAGGCCGAGTTCGTGATGGCCCTGGTGACTGCGGTGCGCAACGTGCGTGGCGAGATGGACATTCCGCCCGGTCGGCGTTTGCCGGTGTTGGCGAGCGGCGAGCCGGAGGCCTTGGCGATCTTGCGGCGTCACGAGGGGTTGATCGCGGTTCTGGCCCGTCTGGAGGGGTGGTCGGAGTTGACCGGCGAGATTCCGGAGGGGGCGGCCACGGCGGTATTGCCGGGGATGCGCATTTTCATCCCCCTGGCCGGAATCATCGATCCGGCGGTGGAGATCGCCCGTCTGGAAAAAACGTTGCAAAAGCTGGAAACCGATCTGACGCGGGTGACCGGCAAGTTGAGCAATGCCGGTTTTCTGGCCAATGCCAAGCCCGAGGTGGTGGCCGGCGAGCAGGCCAAGGCGCGTGAATTCACCGAAAAGCGGCAGGTGCTCGAGGATGCCCTGGCGCGCATGCGGCGTTTGGGAGGGGTGGCATGATCGATCGCAACGGGCGAAAAATCGTGACCCGTGCCCTGGAGATGGATATCGGGCGTGGTGATCTGACCAGCGAGGTGCTGGTGGATGATCGACAGACCGGACGTGCGGTGTTGTGGGCGCGTCAGGAGCTGGTGGCCTGCGGTCTGCCGGTGATGGCCGAGGTCTTTTCCCAGGTGGATGGTCGCATTCGTCTGGAGCCGGCCTGTGTCGAGGGTGCGGTGGTGGGTGCCGGGGAGGCGATCTGTCGGGTCGAGGGGCCGGCGCGCGGGATCTTGACCGGTGAGCGGGTGGCGTTGAATTTTTTTCAGAACCTTTCCGCCATTGCCACGGTGACCCGTCGTTATGTCGAACGGGTGGCCGGCACCAAGGCGCGGGTGGTGGACACGCGCAAGACCACGCCGGGGTTGGGTTCGATGCAGAAATATGCGGTGCGCACCGGTGGTGGCCATAATCACCGTCTGGGTCTGGACGATGGCATACTGGTGAAAGAAAATCATCTGGCGTTGGCGGGTGGGATTACGGCTGCCGTGGCCCGGTTGCGGGCGCGGGTGGGTCATCTGCACCGCATCGAGGTGGAGTGCGAGACGTTGGCGCAGGTCGAGGAGGCGTTGGCGGTCGGGGTGGAGGTGATTTTGTTGGACAACATGGATCTGGCCGGGTTGCGGCGTGCCGTGGCCTTGGTGGCGGGACGGGCGATTCTGGAGGCGAGTGGCAATGTGACGTTGGAGACGATTCGCGGCGTGGCCGAGACCGGGGTGGATCTGATTTCCGTGGGGGCGTTGACCCACAGCGCCGGGTCGGTGGATGTGTCGTTGCGGGTGGAGTAGGGGGGATGTTCGCGGGAACGCTTTGCCAAAGGCGCGAAACGTTCCTGCGGCCAAGGCGGCGCGCAGCGATTTTCACAAAAGACGTGAAAATCGCTTGTTTGAAGAGCGCGCTAAAAAACAAGAAAAATCAAATTAAAACCTTGGAGGCGCTGCCTCCAAACCTCTGCCGGGGACCTTCGGCCCCCGGTCCCCCGTAACGGTTTTTCGGGGACTTTCGGTCCCCGGTCTCCGTCCCTATGAATAGAATGGCCTCCTTGGTCTCGGAATCCCCACCCCACGTCGCGCCATCACCGGCGCCTCACGCTTCTGAATGGTTTCGGGGGGAATTTCCTTGAGAAACCGCGACGCAATCGCCGGCTCCAACCGCTGAAACAACCGCCGCGAACGGGCGTGACTCAAAAACAACCGCTCCTTGGCCCGCGTCATGCCCACATAGGTCAAACGCCGCTCCTCCTCGACCGCTGCCGCGCCACCCTCCTCGACCGCCATCTTGTGCGGCAACAAACCCTCCTCCAAACCGGCGAGAAACACCACCGGGAACTCCAAACCCTTGGCCGCGTGCAAGGTGGAAATCACCACCCGATTGATGCCATCATCCCGACGCTCGGTTCCGGGTGGATCGGCCTCGAGGGCGGCACGCTCCAGAAAGCCGCCCAGATCATCGACCTGGGAGAGGAAAATACGCAACTCCGTCAGGTTCTCCCGAATGTCGTTGCGCCGTTCCTCCAACTCCACCGCATCCTTGTAGCCGGATTCGTCCAACAGATGATCCAACACCGCCACCGGATGCTCCACGTCCAACATCGCATGGGCCGCGTCGATCAACCGGACAAAGGCACTCAACTTGCCCATCGCCGCGCTGCCCGAACCCTTGAGCCCGATCAGATGCCGCGCCCCCTCCAACAACGACCCTTCCACCTCGCGGGCCGCGGCCAGAATCTCCTCCAACGCCTTGGGCCCGAGCTTGCGACTTGGGACGTTGATGATGCGCTCGAAAGCCAGATCGTCACGGGACGAGTAGGCCAGCCGCAGATAGGCCACCGCGTCCTTGATTTCGGCGCGATCCATGAACCGTAAACCACCGCTGATCCGATAGGGGATGTTGTATTCGTGGAAAGTCTGCTCGAAGAGTCGCGTCTGACTGGAGGTGCGTACCAAGACCGCCATGTCGTTGAAAGACTTTTCCGGCACCAGGCGCAGGATCTCGCGGGTGACGTGACGCGCCTCGTCCTCCCCGTCCTCGGCCACATGGATGGTGATCGGCGCACCCTCCTCCCCCTCGGTCCAGAGGGTTTTGCCCTTGCGACCCAGATTGTGATCGATCAACCCACCCGAGGCGCGGAGAATGTTCCCCGTGGAACGATAGTTCTGCTCCAGGCGGATGATGCGGGCATTCGGGAAATCCTCTTCGAATTTCAGGATGTTGTCCAGCCGCGCCCCGCGCCAGCTGTAGATCAGCTGATCGTCGTCGCCCACCACGCACAAGGAGGAATCCGCGGCCAGACGCCGCATCCAGTCGTATTGAACCTTGTTGGCATCCTGATACTCGTCTACCAGAATGTGGCGAAAACGCTGCCGGTAGGCATTCAGCACCTCCGGGGAACGGTCCCAGAGTTTGAGACAGTTGGAAAGCAGATCTCCGAAATCCATGGCGTTCAGACGGCGCAGCTCATCCTGATAGGCGGCGTAGAAGTCGCTGACGCGCATCAGATCCCGAGAGAATTTCAAACGGGTTTCGGCCAGATCCTCGGGACCGAGCCCGTCATCCTTCCATCGGCTGATCGAAGAGGCGAGCCGCTTGGGGGTCCAGTAGGCATCGACCATCTCGCGCTGCTCGGCGAGCCGTTTGATGAGCCGTTGCTGATCCGACGAGTCCAGGATGGTGAAGAGACCGTCGAAGCCGATCCGCTCCCCATGGGCACGCAGCATGCGCGCGCCCATGCCGTGGAAGGTGCCGACCCACAAACGCCGCGCCACCGTTTCGTCGAGTCCCAGAAGCTGGACGACCCGCTCACGCATCTCCATGGCCGCCTTGTTGGTGAAGGTCACGGCCAGGATCTCGCCGGCGCCGGCCTCGCCCTGATACAACAGACGCGCCAGCCGACGGGTCAGAACCCGCGTCTTGCCGGATCCGGCGCCGGCCAGCACCATCAGGGCGCGTTCCGAGGCCATGACCGCCTGTTGTTGGGGTTCGTTGAGGTTTGCGAGAAAATCGATGTTGGTCACGAAGGGGTCGCCGATCAAAAAGCCAAGAGAAGGGTAAAGTCCGAGGCGGCGGGTGCCGATACAGAGGCTTAACGGGAATCAAAACCTCCCGCGATATCGTAATTCTTATAAATCCTTTTGAACCGCTCGCAAAGGATATTCGCCATGATGATCTCGAGTTCCACCATCGCCATGGTTGCCCTTTCCGCCACCTCCGGGCTGGGGGCCTCCAGCCAGGGCAATCCGTTCGACGGTTTTGGTCCGGATTATCAACTGGAGATCTCGGATCAGGGGCTTTCTTTGAACACCACCACCTCCGAGGTCACCGAAACCAAGATGCGCAACGTCCTGACGCGCATTCTGCTCGAAACCCTCTTCGGCGCGGATGCCAACACGGTCAGCGGTTCGGACGACGAAACCGCCAAACAGGAGCTGGTGCGCGAGGTGGTGGTGGATCCCATGCTCGAGGATGTGATGGGCAGGATCGTGACGTTGAATCGCGTGGCGTGATTTTTGTCGATGGGAGGCGGGCATTCCCGGCAGCGTGGGAATACAGACTCACGGGACGGTTGGTCAACCTGACCGGCCTGGGTCCGCACAGGGCGATTCAGGCTTCACGCACTGCATCCTCGCGTCCGCTTGCCCGCGCCTTGGGCTGGATGCTAGCATGACCGTTCATCCTGGTCATGGTTGGATTTTTGATTCGGTTTCGCATGAAAATTCTTGTCTTGCTTCCCCTTCTTCTCCTGCTCGGCTGCAAGGAGCAGCCGGCCCATACCGTGCAAGGGTATGTGGAAGGGGAGTATGTGCGCATCGGTCTGCCGACAGGCGGGCGTGTCACCGAGGTGAGGGTCGCCAAGGGGGCGCGGGTCGAGGCTGGCGCGGTGTTGTTTGTGCTTGAGGATGATCTGGAACGGTTGGCGGTCGCCGAGGCCGAGGCCAATCTGGAGCGCGCGCGCGCGCAACGCGACAATCTTCTGACTGGCAAAAAATCGAGCGAAATCAAAGTTATTGAATATCAGCGCAACCAGGCCGAGGCCAATTTGCGTTTAAGTTCCCTGCGCAAGGCGCGTCAGGAGAGCCTGATCCGGAGCGACGCCACCAGTCGGGACCGGTTGGATGAGTTCATTTCGGCCCGACAGCGCGACGCGGCGCGGGTGGAGGAGTTGGAGGCCACCATCCAGGTGGCGCGCGAGGGGGGACGCGAGGCCGAGATTCAGGCCGCCGAGGCGGCGTTCCGGGCTGCCGAGGCCGGTCTGCGCCGTGCCGAATGGCTGTTGCGTCAACGGACCGCCCAGGCTGGTGTTGCCGGGCTGATCGAGGAGGTGCTGTTCAGACCGGGAGAGGCGGTCGCGGCCCAGCAACCGGTCATCACGCTTCTGCCGCCCGGTCAGGTCACGATCCGTTTTTTTCTGGGCGCCGAGGCGATCGGTCGTCTGTCGCCGGGCGCGAAGCTCTCTCTGGTCTGTGCCGGGTGTCCGGCGGATCTGACTGCCCATGTCTCCCACATTGCCGCCGAGGCGGTTTATGCCCCGCCGGTGCTTTACTCCCGCGAGGGCAAGGAGAAGCTGGTCTTTGCCGTCGAGGCGTTGCCCGATGCCCACGCCGAGCGGTTGCATCCCGGTCAACCGGTGACCATTGATCTGGCAGCGGGGGTCCGGCCTTCCTCTGATCTGGCATCGGGGGTCCGACCGCCCTCATGAACGCCGCCATCGAGGTCGAGGGGCTGACCAAGCGGTTCGACCAGCGGACTGTGGTCGATCATTTGAGTCTTTCCGTTTTCCAGGGGCGCATCATGGGGTTTCTCGGACCGAACGGTTCCGGCAAGACCACCACCATGCGCATGTTGTGTGGTTTGCTTACTCCGGACGAGGGGCAGGGGCGATGTCTGGGGTTGGACATCCGTTCCCAGGCGCACGAAATCAAGCGCCAGGTGGGTTACATGACCCAGAGATTTTCCTGGTACGAAGATCTTTCCATCCGTGAGAATCTTGATTTTGCCGCTCGCGTGCATGGTCTGCCGGGACGCAAGGCGCGGGTCGAGGAGGCTTTGGAGCGGCTTGGTTTGGTTGCCCGGCGTGATCAGTTGGCTGGTGCTCTTTCCGGCGGTTGGAAGCAGCGTCTGGCGTTGGCGGCCTGTTTGTTGCACAAGCCGCGTTTGTTGCTTCTCGACGAGCCGACCGCCGGGGTGGATCCCCAGGCGCGGCGTGAGTTTTGGGAGCAGATCCATGCCATGGCTGCCGAGGGGTTGACTGTTCTGGTCACCACCCATTACATGGACGAGGCGGAGCGGTGTCATGCCATCGCCTACATCGCTCATGGGCGGTTGTTGGCGACCGGGAGCGTGGAGGAGGTGATTCGCGGGGTTGGTTTGACCACGTTTTCCATCACGCCGGTTCGGGCGGGTGTTGAGAGTGGCGTGTTGGCGCGGCGGTTGAATGGTTTGCCGGGTGTGGATCTGGTGGCTCCTTTTGGTGCGGTATTGCATGTCGGCGGGGCGGATCGGGAGCGGTTGTTGGCTTCCCTGGAGCCGTTTTTTGCGGATCCGGCTTTTGTTTGGCGGGAGGATGCTCCGACTTTGGAGGATGTGTTCATTCAGTTGATGCAGCGTGCGCGGCGTGGGGAGGGGTGATACCTGTCGCAGGGGACCGGGGACCGAAGGTCCCCGGCGGAGGTTCGGAGGCAGAGCCTCCGAGGTTTTGATTTTGCCTTTGATTTTGTCTTTGCTTTTGCCTTTGGCGCGCTCTACAAAAAAGCGTTTTTTCGCGTCTTTTGCGAAAAAACGCTGCGCGCTGCCTTGGTTGCCTGGTCGGTTTTGCGGTTTTGGCAAAACCGACCAGGCAACCCTTGCCCTAAACAGGCCGCCGGAGGCGGCTCATGGACTGACGTAGCTGACGTGCAATTCGCCGTGCGTCGTTGCCAGAAAGCGGCAACGACGCACGGCACATGAGACCCGCGCGCTGCGCCCTTTTTCGCAAACGACGCGAAAAAGGGCTTATCGTGAAAAGCGCGCGAAAAAAATCAAAAAAACAAGTCCCAGGGCTTTGCCCTTGGATCCCACCAAGGGCTTTGCCCTTGGATCCCACCAAGGGCTTTGCCCTTGGATCCCACCAAGGGCTTTGCCCTTGGATCCCACCAAGGGCTTTGCCCTTGGATCCTACCAGGGGCCACTGGCCCCTGGACCCCAGCAGTTTTCCGGGAACTGAATCGTCATGAACGACCCGTCGATACGATACACATCCCAAACCTGACCGAACGCTTGCAACGCATGGAGAACACGGCGCATGCCCGCCAACCCAACCGTCACACCGCCCATCCCGGATCCGCATCATGAACTTTTCCGTCTGAACAACGGCTTGACGGTCGGGGTGTTTCCCATGCCGTGGCTGCACGAAGTGGGCGCCACCCTGATGGTGCGCGCCGGAAGCCGCTTCGAAGAGCCGGATCAGGCCGGTATCGCCCATTTTCTGGAACACATGCTCTTCAAGGGTTCTGAATCGATCCCGGATCCGACCCGCTTTCACGCCCACCTGGAGTCCATGGCCGCAGACATGAACGCCGCCACAGGCCAGGAAACCAACGCCTACTGGATCACCCTGCCCGCCGAGTGGCTGCAAGAAGGGTTTCACGCCTTTTGCGACATGTTCACCCGCCCGGCGCTCTCGGAGATCGAAACCGAACGACGGGTGATCCTGGAGGAGATGCGCGAGGACGAAAACGATCAAGGGGAGCTGGTGGTCTCGTCGATCCTGGCCAGCCAGGCCTTCTGGCCCGGCCATCCTCTGGCCCGCTCGGTGCTCGGCACCCGCGAGACCGTGGGGCGCATCCAGCTGCCGGCACTGCGCGATTATCTGGCGCGTCACTATCGGGCCGGCAACATGGCCCTGGCCTTCTGCGGACCCATCGAACCGCGTCAGGCCCTGGAACTGGCCGAGGCCACACTGGGGACCATCCCCCCTGGTGGCGACACGACGACCGTTCCGCCACGGGTGATCCCCTCCGGTCCCCACTGGGTGGCGGTGGACGATCAGGGATCGCAGTTTTCGTTGTCGCTCTTTTTCCGCACCGCCGGTTTCCGGGATCCCGGCTATCACGCCACGGCGGCGTTGCGACGCCTCCTCGACGATGGCTTCTCGTCGCGCTTGCAGGCCGTGGTCCGGGAACGGCACGGCTTGGCCTATGATGTCTGGTCGGCCTATACCACCCATTCGGATGCCGGTTATCTGGAGGTGGGGGCCACGCTCTCCCCGGATCATCTGGAGGAGGGGTTCCAGGTGCTGTTCGAACAGTTGGGAACCTTGATGCAGGCCCCTCCGACCCGGGAAGAGTGGCGACGGTTGCTGGTGCGCTGGCGGGCCGCGTTGCTGGTGAACCTGGATCGGCCATCAGACCTGATCGAGCGCTATGTGGGGGATCTGCTGTTCGATGCCGCCGAACCGTTGGAGGAGACCTGGCGGCATGCCAGTGCCCTGGATCCAGGGAGTCTGCCGGGGTTTGCCGGAGGGTTGTTGCATCCGGAGCGGTTGGGGGTGGTGTTGATCGGTCCCGAGGCCAAACGGACCCTGCCGAAATTGAAGGGGATTTTTTCCCGGATGAAGTGGCGGAAGTAGGACGGAAGAGCGCGCCAAAGGCAAAGGAGAAACTTCGGAGTCGCTGCCTCCGCACTTAAAAAAGCCGGGGACCTTCGGTCCCCCGTCTCCTGCGACAGTTAACTCCGCATCCGCGCCCGCCAATTGATGAATTGCAGAATCACCAACAACGCAAACCCCACATTCAACCGCCCGACCTGGTGCTCACGCCACATCTTCTCCACCTCGTCCCACCGCAACCACCCCAACGCCGCCTGCCGCGCCCACCGCAAATGCTGCTGAAAAATGTCGAACATCGGCCCAGGCTTGCGAAACCAACCATCCACCGGCGGTAAAAATCCCGCCTTGGGCCGGTCGAGATGCCCCGCCGGCACCTGACCACGCAACATCTCCCGCATGATCCGCTTGCCGCGACCGTTGTGCCGCTTGGCCTCGTCCGGCAACTGGAAACAGAACTCCACCAACGCCCGATCCAACAACGGAACCCGCACCTCCAAACCGGTGGCCATGCTCATGCGATCCACCTTGGCCAGAACACTCGGCAGAAAGTGATGAAGATCCGCATACTGACGCGCCGTCACCTCGGAACGCTCACCAGGCACGCCCTCCATCAAGGCCACATACTCCCCGACCGGATCGACATCTTGCACCGCGCGGGCGAACTCCGGTTCGTAAAGACGCGCCTTGAGAGCATCCGGAAAGATGCGCCGGAACGCGGCATGATCACGCCGCGGACCCTCGGCCCCGGCCAACAACAACCGTTCGGCCACCAGACGCGAACTGTAGCGCGCATCGTCCGCGGGCAGGAACCGGGTGAGAAACAACCCCATCGCTCGGGCTGGCGCGGGGATCTTGTGGATCCAGGGGGTGATCAGACCCGCCTTGTAGGTGTCGTATCCGGCCAACAATTCGTCGCCGCCATCCCCGGCCAGAATCACCGTCACCTCCCGACGCGCCAGACGCGCCAGTTGATGGGTCGGGAACAACGAAGCATCGGCGGCCAGCTCGCGCATCGCCCCCAACGTGGTCAGGATCTCCTCGTTGGACCAGACAAAGGCTTCGGAATGCATCTCCATGCCCAGGGTCTGGGCAAAGTCGCGGGCTGCGGGCCGTTCGTCGAAGCGGGGTTGGTCGAAACCCAGGGTAAAGGCGGTGGGATGCTGCCCGGCCTGCTGAACGGCCAAGGCCACGCTGGTCGAATCCAATCCGCCGGAGAGGAACAGACCCAGCGGCGCATCCGAAACCAATTGCCGGCGCACGGCATGGCGCGCCAGTTCCGCGAACTCCTCCACCCGTTCCATGTCCCAGGGTCGGGTGACGGGTGGGCAGGGGAGTTGCCAATAACGGCTCAGATGCGCCCCACCCGCTGAAAGGGTCAACCGGTGGCCGGGCGGCAATTGCGCCACCCCGCGCAGGCCGGAACCCGGCGCCGGAACATACTGATAGGTGAAATAACGGTCCAGATCCGCGGGGTCGATGTCGGGCAGGGGGATGATCGGACCGAACATCGCCAGGGGCTCGGAGGCAAAGGCCCAGGTCTGGCCGCCGTCGTTCCAGTAAAAAAGCGGCTTGACCCCAAGATGATCGCGCACCAGCTCCAGGGTCTGCTCGTGGCGATCGTGGATGGCGAAGGCGAAGATCCCGTCGAGTTTTTCCAGACACGTCGCACCCCACTCCCGCCAGGCGGCCAGCAGCACTTCGGTGTCGGTGCGGGTGGTGAAGAGGTGGCCACGCTGCTCGAGGTCGGCGCGCAGGGCCTGGAAGTTGTAGATCTCCCCATTGAAGACCATCGAGAATCGACCGTCCGGGGAGACCATGGGCTGCCGTCCCGCCGGAGAGAGATCCAGCACCGCCAACCGGGTGTGACCCAGGAACAGGCCGGGCAGGGTGTATTCGCCATGACCGTCCGGACCGCGATGGGCCAGGGCGGCCACCATGGCGGCACGCTGGGCCGCAGGCCAGACGGTCTTGGCGTGGGGGGAGAACAGACCGATGATGCCGCACATGCCAGGTGTCCAGTCAGGTGAGGGGGTTGATCCGAAAAATCAACGCATATCCGGAAATCCGTTCTGCCGCAACGCCTCGTAAAGAACCACCGCCACGCTCTGCGCCAGATTGAGACTGCGTGTTCTCGGCTGCATGGGAATCCGAAGCGCGTGTTCGGAAAATCGGGTCAGAATCCCCTCGGGCAAGCCGCTCCCCTCGGGACCGAACAGCAGCCAATCCTCCGGCCCGAACCGGGCTTCGACATGGGAGCGGCGCGCCTTGGTGGTGGCCGCCCACAGACGCGCCCCCTCCGGCAGGCCGGCCTCGAACGCGGACCAGTCGTCCCACCGCCGCACCATGGCCCACTCCCGGTAATCCATGCCAGCGCGGCGAATCCCGGCGGAATCCAGTCGAAACCCGAGCGGTCCGATCAGATGCAGCTCCGAACCGGTGGCCGCGCAGGTGCGCAACACCGCGCCGGCGTTCTGGGGGATTTCGGGTTGATAGAGGATCACGCGCAACATGACAAAGATCGGATACAAGGGCCGTTGCCGAGGACGGCAAAAGCGAAGATTTCAGATGGAACCAAAAAAGCACCCGGCAAACGAACCCAAAAAAAAGCACCCGGCAAACGAACCCAAAAAAAGCACCCGGCAAACGAACCCAAAAAAAAGCACCCGGCAAACGAACCCAAAAAAAGCACCCGGCAAACGAACCCAAAAAAAAAGCACCCGGCCCGAATGGACCGAGTGCTGATTTTGGCTCCCCGACCCGGACTCGAACCAGGGACAAGCTGGTTAACAGCCAGCTGCTCTACCGACTGAGCTATCGGGGAATAAGCGCGGGATCCTAATCGGAACCGAGGGAGATGTCAAGCACTATTTTTGGTTCCGGGTGATGGGCAATCTGAGGAAGCTGGAAGGATCTATTGGCATGCAAGTTGCTTGATATTTTTCAACGACGGCGGTGAACCTTCGCCCCGTCCACAGAATGATTGGACTCGACGATCAACTTTCTCCTGATGCTTTGATAAGGAGCTGCTACATGGACATTCTCTCTGCCGCCGGTTTCCTGATCCAACGCGCCGTGCAAACCGCCACGCAACTGCAACAACAAACCCGCGATAAAGAAGCGAAAACCGTTGTTGCCCAGACCCGCGAAAAGACCGCTCCCACCCTGGGTGATCCGGTCATTCCGCAGGTGCGTTCCGGCGCCTATCGCGTCACCCTCTCGGCGGCGGCCCAGCAGCGCCTGATGAATCCGGTCGCCTCCTGATCGCCGCGCCGATCGCCCCCCTCGCTTCCCAGCGAGGGGAGCGTCGCGTCCAAGCCTCACACCCCTGGCCCCCGGCTCCAAGCCCAACCACGGCCCTCTACATCCAAAGAACGTCCACACTCCGGCGAACTTTGGCTCCCCAGGCTTGTCCAAGCGTGTCATTCCGTTGAAAAAATCGTCCACGTCACGGTTGCGGGATCGTTGACCCCTCGTCTATTCTGACCGTGGGAACGGCGATCTTCTGTTTTCCCGTGACGGTCACGATTTTTGATCAGGGCGTGGATCGGGTCTGCTTCGGGATCCCCACCCTGGAAAAATTTTCCTTGGAATGGAGAGTGCCCCTTGAAACTTTTGCCCCGTTCATCCGCTTTCGGTTGGCTTCGGATGCTTTTTGTCCAAGGGTTTCGCATTTTCTTCACCGTGGCCGCCCTTTGGTCCGTGGGTGCCATGGTCATGTGGCTGGCGATGCTCACCGGGCTCCTCTCCCTCCCATCCCCGTGGTCCTCCGCGCATCTGCACGGTCATGAGCTGTTGTTCGGGTTTGTCGGCGCGGCGGCGGCGGGATTCCTGTTGACCGCCACCCCGGTCTGGTCCAAAACCCCGCCCATGACCGGGCTGCCTCTGATCACCCTGGCTTCCGCCTGGCTCCTGGCGCGGCTCGGGGTGGTGTTGGGTTGCTGCCTGCCGGCATGGATCCCGGCTTTGGCCGATGCCTTTTTCTATTTCGGCATGCTGCTTTTTCTCACCCCGACCATGTGGAACACCGGCAATCGGGTCCATCGCATCTTTCCGCCGATTCTGGCCTTGCTCGCCCTGGGTGACCTGCTGACCCATCTCGAGGCCTTGGGTTGGCATGGGGAGAGTGCCCGTGTGGGGCTGATGCTCGGCATCAACGGGATCGTCTTCTTTTTGGCCATGACCGGTGGTCACATCATGCCGATGTTCACCCGTGACGCGTTGCGACAGCGTGGCGAAGAGCCGACCTTTGCCATTTCGGTGCCGTTGGAGATTGCCGGGGTCGTGACCTTGACCGGCGTGGTGGTGGCGGATCTGTTTTGGACCGTGCAGGCGGGGGTGGGGTGGATTTTTGTGGTTGCCGGGTTGGTGCAGGGGGTGCGTCTGAGTCGTTGGCATGGGTGGAAAACAGTCTCCACGCCTTTATTGTGGGTCTTGCATTTGGGCTATTTGTGGCTGGTGGTTGGTTTGGTTCTGCGTGGCGCGGCGCGGCTGGGTGTCGGGCTGGATGAGTCCACCGCGTTGCATGCCTTGACCGTGGGTGCCATGGGACTTTTCACGCTCGGGATCATGGGGCGGGTGGCCTTGACGCATACCGGGCGGGTTCCCGAGGCTTCTGGATTGTTGACCACGGCGTTTTTGAGCATGACGGGTGCCGCGATTGCGCGCGTGGTGGGGCCGTTCTGGTGGCCCGAAGGGGCGGTGCTGGTGGCTGGGGGGTTGTGGATCGGGGCTTATTTGAGTTTCGTTTTGTTGATCGTACCCATGTTGGTGACAGCGCGGCCTGATGGGCAGGCGGGGTAGAAACGTTTGTGGGGGATCGGAGAGCCGTGTACGGGAAAACCGTAAGCACGGTTCGATGAGGGGGTATTGGAAACGGGTCGCAGGACACCGCGCCAAGGCGCTACTCTATCGGGGGCGATAATCGCCCCCCCCCCGTCTCCCGTGATGACTGGATCCGTCGGACCGGTCCCTCCGATTCCTCTGGCCCCACCGGTCCAATCTGCGTCGTGCCCGGCGCGGACTTCTCCCTGATTCCTCTGGCCCCACCGGTCAAATCTGCGTCGTGCCCGGCGCGGACTTCTCCCCCTCCGGCTCCTTCCTCTTGTCCGACTTGCCGTCACCACCCGACTCCGGCAAATTGGGTTTGATCTTCTCCAACTGCTCGGGCAACTGCTCCCGCATCTCCTTCAACTTCCGTTGCGTCTCCTCGAGCGCCTCGCCCGCCTTCTCCTTGAACGTCGGCATCTGCTCGTCGTAGGTCTGACGCCCAGCCTTGCCCAAAGCCCGCATGGCATCCATCAGATGCTCGCGCGCCTTCTCGAGATTCTCCTGAGCGGAAGGATCACCCGGCGGGGCAGGGACATCATCCGCCCAAACCGGCGTCGCGGTCACCATGCCACCCAATGCCAACGCCGCCAACATCCCGAGCGAACGACTCCAGATGCACCGCCCACGCTCCGGGTCCGCGGAGGACTCCTCGACGAGCGGAGGCTGCCAGCCAATATGACGAATCTGATCACGCATTTGTGGATAGGCCAATCGCCCCTCCCGATCCAGTTGCCAAAACTGCTCCTCATCCACCCAAAGGGTCTCCAGGATCTCACAACTGACCGGTCCCGGGGAGCCGCTCCAACGATCGCAGGTGAAGATGAAACCCACGTTGGGTGGCTCGACGTGCAGCAACGGCACGGTCTCCCGATAGCGACACTGCCCCAGCTCCAGACCGATCTCCTCGAACACCTCCCGTTTCAAGGCGGTCTCCAATCCCTCGCCCTGATCCACGAAGCCACCCGGAAACGACAACTTTCCGGCACGATGATCGCGATAGGCCAACCTGGCCAACAGCAGTCGGGAGCGCTCCGCAGAACCCGCCGGATGCTCCAGGATCAACACATGCGCCGATACCGTGGCCCTGAGCCGGGATTGATGAAATCCGGCGGTTTCCGGATCCTCACTCATTGGCGGCATACTCGCGCACGATTTTCCACGCCTCTCCCTCCCGCTCCAGCGACAGGGTTTTCTTGACGCGATCCCGATAGTTCTTGGCCGTGTAGTTCTGCTGGAAGGTGGCCTGGGCACGCTGATCGGTCAGCATGGTGATCTGTAGATCCGACACATGAATGTGAATATCCCCGGCCTTGCCGATCACTTCACGACGATTCTTCTCCCAGGCCTCGCGGCTCTTGAGGTTCTTGGTGACCGGCTGAAAGCGGGGAGAATAGGCGTCGATGTACTGATCGATCTTTTTGGCCGACCAGGCGCCGGCCCAATCGAGCACAACCTGTTTCACCGCGTCAATCGATTTCGGATCCGCCATTTTGGCTGAATCGGGGACGGTTTTGCGCGGTCCGGCCCCGGCTCCCTCCTTGGCGGGGGGCTCGCTCGTGACTGCATCGGTTCCGGCGGTGTTCCCCTTGGGGGAGGAGACCCCCTCGGCCTCCCCATCCTTCTCCTTCTCAGCACCGGGCGCGGGATCCTGCTTGGACGGGGTATCGGCCTGCGCGGTGACCAGAGGCTTGACCGGGGTCGCCTCGACCGGGGTCGCGGGCTTGACCGGGGTCGCCTCGACCGGGGTCGCGGGCTTGGGCGGCGGCGGATCGGCCTTGAGCGGCGAACTCTTGCCCGCGGCTTGCGCCTTGGCCTGGCCCGGCTTGGCCGGCTGTTGCTCGGCGGATTCGGTGAACAGGGTTTTGACCTTGTTGAGCTTGCCGGTGAGCGCGTTGTTGCCCGGATTGAGCTTCAAAGCCCGCGCATAGGCCTGGGAGGCCATCTTGGCGTGGATATCACCGAGATTCTCATGCGCGGTGGCATAGTTGGGATGGGCCTTGACCGCCTGGTTCAACGCCTCCTGGGCCTTTTCGAACTGACCCTGCTCGGCAAACAGCACGGCCAGGTTGTTGTAAGGCTCCGGCAACTCCGGAAAGTCCTTGCTCAACTGCTGGAACACCGAGATCGCCTGATCCCGTTGCTTGGTTTCGGTGAGGATCAACCCTTTCAGAAAGCGTCCCTGCGCATCCTGGGGGTGCTCGTTGAGGAACAGATTCAACCGTTTCAAGGCTGTGTCGAAATCCTTGCGGTCCGCGATGGCATAAATTTCATCCAGGGACTCAGCGGCGAATGCGGGGAAGGTCAGCAACAAACCAAAAACAAGGCCGAGGGCGCGAACGAACGGACGCGAACGGTTCATGAAGGCTACTCCAGTGGAAATGGCGTGAATAATCTTGCATGATGGGTGAAAGTTCCCTCACCCCCTGACCGTGGACCTTTCTTCGGGCGTTCCACGGTATAATGACGCTCACAGGGAGAAAAAGGGCTCCCAATGGGTTTCACGGTATCCGAATAGCGATCATTGTGCCAGAAAATCGAGCTTTGTTAAAGGTAAGTCGCGATAAGCCGGATCAGGTTGGACGTGGTATCACGGGAATTAGGGCGGGATTTCGAAGATGATTGACAAAAATGATTCCAGGGACCGAAAAAGGGGGGCTTGATCGGTCCCTGGTGGAATGGAGAGCCAAGAAAGTCGGGTCAGCGTTTGATCTGATCGCGTCGCATTTGCAGATAGGCATCACGCAGGGCGATATAGGGATCGATGGCCGCCTTTTGCAGATCCTCGTATTCGCCGAGGTGCAGGGAGGTGTGGTTGACCATTTTGACCCCGTAGATCTCCAGACGGGTCCATTGGTTTTCCGGATAGTAGGTGAGCGGATTGATGAGCACGTCCCCGGCCATGCCGATCGAGTCGCGCAGGGTGGAAGGACCGATGATCGGCCATTCGATGTAGATGGCATCTCCCATCCCGAGATTGCCCAAGGCCTGACCGATATCCTCGTCGCTGCTCTTGAGATTGAAGTGGGTTTCGGCCACGTCGAAAAAGCCGAGTCCACCCAGGGTGGTGTTGATGATGAAACGGGAGAGTTCCTGACCGGCGACATCGACCTTGCCTTGCAGCAGGGCGCTGACGAAATGTTTGGGCATGGCCAGATTGTGGAAGAAATTCCCCACCGCGACCCGTACCGGCTCGGGCAGGATGGCGGCATACAGCATGGCGATCGGCTTGAGCAGTCCGTGATAGAACAGATCGTTCAAGGTATAGACAAAACGGTTCCACGGCTCCAGCGGATCGGAAACCGCGGGTGATTCCAACCGCGCGTCATCCAGGGTTGGAGTTTGGTTGGCATACTTGCTCGCGTCCTTGTCGATGGCCGCGACGACATTTTGGGGCTTGTTCGAGACAGCCTCATTGCCCGCCACGCCAGGGCTCGGCAAACAGAGAAATGCCAGGGCCATCCAGATCAGCAACAGTCTATGCATGGGTCTTGATCCTTGCTCGGGTTATTTTCTTTAATCGTCCTTCTTCCCTTGCCAATATCCGAGATGATGGGCGATAATCTTTGAGTTTGCAATGCATTTGATGCATGCCATGCCGGCAAAAAAATCTGGAATCCCTTCTCCCTCACGCACTTGGCCATTAATGGAATATGGAATGTCATGGTTGACCAGGTAAGACATGTCGGTTCCTTGACATTGGAACTGGTCCGCGAATTGGGACGCATGTTCCTGTTCCTGTGGGAGGTGCTGCTGTCGTTCGTCATGCCGCCGTTCCGCTGGACCAACTTCTTGAAACAGGTCCACTTCATCGGCATTCGTTCGCTGTTCGTCATCGCCCTCACGGCGGTTTTCGCCGGCATGGTGCTCGCCCTGCAAGGCTACTACACCCTGGCCCGTTTCGGCTCCGAGGCCCTGCTGGGTCCGGCGGTGGCGCTCTCCATCATCCGCGAACTCGGTCCCGTGCTCTCCGGCCTGATGGTCACCGGACGCGCCGGCTCCGCCCTCACCGCCGAACTCGGCATCATGCGCATCCGCGAACAGATCGACGCCCTCGAGGTCATGGGCATCCAACCCCTCAAATACCTCGTCACCCCGCGTGTCGAGGCCGGAATCCTCGTCCTGCCGTTGTTGACCGTCCTGTTCGACGTGATCGGCATCTGGGGAGGGTATCTGATCGCCGTGCGCCTGCTGGGCATGAGCGCCGGCACCTTCTTCGGCGGCATCGAATCCTCCGTCGAAATGCACGACATCGTGACCGGCCTGATCAAATCGGTCAGCTTTGGACTTATCGTCACATGGATCTGTACCTATAAGGGTTATTTCACCCGGCGTGGCGCCGAGGGGGTCAGTCATGCCACCACTTCCGCCGTGGTGCTGAGTTCCGTGCTGATTCTGGTATGTGATTACTTCATCACTTCGGTCATGCTGTAGCGTAAGGAATCCGTCGTGTCGTATCCCGCTTCCCCGACCGACTCCGCTCCGCTTTCCGGATCCGATGGGATCCCCTTGTCCCTTGGTCGGCAGCTCGTGGCCAATGGCTGCGTCACCGCGCGGCAACTCGACCTGGCCCTGCAACGCCATCGCACCGGCGGTGAAAAGTCCCCTTCCGATGAACACCTGGTCGGTCGCACCCTGGTCGAGATGGGCTACATCACCCAGGCCAACCTCCTCGACTGTCTTTCCCGGCAGTTCGCCCGCGAGCGTGAGTCCTACCAGGTCGATACCTCCCTGGATCCGGTCATCAATCTCGAAGGGGTGGTCAAGATCCTCGATGGCCGGCGCGTGCTCGATGCCGTGGATCTGGCCATCCCGGCCAACCGCGTCACCGCCATCATCGGCATGAGCGGTGGCGGCAAGAGCGTGATCCTCAAGCACATGGTCGGTTTGATGAAACCCGATCAAGGTGTGGTCAAGGTGGGTGGCGTGCCGTTGGGCAAGCTTTCCAACCGTGAATTGAGTCGTGTGCGTGGGCGTTTCAGTCTGTTGTTCCAGGGTGGTGCGCTCTTCGACTCCCTGAATGTCCACGACAATGTGGCCTTTCCCTTGCGTGAGAAGACCCGTTTGTCGGAAAGCGTGATCCATGCTCGGGTCATGCGCTGTCTGGAAGAGGTCAATCTCGTCGGCATGGAGCGCAAGTTCCCGGACGAGTTGAGCGGTGGCATGATGAAACGGGCTGCCCTGGCGCGTGCCCTGGTGACCGATCCCGAGATCCTGCTGCTGGACGAGCCCACGGCGGGTCTTGATCCGATCATCGAGAACGCCATCCACTATCTGATCTGCGACACCTACATGCGCACCCGTTACACCATGGTGGTGATCAGTCACGCGGTGCCGGAAATCTTCAAGTGGTGTCATCATGTGATCGCCCTGCACAAGGGAAAGGTGTTGTATTCGGGGCCGTCCCGCGAGGTCGGGCAATCCCGTGATCCGGTGCTCAGGCAGTTCATTCACGGCGAGTTGGATGGTCCGATTCAGGTGATTTAGCCGGTTTGCCGGCATGGAGGGTTTTTCCGTCGAGCCGGTTTTCATGGCGCTTCCCTTCGGGAGGGTCATGGGTGGGGTTCTCCCCATCATGCACGTTGCAAGGAGTCTGCGGTGAGAAGCGCGCGATTGGAATTTTCGGTGGGCATCTTCGTTCTGGCCGGCCTGATCGCTCTGGCTTGGCTTTCCGTGCGTCTGGCGCGCATGGAGTTGGTGGGTAGCGGGCATGTACCGATTTTCGCCCAGTTCACCTCCGTGGCCGGACTCAAACCCGGTGCCACGGTGGAGATCGCGGGGGTCAACATCGGGCGGGTGGACAGCATTGAGCTGAATACGGGTGATTTCGAGGCGCGCATTCGCATGTTGATCCAGCCGGAGGTGGCCATCCAGGAGGATGCCATTGCCTCGGTGCGCACCAAGGGGTTGATCGGTGATCGTTACATCGTCATTTCGCCGGGCGCCTCCACCAAGAATCTGGCTGCCAACGGTGTGATCCGGCAGACCGAACCGGCGATCAACTTCGAGGAGTTGATCAGTCAATTCATTCACGGCAGTGTGAAATAATGTTTATTGAACAAGGAGTTGAATGATGTTGCGGCGTTTCATGGTCAACCGTCTGTTGTTTTGGATCGTGGTCTTGGCGCCTTTGTCGGTATGGAGTGTGACCGTGGCCCAGGAGGGGACGCGCATGGCGAAGCTGGCCGCCTCGGTTCAGCAGGCCCTTTTGATCCTCAAGGATCCCGAGTTGGCGGTGCCCGCGCGGCGTGAGGAGCGGCGTGAGATGTTGCGGAGGGTGATCTATCAGGAGTTTGATTTCATCCGCATGTCGCAGAGTGCGGTGGGGCGGGCCTGGGGCAAGTTCACGCCGGGTCAGCAGCAGCGGTTCACGGATTTGTTTCGTCGTCTGCTCGAGAACACCTACATGAGCATGATCGAGCGGTACGATGGGGAGCGGGTGGAGTTTCTCAAGGAGGTGCCCAAGGCGGAGGATCTGGTCTTGGTGGACAGTTTGATCCATTCCAAGGGGCAGCAGTACAAGTTGTCCTATTACATGCACAACACCTCGGGTGAGTGGAAGGTGGATGATGTGATCATCGAGGGGGTGAGTGTGGTGGCCAACTATCGGTCGCAGTTTCAGCAGGCGATTCGCACGCCGGAGGACATTGAGCCGTTGTTGTCGCGGTTGCAGGAGAAGGTGCAGATCGTGCCCAAGGGTGGGTGAGGGGAGGACAATAACCGTTGCAGGGGACGGGGGACCGAAGGTCCCGAACAATAACCGTTGCAGGGGACGGGGGACCGAAGGTCCCCGGCGGAGGTTCGGAGGCAGCGCCTCCGAGGTTTTGTCTTTGACTTTGGCGCGCTCTACAAAAAAGCGATTTTCACGTCTTTTGTGAAAATCGCTGCGCGCCGCCTTGGCTGCGGTATCGTTTCGCGCTTTTGGCGAAACAATACCGCAAACATGGCCAGAAACAGACAGGCCACCGAATGCAACGCTCTCGCCGTGCGCAATTCGCCCTGAGTCGTTGCCCAAAAGCGGCAACGACTCAGGGCACATGAGACCGCGCGCTTGCGCACTTTTTCGCAAAAATCGCGAAAAAGTGCTTATCGTGAAGAGCGCGCGAAGGCAAAGTCATAAAAATCAAAGTCGCGGGGCGCTGCCCCGCCCCCGCCGGGGACCTTCGGTCCCCCGTCCCCTGCAACAGTTGGAAACCTGTATCACCACCACCAAAAAAAACGCCCCCTTTCGGGGGCGCTTTTTTTGGGCAAACAAGATCAACTACTCCACCTTGATCTCCGCCTTCTCCTTCCACTCCTGACCCTTGTTGTCCTTCCAGGTCACATTCACCGGACCGCTCTTGTCCGCCTTGATGTAGAACGAGAAAAAGGGATTCTTGGAAACCGCGCCCGTCCAGGTCGCCTTCACCACCGCAACCCCACCATACTCGGCTACCACACTCTCGATGTAATGCGCGGGAATGGTCTCGCCACTCGCCTTGTCCTTGCGCAACCCACTCTCCATGGGATGCTTGATCAGGGTCTTGATCAACACCACATCACCCTTTTTCAAGGGTTTCTCCGGGCCGCGTACCTTGGGCTCTCCGATATCCGCCATGTTCGTCTCCAATCGCTAAGAGTAATGATCGGTGCTCAACCGGCGCAACCGCCTTCGGCCACTTCGATCTTCAGATACGCGCCATACAACGCACCCTTGTTGCTCATCGCCACGGCACGCACCTGCGACGCCTTGGCCATCTTGATGCGCATCTCCACCTCGGCCTTGCCAGACTCCGGCGTGAACTCGAACTTGCCCACCAATGGCTTGGGATTGTCATCCACATACACGGCCAATGCCTTGATGTAGTTGTCCTTCTCCATCGGATGATCGACCGAGATCGGCATGCGCACCAGGGCGCCATTCTCCGCCTTGGCCGGCGTGTCGATTTTCACCTTCTCCATGGCCACCTTGCCAGGCCCCAGATCCTTGGCGACCTGCTCGTCCAGGTTTACCGCCGGGGCATCCTCGGCTTGCACCAGCGATGGCATGCCCACCAGGCCCGCGGCCACACAAACCGCACCCGTGGTACCCACGGCCTCCAGGAAAGTCCGCCGAGTCAGCGTGCTCTCGGAATTCATACCCATCTGCTCCACTCCTTTTTTCAAGAATCGATCTGGAATCGAGTTGTTAAAACCATCCTACCCGCGTTACAGCCCTGCTCACTTCTTGGATGCGTCGGCCTCCGGTTCCTCCGGGAGTTTGTGCGCCACGCCCGTATGACAATCGATGCAGGTTTTGTCCGAATTCTCCATTGCTTTTTTGTGTTTTTTCTGGGCCGACTTGTCCTGCTCGTCAAACTGCATCGCATCGTAGTTGTGACAGGCGCGACACTCCTTGGAATCCCGGGCCTTCATGTTCTCGAGGACATGCTGGGCCAGTGGGTAACGGGACTTTTCGAAGGCGGGTTTGTCCGGATAAGTACCCATGAAATGGTGGAAGATATCCTTGCTGCCGATCTGCAATTTGGCGAGGAATTTATCGATCCAATCCCCGAAGGTCTTGCCGTGGGGAACATGACAGTCCGAGCAGGTGGCGCGCACGCCCATGCGGTTGTTGTAGTGCTTGCTCTCTTTGTATTCCTGATAGACACCTTCCATCTCGTGACAGGAGATGCAGATGCTCATGGAGTTGGTGGCGTTCATGGTGAAGTGAAAGACGATAAAGAAGATGGCTCCGCCCAGAAAGCCAATGGCCAGAATCCAACCCACGGCAGTGGGACTTGGCTTGCGTAGCCAGTTGATGAGATTTGCGAACATTGTTTTCCTGTCCCCCATGATAAGGAAAATTGAAGATCGGTCATCCTTGAACTACAGCAAGTGGATCACGTCCATTCGATCAGAATACCCGAATTTTTACAAACAGAGCAAGGAAAAATTCCCTTTATCGCGATGCATCAACGCAGGCTCTTGAGATAGGCAATCAGGTCGCGACGGTTTTCCGCGCTTTGAATACCGTCGAAGGAGACGGGATGATCCTTGGTCTGCTTGGCCATTTGGGTTTGCGGAATGAATGCCACCGGGTTGATCAGCCAACGCTCCAGATTGGCCTCATCCCACAAAAAGGGTTTCTCTTCGGCGAACTTGCGGAAGGCCACGCTGAAGGGGAAATCGACCACGCCCGCCGGACGTCCGTGAATCTCCCACAAATAGGGGCCTTTGCCATGCTTGCGCGTTGCGGTCATGTCGTGACAGACGCCGCAATTGTTTTCGGCCAGCCGCTTGCCGACCGCCACGTCACCCGTGAAGCGCTTGTAGCCGATACCGGCCAGCAGCACCAGCAAAAGCGCCATGATAAGCGAGAGTACATGGGCGATTTTCATGAATTTTCAGCTCCCTCGGACTCCATCCGCGGATGGTACGACTGATGGTGATTCCGTCCGGCCTTCTTGACCGCATACAAGGCCATATCGGCTTTCTTCAACAACTCATCGGCGCTGTCGGCATCCGTGGGAAAGCGACTGATACCGATGCTCGCGCCGATCCGACACTCGATCCCGCGCAGATGAAACGGCGCCTGGAGGGCGGTGATGATCTTTTTGGCCACGATATCGACGATATCCGGTTTCAACGGTTCATCGCCGAGAATGATGGTGAACTCATCCCCGCCGAGACGGGCCACGACGTCGTTTTCACGCAGACTGTTCCGGATCCGTTGCGCCGATTCGATCAGCAGCAGATCGCCGATGTCATGGCCATGGGTGTCGTTGACCGCCTTGAACCGGTCCAGATCCATGAACATCACCACCGTGGTCTGGTTGTAACGTCGGCACCGGGCCAGGGTCTGTTGCAAGAATACCATGAATAGGCGCCGATTGGGCAGTCCTGTCAAGGCATCGTGATGGGCAATGCGCTCCAGCCGCTGCTCGGCGCGGATCCGTTCGCTGACATCGATGCCCGTGGCCAGGAAACTCTTCAAGCCGTCGTTGGCGTCGGTGAGAAAGGTGAGGGTCCAGGAGATGTGATGCTCCTGTCCATTCTTGCCGAACCAGCGTCCGGTGAAGGACAACGTGGCGGGATCTTCGGCGGTGAGGGTGATGATCTCCTCGACCCGTTCCTGCTCATTCGCCGGGGTCCAGGCCAGGCTCCAGAACGGCTTGCCCAGGATCTCGCTCGAACCGAGGCCGGTCAGCTCCTCGCAGGCGGCGTTGTGACGGATCACATGCCCCTTCGGATCGAGCAGCATCACCAGGGCCGAGGTGGTGTCGAGGATGGTGGCGATGAAGCAGCGCTCCTCCTGAAGGGCTTTTTCGGTGCGACGATGGCGGATGATGCCGGCCAGGGTGTTGGAGAGCGTGGCCAGCAGTGCGTCCTCTTCGGGCAGGCGCCGGTGTCCGGCGGCCACGTAGAGGTTCAACACACCGAGGAGTTGATCCTGGTAGAGAATCGGCGTGCAGTAATGGCCATGGGGTTTCATGCCCGTGAAGGTGACGGTATGTTCCACGTCGAGCTGATTCTTGAAGACGATCTCGCGCTTGAGGGCCGCCTGTCCGCACAGACACGCCCCCAGCCGCAGGGCGGCGCAGGCGGTGAGCAGATGCGGTGGCAGATTGCGATGGGCCACCAGTTCCAGTCGCTGGTTGTTGGGATTGAACAGATGGATCGATCCCTTGTACTCCACGGCCAGCCAGGGGATGGTCAGGATGATGTCCAGGGCCACGGTCAGCTGTTTTTCCAGCGGCAGAGGTTCCAGGGAGGTCTCCAGCAGCGCGCTGATCGCCAGTCGCGCTTGGATCGCCTTGAGATCCCGCGCCTGCTCCTCGGCAAGTTTCGCCTGGGCATGGATCCGCTCGATGTGGCTGCGGATGCGTGCCTTGATGATGGCGGGACGGTAGGGTTTGGCGAAGTAGTCTTCCGCGCCCAGGGACATGCCGCGCGCGACGTCATCGGCCTCGGTTCTGGTCGTGACGAAAATGACTGGAATTGTCCGGGTCGCGGGGTGCTGTTTCAGTTGCCGGCACACCTCGAAACCGTCCATATCCGGCATTATGACATCCAGCAGGATCAAATCCGGTTTGTGCGAGATGGCCTTTTCCAGGGCCGTGCGACCCTGGGTTGCCTGGATGATGTCGTAATCATCTGCGAGCAGTTCGGTCAACAGCGATAGATTGATGGGAATATCATCGACAATGAGAATTTTTTCCTTGGTGTGGCCGTCGTGCATGACGTGACCCGTTGGTTCGAGAGGGGTGATTCAAGATTTCATCATGAAAATCAATCGTCGATCCGTAACGAGTTCTTGAGTGAAATTTTTCTGGAAAAGTATCCAAGGATCCTCAACTCCTGGGTTCGGGGCAAAGCCCCGGAAACCTGGCAGGATGGTGCGAGACCCCTTTCACCTCCCGACCGTGGAACGCAGGGAGGTCCACGGTCAAATTGCCGGGGTCCAGGGGCCAATGGCCCCTGGTGGGGTTCGGGGCGAAGCCCTGAGGTTTGGCCTTTGACTTATCCTTTATTTTTGTTTTTCGCGCGCTTTTCATGACAAGGGATTTTGCGCGTTTTTTGCGAAAAATCGTGCAAGCGCGCGGTCTTATTGTGTCCTGAGTCGTTGCCGCTTTCGGGCAACGACTCAGGACGAGTTGCATGCGGCAGATAACCGCCTCATGTCAGAACCCTTGCCTGGCCACCAATGCAAGAAAAGCGGGGCTTGACGCCCCGCTTTTCGATTGCTTCCAACTGGTCGAACGACTCAGCCGAACGTGTCCGCCATGATGCTCTGATACCAGCTTTCGTTGTACAACGCTTCCTGCTTGCGAATGAAATCCTGAGCCTTGTCCGAAGAGACCCCACCGGAAACCTCGAGGATCTTGCCCGCATGCAGCTTGTACACACCAGCCACGGAGATGCCGTAATCCGGGCTGATCAGGCTGTAGCAGGTGTTGACATACGAAGGAACCCCCACCGGCTTGCCGTTGAGCAACGCCACCACGGCAGCGGCGCACACCTTGGCCTCGGAGTTGGCCGCATAGCCGGACTTGGGCAGACCGGTCGCGGCGCTCGCATCGCCGATCACATGGATGTTCTTCTGCTTGGTCGATTCGAAGGTCTCGAAATTGATCGGGCAGAACCCCTTCTCATCGGCCAGACCGGCCTTCTCGGCAATGTCACCAGCCTTGTTCGGCGGGATGACGTTGATGCACGAACTCTTGAACTCGGCCATGTCGGTGTAAACGGTCATGGTCTTGGCATCCACGCGGGTCACTTTGCCACCCTGGGCGCCGGGAACCCACTCGATCAGACTCTTGTCGGTCTCGTAGCCGTACAGATTCTTCCAACCCTGGGTGAACAGACCCATCTTGGAGAATTTGTCTTTGGGATCGAGAATGATCACCTTGGACTTGGGCTTGTTCTTCTTGAGGTAGTGGGCCACCAGACTGGCACGCTCGTAAGGACCGGGCGGGCAGCGATACGGATCCGGCGGGGCGACCATGACGAAGGGATCGCCATCCTTCAACTCCTGGAGCTGCTTGGTCAGAAGGGTGGTCTGCTCGCCGGCGATCCAGGCATGGGGCATCTTTTTCATGGCTTCGGCATCATACCCTTCCAATGCCTTGAAGCCGATACCCGGCGACATGATCAGCCGGTCATACTCGAACTTCTTGCCGCCCGCGGTGGTCACGCTCTTGCCAGCCGGATCCACGGCGGTCACTTCGTCGATCACCACCTCGATGCCATGCTTCTTGAGCCCCTCGTAGCCCCATTTCTGGACCTCGAGCTTGCGGAAGCCGGCCACCACCCAGTTGGAGAGCGGGCCGGAGTAGTAATCCTTGTTCTTTTCGATCAGGGTGACCTGAATGTTCGGATCCGCCATGCGGATGTATTTGGCCGCCACGGAACCGCCATAGCCGCCGCCCACCACCACCACCCGCTTCTTGGCGGAGGCGAAGGCAGACAGGCTCGGCACCGAAACCAGACCCAGGGCGGTGAGACCGCCGGTCAGCTTGACAAATCCTCTACGGGTGAAATTCATCATGGTCATGGTCTCCTGGGATTCGCTCATTTTTTGCCAGCGTAGAAATGGGCGGCACTCTCCAGCTCCTCGGCGGAGAGCTTATCGATGGCCTTCTGCATTTTCTCGGGCTGGGGAACGGTCAGTTGGGTATTCTTGAAATCCTGCATCTTGATCAGCAGGTAATCCACCCATTGACCGGCCACGCGCGGGGTATCCTCATCCTGGGTGACGCCATCATCCTCGTGACACTTGCCGCACTTGGCGGAATCGATCACCTTTTTGCCCTTCTTGACCTTGGCATCGTCCACCTTGGTGGCGGTCAGGGAGTTGGGGCCGCTCTTCACCGGTTCCCACTTGGCCTTGGAGAGGAAATCGGAGATGCGCTTGGTCTCTTCCTCGGTATAGCCCTTGGCGATGCGACCCATGATGGTGGAGGGACGCTTGCCGCTCTTGAACTCGGCCATCATGTGCTCGAGATACTTGGCCGGCATGCCTGCGATCGCCGGCATGCTGGGGCCAGCCGACACACCGTTGGTGCCATGGCAGCCCGCGCAGGTGTTGGCCAGCATGGCCGAATCCGCCGGCGCCGCCGCTGCGGCATCGGCCAGAGCCTTCTCCTTGGCCGCCTTTTCGGCATCCGCCGCCGAGGGGGCCGCCGGAGCCGGATCCGCCGCCATCACGGGCATGGCCAGCAGCATCCCGCCCAGCAACCCACCCGCGAGCACCAACATGTGGATTCTTTTTCGTTGCATGTCTCCCTCCGCACTGTACCGATTTTGATTGGGTCGTTTCTTTGGAAATCAAATCCCGTGACAGCCATCGATGCGCGCATCATAACGGCGTCCCGCTGTCCGATCCGAAAGGGAGGTCTAAAACTCTCCCTTGGCGGCTTGGATCATCAGATCCTTGATGACGTTGCGAACTCTCAAGGCCTCCTTTCTGAGTTCGGGTGGCAGCGTTTTGCCGCCGTGGATCATCATGTCCAGATTCATGGAATAGAGCCACAATTTCCCTTGCTTGTCGCGCACCAGGGCGATGCGACAGGGCATGAACGCAGTGTAGGCATCCTGATAGTCGGCCATCATTTTGCCCACCTTGGCGTCGCAGAACGACAGAAACTCGACGTGACGATAGGGCTGGCCGGTCACCGCCTCCACCTGCTTGTAGAAAGGCGCTTCACCGACGAAAAGAAAATCCTTGGCCGAGGCGAGGCTTTTCAACGACTCCTTGATGTCGTTCGGGGTCAGATCCGGATTTTCCACCGGCACGGACCACACCATCGCCAGACCCGGATCCAGGGTTTCGAGCAGCCGGCTGGCGAATTCGGTGTACATTCCCATGTAGCCCGGATCCATTTGGCTGAGTTTGGGTGCCAGCTTGGCATAGCCGTAGCCCCCGCCGAGCAGTGCCATCAGACCCAGAACAGCCAGAAGATTTTTGATCATTCCCATGCGCGCCCTCCGCTTTCGTATTCGGTTTGGGAGATATCCCGTGCCGCCACGATTTCGTTAAATCTGTTATAAACGCGACATAATGTCCGGAAAGAGGATGAAATGCCAGGCGGCCTTCTGTCAACCCTCTAATTTAAAATTCCTACATAGCGTTTTGATTAAATTAGAATATTATTATGTATTGATTGTGTGTTTTATTGCAGGTGCGTTCACGGGGCAAATTGTGGAAGTTGCGAGTATAAAGGCATATAAATCAAATGGTTGATAATTTATTTTTCTTGTGTTCACAAAGATATATGTAGGAATGGAATATAAAATGGAATTCGTGTAGAATCTGTTTGCCTTGATAACTCATTTATAATGTACAATTAAGGCAAAAAAAATGGCGATTCGTCTCCGCGCCGCGAGAAAGCATGATCGGCCTGGATTTGCCGTGGTGTTGAATCCAGGCCAGAAAATCCCCATTGACTGGGGTGGGTGGTCAGGTTCCGCCCCGGTTGCGCAGATAGTCCGCCATCTCCACCCGGTCATGCTCGCGGGCCACGGTCAGGGGGGAGCGACCGACCTGATCCAGGAGGTTGACGCCGGCGCCGTGGTCGAGAAGGAGTGCCGCCTCGTCGATCCGACCGCGACTGGCCGCGAAGTGGAGGGCGCTTTTGCCGAGTGTATTCCGGGAGTCCACCTCCGCGCCCTGGTCGAGCAACCGCCTGACCACCCCGACGTGACCGTGGAACACCGCGCAGTGCAAGGGCGGACCGCCATCGGCGTTGCGGGCGTCGATCTGGGCGCCCCGTTCCAGCAACAGGGTCACCATCGCCTCGTCCCCCTCCTGACTGGCCTGGAAGAGTGGGGTTTCGCCGTGACGATCCCGGGCATCGACGTCGGCCCCGGCACTGAGCAGGGTGGCCGCCACCTCCAGGTGTCCCCAGGAGGCGGCCCAGTGCAAGGGCGTTTCCCGATCCAGATCGCTGGCGTTGGGATCGGCCCCGAGGGCCAGCAGTCGCCAGGCCAGCTCGGTGAAGCCGCGCACCGCCACCCAGTGGAGCGGGGTCCATTGTTGCGGATCGGCGACGTTGACTGCGGCACCCGCATCGAGCAGCCGTCCGGCCAGTTCGACCGCCCCCTCCTGGATGGCGCGGTGCAGCGGGGTCCACCCCTCGACGTCGAGGCCGTTCAGGTCGCCCCCCTCGGCCAGCAACCGTTCGATATCCTCGGGCACCGTCCAAACCTCATCCCGCGTTTCGGCCATCCCCCCCTCCTTGTTTTTGTGTATCGCCTGCGACTGATCAATAAGGTGGTTCATCGGCCTACATAATCCGTGCATTTGAGCCGACGTGCAACCCCTGACCCCTGGGAGCGGGAACGGGATGGCTCACACCCCCAGAATTCCCTCCTGGGCCATGCTCAGGCAGCGGTCTCCGGCGGTGATCAGGTGATCCACCAGGCGGATGCCGATCGGGATCAGGGCGCTGATGAGGATCCGGGTCAGATGGCGATCCGCCGCCGAGGGGGTGACGTTGCCCGAGGGGTGGTTGTGGGCCAGGATCACCTCGACCGCCTTGTGGCGCAGCGCCGCCTCGACCACCTGCCGTGGGTGGACGTGGGCCTCGTTGACCGTGCCCCGCGCCAGCAGCGCCGGAAAGAGCAGGCGGGCGCGCTGATCCAGGCAGAGCACGTAGAACACCTCCTCGGTGCGACCGGCGGTCAGGGCGCGCACATAGGCCGCGGCCTTGGCCGGATCGTTGAGGGAGGGTTTGTCGCGCGCCTCGCGATCGATCAGATAGCGGCGCGTCAGGGGAGGGATCAGGGTCAGGAAGGCCGCGGCCACATCCCCCATGCCGGGGATGGTGGCCAGATCCGCCGGATCGGCCTCCAGCGCGGCGGAGAGTCCGCCGAAGCGGCGCAACAGCAGATGGGCCAGGGCATTGGTATCCTGTCGGGGCAGGACGTTGAACAGCAGCAGCTCGAGCACCTGGTGATCCTCGAACCCTTCCAACCCCTCTTCCAGAAAACGACGGCGCAACCGTTGCCGGTGACCGTGATGCAATCCGGAGTACACGACTTTTTTATCCATGCGTCACGCTTCCTATGCCGAATCGATCCAAGGTGATACGATGATTTCCTCCTTGATCGGATCATTCCGAGCCGTTTTGGAACGGCAATCAACCAAGCCATGCCGCGGAGCCCCCCTTGATCGACGACATCGACGTTTCAGACCAGGATCATACCGACCGACCGGAGCCGGCGGGGGTCCAGGAGGCCCCCACGCGGCGTCCGAGTTACTCCCACGAGGCGGAACAGTCGGTGCTCGGCGCGGTTCTTCTGGACAACACGGTGATGGATCAGATCACCGACATCCTGGTTCCGGAGGATTTCTACGTCGGCGCCCACCGGGTCGCCTATCAGGCGATGCTGTCGCTCCTGGATCGCGGCGATCCGGCGGATCCGGTGCTGCTCAAGCAGTATCTGGAGAAGAACAACGAGTTGAACGTGGTGGGCGGCGCTGGTTACTTTGCCCGTCTCATGGACACGGTTCCGACCACGGCCAATGTCAAGGCCTATGCCCATCTGGTGCGCGACAAGGCCACCATGCGGGCGCTGGCCCATGCCGCCTCGACCGTGGCCGACGAGGTATACCGCGACACCACCCACACCGTCGAGGAGATGCTCGATCGCGCCGAGCAGCAGATCTTCTCGGTCGGCGAGAACCGCGCCCGGCGCCGTTCCAATTATACCGAGATCAAATCCATTCTGCCGCCCATCTTCGAACGGCTCGAACGGTTGATGTCCCGACAGGATCTGGTCACCGGCGTACCGACCGGTTTCACCGATCTGGACCGGCTGCTTTCCGGCCTGCAACGCTCCGACCTGTTGATTCTGGCCGGTCGTCCGGCCATGGGCAAGACCTCGCTGGTGATGAACATGGCCGCCAACGCCGCCCTCGATCATCAGACGCCGGTGGCGGTCTTTTCGCTCGAGATGTCCAAGGAGCAACTGACCACCCGCATGCTCGCCTCGACGGCGCGGGTCGATGCCCAGGGGCTGCGCACCGGACGGATCCGCGACGAAGACTACAACAAACTGGTCCATGCCGCCCAGGATCTTTCCAGGGCGCCCCTCTTCATCGACGACTCCCCGGACCTGACCATCATGTCCCTGCGCGCCAAGGCGCGTCGTCTGAAGCGCGAACAGGGGATCCGGCTGCTGATCGTGGACTATCTCCAGCTCATGCAGGCCGACGGCGACATGGAAAACCGCGTGCAGGAGATCTCGCAGATCAGCCGCGGCCTCAAGGGGTTGGCCAAGGAGCTGGACATCCCGGTGCTGGCCCTCTCCCAGCTGTCGCGCAAGGTCGAGGAGCGTCCCAACAAACGACCGATCCTCTCGGATCTGCGCGAATCGGGCTCCATCGAGCAGGATGCCGACATCGTGCTGTTCGTCTATCGCGAGGAGGTCTACAAGGAGAACGATCCCTCCCTGGCCGGTCTGGCCGAGGTGATCATCGCCAAGCAGCGCAACGGTCCCACCGGCACCGCGCGACTCACCTTTTCCAAGCAGTTCACCCGCTTCGACAACCACGCCTCTGCGGAGTTCGTCTCCGGGCTCGGAGGGTGAGCGATGAGCGCCCATTCTCCTGGCCGTCCCACCTGGGTGGAGATCGATCTGTCCGCCATCGCCCACAACTTCGGCGTGGCCCGACGGAGCGTCGGTCCTGACTGCGCCCTCTATCCGGTGATCAAGGCCAATGCCTATGGTCTGGGGGCCGTGCCGGTGGCGCGCGCCCTGGTGGAGGCCGGCGCGGCGGGCTTCTGCGTGGCCATGGTCGAGGAGGCCATTCCCCTGCGCGCCGCCGGCATCGATCTGCCGATCGTGCTGTTGTCCGGCTTCATACCGGGACTCGAACATCAGGTGCTCGCCCTGGAGCTGGAACCGGTGGTCTTCGACCTGGAGGCGGCCCGACGTTTGAGCCGTCTGCGTGAGGCCGACGCCCCCCTGTTTCCGGTGCATGTCAAAATCGACACCGGCATGGGTCGGGTCGGCTGCGCTCCCGACGAACTGCCGGCGATGGTGGCGGCCCTGGATCAACTGCCGGGTCTCAAGCTCGACTCCGTGCTCTCCCATCTGGCGCGCGCCGACGAGGAGGCGGGAATCGAAACCACCCTCGGGCAGGCCCGTACCCTGCGCGCCGCCCTCGACGCCCTGGGACCGCGCGGCCAGGGGTTGCGCCTCTCCCTGGCCAACAGCGCCGGCCTGCTCGGCACGCCGCTGGCACGCCTCGATTGGGTCCGGCCCGGCATCGTCCTCTATGGCGCCTCCCCTTTCTATCCGCGCCGCTCCTGGCAAGACGACGGATTGCGTCCGGTGGTGCGCTGGCTGACCCATGTACTCTCGGTGCGTGACGTGCCGGCGGGAACGCCCTTGGGGTATGGTCATGAGTTCGTCACCACCCGTCCCTCCCGCATCGCCCTGCTGCCGGTGGGGTACGCCGATGGCTATGGCCGGGTGCTGAAGGGACGTGCGAAAATTTTGACGCATGGCCGTCAGGCATCCGTGGTGGGACGCATCTCCATGGATTTGACGCTGGCGGATGTCACCGACATCCCGGCCTGTCGCACCGGCAGTCGCGTGACGCTGCTGGGCGCGGATGGCGCCGGGTTCATCGGCATCGAGGAGATGGCGGGTTGGATGGAGACCATCCCTTATGAGGTTCTTTGTCGCCTGGGACCCCGCATGCCCAGGCGTCATCTTTTCAACATCGATTAAGATTCGGTTTGGTTTACGTTTTTTGATTATCTGACTCTCGTCAATTCCAAACGGCACACAATTTGCACACCCCCTTTGCACATCCCAACCGCCGTATCTGTCGATCGTCATGGATCCCAGCAACGGCATTGATTTCTTTTTATACATGAGCAAAGGAGAATCCCTGTGACTGGCGCATCCATCGAGTCGGAGACCCCGCGTCAAGAAGCCCCGCAAGCCAATGCGGACATCCTCATCAACCCCACCGAGGGTCAACGTCGCGCGGCGGCGATCCAACGTCGCAAGCGGATCGGCAAGCATCTTTCCGAGGCCCTGATCGCCGCCGTGGTGGGTGGCGTGGTCACCCTGATGGTCTGGAATCATGCCGCTCCTCCGGGCACGCAGAGTGCGGAGTCGTTGCGCTCCCTGGTGACCGCCTCCAGCGAAAAGAAGAGCGACGCCAAGAGTGACGGCGCCGCCGTGACCCGCACCGAGACTGTCATTCCAGCGGGTGCCGCCGGCATGGCCGCTGCTGCCCCCGTCGCCCCCGCCACGGCCAAGAACGATGCCGAGGCCGCGCTGCGCAAGGATCTCGCCGAGGCCATGCCGCATGCCGTGCCCCAGGCGCCGGTCGCCAAGGGTGCCGATGCCCTGTCCGCCGCCAAGATCGAGCCGATTCAAGCTCCGATCGCGCCGCTGGGCGTGGCCCTGGATGGCAAGAGGTCCGATGCCGAGATCGCCCTGGCCGCCAAGGGCTCTGCCCGTTCCGAGGAGTTGGCCGAGGATGCCATCGGTGCTGCGATGGAAGGTTCGGCGGACGATTCGTTGGATGATGGCCTCTCCGTGGAGAAGGCCAAGAGCGCCCTGAAGGGCGAAGCGGCCAAGGCGCAGATCACCGAAGTTCCGGTGATCAAGGCCAAGGGCGAGGCGCCGGCCATCGCCAAGGCGCAGCCGCTGCCGCGCATGCCGGAGCCCAAGCCGCTGGCGCACGCCGCCGAGGCCAAGACTGAAGCCAAGGCGATCCCCGCGCCGACCCTCGCGCCCAAGAGCGAGGCGAAGGCCGCGCCGCTGGCCCAGGAGGCCAATTTCCCGCGTTCCCAGGCGGATGGTTCGTTCCTGGTGACCGCCGGATCCTATTCCAATGTTCAGGGCGCGGAGCGGATCCAGAAGAAGCTGAGCGATGCGGGCATTCCGGTGCGTTTGCGCAAGAGTCAGTTGAACAATCACACGGTCCATCATCTGTTGACCGGTCCGTTCGCCACCGTGGAGCAGGCGGGTCAGGCCGTGGCGACGATCAAGGAGCGTACTGGCATCGAGGCCCGTTATGTGACGGTGGCTGAATCCCAGGCTTCCAAGGGGATCAAGAAGTCGGTGACCTCGGCCAAGCTGGCCACGGATGGCGCCACCAAGGGTGCTGCCGCCCGGACCACCGTGGCCAAGGCTCCGGCCAAGGCTCCGGCCAAGGAGACCACTGTCGCCAAGGCGGCGGTCCAGGCCCCGGCCAAGGCCACTCCGGTGACCATGGCCAAGGCTCCGGCCAAGGCTCCGGCCAAGGAGAGCGCCGTGGCCAAGGCTGCGGTCGCGACGCCGGTCAAGGCCAAGGAGAGCGCCGTCGCCAAGGCGACCGCGCCCGCTCCGGTCAAGGAGGCCACCGTGGCCAAGGCGACCGTTCCGGCTGCCGCTCCGGCGATCACCATCGCCAAGGTGGCCACGCCGGCCATCGCGCCGACCGCGCCGGCCAAGGAGAGTCCCGTCGTCGCCAAGGCTCCGGCCACCAGCGTCGCGCCGGTCAAGGAGGCCACTGCCGCCAAGGAGATCACCATTCCGCGCACCGGTGAGTTCGTGGCCCATGCCGGTTCGTTCAGCAATCCGGAGAACGCCAATCAGCTCCGTCGCCGTCTGATCGAGCGGGGCATCTCCTCCTACACCAAGGTTTCGACCATCAACGGCAAGGAGTACACCCACGTCATTCTCGGGCCCTTCCCGAATCAGCATGACGCGGATGTGAAGATGAGCACGCTGCACAAAGAGACCGGCATCGTGGCCAAGGCCATGCCGATCCACTGATGACCCTTCCCAGCCGTGGAACACCGCAATCGGGTTCCACGGCTGGGATATCGTTTGCAGACGCACCCTTTTTCCGGGTATCCGGGGCCATCGTGTCCCGGATACCCGAAGGCGTGTCAACGCCCCATTCAACCCGGATCGCCCCTTTTCATCCATGTCCCCCCTGATCATCCGTTCGGTCTGGTTGGTGAGCCTGTTGACGCTGTGCGCGGCTGCTCCGGGATGGGGCGACGAGGCGAAGACCATCACTCCGGAGAGCAAGATCACCGCCCCCGGCGGTCAGGAGAGTGGTGCGTCGTCCGGCACGACCGGATCGACCTCGGGCGTCACCCCCCCGAGCGGATCGGGGAGCACGCCGTCGGGAGTCTCGACGAGCGGCACTCCGACCACGCCTGCGACCGCGCCTGCCAGTACCGGTTCGGCGGCCTCGTCGTCCCAGGCCACGCCGCCGACCTTCGCGACGCCGCCGACCTTCGCGACGCCGCCGGTTTTCGCGACGCCGCCGGCCTTTGCGACGCCGCCGACGTTTGTCACCCCGCAGGTCAAGGGGCGGTGAGATGGCAGGGACAGGGGACCGCAAGGTCTCTGGCTTAAGTGCGGAGACGGAGTTCCGAGGTTTGGCTTTTGACTTTGGTTTTTTGGCGCGCTCTTCCAAAAGAGCGTTTTTTGCGAACAAACGCTGCGCGCTGCCTTTAAAAGCGCACGAAAGGCCAATGAAGCGTCCCAAGGACTTTTGCCCTTGGATCCCACCAGGGCCACTGACCCTTGATCCCGCCCAATATAGGGATCCTGAATCGTTGCCAATCGAGAATCATTCTTCTTTCAGCCTCCTTCACACCGTGACGCACGGCTGCAAACCGGTTACACTTCCATCTCTTACGCGGCGTGCATCCTCGAGCCAGGAAGTTCGCGCCATCGGAACCCCAAAACATCCATCCATCATGTCGCCTCCATCCCATCTCGCACGTCATGTCTGGCCGATCGTCGTGGTTCTGTCGCTGGTCTGGACCGGCACGCTCCGGGCCGCCTCTTCGGAGGGGTATCGGAACTGTCTGCTTGAGCAGGTCAAGCCGGCCCAGAGCGCTCTGGCCGCCCAATATCTCCAGCAGGCTTGCGCGCGTCGTTTTCCCGAGGCCCGACCCGACAAGGATCTGGCCATTCGTCCCGATGCCGAGGATTCGCTTTTGGCCTATGATCACTGTCTGTTCAAGCAGCTCGCTGCGGTTCAGAACGATCAGAGCGCCCAGTGGATGGAGCAGTTCTGTCACGATCAGCACCATCCCGGCACGATCAAGGCCGGGGGAAAACCGGTTCCCATGCTCAACTTGTTGAACATTCTCGTCGGCGCCCCGACCAAACAATCGACGCAGGATGCGCCGCACATCGACGGTGACGGGTTTGTCCCGTTGCAGCCCGCCCAGGCTGGCCGCTGATGGTTTCGTTTCTGTCGTATGGGCGCGGGCCGTATTTCTGGATCTTCGGGGCGATTTTTCTGATCTCCCTGGGGTTTGATTTTGATCTCATGGCGGGTGTTTGCGACTGCAAGGTGGCTGTGGATGTGGGGCATGCCACCTTCGCGCCGGGGGCTACCAGTGCCCGCGGCAAGCCGGAGTACGAGTTCAATCTGGCCATGGGCACTCTGATTCATGAGGAGCTGCTCAAATCCGGCATGACCCGCAGTTTCGCGATCATCGAACCGCCCACTCTGAAGGATCGGGTGCGCATCGCCGAGGAGAAGCAGGCCGATCTGCTGGTGTCGGTCCATCACGACTCGGTGCAGCCTTTTTTTCTGCGCGACTGGGTTTACAACAACAAGCACCTGAAATATTCCGACGCCTTCCAGGGTTATTCGATTCTGGTTTCCACCAAGGGATTTCAGTACTCCAACAGTCTGGAGTTGGCCAAGATGATCGGCAGGCGTTTTCGTGCCGCCGGTTTTCTGCCTGCCTATCACCACTCCAAGAACGTGCTTGGCGGGCGGCACAACATGATCGACGAGGAGCTTGGCATCTACCAGTTCGACAACCTGGTGGTGTTGAAATATTCGGTGATGCCGGCCATTCTGATCGAATTCGGCGTGATCGTGCATCGGGAGGAGGAGTTGCGGTTGCAAGAACCGGAGACTCGCGCCAAACTGGTACGCGGTGTGGTGGATGGCATTGAGGAGTTCAACGTCCGTTTCTGTCTGCCACGCGATTGATTGATATCTTGGTTCCCACCAGGACTCCGTAGGGATCCTGAATCGTTACGGGTTACTCAGGATATTCCCACCTTTTTTGATTTGAGGAGATCGCCATGACGTTGCGCAAAGTGGTGAGTTTGGCCATGTTGATGGGTATTTGTCTGTTGCCCGGTCGTTCCCAGGCCGAGGAGATTGGCACTGTGGACACGGTTTTCAAGTTGCTCGGACCGGACAGCAAGATTGTGATCGAGGCTTTCGACGATCCCAAGGTGGATGGTGTGGCCTGTCATTTGAGTCGTGCCAAGAAGGGTGGCATTTCGGGTGGTTTGGGTTTGGCCGAGGACACTTCCGATGCGTCGATCGCCTGTCGTCAGGTGGGACCGATCAACATCAAGGGGGAGTTGAAGGATGGGGAGTCGGTTTTTTCCAAGAGCACCTCGATTCTTTTCAAAAAGATGCAGGTGGTCCGTTTTTTTGACAAGAAACGCAACACGTTGGTCTATCTGGTTTATTCGGACAGGTTGATCGAGGGCTCGCCGAAGAATTCGATCTCTTCGGTGCCGATGATGCCGTGGCGCAAGGAGTAGTGGTGGGACGGGGCGGTGGGAACGGGCGAAACAGGCTCCGGCGGTGGGAACAGGCTCCGGCGGTGGAAACAGGCTCCTGTCACCACGGGGGACGGGGGGCGATTATCGCCCCCGGCGGGGGCGGGGCAGCGCCCCGCGACTTTGACGTTTGTGACGTTGCTTTTCGCGCGCTCTTCACGATAAGCCATTTTTCGCGTTTTTTGCGAAAAATGGCGCAAGCGCGCGGTCTCATGTGCCCTGCTTCGTTGCCGTTTTTGGGCAACGAAGCAGGGCGAATCGCGCACGGGAAATGAGTCACCTCGGGCGGTTTGTTGGTCAGCTCAGTCGCCGCCCACCGGCGGCTTGGTTTCTGGCCATGTTCTTGGGATCGTTTCGCCAAAGGCGCGAAACGATCCCAAGGCCAAGGCAGCGCGCAGGCGATTTTCACAAAAAACGTGAAAATCGCCTTTTTTGTAGAGCGCGCTAAAAGACAAAGACAAGACCAGGAAGAGTCAAAGGCAAAACCTCGGAGGCGCTGCCTCCGAACCTCCGCCGGGGACCTTCGGCCCCCGGTCCCCCGCAACAGTTTTTCGGCCCCCCGGTCCCCCGCAACAATTTCACCGGGAACCTTCGGCCCCTTCCCACCTTCCCACCCTCCACCTTCAACCCAGAACCGGCCCACCCGACAAAATCCGACTCGATACCCGCTCCGCGAACTTCTCGGAGAAATTGGCCACGAAACGATCCGCCAACTCCCGCGCCTGCCGGTCGTAACGCTCCGGATCCTTCCAGGTGGAACGGGGATTCAAATGACGGGTATCAACATGCAAAACCTCCATCGGCACTTCAAACCCAAATACCGGATCCACACGGGTTTTGGCCAAATCCAGATCCCCATCGAAAATACGATCGATGATGGCACGGGTCTCCTGAATCGGCATGCGGAACCCCTCGCCATACGGCCCACCAGTCCACCCGGTGTTGATCAGCCAACACTTGGCCTGGGTCTCGATCAGCTTCTTGCCCAAAAGATCGGCATAAAAAACCGGATCGAGTACCATGAACGGCTCGCCGAAACAGGCCGAAAAGGTGGCCTTGGGCTCGGTGATGCCACGCTCGGTGCCGGCGAGCTTGGCAGTGTAGCCGGAAAGAAAATGATACATGGCCTGCTCGACGGTCAGCCTGGCCACCGGCGGCATGATGCCAAAGGCATCGGCGGTCAGAAGAATCACATGCGCCGGCTGCTTGGCCTTGCCGCTGATCTGGATTTTGGGCAAGGAGGCAAGCGGGTAGGCGGCACGGGTGTTCTCGGTCAGGGAGTCGTCATCCAGATCCGCACGCCGACTGGTGGGATCAAGCACCACATTTTCCAACACAGTGCCAAACTTGCGCGTACACTCCCAGATGTCCGGCTCGGCCTGGGGATGCAGCCGGATCACCTTGGCATAACACCCCCCCTCGAGATTGAATACCCCGTGCTCGGACCAGCCGTGCTCGTCGTCCCCGATCATGCGCCGCCGCGGATCGGTGGAAAGGGTGGTCTTGCCGGTGCCCGACAGCCCGAAAAAGATCGCCACGTCATCCTGTTCGCCGACGTTGGCACTACAGTGCATGGACAACACCCCCTGCAAGGGCAACAGATAGTTCATCAGCGAGAAGACCACCTTCTTGTTCTCGCCGGCATAGGCCGTGCCACCGATGAGCGCTTCCCGACGCCCCAGATGAAGCAGGATGAAAGCCTCGGAATGGGTGCCATCCACCTGGGGATCGGCCTGGAACCCACCGGCGTTGATCAGGGTGAAATCAGGCAGGGCCACCAACTCCTTGGGCAGTTCCGGATGGATGAAGAGGTTGCGGGCGAAAAGCGATTGCCAGGCCGAGGTGGTGATCACCCGCACGCGGCGCTGATAGCGGGCATCGGCACCGACACGACAATCCTGGACAAAAAGCTCCCGATCCTTGAGATGCGCCATGACACGGGCACGGAGTGCATTGTATCGCTCCTCCGGGAAAGGACGGTTGACCGCGCCCCAGGCGACCCGATCGCGGCTGGAAGGCTCATCGACGATGAATTTGTCGTTGGCCGAACGACCGGTATACTGGCCGGTCTCCACGACCAGGGCGCCACCTTGGGCGATGTGGCCCTCGTTGCGATGAATGGCGCACTCGTACAGAATGGCCGTGGGCAGATCAACATGCATGCTGCCGGTGTGCTCGAAACCTTGATCGCGCAGTTGCGCGCGCACCGCGTCGATGCGCTGCTGTTGGGTCAATGGGTACATGATCTCTACTCCTTGAGAAGTGTGCCGGGTGTCGAGGCTTCCAGGCGGGAGCGGGTACGCTTTTTGCCATCCTCAACGGCGGGTTGATCGAATGGGGTGACCCCCAGACAGGCCGCAACCAACGCGGTTTCCATCTCCAATAAAAGCAACAGCTCGCCCAGGGCGAACGGATCGCGACACGAGAGCCGGAACTCCCGCAACGGCGCGCCGCGATTGAGCAGCGCATCGCGGGTGCCGAGATATTCGGCGGTGAACAGCTCGCCAACCGACCGTCCCGCCAGGGGGGCGATGGCCGGAAGGGCCGCAAACGGACCCGCATCGATCGCCCGACCCATGCCTGCCAGCATGGGATCGAACAGCAGGGTGAACTGCTTGTCCTCCGGGCCGTCCAGATAGAGTTGCAACTGCGAATGCTGATCCACCACGCCGCGCGCCTCGACCGGGGTCAAGCCCTGTTTGCGGCCTTGGGGATCGATTTTGCCGAGGCTCTCGGCCCAGAGTTGCCGAAACCAGGTGGCGATGGTCTCCAGACGGGATCCATAGGTGAGAAGCACGCTCATGTTGCGTCCCGCCTCGGCCATGGCGGCCTGGGCAAGGGCGTGGCGCAGGGCAGGATTGGCGACTGGATCCGGGAGCAGACACCGCTCGGCCATGCTCCGCGCGCCGGCCACCAGGGCGTCGATGTCGATGCCGGCAAAGGCCGCAGGCAGCAATCCGGTCACCGACAACACCGAAAAACGCCCCCCCACGGCGGCATGCGGGATGATCGGCACCCCGAGGGTGGCGGCGATGGCGCCCAGGGCGCTGGCGGGATTCTCGGTGATCACGGCCAGATGGTCCGCCAGGGCCGCACGTCCGACATGAGCCTCGAGCACCGGCAACACGGTCAGCAGTTGCGCCAGGGTTTCCGGGGTCTCCCCGGATTTGCTCACCGCCAGAAGACGGGTGGTCTGCCAGTCCTGTTCATAGAGCGCGGCCAACTGCTCCGGACAGATGTTCTCGAAAAAGGTGACGCCGTTTCCGGGTCCTGCCAGGGTGCTCACCAGCATGTTGCCGCCCAGCGAACTGCCGCCGATGCCGAGAACCACCAGCCGTTCGGCCTGTGCCCGGAAACGGTCGGCCCAAAGCCGGGAGGTCCGCGGTTCGGCGTCGGTGATGAGCAGTTGCAGGAAGGGTGGACGTTGCTCCGGATGGGCGCGCCAGAGGGTCAGCGTATCGAGCAGACCGGGCGGACAGTCACGGTGCCGGATGAAGGTGTGGGGGCGAATGTCGAGTGAGAAGGGATGATGGGTCACGGTGAGATCGCATCCTACGATGATGTTGCTATATCCATGGAACCGAATGGGAGAAACGGATGATCGCCCTGGATCGGGTGAATGAATCGCGCCGATGGCGCCATCAATCCCGTTTGGGGAGATACTCTAAGGGATTTTGCGGCTCAATGCTACGTCGGATTTCAAAATGGAGACGAGGCGAGACGGTCACGCCCGATTGACCGGCCAGGGCGATGGTTTCGCCGGCGCGCACCGACTGTCCCTGCTTGACCAGAATCTTCTGCACATGGGCGTAGGTGGTCATGAAGGCGCCGCCATGCCGCAACAACACCATGTTGCCATAGGTGGCCAATCCCTGATCCGCGTAGGCGACCACCCCGTCGGCGGCGGCCATCACCGGATCGCCCGGATTGGCGGCGATGTCGATGCCGGTGTTGCGGCGCGCGCCGAACTGTCCGAAACGGCTGATGATCCGGCCTGAATGGGGCCAGACCCACCGGGCCGGTGGATTGGGCGAGAGGTTTTTCTGGGCGCCATCGCTCTCCGGAGCGGCGTCGCGCGCGGAGGGCAGATCCGGAAAGGCCGGTTTCTCGCGTATGGCCAGGGCAGGGGGTGGAATGCGCGCGGAGGGGGATTCCGCGGCTTTGGGGATGGCGTTGGTGGGGGTGTCGGCGCTTTTCGGGACGGCGTTGGTGGGCGCGTTGGCTTCGGCGTCCACGGGTCTGTCCGGCGCGTCGGCGGGCTTGGGCGCTGCGCCGATGGCGTCGGGTTTGGTGGGGAGGGGGGGCTTTTCGTATTCCGAGGTTTTGCGCGCATCGTCGTTGGGGTTGGGCGCGACGACCCGCAGCCGTTGTCCAACCTGGAGCTTCTGCCATTTCGAAAGGCCGTTCCAGGCGGCCAGGGTCGCCACATCCACCTTGTGGGCGGCGGCGATCGACCAGAGGGTCTCCTTGGGTTTGACGATGTAGAATCGATCCGGGTCGGATTTTCCAACGGGCCTGGCGGGTGCGATCTCCTCTTTCTGGGGCAGGGGCGGACCCTGTTCGATGCGCACCGGCGTGGAATCGGTGGCCGGGGGCAGGGCGCCGGTGCCGGTACAGCCGCCGATCCACAACGAAAACAACAGCATTCCGACCGCGCGCGCGGTGTTGATGTCCGCGAGACGGTGCCGGAATTCGTGCCTCATGACCGGGCTTCCTTCCACCCCTGCGCGCCGACCAGAGGGACGAAACGGCATGGTTCCAGGGTTTCGCGATGCAGGCTGCCATCGGCTTCGCGTCGGATGCGGACCAGGGTCTGGACGGTCAGGGTCCCCTCGGGGGCCACCAGCAGACCAAAGGGGGCCAGTTGACGGATCACGTTTTCCGGGGTGACCGGGGTGCCGGCGGTGATGATCACCCGGTCGAAGCGACGTTCCTCGGGCCAGCCGAGGGTGCCATCCCCCTGACGGCAAACCACGTTGTGATAGCCCAGACGTCGCAGTCGCTTGCGCGCCGAATCGGCAAGCGCCGGGAGACGTTCGATGGTATAGACTTTGTGACAGAGCCTGGCGAGAATCGCGGTCTGATAGCCCGAGCCGGTGCCGATTTCGAGGATCTCTTCGCGTCCGTCGAGCATCAGGGCCTGGCTCATGCGTGCCACGGTGTAGGGTTGGGAGAGGGTTTGGCCGTCGCCGATCGGCAGGTTTTCGTCGCCGTAGGCACGACTGGCCAACGCCTCCTCGACGAACAGGTGACGCAGCGTGTCGCGCATCACCGCCAGAACGCGCGGATCGTCGATTCCCTGTTTTTCCAGCAGTTCGCGCACCATGCGATCCCGCGCTCGGGCGGAGATCATGCCGTGTTCCGGGGTTTTCATGGGCTGACGGGGGATCCGTGGGGTAAGAGAGTCGTCATGATTCCCCCAAGGATACGGGCCGGGTGCGGGTGTGTCAACGCACGGACGAGAATTAATGAATGTGACAAGTGCGCATGGGTGTGGAACCGGGCGCCGGGATTGCCGTGATCCGGGAATGATCCGAAACGTGTCTTGAATGGTCAAAGCGCGCGGATTCACGCTTGGAACGTTGCCCTGGACCCCTGGGTAGGCGATAATTGCTTGGCATCAATGGACCGGGAGATCCCGAAACGTTATCAAAACTTCCAGATTGGATTCCGACCACCACCCATGAGCGACCCAACCGACTCCTCCTTTTCGCACGCCGAGCGCGATCACGCCTTGCAATTCGATCCGGTGATGCGCGACATCCCGCGCGAAGTGCGCAACATCCTGCAACCGGTCCGTTTGGAAGGGGAGAGCCATTTTCAGTTCCGCTGCCATCCGGGCGTGGCCTGTTTCAATGCCTGCTGCGCCAACATCGAGATCGTCCTCACCCCTTACGACATCCTGCGTCTGCGGCGTCGCCTGAACATCACCGCCGAGACCTTCCTTTATGAGTATGCCTCTCCCTATACCCTCGCCAAGGGACAACTCCCCGTGCCGTTGATCCGCATGGACGAGGAGACCGGCAAATGTCCCTTCAACACGCCGGAGGGGTGTTCGGTCTACTCGGATCGGCCCGTGGCCTGCCGTTACTATCCCATCGGTCTGGCGCTGATGCGACCGGATACCGCCAACGCCAACGAGGAGTTCTTCTATCTGGTCAAGGAGTCCTACTGTCTGGGGCATCAGGAGACCACCTCCTGGACCATCGACTCCTGGCGCAAGGATCAGGGTTCGGACGGCTACGACGCGCGCAACAAGGGATGGATGGAACTGATTCTCAAGCGCCGTTCGGCAGGGGATGAGGTGCGCACCTCCATGCAGCTCTCCGAATTTTTCTACATGGCCAGCACCGATACCGAGGAGTTTCGTCGGTTTCTCTTCCAGTCGAGTTTTCTGGAGCGGTTCGACGTTCCGGAGGAGACCATCGAGCGGTTGCGCACCGATGACGAGGCGCTGCTTGATTTCGCCTTTGACTGGCTCAAGACGGTTCTGTTTGGCGACAAGAAGGTGGCGGTGCGTCCCGAGGCTCTCAAGCGCAAGGCCGAGCGTCGGGCGGCTGCTGCCGAGACGGAATCGGATCCGGAGGCAACCTGACCATGCCGATCGTGCGTCCCTGTGGGGTGGTGTTGCGCGGCCAGGAGTTGCTGGTGCTGCGTTATCGCTATGGGGAGCACGATCGGTTCAATCTGCCGGGAGGCAATCTCGAGGCGGACGAGACTCTGCACGACTGTCTGGTGCGTGAGTTTCGCGAGGAGTTGAATCTTGTCGTCGTGCCTGGGGAGTTGTTGCATGTCGCCGAGACCCGCACCGAGCGATCCACGGTGCATCTGGTGTTTCGCGTGGAACATGTGGGCGAGCCGAGCATGAATCCCGAGCAGGTGCGTGCCAGCGGGCTGGTGTGGTTGCCGGTTCGTGACTGGGCCGAGGCACCGCTTTATCCGGCGATTGGTGCGGCGTTGAGCGACTGGTTCGCCCGGCGGTCCGGTCCGGTCTATCTGGGTCGGATCCCCCAGCCGTGGTATTGAGTGGCGGATGTCAGGTCAGGGGGTAGGTGGGGCGGCGAGGAGTTGACAGGACGGGATGGTTTGACGGGCGGGGTCCAGGGGCCAATGGCCCCTGGTGGGTTCGGGGCGAAGTCCTGAGGTTTTGATTGTTCTTGAGTCTTTTTTCTTTTGTTCTTAATTGTTCTTTATTTTTTTCGTGCGCTTTTCACGATAAGCGATTTTTCGCGTTTTTTGCGAAAAATCGTGCAAGCGCGCGTGATCTTTAGTGTTCCTCCTCTGCCCGAAGGGCAAGGAGCCCATGCGCGCAAGGCGTGACAAAGCGATCCATCTGGCCGCATCGTCGGAAATGGACACCTTGACGCTGATCTCCTATAACTTGCATGATGGGGAGAGAACTCCCTCACCCCCTTACCATGGACCTCCCTTCGAGAGTTCCATGGTAAGGGGGTGACCCGATTTTTTCGACCAACTTTGTACGCCGGCTCAAGATCTCCGTGAACCCAACCCCCAAGCCGAAGTATCCGCTCAACCCCTGGATACGTTCCGACGTGGAATCGGAGCTGCCTGCGTCGGCGCCGGTTGTGGTCGAATCCGTGGGGGGTGGGCGGGCATGGGTGGAGATACGCCGTTTTGCCCCACCCTGGGATCAGTGGAATGGGCGCGAGCCGGAACCCGAGCCGACGGAAGCGCCTGAACCCGAGCCGACAAAAGCGCCTGAACCCGAGCCGACGAAAGCGCCCGAACCCGAGCCGACGGAAGCGCCTGAACCCGAGCCGACGGAAGCGCCTGAACCCGAGCCGACGGAAGCGCCGGAGCCCGAGCCGACGGAAGCGCCTGAACCCGAGCCGACGGAAGCGCCGGAGCCCGAGCCGACGGAAGCGCCTGAACCCGAGCCGACGGAAGCGCCTGAACCCGAGCCGACGGAAGCGCCGGAGCCCAAGCCGACGGAAGGGCCGGAACCCGAGCCGACGGAAGCGCCGGAGCTCGAGCCGACGGAAGCGCCTGAACCCGAGCCGACGGAAGGGCCTGAACCCGAGCCGACGGAAGCGCCGGAACCCGAGCCGACGATCGCGCCCATCCAACCGGCGCCCCCACGTCCCGCGCCCATCCAACCGGCGCCCCCACGTCCCGCGCCCATCCAACCCGCGCCCCCGCGCCCCGAACCAGCCAACCCCATGCCGGTGCGTCCTGATCCTGTCAAACCTTCGGGTGGATTGCCTGGCTGGATGTGGGGTCTGATGGTGATCCTGGGTCTGATCGTTTTGGCGCAGATGTGGCTGATGCCCAAGGGTCACCGCGACGCTGGTCAGCAAGAGTCCTCGGAGTCGCCGCAAAGCGCCCCTGTGGCGTCATCCAGTGCCGTTGCAAGGCAACCTGACAAGGCCGAGACCTCATCCCCTGGCCAGGAGTCCGCGTCAGTCGTCGGGACGCCGGTCGCCGGGGAGCGGCGGATGGAGACCACGGGCAAGAAAGAGACCACTCCACCGGTTGAGCGGCGGACGGAGACCACGGGCGAGAAAGAGACCGCTCCACCGGTTGAGCGGCGGACGGAGACCACGGGCGAAAAAGAGACCGCTCCACCGGTTGAGCGGCGGACGGAGACCACGGGCGAAAAAGAGACCGCTCCACCGGTTGAGCGGCGGACGGAGACCACGAACGTAAAAGAGGCTCCCCTGGCGACGGCGGGTGCGCCTGCATCCGTGGTGTTGCCGGATGGCGGCGCCACGAGTCTCCAGGGTGGTGTCAAGGCGGATGGTGTGGGGGACGGGCCACGGGTCGAACCGACCACGCCACGCGAGCAGCTGGCTTTGAGAGGCGCGCCCAAGCAACTCAAGCCGAAACTGAAACCCAAGGCCAAACGCATGGCGCGCAAAGATGGCGCGCGGCGTGACATGAGCCTGTCGTTCGGGATCCGGTCTGAGGAGTCGCTGTCCGGTGGCGAAGCCGATGCTGGAATCGAGCGACCCGCCCCCGCAAAGACGGCACGACAGGCCGAGGCGACCCCTTCCGGTTCCGCCCCCGCAAAGACGGCACGACAGGCCGAGGCGACCCCTTCCGGTTCCGCCCCCGCAAAGACGGCACGACAGGCCGAGGCGACCCCTTCCGGTTCCGCCAGCCAAGCGCGTGCCGCGTCGCTGTTCGGCATGCCGTCCGACCCCTCCGGATCCGGCGCCGATTCCGCTTCCAATCGGAGTGGGGCCAAAGTGGAGTTCGTGGTCGCTTACGGCTGTTTCTCCAACGGGGGGGAAATCCGGCGCCGCCAGGAGGCGATTCGCGCCCGTGGCTGGCCGGTGCGCAACAGTTATTATACCGTCGGACAGACCATCATGACCTGCCTGTACTCCGGCCCGTTCCCGACCCCGCAAACGGCGGACAAGGCCACGGATCTCTTCGAGGAGAAGGGATGTTTGCAGCTCCCCAAGGAGGAGCAACCAACGTCGGGCCATTGAACTGCAGGTTCGTTTTCCGGTGGATTCGGGGTGGGGATCCCCCCGAATCCATCCGATCTCTCGGATAACCGGAACTTCGCATTCCATCCATCCCCCGCACCCAACGCACAGGATGCGCGTAACGCCCATCCATCCCCCGCACCCACGCACAGGATGCGTGCAACTGCGTTGGCCGCGAACGGGTATCAGGCGACCTTCACCTGAATGGCGCGCGGCTTGGCCTCTTCGCGCTTGGGCAGCATCACCTCCAGCACGCCATTCTTGTAGCTGGCCTGAATGGCATTGACATCCGTGGTGTTCGGGAGTTGGAACGTGCGGCTGAACCGTCCATAGGACCGTTCGACCCGATGATAGTTCTCCTGGTTTTTCTCGTCCTCGAACTTGCGCTCCCCGGCGATGGTCAAACGCCCGTTGTCCACGTTGACGGTGATGTCCTTCTGCTCCATGCCCGGCACGTCGGCCTTGATCAGGATGTGCTGCTCGTCCTCGCGGATGTCCACCCGCAGGGGCCATTGGGTCATCATGCCGCTCGAGTCATCCAGATCGCGTTCGAAGAGACGATTGATCTCATGTTGGAGCGAGCGGAAATTACGAAAAGGATCGTATGTGATCATGGCGGCCATTGTTGATTCTCCATTTACGGTCTGATGTTGAAAGTTTCATGATCATGTGGATCATGCGTGTGATCTTGCTCATCAGGTAAGAGGCGTGGCACGCGGTTTCAAGAGGCGGGAGGCATTTTTTTCGTGGTTGGCCAGGCGCGCGATGACCGGCAAGAGGCGGGAGGCATTTTTTTCGTGGTTGGCCAGGCGCGCGATGACCGGCAAAAGAAAAGCCGGGGAGAGTCTCCCCGGCCTTTCAATCCAGCCACCGTAATTTGGGATGTGCGCCTGGTGACTCCATCCCTGGAACCACCAGGCGCACCCGGTTCAACTCCATTCGCACCGGGTTTCTCGTCATGTCCGCGCGTTTGGGCTGTCCATGGCCCATCGTTGGCTGTCGGGCATGACCGGACAGCCTTGCGTGGCAGTATTCAGTCTTTGATCTTGGTTTTCTCGATGAATTGCTGTACGTTCTTCTCCAGGAAGACCTTCAGCTCCTTCTGACCCTGGGTCAGGATCTCCATGGCGCGCATGGTGTTCTCGCGCATATCCTTGGCGATTTCGGAGGCGATTTCGGTCTGAGCGGCCAACAGCTCCTTCGGGGATTTGGCTCCGGCCAGTTGATCCAACTGACGGGCGCCGGCGGTGTTGAACTCTTCGATGGAGTCGAGCTGATGACGGGCAAGCTCGCGCACCGTGTTGTCGTTGATCTTTTGCAACTCGGTGATCGAATCGAGCATCATCCGGGTCATGTCGGTCATCTTTTTGGTGATTTTGTCGCTATTCATGTCCGTGTCCTCATGGTATGGAGAGTGGGTACGGTGGAGTCGCGCTGGAAGCGAATGTTTATGTTGCAGTGCAACATGAGCGTAAGATAGTGACTCCCAGGGTGGGCGTCAAGTCTTTTTTGTCGAAAATTGGAAATTTTGTTTCAGACCGGAAGCAGAAATATGGAGTGGATGCATGGCAGGTGATGCACATGAGGTGATTCCGGTGAATCTGGAACTGCTCTCCAGCGACAACCATGTTGGGGCGATGCTGGTGTGCGGACTGGCCATGCTGGGCAATGGGTTGGGGGAGTTGATGGGGTGGGGGACTCTCCTGGAGCCGCCCCAGCTCCTGGCCGGGGTATTGCGACCCTTCTTCTGGGGGGCTGGGACGATTGTGACCTTCCTGGCCGTGCGGCGTTTGTTGGTTCCGGGCTGTCGGGCCCTGGTACGGATCAATTTCGGGGGGATTCACGACATCCGGTTGATGGTGGCGCCGTTGCGATGGTCGTTCATCGTCGAGGCGTATCAGCCGCCGGGGATTCTGAAATATCTGTTACGTGGCGTGGTGTTGGGGTTGCATCCCGATTACGAGCCGGCTGGCAATGAAACCATCTGGGCCAGGGTGTTTCACGTCACCTGCCGGTTGCGTGGCAAGCACATTCTGTTCGTCGAGTGTGGCACGCTGGATCGCGGGCCGGAGGAGACGTTGGCGGTGATTCGGACCCATTTGCGGGCACGGCAGGAGCTGCCGGTCAAGAAGCGGTAGGCGGTCACGCCACCATTCCCATCCCAACACGGCAAAATCCCGCTCCCGACCCGCCAGGACGCACTGGATCGCACGCATCCCGACGGTGCGCTGTCACTCAATGGCCGGTGGAAGGACCGAGCGGTGCCACATCCCGCGATGGCCACATCTGGCGCAGCCGATGCAACCATCCACGCCAGGGCAGGAGAGGGGGGGTGGTCTCGCTCTGCACGACCAGCAGCGGACAGGGCAGGGGGATGGGAGCGTGCAGCCAGGGGAACCACCCTTGCCGTACCTCACGGGCGCTGGCCGGATCGGACAGGATCAGCGTGGCACGCCATGCCCAGGCCAAGGGGAGCACTTCATGGGGGGAGTGGGCCGTGGCGATCCGGGTGGATGGGCAGTCGCATCCCAACGCATCCAGTTTCGATCGCAAGGCTGTGCAAGCAGCTTCCTCGGAAGCCGCGCCGTCGCCCTCATCCGTTTGCGACCGCCTTGGCGCGCGCGCGGGATCCAGATGGGAGACGAAAAACAGTTGCGCGCGCGCATGCCGGTTGCCGATTTGCACGGCGGTTCGGATCAGTCGGTCCGGATCGGCATTCGGATCGAGAACGACCAGGATGCGCGGGAAACCCTCCATCTCGGACCTCCGATCGGTCTGGATCACACGGTGGGTTTCACGGCAATGGCCATGGGTTTCCGGAGCGTTTCGAGTCTGGCGGCGCGGCGGCCCTGGATGAGCGCGGTGACGATGATGCCGGCACCCAGAGCCAGGGCGAGGATCATCACCAGGAAACTGACGTTCTTCAACAGGCTCATGGTGGTCGGATCCATGGGTGGCAGGATCTCCAGCTGGGAGAGATAGACCGGGATCACCAGGGCACGGCTCACCATGACGGTGAGCATGATCACCCCCATCACCAGCTTGATCATGAAGGGCTTGACGTAGGTGGTGCCGATGGCGCCGAGCTGGATCCCGAAAAGCGAGCCCGCCAGGATGATCATGGCCAGACGGATGTCCACGTAGCCGCTCCAGGCGAATTTGATCGTGCCGCCCAGGCCCATCACAAAGGCGATCACCAGCTCGGTGGCCGAGGCCATGAGGCTGTTGAGACCCAGAACGTAGATCTGGGCCGGCACACCGATGAATCCTCCCACCGCGATGGTGGCGGCGAGCAGTCCGGTGGCGAAACCGAGCGGGAGGGTGAAGAGGATCGAGATGGAGGTGTTGATGCTCTTGAAATAGACCATGGTGCCCGGAATGTGGATGCTTTGCACCCACAGGGCCAGGCGTCCGGGTTTCTCCTCCTCGGCGATCCCGGCGCGGTGGGTTTTGATGGTATCGCGCATCACGAACCCTCCGACAATGCCGAGTACCAGCACGAAGGCCACCGAGACGTAGAGATTCGAGCCGATGTCGCCGAAGCGTTGCTTGATCAGCTCCTGGAAGTGGGCGCCGGTGAGGACGCCCGCTTCGGCGGAGATCCCCATGATCAAACCCATCTTGACATCCACCTGACCATAGCGGGCCCGTTTGAGGGCGCCGACCAGGGCCTTGGGAAATTTGTGGCACATGTTGCTGGCCACGGCGACGATGCCCGGCACGCCCAGGCTCATCATGGCCGGAGTCAGCACGAAGGCCCCACCCGAGCCGATGAAACCGCTCACCAGTCCACCGACGAAGCCGACGATGAAAAGATAAAGTGCGTTGACCATATCCAGTTGGATGAAATTGAGCGATTCCATGATATCCGTTCCTGTTAAACGATTGCGTCGTGTCGTGGAAACTTCACTTTTTGGCCTGGATGCCGAGGCTGTCCCAGAATTCCGCGGTGAAATGGCCATGGACGAAGGAGAAGAGGAAGGCGATGGCGATCGGAACGGAGAAGTACCAACGGCCATTCGCCGAAAGGGCGAGAATCTCACTTTCAAAGGTCCACAGCAGGCCATACAGGCCGACGGAGAGGAGTCCCCAGAGCAGAAGCTTGCGAAAATCCCTGGATTTTTGGTCGTCAGCAGACATGATTCACTCCCGAATGGATCGTCGATGAAGACAGAAGGGCGGGATGCAAGGGGCTGTTGTGGGGTGTTCCGCGTGGCATCCGGCTCGGGAGGGAGTCTGGCAAGATCTGCGTTAACTGAACGTTAAGAAGACGTTAAAAATGTCTTAACGCCATAAAATCTTCCAGAGGGGGTGTTTGCATCGCGTCGGCGCTTCGCGTCACCAGGATTGACTCACGAGCGCGCGCAGATCGGCAAGCGAGCGGGCCAGCAGGCCCGGTGGGTTGGGGAGCAGATGCGGGGTTCCGGTGAGCGCGCGGGGCGGGAACAGCCAGGCGGGTGCGTCCTGCCCGGAAACCACCGGCCAGTCCGCCTGGGAGAGCATGATCCGATCGGCGCTCCAGGTGGCGGAGAGTTCCGCAAGGGCGGGATTGACCGCGCCCGGCACCAGCATGAAACGCCAGCGCGGCATTTCGATACGTCGCGACAGGTCATGCCAACGGCACTGGAGACTCTCCTGGGTCTGGTGGAGCCATTCGGATGGGGTGGTCAGGGGCAGTTGGCCGCAGTCGAACTCCAGTCCGAGCGGGCCGGTGAGTGTCACCCACAGCAGTTCGCGGACCGGGGTTTCGCGCAACAGGCCCAGGATGCGTCGGGCCATGGTTTCGCCGGCGGGCAGGGGTTCGACGATGGCGATGATCCGTTCGGGTCGGGTGATCATGAGCTTGGCCCTGGATGGTGGAAAGTGGAGGGTCATGCCGCCAGCGGCGGGGAGAGGGGGAGAATCCGCGCGGTCGGTTCGGGCGTCTCTTTCGTGATCGCCTCGCACTCCGCGAAGACGCGCCAGGGGCAGGCGGCACAGCCTGCCGGATCCATGCGGGTGAAGATGGTCTGGATCGCATCCAGTTTGGCGTTGTAGAGATTCTCCGCACCGATCGTTTTCAGGAATCCGCCCCGTTCCAGGGTGGCGCGGGGCAGTTCCTTGAGGCGCACGATCGAGAGGCTGCCGCCGGCCAGGCGACGTTTGCCGGCCTCCTGGGCCAGGAATTCCGCGCCGGAGAGGTCGATGAAGTTGATCCCCGAGGCCACCAGAACGAGGTGGATCTGGGGCGGTGCGTGTTGTTCGAGTTGTTTCTGGACGGCGCCGATGGCGGCGAAAAAGAGTGAACCGTCCACCCGTGCGATCCGGATGCGCGGACACTCGGTGCCTTGGGATGCGGACATGAAGCGGCGTCTGGGGTGTTCGGGATCGGGAATGCGGAACGAGACGCGCGGATGGGAGGTGCGTGCCAGGTGGATGCCCAGGGAGAGCATGACGCCGAGCAGGATGGCCAGTTCCAGGTTCAGGAACAGGGTGCCGAGAAAGGTCGAGATGAGGATAAGAGCCTCGGAGCGACTGGCCTGGAGGGTCTTTTGGATGTGATGCCAATCGATCAGGCCCCAGGCGACCAGAAAGAGCACGCCGGCCATGGCGGCATTCGGGAGGTGTTGGGCCAGGGGTGCGATCAGGGAGACCAGACCGATGAGGATCACGCCGGAGAAGGTCGCCGAGAGTGGGGTTTGGGCTCCGGCGTCGTAATTCAGGCCGCTGCGGTTGAACGAGCCGGTGGCCACATAGGCGGAGAAGAAGCTGCCGATCAGGTTGGAGAGTCCCTGACCGATGAACTCCTGATCGGCATCCAGGTTCTGTCCGGAGCGCAGGGCCATGGCGCGGGCGATGGAGATGGCCTCGGTGAGGGCGAGCAGGGTGACGGCGACGACTCCGGGAGCCAGGGTGCGCAGGGTGGACAGCGACAGGTCGGGCATGGAGAGGGGGGGCGGTTGGGCGGAGAGGGCGCCGACGTGGGTGATGCCGGTGGGGGTCGGGAGCAGGGTTTCGAGGAGCCAGGCCGTCAAGGCGCCGCCGATCATGGCCACGATCATGTAGGGGATTTTCGGCAGCAGCCGTCGGCAGAGCAGACCGGCGGCCAGAGTGGTCAGCCCGACCGTGGTGATCCAGGGATTCAGGGTGTCGAGGTGTCCGGCGAGATGGGACGCGGCCTGGATGAGGTTGCTTCCGGGCGGGATGGGGATGCCGAAGAAGTTCTGGAGCTGGTTGGAGGCGATCAGGAGTGCCGCTCCCGAGGTGAAGCCGATCACCACCGAGTGGGAGATGAAATTGACCAGCACCCCGAGGCGCATGAAGCCGAGGGCGAGTTGGGTGATCCCGACCATGAGTGTGAGGGTCAGGGCCAGTCGGACATACAGTTCGCTCCCTGGTTCGGCCAGAGGGGAGAGCATGGAGAAGAGCACGATCGAGGCGGCGGTGGTGGGTCCGGAGACCAGGTGCCAGGAGGAGCCGAACAGGGCGGCCACGATGGCCGGCACCATGCCGGCGTAGAGGCCGTAGACCGGGGGCATGCCGGCGATGGCGGCGAAGGCGACCCCCTGGGGCAGGACGACGATGGCCCCGGTCACGCCGGCGATGAGGTCGGCCTTGAGGGTGTCGCGTGTGACCCGATGCCACCATTGGAGGGGGGGCAGGCGTGTGAGCAGGGGGTGTGAGGTGAGATCTGGGGTACCCATGGCAAAACGTTCTCCCGTGCGATTGAAGATGCGGGCGAGTTTGTGCCAGGGTGGGTGAATGGGGGGTTAATGGCGGGTTAACGGGAGGTTAAGGCGGGAAAAAAGTGATGGCAGGGGGGTGACGGCGGGTTGATGGGAGGTTGGGGGATCTGCCCACCTTTTCCACCCCCATCAAACCGCAAACCGCATCATGGCTGTGGTGCCAATCCCCTCCTGCCCCTCCAGGGAAAATCCCCAACCAAACCGCTCGCAAATGCGCTTGACCAACGTCAGACCAATGCCGGCTCCCTGATGCTGGGTGAGATGACGCGGCAACAAAGCGTCCGCCTGCCGGGCCCGCAAACCACGACCGGTATCGCGAATGGTCAAAGTGTTCCCCTCCAACAGGATGTGAATCTCCCCCTGTTCGGTGTAGGCAAAGGCGTTGCGGATCAGATTGGCCACCGCGATGAACAGCAAACCTCGATCCACGGCAAGACGCAAAGCCGGATCCACGCGCACCACGAGCTGAATCGGTTTGTTTTTCAACAGGAAACGATGCTTCTCCACCGCCTCGGTCACCACCTCGGCCACCGGCGCCTGCTCGTCCAAAGCCAACGCCCGCTCCTCGCGCGCCATGAGCAACAACGCGGAACCCATCTCCGCCATGTCCCGCGCGGCACGCTCCACCCGCTCCACCCGCGCCCGCTGCTTGTCGGACAAGGCATCGTCGGACATCAGGATTTCGGTGGCCCCGAGAATCACCGCCAGCGAGGTGCGCAGCTCATGACTCAGATCCGCGGTGAAAGCCCGCTCCCGCTCCATGAAGGCACGCAGACGGGACAGATGGAGATCAAAGGCGTGAGCCAGCTCCCCTACCTCATCCTGGGCAAAGGCATCCGCCAGACGCAGCGACCAGAGATCCGGCGAACGATCCTTGACCTTGCGGGCCAATTCGGTCACCGGCGCGATCACCCCGCCCACCAGCCAGAATCCCCCCACCGCCGAGATCAACACGATGGCCAGAATGCTGATCGCCACCAACAACAGAAACCGCTCCTCGCGCCGGTGCTGCAACGAGGTGTCGTAGAGAAAATAATAACGCGACTCATCCCGATCCGCCACCGCCACCCGATAGGTGGAGGCCCCCACCATGAGATCGTGACGGCCCGGCGGGAGCGGGGCGAGATACTCCGGCAACTCACGGGTGGAATCGCTGGCGCTGGTGATGTAGCCGTGCAGGGTCACGGTCCGGGGCGGCAGGGAGTGGGGATTGCGTTCGCGACGGGCGAAGAAGTCGTCGAGTTCGGCGCTCAAGGTCTCGTCGATCAGACGCATTCCCAGATCGTGGGTGGCCATGTACAGGGAGAGGGCCATCAGACAGGCGATCGCCGCCCCGAATGCGGCAAAGGCCAACGCCACCCGCGGACGCAGATCAAGCCGACGCATCGGGTGGAGCCAGTCGGTAGCCGATGCCGCGCAGGGTGTGCAGCAGCGGGGTGGGGCCATGCGCCTGAATGGCGGCGCGCAGGGTGTGCATGTGAACGCGCAGTGCGTCGCTGTCCGGGGGGTCGTCGCCCCAGATCGCATGTTCGATGTCCGCGCGTTCGACGACGCCAGGAGAACGCAGCATGAGCAGTTCGAGAATCTTCAACGGAATCGCCGGCAACTCCAGGGTTTGACCGGCCCGTTGCACCCGCAGGGTGTCCAGGTTGAACTCCAGGTCCGCGACGTGCAGCACCCGACGACTCACCCGACCCGTGGCCCGCTTGCTCAGGGCCAGGATGCGCATCTCCAGTTCTTTGAGTTCGAAAGGCTTGATCAGATAGTCGTCTGCGCCGCTGGAAAAGCCCGACACCTTGTCATCCAGGGTGGCGCGGGCGGTGAGCATGATCACCGGCGTGGGTCGTCGCGCCTCCTGACGCAGTTTGCGGCACACCGTGATGCCATCCATGCCGGGCAGCATCAGATCCAGCACGATGATGTCATACCCGTTCACCAACGCCAGGTGGAGTCCGGTGACCCCATCCATGGCGATGTCCACCACATGGCCCTTGGATTCGAAGTAGTCGGCGAGATTGGCGGCCAGGTCGGCGTGGTCCTCGATGAAGAGAATTCTGAGCGGATTTTGCATATTTTTCCATTATTAGCGACAATTGCGAACCGGTCCGGACCCTCGGGCCAAAGAGTCTGTACAACCCTGCCAAAACGTGGCATTAAGAGTCCACCCATTTCCAGGCAAGGACCCGCTGCAACCGGCCCCGATCCCGGGAACCCACGCATCGGGATGGCCCATGCCGCATCCTGGACCCGGGATGGCGCATCGTTGACCAGTCCCATACAGCATGAAGGATCGAAGCACCCATGAAAAGCGAATTTCATTCCAAGCTCCTCGCCTCCATGGCGGATGTCGGTGAACCGCGTTTCAATCTCGCCCATGAGAAGCTTTTCAACATCGTGGTCGATGCCGATGAAATTCTCGGTGCCGCGGTCACCGGCGAGCGCTCCCCGACGCCCCAGGAGTGGGAATCTCTCTCCACGGTGTGCGATGAGTTGATCGTCTATGCCAAGGCCCACTTCGCCGACGAAGAGGAGACCCTGATCCATCGGAACTATCCGAACGCCGCCCAGCACCGCACCATTCACAACCAGTTGATCGAACAGCTCAACGAATTCCAGAGGAAGGTGACCGAGGGGAATGACAAGGATTTGAAGGAGTTGCGGCGCTGGATGCTTGAATGGCTGCTCAACCATGTGAATCGCGAAGATCACGCCTTCGCGCAGTTTTTCGCCACCGTCGAATAGACCACAAGGCCGGGGCCATCCCATGCCGACTCCGGGGAGCGGACGCTTCCCGGAATCTCGGGCCAGGTCAGACGCGGGCTCGTCTCGCGTCGGAGTACCCTCACCCCACCTTGACGTGACCGTTCACCCCCAGGCTCGCCTCGCGTCGGAGTACCCTCATCCCACCTTGACGTGACCGTTCACCCCCAGGCTCATGGAGATGCGCCGCAGGCCGGAAAGCAGCATCCGCCCCCGTTGGGTCAGGATATAGCCGCGGTTGCGGTTTTTGTCGATGATGCCGTGCTCCATCAGGTTTTTCAGATGGAAGGTCAACTTGGTGTGGTCGGTGATGGAGAGCCGCTGCATCAGGTCGGTGAGGCGCAGCTCCTCCTGTTCGTTCAGGGCATCGGCGATGCCGCGTCGGATCGGATGGGAGAGACTGGCCAGCAACGGATCCAGATTGAGTTCCCGCGCTTTGCCCTCGAAACGGATCTCCTCGATCGTTCGATGGATCATGGTGGTGAAGTCGTTGATCCGGAACGGTTTGGTCAGAAACTCCGTGGCCCCCATCTTGATGCTGTTCACCGCGTTCTCGATTGTGGCAAAGGCCGTGATCAGGATCACCTTCGCATGTTCGTCCAGCTCATGGATGCGCCGCAGCACCTCCAGACCATCCATGCCCGGCAACACCAGGTCGAGCAGCACGATGTCGCACTTGGTGTGCCGGAGCACGTTCAACGCCTCGTGACCGCTGCCGGCGCGCAAGGTGGGGAAGCCCGCTTTGGTCAACACGTCGATGACCACCTGGCAGAAATCCGGGTCATCGTCCACGATCAAAATGGGATTCATGCCATTCATCTCTTCATTTGACCTCATGTTGCCGTGATGAACCCGTGCGCGAGCCGGGCCGGGGCAGACGGACGATGGCCCGCAACCCCCCTTCCGGAGCCGGGGTGGTGTCGAACACCAGCGAACCGCCGTGCTGGTCGAGGATGTTCTGACACACGGTCAACCCCAGACCCACGCCGCCCCGTTCGATGCGGGTGGTGAAAAACGGTTCCATCACCTTGGAGCAGAGGGTCGGTTCGATGCCCGGACCGCTGTCGCGAATGTCGATCCGTACCCATTCGGTCTCCAGTTGCGAGGCGATCACCAGCTCTCCGCCATGCGGCATGGCTTCGATAGCGTTCTGGATCAGGTTCATGAACACCTGCTGCAATTTGCCGCTCATGCCCATCACCTCGGGCAGATCTTCGTCGTGATCGAGATGGATCCGGATCGACCGCAACCGCTGTCCGAGCAGCAGGATCACCCCCTCGATGGCGTCCTGGAGCTGCACCGGTCCCATGGAAGGGAGATCCGGGCGGGAGAAGTTCAGCAGTTCGCGGGTGATGGTCATGGCCTTCTCCACGTTGCGCCGGACCACGGCGCACCGTTCGATATGGGCCGGGGCCTGTTCGGCCAGTTCGTTTTCCAGCACCTCGAGGTTGACCACCGCATTGGCCAGGGGGTTGTTGACCTCGTGGGCCAGACCGATGGAGAGCCGGCCCAGGGAGGACATCTTCTCGGACTCGCGCAGCAGGCTTTCGACCCGTTGCCGCTCGCGCAGCGCCTGGGCCATGTGGGCCATGGCGTGCAGGAGTTGACCGAGTTCGTCGTCGGAGGCCGGATCGATGTGGAAGTCCAGATCGCCCTCGGCGATGTGTCGGACCGCCCGTTGCGCCAGCCGGATCGGACGCAGAATGCTCACCGCCAGCGCTCCGGCCAGGAGCACACACACCACCACGCTCAAGATCCAGACCGTGATCAACTGAAAGATGGTCTTGTCGCTCAGACGCAGCAACGAGGTCACCGAACTGCCCATCGCGTCTTCGACCAGCTCCAGAAGCACGTCGGCGCGGGAGTACTGGTGTTCGGACTCGTCCACCAGTTGGCGGTTGATGCCGATCGGCAGACGGATCATGCCATCCGAACCGGCGAGTGGCGTCTTGGCGATGGTTTCGTCCAGACTCACCTGGAGCGCGCGCAGTTCCACCAGCCGCTGGGTGATCTTGCGCAGCTCCGGGAGATTGCCGGTCAGGGTCTCCGACCTGGAGGCCACCTCGGCGGTTTCGATCCCCTGGAGGGTCTCCTCCCGGATGCGGGTGGTCTGATCGTGGATGATGCGCCGGTTGACCAGGATGTGGTCCGAGGACTGTTCGTCGCGCGGGGCCTTTTCGAACTGATGGTTGAGCTGAACATGCAGGCTTTCGATGCGCGACAGGGAGCGCATCAGGGGGATCAGGAAGCGATCCAGATGTTCGATGTGATCGCGCACCACGTTGAAGCCGTAGATGCCGACCACCCCCTCGATGGCGATGACGCAGATGAGGATCAACACCATGCCGACGAAGCGGCCTTTCAGATCCCACAGATTGCCCAAGGGTGCCTCCCGGATGTGGACACGGCGTTGCCACCGGTCGCGCGGGTGGAGAATGGCCCCATGTTCTTCTTGGTTCCCCCAGGCGACTGAATCGATATTCCCTGTTTTCACCTGGGGATGCAACGATAAATTAATTTCACATGCATAGGCCAATAAAAAATAGTGTTCGTGTTTTATCCCCCATTCAGAAATTGGAGCCCAGAATTCTGAAACCCGCCCCACCCTTCCATCCCGATCCGAGGGCGCACGTCCCTGGCGCGGTGTGCGATGCATCACGACACAGAATATTCTAACACATTGATAAGTTGAACGATTAAGTTCTACGTCTCCCGGGTTTCGCTCTGCCGTGTCCGTCCCGCCACCGCGGATTCTACGGCCATCCACCTGAATTTCGCTTCACGGTATCAAGAAAAATGTTGGAAAGAATTCCACTATATTTCAGTTGGAAATTCTTCGTACCATCTGCAAAATCAACTAATGACAAGATAAACTCAATAAAGTTTCTGCATTAAGGATCTCATTCTTCAAATAAAAGAACCGTCACGCCATTCCACCGCACCTTGCCAGGCCACGAGGAGCACCAATCCCATGATCACCACCCGCACTCCTTCGACCCCGAAACATGCGACCCGGAGTCCGTCGATTCAGAACGCGGCGTTCCATCCCGCGCTGCCCCAGGCCCGTCGCGCCACCAGGGAAGAGGTTTCGGAGATGATCATGAAGTCGCCGTTCCTGATCGGACGGCGCGTCCTGGGCATGAACATGTTTTCCGTGGCAGCCTGACCCCTTCATTCAGGCACATGCTTTTGTTCGGAGCCGCGCATCCCCTGTCGTATCGATCGCGTGCGCGACTCCGAGTCGTTTCCCTTGTCTCCAGAGGAGCCTAATGAGCGCGATCATTGTGGACGACCCACACCCATCCACCCCAGCCAAACCGCCCAAATACGCCGAAACCATCCACAGACTCTACCGCAAGGGGGCAACCGTCCACTTGAGCCGGGTGATCGAAAAGCTCGCGCCCACCGACATCGCCCAGGTGATCAACTCCTCCCTGGACCCCAAGGAGGCGATGGATCTCTTCGAGTTGATCAACTGCCCCATGAATGCCAGTCGCGCCATCAAGGATGTCAACGAGGAGTTCCAGAACTACATCTTCTCGCACGTCACCGACGAAGCCGCGGTCGGGATACTCGAGCGACTCACCGCCGAGTCGCGGATGCGCGTCATCCACAATCTGAGTTCCAGGGTCGGCGGACGGCTCATGGAGTCGCTGCAACAGACCTCCCAGATCGAGGCCGGCAACCTGTCGCGTTATCAGTCGAACAGCGCCGGATCGCTCATGACCTCGCGTTTTTTCTCGCTGCCCGATACCACCCTCGCGGGTGCCGCGGTGCAGATCGTGCGGGAGCTTTCCGCGCAGGCGCCGCTCTTTTACGCCTACACCGTCAACGCCGAGAACCACCTGACCGGCGTCTGTTCGCTGCGCCAACTGCTGCTCTCCCCGGCTGATCGTCCCATCGCCGAGATCGTCGATCACGATGTCATGAGCGTGCATGTGAGCACGCCGGTCAAGGAGGTGGCCCGCAAGGTGACCAGGGCGCGCCTGCTGGCCATTCCGGTGGTCAACGATCAGGGGGTGATGTGCGGAATCATCACGGTCAACGACCTGATTCACGACATCCGCGCCGCCGACACCCAATCCATGCTCAGGATGGCCGATGTCTACGCGAAACTCGATGTCATGTCCCAAACCTTCGTCCACATCGCCAAATCGCGCATCCCCTGGCTGATCGCCCCCTTCATGGGTGGTCTGGCCGCCGCCTGGATCTTAAGTCACTACGAACACACCCTGGCCACGGTGATTCAGTTGAGCTTCTTCATGCCGATGATCTTCGGCATGGCCGGAAACGTCAGCAATCAGGCCACCACGGTGGCGATTCGTGGTCTGGCCACAGGGAAGATCAAGGTCAACAACTATCTCAAGCTCCTCTTCAAGGAGACCAGCGTCGGCGTGCTGGTGGGCGGATTCTACGGCGTGTGTCTCTCCACCTACGCCATGGTGGTTTTCAAGAGCACCACGCTCGCCTTTGTGGTGGGAATCAGCATCTTAAGCAACATCCTCTATGCCGGCATCATCGCCGCCAGCCTTCCCATCCTGCTCCAGAAGATGGGACATGATCCGGCGGTCGGTGGCGGACCCTACGTTCTGACCACGGTCGATGTCCTGGGCGTGATCAACTACCTGTTGATCGCCACGTTCACCTATGGGCTGTGACGCCACGACCCGTACCCAACCGAACCGCCCAATCGAGGATACACGACCATGAGCATGATGAATTTCGACGATGGCGACAGCCATTCCGCGCCATCCTATGACCCACAGATCCCGGAGGCCATCGAACGGCTGCACCGCAAGGGGGCCCGCTATCATCTTTCGCAGATGATGTTCAAGCTCAAGCCCGCGGACCTGGCCAGCGTACTGAACGATTTTTCCAATGAAAAGGCCAACGAATTCTTCGAGTTCGTCACCCCGCCGCAACACGCGGCCCTGGTCTTCGAGGAGATGCGCGACACCTTGAAGTGCCATATCCTCACCCACTGCGAGCTGGAACACATCGTCGCCATGCTCGAGTGTCTGCCCGAGGAGGCGTGCGAACGCAACCTCAAGGAGCTGGACGAGGGTGTGGCCAAACGGTTGCGGGATGCCTTGAACGAGGATCTGCAACTCACCGAATATGAAAGCAAGGGCTACTCCCAGAACACCGCCGGCAGTCTGATGACCCCCAAGGCGCTGATTCTGTCGGAAAAGACCCAGGCCGCCGAGGCGATCCGCATCATTCAGGGGCTCGGCGCCTATGATTCGGTCTTCTACCTCTACACCATGAACGCCCAGAAACGTCTGGCCGGGGTCTGCTCGCTGCGTCGGCTGATGCTGGCCGACCCCGAATCCACCCTGGAGGATCTGGAGAACTCCCGTCTGGTGCGGGTGCATGTCAACACCCCCCTCGACGAGGTGGCGCGGCAGATCTCCCAATACCGTCTGCTCGCCCTGCCGGTGGTGGACGATCGCGGCTCCCTGGTGGGTCAGATCACCATCGACAACCTGGTGAACGTGATCCAGGACGAAAACACCCGCGCTCAGATGAAACGGGCCGGCGTGGTCTCGGACGATCTTTTGGCCCAGTCGCCGTTCCACATCTTCAAGGTGCGGGTGCCGTGGTTGATCAGCGCCTTCATCGGCTATCTGGTGATCTCGGCGGTCCTGGACGGCTTCGAGGAGACCCTCTCCTCGATCGTGCAGCTGGCCTTTTTCTTCCCGGTGGTGATCGGCATGTCCGGGAATGCCGGCAGTCAGACCGGCTCGGTGGCGGTGCGCGGTCTGGCGTTGGGAATGCTCAACGACACCCACTTTTTCAAGCTTCTCGGCAAGGAGATGGCCGCCAATGTGATCCAGGGCGGCTTCTACGGGATCTGTCTGGCGGGCGCGGCCTATCTGTTCTTCCAGAATCCCCTGCTTTCGTTGACCGTCGGCATCGCCATGACGATGAACATCCCCCTGGCCTCGGCGATTGCCATGTCGTTGCCGTTTTTCTTCAAGCGGATCGGCGCGGATCCGGCCATCGCCTCCGGCCCCCTGGCCCTGACCTTCATTGATCTGGTGGGTTCCACCAATTACCTGATCGTCGCCTTTTTGACCTTCCAGCCATGAGGATGGAACAGCATGAACGGGCGAGAGAACCATCAGCATGCAAGGAGTCGCGGAACAATGAACCAAACCGCCATGATCGTCGTGGCCGCCCTGGGCCTGGTTCCGGGCGTGGCCATGGCCGAGACCCCGGAGGTGATCACCAACAGCATCGGCATGGAGATGATCCGCGTGCCAGCCGGCACCTTCCTGATGGGGTCGGACAAGCACTTCGACACCGAGGCCGGGGACTCCGAGCAGCCCCGCCACAAGGTGACCATCAGCAGGCCGTTTTGTCTGGGCAAGTACGAGGTCACCCAGGAGCAGTGGACCGCGGTGATGAAGGAGAATCCCAGCGAGTTCAAGGGACGTACCCTGCCGGTTCAGGAGGTCTCCTGGAACATGACCCAGCAGTTCATCAAGAAAATCAACGAGCTGGAGAAGAGCAGCGATTATCGGCTGCCCACCGAGGCCGAATGGGAGTATGCGGCCCGCGCCGGCACGAACACGATCCGGCATTGGGGAGACGGCGAGCGGGAGATGCTGCAATACGCCTGGCATGGCGACGCGGAAGGCAAGACCGGCGGCAAGCCGCATCCGGTCGGGCAGTTGCAGCCCAATGCCTGGGGCTTTCACGACATGTTGGGGAATGTCTGGGAGTGGGTCGAGGACCGCTACAAGGATGACGGCTACTACGCCAGATCCCCGGAGGTTGATCCCAAGGGGCCGGAGCAGGGGCCGGCGCTGCGCATCCATCGCGGCGGCGGCTGGCACGACGATCCGGAGCATATCCGCTCCGCGATTCGTTTTTATTTCGGACAGTCCGGACGCAACAACAGCCTGGGGTTCCGTCTGGCCAGGAACTGTCCGTAACGTGCATGATGGAGGGGAGACTCCCCTCTCACCCCCTGTATCATGGACCTTCCTTCGGGAGTTCCATGATACAGGATTCGCCGCATTCGGGAACGGTCGGCAAGGACCGCGACCGTTTCCGGTTTGCGCGGACGCTCCTTCAACCGGCTGGCGATGAGCTTCGGATTGCGGTGAGTTTCCCTCAAGCGGAGGGATCGGAACCCCCGGCGGTGTCGGAACCATCCGCTGCCGGAGCGCTCCCCCCCGCCGGTTTGCGGCGTCGTCTGCGCCGTTTGCGCGCGGCCTCCGAGGTCGCCACGTCGCCGGCTTCGCCACCTGCGGCCACGTTCGACCCGGTGTCATCCGCCTTCGATGCGTCCGTTCCCGCCTCAGCCGGAGCCGTTCCCGCCTTGGATGCGTTCGTTCCCGCCTCAGCCGGAGCCGTTCCCGCCCTGGATGCGTCCGTTCCCGCCTCAGCCGGAGCCGTTCCCGCCTTGGATGCGTTCGTTCCCGCTTCAGCCGGAGCCGTTCCCGCCTTGGATGCGTCCGTTCCCGCCCTGGTTACCCTGGCAGCTCCCGGTGTCCGTTTCTCGCCCGGTCCGGGGCGCCCCGAACGGGTGCGTCGCCGTCCCGACGTGGACGCCGGACCGGTTGGTTCGCCTTCCGGACCCGGTGCCGGGGGTGCCGGACGGGTCAGATGGACGAACAGTTCATTCTCCGGCCATGTGGACGGGATTTCGGCTCCCAGGTATGCGAAGATCGCCTCGAGATGGTAGGCCCCATCTTCATCCACGAGCGAAATCGCGTCACCCGTGGCTCCGGCACGGGCGGTGCGCCCGATGCGATGCACGTAATCCTCGGGATTTTCGGGCAGGTCGAAGTTCACCACATGGGTGACTCCTTCGATGTGCAACCCGCGTCCGGCCACGTCCGTGGCGATCAGGACCGGGACCAGACCCTCCTGGAAGCGTTGCAGGGTGTGCAACCGTTTGGCCTGCGGCACGTCGCCGGAGAGATAGCCCGCATGGATGCCGTTGCCGCGCAGCCACTCCTTGAGCCGTTCGCCCATGCGCTTGGTGTTGACGAACACCATGGCCCGTCCGGTCTGGGCGCCGGAATCGTCCGCCAGGTCGCGGCGCAGCAGTCCGACCAGCAGACTGATTTTGCGTCGTCCCTCGACGTGATAGAGGGTTTGCGTCACCTGTTCCACCGCGCGGCTGTCCACGGTGGTGGAGATCACCTCCGGGGAGTCCATGTACTCGTAGGAGAGTTCCTGGGCGCGGTAGGAGAGGGTGGCGGAGAAGAGCAGGGATTGACGCCGGTCGTAGGGGGGGAGACGGCGCAGCAGATAGCGCAGATCCTCGATGAACCCCATGTCGAACATGCGATCCGCCTCGTCGATCACCAGCACCTCGACGGCGGAGACCCGATAGGCTTTCTGCTTGAAATAGTCGATCAGCCGGCCTGGCGTGCCGATCAGAATATCCACCCGTCCCTCGACGAGGGTGAGGCGCTGTTTTTCGTAATCGACCCCGCCGTAGACCGCAGCGATGACCAGATCGAGTCCCACGGCCAGGCGTCGGGCGTCGTTTTCGATCTGCACCGCCAGTTCGCGGGTCGGGGCGATGATCAGGACGCGGGGATGGCTTACGCTGTCATGGGTGACGGTGTGACCTGCCTCCTGGGAGCGGATCAGGCGTGAGAAGGCGGCGATGAGAAAGGCGGCGGTCTTGCCGGTTCCGGTCTGGGCCTGTCCGGCCACGTCGCGTCCGGCCAAGGAGAGTGGCAGGGTTTGGGCCTGAATGGGGGTACACTCGGTGAATCCACAGGCGTGGACTCCGGCCATGACAGCTTCGGGGATGGGTAGTTCGGAAAAGTGCATCACGGCTCGCGGGGACGTTGCCGGATCGGGATGAATCCGGCAACGCCCCCGCTCTTGCTCGAGAGATTCGATCAGCCGGCGTGCGCGGCGGATTGGATCGCCAGGGCGCGGACGCGGGCATTGAGACGGCTGGTGTGACGCGCGGCGGAGTTGGGGTGGATCACCTTTTTGCGTGCCGTGACGGCGAGGACCGAAGTGGCCATGCGGAGCGCTTCCTCGGCCCGGGGCAGATCGCCCGCGGCGGCGGCCTGCACCACGTTTTTGACGAACGTGCGCATGCGCGACTTGGCGGAACGGTTGCGGCTGTTCTGCTTGGCGGTTTGCCGAATGCTCTTCATGGAAGATTTGATATTGGCCACTGCGAAAAAACTCCCTATGCTTGAAAACGTCGAGAATAAGCGTCCATCGTGGGATGCATCCTGGCGCTTTAATGAAATCGAGGGGATTGCATCCAAAAGACCCGTTGAAATCGATTCACGGGCGCAATAGGATATTTAATCCCATTTCACCCTCTTTCGTCAAAGGTTTTTTCACGTTGAACAGCCCGCGGGCCCCTCAGGAACGTTCCGGACACACCCAGCTGCTCCGCTCCACGGCGGTGATCGGCTTTTTCACCCTGCTTTCGCGCATCACCGGGTTCATTCGCGACATGATCATCGCCCGCGCTTTTGGTGCCGGCATGGGGGCGGATGCCTTTTTCGTGGCGCAGAAGCTGCCCAACTTCTTGAGGCGCCTGTTTGCCGAGGGGGCCTTTTCCACCGCCTTCGTGCCGGTTTTCGCCGATCATCTGGCCAAGGGGGATGCCAACGAGACCCGCGACACGGTGCATGCGGTCTTCACCCATCTGGCCATGTGGCTTCTGATCGTGGTGGCCGTGGCCCAGATCGTCATGCCGGGGGTGGTGATGATCGCCGCGCCCGGTTTTCTGGCGGACGCCGAGAAGTTCGATCTGGCGGTGCTGCTCTCGCGCATCACCTTTCCCTATATCTTTTTCATCTCCCTGGCGGCCCTCGCCGCCGGGATTCTCAACAGTCACAAGCGTTTCGCCGTGCCGGCGGCCACGCCGATCCTTTTGAACGTCAGCATGATCCTGGGCGCCACCGTTTTCACCCGTCACTTCGATCCCCCGGTGATGGGACTGGCGGTTGGTCTGACCCTGGGCGGCATTCTGCAACTCGCCTTCCAACTGCCGGCCCTGCGCAAGCTGGGACTCGGTTTCCGTTTTCGCTGGGATCCCAAACACCCGTCGATCAAACGGATCCTCACCCTCATGGGACCGTCGGTGCTCGGGGTGTCGGTGGCGCAGATCAACCTGCTTTTCGACCTGTTTTTGGCCTCCTGGCTCCCCGAGGGGTCGATCTCGTATCTGTATTACGCCGATCGTCTGCTGGAGTTCCCCCTGGGACTGATCGCCATCGCCCTGGGCACGGCCATCCTGCCGCTTCTGTCTGCCAAGGCTGCCCAGGGCGACGAGAGCGGTTTCAAACGCGATCTGGAGCTGGCCATGCGGGTGATCACCTTTCTCACCCTGCCGGCCACCGTGGCGTTGATCGTGCTGCGCGAACCGATGCTGGCCCTGTTGTTCGAACGGGGCGCCTTTTCCCCGGATGCCACCCGGCTCACCGCCGATGCCTTGCTGGCCTATGCGGTCGGTCTTTCCGGCCTGGCCATGGTCAAGGTGACCGCGCCGGCCTTCTACGCCATGAAGGATACCCGCACCCCGGTGCGCATCGCCATCCTCTGTCTGGTGATCAACATGGGGTTGAACGTGGTGCTGATGTTCCCCCTCAAACACGTCGGACTGGCCCTGGCCACCTCGCTCACCGGCTTTCTGAACGCCGCCCTGCTGTGGCGCGCCTTGCGCGCCAAGATCGGCATCACCGTCAGTCGCGAGGTGTTCGTCACCCTCCTCAAGGCGATCGTCGCCTCTCTGATCATGGGGGTGTTCCTTCACCAGGTGCGCGAGATCCTCTGGGTCCGTGGCATCTCCACGTTCCAGCAGGCCCTCGCCGTCACCTTGATGCTGGCCGGCGGCGGGCTGGTCTACCTGGTCGGGGCCTGGGTCCTGGGGATGCGCGAGATCCGTTTTCTGTGGCGCGTGGTGCGCAAGGAGCGGGGATGAACACTCCCATCCGGCGCGGGGCGCCCCTCCTGCTGTTGGTGTTGGCGCTGTCGTTCGGCGGTTGCCAGTGGTCCGAGGCCTTTCGCGGCGACTCCCTTTCCGACGCGCCGCCCGCCGATTCCCTGCGTCTGACCGTCACGGAGCGGCTCGGCACTCTGGAGACCATCCCGGAGGTGAACGTCGCCTGGCGGGAGCCTCGCTCCGGCATCACCCTGATCCGCATTGCCGGCGGCTGTTTCGCCATGGGTGACGACCAGGGCCTTCCGCCCGAACGACCGGCGCACACGGTCTGCGTGGACGACTATTGGCTCGCCACCCACGAAACCACTCAGGCCCAGTGGCGCGCGGTGATGGGTTCCCTGCCGGTGCAGACCATCGAACAGTCCGATCTGCCGGTGGAGAATGTCTCCTGGAACGATGTCCGGCGTTTCATCGAGCGGCTCAACGGTCTGGGGGGCGGTCGTTTTCGCCTGCCCACCGAGGCGGAGTGGGAGTTCGCCTGTCGGGAGCGCGGAGCCACCAAACGCCATTGCGGCACGGATGACGATCCCACCCCGTTTTCCTGGCATGCCGGCATCGGCGGCGTTCTTCATCCGGTCGGACAGCGCCTGCCCAACCGGCTGGGGTTGCATGACATGAACGGCAATGTCTGGGAGTGGGTCGGGGACTGGTACGACGAGAGCTACTACCGGAGCAGTCCGGGCAGCAATCCCGAGGGGCCGGATCATGGCACGGCCAAGGTGTTTCGGGGTGGGGGGCTGCTTTCCGGGGGGAATCTGCTCAAGGCGACCCACCGTGCCAGTCTTTGGCCGGATCGGGGTTTGTCGTTGATGGGGTTTCGTCTGGCGGGCATGCCGCCGTGATGGGGAGGCGGGGCGGTGATGTGATGGTCCACGAATCCCGGTGATCTCGAATCGGATCCGCCTGGAGCAGGCGGCTTTTACCGTTGAAAAAAAAGAGAGCGTCTGGGAGATTCTTCTCCCAGGGTTTTGCTTTTAGATTTATGCTTTTAGCGCGCTCTTTACAAAGAAGCCTTTTTCGCGTCTTGTGCGAAAAAGGCGCCGCGCGCAGCCTTCACGAGCGTCGTTTCCGATTTTTGGAAACGACGCTCGTATCTTGCATGCGGCCTTGCCGGGCATGACGCTTTTCGAGCTGATCGCGGTTTGGCACGTTGCGCCGCGCGGCCTTGCCGGGCATGACGCTTTTCGAGCTGATCGCGGTTGAAAAAAAAGAGAGCGTCCGGGAGATTCTTCTCCCAGGGTTTTGTTTTTAGATTTTTCTTTTAGCGCGCTCTTTACAAGAAGCATTTTTCGCGTTTGCGAAAAATGCGCCGCGCGCAGCCTTCACGAGCGTCGTTTCCGATTTTTGGAAACGACGCTCGTATTTTGCATGCGGCCTTGCCGGGCATGACGCTTTTCGAGCTGATCGCGGTTCAAAACCACAACAATCGTTGCCGATACCGCCGTTGGAGTTGGATTGTTGCCTTGCGCGTGTCGGACCTTCTTGAGATTCAGGAAGCACGGCGCGCGCAAGGCGATTTGGGTTATTCGGTTTCAGACCCCTTGCGGGTCAACGTTACGGCATCACACCACCAGAACACCACCATGGGGCAGTCCATCCAGGACCTCCCGCACCAGGCTGCGAATCGCCTTGCCCATCGACTCCGGGATGGGCAGGGCCTCCTGGCCGCGGAACTGACGGATGGCTTCGCCGATCGCTTCCAGCCCGGCCACATCCACCACGTCGCGTCCCCGATAGGTTGTTCCGTTTTCGCTTTGGCCTCTTGCCGAAAGCGCCTGCGATGCTGCGAGGGTCATCACCCCGCCTGAAACCCGGCCATCCTTGACCGTTCTTTGGATTGATGCGGATTCCGGCGACACCTGTGCCATGTCCATATCTCTACCTCACAATCCGGTTGAAGAATTCATCCATTGCTATACAGATCGGCAGCGTCTTGCGCCCTCTTGAGGGATTTTTCCTTGCAAAAGGATACGGACCATTGCGGTATCTTTACCATGGAACTCCTCTCAGGGAGTCCCATGGTACGGGGGGTGAGGGGGATCTCCCCCCATCCTGCAAGTTACCATGGAACTCCTCTCAGGGAGTCCCATGGTACGGGGGGTGAGGGGGATCTCCCCCCATCCTGCAAGTTACCATGGAACTCCTCTCAGGGAGTCCCATGGTACGGGGGGTGAGGGGGATCTCCCCCCATCCTGTCAAGTTACGAATTCCTTCACGAAACCGGAGGGGTAACGCAAATCTGGAAGTCTCGATAGAGTTTGTTACATCCGTGTCTTCGGGTTGAAGAATCGTGTAACAAATGGTCATCCAGACCCTTGAACGCTTCTATTTTCTTGACTTTCCTTTCCGCGTGGTTTGTCATTAGGGTCATTCAACAGATGAACCGTATCCGTTCGTCGCTCGTGAGCGGCCTTGACGCGCGGCGTGGCTGGCGATCGCCGGAATCATGCACGACACGAGCGCAACTTTAAAATCATCAATCCAAGGAGATTCCCATGATCAACCGTCGCTTCCCTCTTCTGGCCCTGGCGTTTTTGTTCGCCGGTCCTGGCCTTGCGGGTCAGGCGTGGGCAGAGGCCAATCCTGTGGCCATGGCCACGCAGGCCCAAGGCAACGTCGAGTATTGCAGCAAGGAGTGCGACAAGTGGAAACCGGTCACGCGCAACAAGCTGCTCTCCGAGGGCCAACAACTCCGCACTGCGGCTGACGGTTCGACCAAATTGATCAATCAGGCCACCGGCACCGTCCAGACCCTGGGACCGAACTCGGCCATCAAGATCACCGCCGACAACATCGAAAAGGTCTCCGGCACCCTCTCCGAGCCGGAGAAGAGCAGCGGCGATCTTCTGGAGAATCTCGACAAACGTTTCGCCAAGGCCGAGCGCTATACCACGGTGCGGCGCAGCGTGGACAAGGACAAGACCGAAAAGGTGGTCAAGCTCGAAACCGTCAAGGAGATCTCCCTTTCCGCCCAGTATCCGGAGCTGGCCTGGGCCAATGCCGGCAACGAGTACGCCTATGAGCTGATCATCGACGGCAAGTCCACCCCGGTGGCAGCCTCCAGCGACAAGATCGTGCGCCACAAGGTGGCGGGACTGACCGCGGGCAAGCATGAGTACCTGGTGCGGGTGATGCAGAACGGCCAGGAGGTCTATGCGCCGAAGAAACCCAGCACCATCAACTGGCTGGAGGGCGAGGCCCTCAAGCCGGTGGAAAAGGGCATGAAGGAGATGCAGGCCCTGGCTCCGGGCGATGACTTCATGATGGGCGCCTACCTGGAGGATCGCGGCTTCACGGTCGCGGCCATGGACCTGTACCGCAAATATTTCAAGGACAACCCCTCCGACGTGGACATGCGGCCCATGCTGATCAAGACCTATCACGACCTCAACCTCAAGGATCTCCAGAAGGAAGAGGCCTCCCAGTATCAGAAGATGCTCTCCGAGCAGTGAGCCGCTCCTGACTGGCATGCCGGGGGGATCCCCCTGCCGTGGAACGCCCGCGCGGGGTTTCACGGCACCCTCCGGGCGATTGCCATGACGTCCGAAGGGAAATCGCGTCACGGGCCATTGAAATCGCACCACCGCCTGAGGCATCATCCTCGGGCGGTTTTTTTTTGGGTGGTTTTGTTCATCGATCCGCATGGGATCCCAACAGGGTTGACGGTGCCTTGTCGAGGGGGTGGGTCGCCAACTCTTGACCGTGCGTCACGGTTCAGCCTCCCCAAGGTGGCGGGCCCTGTTCGCGGCAACGTCATGCGAAGATGTTTTCGATCGAAGGAGATGCTTGATGGGAAGTCTTGGGAGATTTCTGTTCCGCTACGACATTCTGGCCACGATCATCCTGTTTCTCCTGATGATCCCGGCGGAGTATCACGAAACCTTCGCCCTGCTGGAAGAGCAGACCATCTCCTTCCGCCATCTGTTGCGCTTGAGTCACGGCGATCCACAGAAGATGCGCCCCTCCCAGGAGATCATGCTGGTCAACACCGACGAGAAGTTCTTCGAGCGTTACGGCAGCTTCCCCCTGCGGCGCACCGATCTGGGCAAGATCGCCGCCAACCTCAAGGCCCTGGGCGCCAAGACCGTGGCCCTCGACGTGCTGATGGACTTTCCCAGCTCCTACCAGGAGGATGACCCCACCGCCCGGCTCCTCAAGGAGGCCGGCAACGTGCTGCTGGTCGCCCAGGCGGAGTTTCGAGACGGGAAATTCGTCAAACTCAACCGCGCCACCCCCAGGCTCGCCGAGGTGAGCGAATACGGCTACACCAACATCGGTTCCCAGAGCGCCATCGTCACCAGTCTGTCGCGGTTGAAGATCTATCCGGAGATCGCCCAGAAGGAGAAGGGATGGCCCTACTCGGTCAAGGCTGTGGCCATGCATTGGGGGGTGGAGCCGCGTCTGGAGAACGGCAAGCTGCTGCTGGGCGACAGGCTCGCCATTCCGCTCAACCAGAACAACGAGCTGTACATCGATTTTCCGCAACTGCCCGCCGGAAACAAGTTCCTCAGTCAATCCGGACTGTCGGCCCTGGAGTTTCTGGATATCGAGGATCTGGACGAAAGCGAACGCGCGGAGCTTTCCCAGTGGGTGAAGGGCAAGCTGGTGCTGGTCGGAGACACCTCGGAGGTCTCCCACGACTGGTTCGACACCCCGGTGGGGATGGTCTACGGGGTCGAGATCATCGCCGACATCATCGGCACCCTGATGAAGGGTGCGCCCCTGCGTCCGGCCTCGAGCAACGTCGAGATCGTGGTCATGCTGCTTTTCATGATCGGCGTGCTCCTCACCGGCACCATGCAGCACCCCCTCAAGCGCACCCTGTTGGCTTTCGCGATCATTCTCGTCTATGTGGCGGTGGCGGTTTACGCCTATGTCCATCTGGACACGGTGTTGGCGATGAGTTATCCGTTGCTGGCCGGGGCATTGGGTTTCCTGGCCATCACCATCCGCTATTACATGCTGGAGATGAGCCAGAAACGGATGATCAAGGGGGCCTTCGGACAGTATCTCTCCCCCAAGGTGGTGGACATCCTGGTCAAGGATCCGAGCAAGCTCTCCCTGGGCGGCGAACAGCGCGAGATGACCGCCTATTTTTCCGATGTGGCCGGTTTTTCGACCATCTCCGAGAAACTCACCCCCAACGAACTGGTGCAGCTTCTCAACGAGTACCTGACCGCCATGTGCGACATCATCGCCCGCTACGACGGCACGGTGGACAAGTTCGAGGGGGATGCGATCATCGCTTTTTGGGGCGCGCCCCTCGATCAGCCCAACCATGCCGCCCTGGCCTGCATGGCCGCCGTGGACATGGGCGCCCACATGGTGGAGATGCGCGAGCGGCTGGTGGCCGAGGGACGTCCCAAGCTGAACGTGCGCATGGGATTGAACTCCGGACCGATGGTGGTGGGGAACATGGGCTCCAAGCAGCGCATGGACTACACCATCATGGGTGACGCGGTGAATCTGGCCGCCCGTTTGGAGGGGGCCAACAAGTTCTATGCCTCCGACATCATGGTCTCCGGCACCACCTACGAGCAGGCCAGGGAGCATGTGGAGGCCAGGCCGCTGGACGTGGTGCGGGTGGTGGGCAAGAAGGAGCCGGTGCCGATCTATCAATTGCTCGCCCACAAGGGCAGGTTGACCGCGGAGCAGCAGAAGCTGTTGGATTTTTACATGCAGGGGTTGGAGCTGTATCGCCGGCGGGCCTATCGGGAGGCGATCGAGCGGTTCGAGGCGGCGTTGGGGGTTTTTCCGGAGGATGGGCCGTCGCGCACCTATGTGGAGCGTTGCAAGGAGTATCTGGAGAGTCCGCCTCCTGCGGATTGGGATGGGGTGTTCCAGCTGACCTCGAAGGGGTAGGGGGCGTCGGGTGGTCGCTGGGGGCGGGTTGCCGCCCCCGGACCCTCCGACCCGTTCAGTTCTCCACCTCTTCCGCCAGCCGCCGCAGGAACCACTCCGCCTCTACCGGCGTGGAGGTGAAATGGATCCTCTGCCGCCCGTCCCCGTCATCCTCGGTGAGCACCTTGGCATAAAGCACGCTCATCCCCACCGGCTGACCGACCAGCTCGACACGCAGATTGGTCAACCGCTCCACCTTGAGACCGGAATGCATCTCCGCCTCGGGGAAGGCCAGAGCGGTCAACCCGGCATCATGCTCGGACTGCCCGGCATGCTTGCCCTCCATCACCCGCACCCGGATCGCCAGCGGCTCGGCCAGGCGCGCCAACGGCGTCTGCGTCATCTGGGGAAGCCGTAACGAATACGGCGCGCCCATGCCACACACCTGGTGGATCAGCACCGGCCTGCCAGCCCCCTTGGGCATCACCTCCCAACTCCGATCGATGGTCAGGATTCCGCTGCACGCCAACGCCGTGGCATCGGAGATCAAGATCTGTCCGCCCAGGGTCAACGACTCGATGCGACCGGTGAGATTGATCGCACTCCCCACCACCCCATATTTGGCGCGCTTGTCCGAGCCGATGTTGCCGGCCACCACCATGCCGGTGTTCAGACCCACCCCCATCTTGAACTCCGGGAGATGACGCCGCCGGTTTTCGGCATTGACCCGCTCCATGGCGAGCTGCATGGCCAACGCGCAGGCCACGGCGCGCCGGGGATCGTCCGGGCGACCCACCGGCGCGCCGAAGAGGGCCAGAATGCCATCCCCCAGAAACTCGATGATCGTCCCCTGATGGTGAAGGATGATTTCGGTCATCACCTCCAGGTAGCGGTTGAGCATCGACACCACCTCTTCGGGCGGGAGCCGCTCGCTCAACAGGGTGAAGCCGCGCAGATCGGACATCATCACCGTCACTTCGAGCTTTTCGCCGCCCAGTCGCAGGCTGTCCGGAGAGTCGAGCAGGGTGGACACCCCATCCTCGGAGAGATGGCGTCCGAAGGTGGCGCGGATGAAGTGATCGGCCCGGTTCAGCAGCTCGTTGGCGCGCTTCTGTTCGGCGAGCACGGCCACCAGATTGTCGTTGAGCTGATGGATCTCCTGGTTGCTTTTTTCGATCTGGACCCTGGCGCGTTTGAGACCGAGCTGGGTCTTGATCCGCGCCCGCACGATCGGCGGGGAGAAGGGCTTGGTGATGTAGTCCACCGCGCCGCAGGCGAAACCGCGCGCCTCGTTCTCGATGTCCCCCTGACCGGTCACGAAGATCACCGGAATCCCGTGGGTACGCGGATCGGCCTGCAGGCGCCGACACACCTCGAACCCGTCCAGACCCGGCATCACGATATCCAGCAGGATCAGCTCCAGGTTGCCCCCCTGGGCCAGGCGCAACGCATCCGGACCGTTGGTGGTCATGGAGATGTCGTATTCATCCTTCAACAGTTCGGCGAGCACCTTGATGTTGCCGGGCAGATCATCGACGATCAGAATGCGCGAGCGCGTCGGTATGTCGTTCATGTCCACTCTCCGTCCGCAATCCCCCAATGTTTGGCCAGCAGGCGCAGTTCCCCGCGCGCCTCCTCGAATGCGAAACGATCCAGGGCCTCGCCGATGCGTTCGAAATGGGCAGCGGTATCCGCGCGCCGCGCCAGCCCGGCGAGCTGTTCGAGCTGCGCCAACGCCTGGAAATCGTTGCCGCGAATCGACTCCGCCAACGGACGCACCAGAGAAATCAACGCGTCACGGTCCGGTCCGGGGTCGGTGGTGATCCCAGGATCCTCCACCACCGCCGCCGTTCCCGGCAGGGAGCCGATGGTCACCAGCAGCTCTGCCAGCTCGCGCCTGAAATCCAGCAGCGCGTCGGGCAGGCGGTCGTGGTCGTGATCACGAATGGCCACCTCGATCCGTCGGGCCACGGCATGCAGGTTGTCCGCGCCCAGATTGCCGGCCATCCCCTTGAAGGTGTGGATGTAGCGAAAGGCCGCGTCGGAAGCTCCGGGATCGGCGAGCAGGCGATCGAGCTGTTGCGGGGCCTCGGCATGCTGGGCGGCGAAATCGATCAACATGCGCCGCAACAACGGCCACTTGCCGTTGAGCCGTTCGAGGGCGGCTTCCAGATCGATGCCAGGGATGGATGTCGGGGTTTCGGAGGCCGGAACCGGTTGCGCGGGGTGTTTTTCCGCGCTGCCGGCGCCGATTCCCTCGCGGGGCGGGATCCAACGCAGCAGCGCGGCATGCAACGCCTGTTTGTCGATCGGTTTGGTCAGGTGATCGTTCAAGCCGTGGGCCAGCGACAACGCCCGATCGCCGTTCATGGCATGGGCGGTCATGGCCACGATGGGCAGATCCCGGAACCGCTCTTCGGCGCGCAGGGCGCGGGTGGCGGCATAGCCGTCCATGACCGGCATCTGCAGATCCATGAGCACCAGATCAAACGACTCTGCATGCAATTTTTCGATCGCCAGTTGCCCGTTTTCGACCACTTCGGTCGCAAGGCACAATCCGTTCAAGATCTCGATGGCCACCAGTTGATTGATCGGGTTGTCCTCGGCCAGCAGCACCCGCGCGCCGCCGATACGGGCGATCACCTCCCGCGCATCGATCGCGCCTCCCGTCTCTCGCTCCCGGAGTCGCGAGGCGTTCCCAGGGGTGGCGGGGGTGAACCGGGCGGTGAAGCGAAAGGTGCTGCCCTGACCCAGGGTGCTCTTCACCTCGATCCGACCCTCCATCATCTCCACCAGCCGTTTGCAGATCGCCAACCCCAGGCCGGATCCGCCGTAGCGACGGGTGATCGAGTTGTCGGCCTGGGTGAAGGCATCGAACAGATGGTCGCGCCGCTCCGGATCGATCCCCACGCCGGTATCCTGGATGGAAAACGCCAGTTCGATCCACTCCGGGGTGGTGGTCAGCGGGGTGATGGTCAGCGTCACCCGACCGTCGCCGGGTTCGGTGAACTTGAGGGCATTGCCGATCAGGTTCGACAGCACCTGCTCGAGTCGCAGGGCATCCCCGATGAGCGGTTCCGGATACAGATCCGGGCTGTCGAGTTGGAGCGTGATGCGCTTTTCTTTGGCCTGGTCGGCGAAGAGATTTTCCAGATGCGTGAGCACCTCCCGCAGGGTGAAGGGGGCGTGTTCCAGATCGAGCTTGCCGGCCTCGATCTTGGAGAAATCCAGAATGTCGTTGAGAATGCGCAGCAGGGCCCGTGACGATCCGGCGATCTTGTGCAAGAACGAACGGGTACGCTCCTCCATGGGATGCGGGAGGGCCAGTTCGGTCAGGCCGATGATGGCGTTCATCGGCGTGCGGATTTCATGGCTCATGTTGGCCAGAAACACGGACTTGGCGCGGGTGGCCTGTTCCAGGGCGGCCCGCTCCCGCGCCAGATCCTGGCGCATGCGCCGGAAGGAGAGGGCCAGCTGCCCGATCTCATCCTGGGAGTGGACCGGAATCGGGGTATCGAAGTCACCCTGGCCGATGGCGCTGGCCGCGGCGCGCAGGGACTCGATCGGTCGAATGATGAGCCGTTGCATCCGGAGCGCCAGAAAGAAGGTCAGGGAGAGGGTCACCAGCAGAATGGCCAGGATGATCACGGTGCGTTCCACCGTCCGTGCGCCGAACTCGTCCAGATGGGCGTTGATGAGAATGGCCCCGACCAGGGTCTCATCCAGCCGGATCGGCTGTCGCAGGGTCAGTTCGCCACGATCGAAGGAGATGGACGCTTCCAGGGGATTGGTCGGCACGGTCAGGATCGGATCCTCGTCCTGGTAGGGTCGGGTGAATTTGGCGAACAGCCTGCCCTCGGCGGTGTAGAGCGCGGCGCCGTGGATGTTGTCGTTGGCCTCCAGGGCGCTCAACATCCGGCGCGCGGTCTCCGGGTCGTCGAAGGCGAGGGCGGCGCGGCTGTTGAAGGCGATGATCGTGGCCTGGGTGCGGATCTGTTCGGTCAGAGACTCCTTCTCCTGAAGATACTCGGCGATGGAAAAGGCCACCGCAGCCAGGAGGAGCGTGCCCCAGGAGAGCAGGGTCATGATGAGCATGAGCTTCCGGCGGATCGACAGATCCGTGAACCAGCCGATCAACCCCTCACCTGGTCCCATGGCTCACCTCCAGGAGCGTGGCATGGATGGTCAAACCGGCGCGCTGGGCCGGTTCGGTCCGGATGGAAAAGCGCAGATGCTCCTTGAAACGCAAAAAGCGGATCATTCCGCCCAGGGCGTTGAAATCCGGATCATCGGCGATGGTGAGCACCGGCTTGTCGCGCACGGCCTCGAGGAGTTCCGGGATCCGGCGCCCTTCGTTCCAGGTGATGTAGAGCAGATGGCATGCGTGGAGCGTTTCGGTTCCCTCGGGGAAGCGGATGTCGATCGGGTGGCCCTGGACCGACTTCTTGCGCAGCGGCGCGAACAGGGGCAGCTGTGATGCGTCACCCAGGATGCAGAGTCCGAACGGGGCGTTGGCATGGGGGAAGGCGTCATCCGGCCAGGTGACGAATTTGGTGAACTGGTAGAGATAGGCCACCTTGACCTGGGATTCGGAGGGCGCGACGCTCCAGCCGTCCGATGCGAAACCGGTGAGCATCGGGAGAAGCGACCAGAAGAGAGGGCGGCGCGGGAGGCGGATCATCGTCTAGAAGCGCCACGCTGCCGAGGCCAGGAAAGCGCGCGGCATCTCGCTTGGCGTGACCATCTGCGCGGTGAACTCCGGGTGGCGGTCGTCGAGAAGATTCTGTCCGGCCAGGCTCAAGGTCAGGCTGGCGGTCGGGCGCCAGCCGATGCGCAGATCGAGTCGGGTGGTGGCGGGAATCGCCAGGTTGCGGATGCGCGTCGCGTGGAACAGGGCGGAATCGAGTTCCAGGTCGTGCGGCAGGTCGAGTCGTGAACGCAGCTGCCATTGATGGCGCGGGATGTCGTTTGCCGAGGCCGTGGTGGTGGTGTCGGTGCTGCCATCGACCACATCCAGGTTCATCTTGAGCCAGGCGTGGCTGGCGGTGAGATGCCAGGTGTCGCTGACGCGCCAATCGACGGCGGTCTCCAGGCCATACGTGGTTCCCTCGCCCTTGTTGGCGTAGAACTGACGCAGGGTGGGTGGCGTCGGGAGCGGTGCGAGGTTCTCCAGCGAGATCAGATGGTCGTAGCGGTTGTAGAAGGCGGCGATCTCCAGGGAGAGGTCTCCGCGCGGCTGGAAGCGGTAGCCCAGTTCATGGGCGAGCAGTTTTTCCGGTTCGATCTCCGGGTTGCCGCGCAACGCGAGGTTGACGGCTCCCAAGGGTACGGTGAGGCGGAAATCCTGATCCACGCTTGAGGGGATGCGTACCGCGTGCGACACCGCGCCCCAGACGGACTGGGTATCGCTGGCGCGCCACAACAGACGTGCATTCGGTTGCGGATAGATCCCCTTTTCGTCCTGGTATTCGATTTTGCCGCCCAGGGTGAGGATCCAATCGGAGGCGAGGGCGATTTCGTCCTGGGCGAACAGATTCAGGATGTGATCGCGGCGGCTCTTGGGTCGCCATTGAATGAGCGCCGTATCGTCCAGTTCCATGCTGGTCAGGCGATAGCCCATGCCCATGATCCAGACGTGCCTGCCGGTGCGGAGACCGTATTGGGTGTCCAGATCCAGGATGCGGGTCACCTCGAAGGAGGTATCGACTTTGTGATCGTAATAGAGCTGCGCCGTCAGGTTGCGCGTGTCGGAGAGGTCACGGCTCCAGCGGCCCAGCAGGTGACCGCCCTGTTTGTCCCCTCGGGATGGATTCTCCTTCACCGCGAACAGTTCGCCTTGCAGCGTCGCCTCGTCGCGCGGAGTGGGTTGCCAGTCGAGGCGGAAGCCCTGCTGTCGCGCGTTCCAGTCGTCGTGGGCTCCGGTGTTGTCGGCGCGGCGAAAATCGGCGTGATCCATGCCCGAGGCGTACACCCGATAGTGGAGCGTGTCGCTGAATGTTCCGCCGTGACGCAGCTCGCCGCGCAGGGTCTCGACCGTGCCACCCGTGATGCTGGCGCGATTGCCCTGGGTGTCGGCGGTCTTTCTGGTGACGATGTTGATCACCCCGTTGACCGCGTTGGTTCCCCAGAGGGAGGCGCCCGGACCCCGCACCACCTCGATCCGTTCCACATCGGCCAGGGGAATGTCCTGGAGGTTCCAGTTGACGCCGGCAAACAGCGGGGTGTAGAGGGTGCGGCCATCCATGAGCACCAACAGCTTGTTGGAGAACTGGTGCTGGAAACCGCGCGTGCTCACCGCCCAGGTGCTGGCGTTGATGCGCGTGACGTTCATGCCCGGCACCATCCGCAACAACTCCGGAATCGAGGTCATGCCGGAGCGGCGAATCTCTTCGGCATCGATCACCGTCACCGCGGCGGCGGTATCGACCAGTTTTTGTTCCTTGCGGGAGAGGGTGGAGAGTTTGATGCCGGCCAGCTCGGTGACGTTCATCTCGAGGAGCCGTTCCATAGTTTCGTCCGTCTGGTGGGACTCAGCGGCCTGGAGGGTGGTGGCGACCAGGCAGACCGCGAGGGAGGCGGTCAAGGCGGGTATCCGACGCCATGCCTGTCGGGAGGTCGGGGTCAAGCACGGGTCGGGGGGCGTTGGCATGGCATTTTATGGGAACGAGGGCGCTCGGTGCGGTGTCGAAAGATCGATACGGCCCGGATGGGCGGTGGTTTTCGGTCGTCGGGCGCGCACGCGGGCGGTTTCATCCCCAACTTTTTCATGTTACAACGGATCGCGCCCATTGAACATCCGAAAAAAGGGCTGCTCTGAACATTCCAAATTACGATAATCACTCAACTCTCTTCAATCCCAGGAACGTTGCATGAATCTCGATCAGGATGCATTGTGCGTCACCACGCTGCGCATGCTCGCCGCAGACATGGTGGAACAGGCTCAATCCGGTCATCCGGGCATGCCATTGGGCGCCGCGCCCATGGCGTTCGTGCTCTGGAGCCGTTTCCTGCGCCACGATCCCTCGGATCCAGGCTGGCCGGATCGGGATCGGTTCGTGTTGTCGGCGGGACATGGTTCGGCGTTGTTGTATGCGCTGCTGCACCTCTCCGGCTACGACCTTCCGTTGGACGATTTGAAGCGGTTCCGGCAGATGGGATCGCGCACGCCGGGTCATCCGGAACATGGATTGACCCCTGGGGTGGAGTGTTCCACCGGCCCTCTGGGCCAGGGTCTGGCCATGGCCGTGGGCATGGCCTGGGCCGAGCGGCAACTGGGCGAGCGGTTTGCCGTCGAGGGACAATCCCCGCTGCTCGATCACCATGTCTATGTGCTGGCTTCGGACGGCGATCTGATGGAGGGGGTCGCGGCGGAAGCGGTGTCGCTGGCCGGTCATCAGCGTCTCGGCAAGCTGGTGGTGTTGTACGACGACAACCGGATCTCCATCGAGGGGAGCACCGATCTGGCCTTCACCGAGGATGTCGAGGCCCGTTTCCGCGCCTGCGGCTGGCAGACCTTGACGGTCGGGGATGGGGAGGATCTGGATGCCATCGCCGCCGCCATCGAGTTGGGACGCGCGGAGCGGGGTCGCCCCACCCTGATCCGGGTGCGGACCGTGATCGGCCACGGCACCCCTCTGGCCGGCACCCCGACCGTGCATGGCGCGCCGCTGGGTCCGGCGCGCATGGCCGAGACGCGCGCCTATTACAACTGGCCGGAGCTGTCGTTTCACATCCCCGAGGAGGTGAAAGCCTACCGGGCCGGGGTGATCGAACGGGGCATGGAGCTTTCCCAGGGTTGGGCGGCGCGGATCGCGGCTCTGGAGGCGAGCGATCCGGCGCGGGTGGCGGCGTTCCGCGAGGCCCTCTCCGGGGTGTTGCCGGAAGGGTGGGATGCGCAGCTCAACGCCCTGGAGTTCGGTGACAAGCCGGTGGCAACACGGGTGGCGAGCGGCAAGGCGCTCAATGCCCTGGCGTTGGGACTGCCCGCCCTGATCGGCGGCTCGGCGGATCTGGCTCCCTCCAACAACACCCACATCCAGGATGGCGGGTCACGCAACCTCCATTTCGGGGTGCGCGAGCACGCCATGGCCGCCATCGTTAACGGCATGGCCCTGCATGGCGGCTGGATCCCCTTTTGCGCCACTTTCCTGGTCTTCTCCGACTACATGCGCGGGGCGATGCGGCTTTCGGCATTGATGGAGACGCGGGTCATCTACGTGCTCACCCACGACAGCGTGGCCGTGGGCGAGGATGGCCCGACCCATCAGCCGATCGAGCAGGTGGCCGGATTGCGCGCCCTGCCGGGTTTGACCGTGTTCCGGCCCGCCGATGCCAACGAAACCGCGCTGTCCTGGCGTCTGGCGGTGGCGGCGCGTGGTCCCTCGGCGTTGATCCTGACCCGTCAGAATCTGCCGATCCTCCCGGCCAATCCCGAGGGGGTGGCACGGGGTGGGTATGTGGTCTCCGCCTGTGACGGGATCCCGGAGATCACCTTGCTGGCCAGCGGGAGCGAGGTGTCGCTGGCGTTGCGGGTCAAGGATCGGCTGGCCGGCGCGGGTCATGGGCGGGTGCGGGTGGTCTCCATGCCCTCCTGGGAGCTGTTCGCCGCCCAGTCGGCGGAGTATCGGCGTGGCGTGCTCTCTGCCGGGTTGCGGCTGGCCATCGAGGCGGGTTGTTCGATGGGGTGGCATCGCTGGGTGGGCGAGGAGGGCGATGTGGTGGCCGTGGATCGGTTCGGCTTGTCGGCCCCGGGTGGCGAGGCGATGCGTGCGGTGGGGATGAGCGAGGAGGGGGTGTTGGCGCGTGCGCTGGAGCTGCTGGCCGGGGAGGGCGGATAAGCCGTAACCTTCAGGATCCCGGAAACTCCAAACCTTTTCGCCGGCGCCGTGGGATTGGACAGGCGCACCGATCAACTGGCGCAAGCGATGCATGGAATGCCGGCGGGGCGCGCCGGTGAGATGGAGGCGTGGCTGCCGGCCTGGTTTCCGGCGGGACGCGTACTTCTGCTGGTGGGGGTTTGCGCGCGCAATCAATGGTGTATCCGGCGCGTGCGGGCCCGGACCCTGGTGCCGGTCAGGCAAGAACAGGGGGGTGCTCATAAAATTGGCAGTTTCCGACAAAGTAAAATCTTGATAACGGTTGATTATTTTCTCCGTTGATGAGTGGCATGCAACGGACTTCTTTTGACAAATCGGAATGGAGCCTTTATGCTGGGCATCTTTCCATCAACCGATGATCCCAGACGACCGGACATCCACCTTGGACCTTCTTCTCGACGACCATTTTCACGACGAGTGCGGCGTATTCGGGATTTACAACCATCCCGAGGCTGCCAATCTGGTCTATCTGGGCCTGTACGCGCTGCAACACCGCGGTCAGGAGTCGGCGGGCATCGTCTCGGTTGAGGATCGTCTCTTCCAGGCCACCCGAGGCCATGGACTGGTGGCGGATGTCTTTCGTCGCAACGAGATGGAGAGCTTGAGAGGCAGTCAGGCCATCGGTCATGTGCGCTACTCCACCTCGGGCGGGAGCGTCAACTCGCGCAATCGCCAACCCCTGGTGGTGGATACCGCCCACGGTGGCATGGCCATGGCCCACAACGGCAATCTGGTCAACGCCGTGGAGATGCGGCGCGCCCTGGAGCGGCGCGGCTCGATCTTCCAGTCCACCATGGACACCGAGGTGATCGTCCATCTGACCGCCCTCTCCCGTCATCGCACCTTCGCCGAACGGCTGGTGGAGGCGCTTGGTCAGGTGAGCGGCTCCTACGCGTTGCTGGCCATGGACGAACACGGCATCATCGGCGCGCGCGATCCCCACGGTCTGCGTCCCCTGGTGATCGGACGGGTCGGCAATGGCTATGTCTTCTCCTCGGAAACCTGCGCGCTCAATCTCATCGAAGCGGAGTTCATCCGGGACGTGGAACCCGGCGAGGTGGTGGTGATCGGTCCGCACGGGATCGAATCCTTCTTCCCGTTCCCGCGCCAGAAGCGCTGCCTGTGCGTCTTCGAATACATCTACTTCGCCCGTCCGGACTCCAACATCGACGGCGTGAACGTCTACGCCTCCCGCAAACGCATCGGCATGCGTCTGGCCCAGGAGTACCCGGTGCCAGAGGCCGATCTGGTCATTCCGGTGCCCGACTCCGGGGTGCCGGCGGCGTTGGGCTTCGCCCACGCCTCGGGAACCCCCTTCGAACTGGGGATCATCCGCAACCACTACGTGGGCCGGACCTTCATCGAACCGCAACAATCCATCCGTCACTTCGGCGTCAAGATCAAGCTCAACGCCAATCCGCACATCATCAAGGACAAACATGTGGTGCTGGTGGACGACTCCATCGTCCGGGGCACCACCAGTCGCAAAATCGTCAAGATGGTGCGCGCCGCCGGGGCCAAATCGGTCCATCTGCGCATCTCCTCCCCACCGACCACCCACCCCTGCTTCTACGGCATCGACACCCCGACCCAAAGCGAACTTCTGGCCTCCAGCCACACGGTCGAGGAGATGCGCACCTACGTCACCGCCGATTCCCTGGCCTTTCTGTCGCTGGATGGGCTCTACGCCGCGGTCAACGGCAATGGTCACGGCTACTGCGATGCCTGTTTCTCCGGCCACTATCCCATCCCCTTCCCCCGCCAGGAAGAGAACGCCCAGTTGTCGCTGCTGCAAGAGAGCTGAATCCAACACAGGGCTTGATCGGAAAAGTGAATTTGCATACCTTCAAAAATGGGTGGAAATCCGTTTTATAACAATAACGGTTCTCATTTACATTCAATCACCCAATCCTCGTTGGGCGCCAGGTCGTGGAGACGGCACATGGACGATACCACGGAATCGGGACAGAAGCGTGTCACGCATCATTCTTTCAATAACAGACGGATCGGATAAGGTTAGGTTAACGTACAGCACCACCGACTGTTTCCTTGCGCGTGCTTTTCGTGAAAAGCGCGCGAAAATCAAAGACAGAACCTCGGAGGCGCTGCCTCCGAACCTCCGCCGGGGATCTTCGGCCCCCGGTCCCCCGCAACGGTTTCCGGTGACTTGGCTCTGCCTGCATCACTTCCCCGCCATCCCAACCGTCTCCTTCAACGCCGCCGCAAATCCCTCGGCAGACCCGAACCGCTCCTCGGGCCGCTTGGCCAACGCCCGCCGCATCACCCCATTCAACCGCGCCGCCTCCCCGACCAACCCCGGCGGCTCTTCACCAAGCACCCGCAGGGTGATCTCCCACGGACGGGCGCCCAAAAAAGGTTTGGCCCCCGTCAACAACTCATGAAGAATCACCCCAACGGCAAACAGATCAGCCCGCTGATCGATCGGCAACCCCATCAACTGCTCGGGCGGCATGAAACCATGGGTGCCGGTCAGACGCCCTCCGCGGGCGGGCGGCGCGTCAATGGGACCGGCGGCGCCGAAATCCACGAGGTGTACCGCCCCACCCGCAGTCACGAACAGATTCGACGGCTTGAGATCCCCATGCCGATATCCCCTGGCGTGAATGTGGGCCACACCGGTCAAAAGCGCCTGGATGATCGATACCGCACCCGCCACATCCGGTAACCACCCCTGGTCAAGCCGCTCGCGCAGCGTGGCCTCCGGCTGCCAGGCGAAAACCAGGTAGGGCGCCCCCTGGTCTTCCCCCTGATCGAGCAGCGGCACGATGGTGGGATGGGCCAACCGCGCCACGATGGTGGCCTCATGCCGCAACCGCTCGATCCATGCCTGACGCTCTGCATGTTCGGTCAACGAAAATGGCACGCACTTGATGGCCACGACCCGATCATGCGCCGCATCGAGACCGCGCACGATGCCACGCCGCGACTCGGTGTCGCTGGGCGCCAGAATGCGCCAGCCCCCCAGGGTGGACGGATGGACAGGCAACGGTTCGTCTCCCTTCAGAATGATTCCAGGCCAACCCATCTCCGACAGACCAACCCCCCGACCGGCAATCCTGCCGAAAACACCACCCCTCATCATAACCAGGAATCACCCGTTTGGCGATGGTGACACGCGGGATGGGATCCCCAAGCCAGATTCAGCATGGAGACGCATGGTGATGAAAAAACAATCGTAGGAATATATGTTGCTTCACATAGTTAATACAATAATCCTTGTGCATGATTTATCCGGAATGCATAATTCAAATAAAATGGTCATGAGTTCAAGGGGATTCTCGCGAAAAAATACCATCCCAATCACCATGGCATCGTCTTCACTCAACCTTGGAGAAAACACATGCAAGATCGTCGATTGATCGGACTTGTCGCGATCGCGGCTCTGATGGGGGGATGTGCGTCCGCCAAAACCTTCAGCGAGCCCGAAGAGATTCCCATGTTGTTGAAAAACCGTACCGACTGCGGCAGGCTCGGCCTGGAGCGACCCTCCTGGATCGCCAGGGAACTCGATGGCAAGGATGCCACGCGCGAAAAGAAAGAGGCTTTTCTGACCGCCATGGACCGGATTACCTGTCAACAGGAAGCGTACATGGACAAACGGCTGAGTCGGACCCGGGTGGAACAGTTCGGCAATTACGGCATCTTTGCCCTGGGCCTGGCCACGGGTGGCGCGGTGGCCTATGGGGCCACCACGGATCTGATCGTCGGGTTGGGACTGGGCGCCGGCGCGGCCTATTCCGGAAGCAACCTGCTCAGGCCCGCCGAGTTCAACGATCTGTACAGCGAGGGCGAGAAGGCGATGAATGGCCTGCGCGAAGCGGGCACTCCCGTGCTCAACCGCCTCGGGTCCATGCTCCCGGATCAGGTATTGCAGGCCGGGACCGCCCTCGACGACGCGCGTCTTTGCGTGGCTGCGGAGCTTAACCAGAAGATCTCCGGCCTGATTCCGACTCCGGCGCAGACAAAGGACGCGGTAAAAACCAGTGCCACCGTGGCCCAGGAGTTGCGAACCACCTTCGCCGCCGTTCGCGCGGTCGCGCCCAAGAGTGGGGATGGCGAGGCCGGGAAAGGAACCCCGACTTCGACCCCGACCCCAGCGCCGGCTCCAACCGCCACCCAGACCGCAATCACCACGGACACCACCCAAATCCTGACCGACTTCTTGGGTTCGATGCGCGCGGTGTGTCACCCGGATCTGTTGGAGGTGGTCACGGTCAAACCGATCAAACTCGAGCGCGACGCGATCACACTGGAGGCGGGGAACAGTGGCAGGATCAAGATCAGCAACACCAAGGGTGTGAATGGCGTGCAATGGCTTGGCGTGCTGCCGACCGACGAGATCGGCTGGGAACTGCCGACCCCCGACACGTTGCTGATCAAGGCCCCGAAAAAGATCACGGCCACGGAGAACAAAACCTACTCGTTGATGGTCACCGGCAGCAACAACACCTCGGCCATGTTGAATGTCACGCTCAAGGGAAGTCCCAAGACGACGCCCAAGTGAGAATGGGTGTGCAAACGCAAGGCGACGGCCACGCCAGTGACCACGGCTCCGGCGGCGGGAAAGTGATCGGCGCGCCGTGTTCGATTTGAATCAGGGGGCGAGCACCCCCTTTTTCTGAAAAACGTGGGCCTCCCGCCAGGAAGGCCCACGCGCACAAGCTCCCATTCGGGCGTCACGATCCGTCCGGAAAGCGCCGTTTGCCGCTACTCTCCACCCCCCAGGGTGCGTTCGGCCACCCGTCGCATCAGCGACAACTCGTGCAACGGTCTGCCGTGATAAAGCTCACGGGCGATCCAGGCAAAATGGCGATCCATCCCCACCATGCGTTTGACCTTGAGACTCTGTTCGCGCAGCCAATAGGCGGTCCAGGCGCACCGTTCCGCCCACATCTCCCGGTTCGGCTCGCAGAACAGCTCCAGAATTCGCCGTGTCAGCCGTTCGCGACCACGCATCCGGGTGCTTTCCAGGAAATCCATCACCTCCTGGCTCTCCTCGAACCAGGAACCGGTGATCCGTTCCATCTCTTCCAGGTAGATCGGATCGGTCGAAAACCGCTCCGTGTCGTCGAGGGGGGCGGACCCCTCCACGCCGATCAACCGTTCGAGCAGGTCGCTCCCCTCGAGACGCTCCGGAACCCAACTGTCCACGACCAGCGCTTCGGCCATCTGCAACAACCCCACCGGAGCCGGCATCCCCTCGGCCAGCCCCACGGCCAGGTGATGGCGGATGGCGGCATCCAGGAAGCCGCGGGTCACATCCAGGAACAGCTCCTGCCGCGCCACCTGTCGGAAGGTGGTTTGCGCTTCGTTGCGCGGGATCGGCGGGGTGATCCAGGAGTCGGCGATGCCGACCTTTTGTTTCAACAGGATACCGGCGATGCGGGCCCGGTTCGGCTTGACCGGCATGGACAACAGCAGCGACAACGCGCCCACGCCATCCATGCGCGACGCCTGCAACCCCTCCAACGGCAGGGGCGGATCCCAGCGGGCGCACTCCACCCCCTTGATGCGCGCTGTCTTGATCAGGGCATCGAGGATCTTTTTCTCGCCCTCGGGAAGCCAGTTGCGGATCACGATCAGCCGTCGCAACGCCGTGGGGGTGACGAAGCGGGCATTTTCCAACAGCCACCGCAACGCTTCGCTCCGCACCGGCTCTTCGGGGTGCAGGGCGAGGATCACCACGGCATCCTTCATGCCCGGGAGCATCGAGGCGGCAAACTCGCCGATCAGGGCGGATTGCGCCTCGCGAGGCAGGGCGCGGGTCATCTGCGCCAGGGTTTCGCCGATGGCGAAGGGATCTCCCCCGTGCTCATCGACCAGGCTCTCGAACATGGCATCGATCTGCCCCCGTGACGGTACCGCCTCGCGGGGGGCGTGGTGCATGATCTGCTGTTCGTAGATCTCCAGCAGCCCGCGGGAGGGCTCCAGCCGGGCCTCGGCCAGGGATTCGAGCACACCGGCCAGAAATTGCGGGGAGAGTTGCTCCTCGGCGGCGCGACGTACCACCAGGGACTGAAACTCGCGGTCCAGCTCCACGGCCCATTCGAAACGGCGTTCGATCCCCAGACGAATATTGCGCAAGGCGTGGGAGAGCAGCATGAAACAGGCCGTGACCATGGCGTCGTTCGTGGCACGGGTGTGGTTGAACTCCTCGATCAAAAGCTGCAACAGATCGAAAATCAGGATCGGCTGTCGTTCGAACCGCTCCATCTCCGCGCGGGAGATCAACGCCGGACGCTCCTTGACGATCTCACGGGCGATCCGGGCGGCAAAACGGCGCAAGCCGGGCAGGGCGTCGTCGCTCTCCGGACCCGGGTCGTTGCCATCCGGGCCGGCGTGCGTCACCGCGGCGCTCAAGTGGCGCAACAGCCGTTCCTGGGCGCGATGCACGGCGCGGATCAAGGGGATGGCATTGGCGATGCGACCGGTCTGCCCCAGAAAATCCAGATATCCGGCCAGAATCACCGGCATGGCCCACCGTTGCGACTCCTTGAGAAGCCCACTCTCCGGCAGGATCTCGAAACAGCAGCGCTCCACGGCGGCAGCGCTCCACTTGTCCGGTGGCCGCCCCAACTCCCGTCGCATCATCGTGTCGAAACAACCGATCACATGCCCGCAGTGACGACGCTGGATGGCGGTCAGGGCCCCATGCTGGCCACTGGCGACAAAGGCTTCCAACCACGCCCTGGTCTCCTCGTGCCGCTCTTCATCCCCATCCGGGTGATCGACCATCTTTGAGATCCGTCCTTGACATGAAATTGTGGATGCGGGCGCAGATCCCGCAAGAGGTCTGAATATCGATCGCCGAACGGTATACGGAGAAATTTGCTTGCGTCCGGCGATACGGACAGACAAAATATTGTCATTTTCCGGGGCCGCGCGTCAATCAAGCTCCGCTTCCCACCCCGCTTTCACCGCATGAGGCCATGAGCAGCCGATCCCATCCCCTCGAATCGATCCGTGCCCGCATCGCCGCCGTCTGCGCGCGGGTGGGTCGCGATCCGGCCTCGGTGCGTCTGGTGGCGGTCTCCAAGACCCGATCCCCCGAGGAGATTCGTGTCGTCGCGGCCCGCGGTCAGACCCTGTTCGCCGAAAACCGCGTCCAGGAGGCCCGCGACAAGATCCCGCTCATCGCCGATCCCTCCCTCGACTGGCACCTGATCGGACCCTTGCAGCGCAACAAGGTCAAGACCGCCGTGGAGATCTTCTCCATGATCCACAGCGTGGACTCGTTCGAGCTGGCTGGAGAGATCTCCCGGCGGATGGAACCGATCCGTCCCATGCCGGTGCTCATGCAGGTCAACGTGGGTCGCGAACCGCAAAAATCCGGCGTGGCCCCTGAGGAGGCCCTGGAGATGGCCCGTGCATGGGCCTCCCTGCCGGGAATTCAACTTCAGGGCTTGATGACCATCCCGCCGTTTTGTGACGAGGCCGAGGAGGCGCGACCATGGTTCCGACAGTTGGCCGGGCTGCGCGATGCGATCGAGGCCGCTGGCATCGACGGGGTTTCGATGCGCGAACTTTCCATGGGCATGAGCCTCGATTTCGAGGTGGCCGTGGAGGAGGGGGCGACCCTGGTGCGCATCGGCAGCGCGCTTTTCGCGGCGGCATGAGCACCCTTTTCCTCCCGACTCTCGCCAGGAGCGCGTCATGACGCACGCCTTTTCCCCCTGCCGGCTCCTGGCCGCGCTGCTGGCCTGCCTCTGGACCATGGCGTTCGCCCCGCCCCTTCTGGCCGAAAACCGCCACGACGAAACCCTCAAGACCGCCACCGAGGCGTTGTCCAAGGATCGACTCGAGGAGGCGATCCAGCTCGATGACCAGGTGCTCAACGCGCCGGACTCCACCCGCGCCCAACGGGCTTCGGCCTTCGCGGGACGCTGCGCCACCCGCTACAAACAGAGCCTCAACCAGCGCAATCCGGCGCTTCTGCCCCAGGCCATCAGCGATTGCGATCGGGCGGTGGAGATGAAATCCGATCTGCAACAGGCCTACCGGATCCGGGGCGTGGCGCTGCTGAGCGCCGGTCACGCGGATCGCGCCGCCGAGGATCTGAGCGTGGCCGTGGCCCTGAATCCCGAGGATGTGCTGGCCTTTCAGAACCGGGCGCTGGCGTTGGCCAAACTGGGTCGCGGTCGCGAGGCGATGGCGGAACTGGACGCCGCCATCCGGCTCAAACCCGATCAACCGTGGAGCTACTACAACCGGGGCCGCTTGCGGATGGCCCAGGGGGATTACGAAACCTCGATCGATGATTTCATCGCCTTCATCCGCTTCAAGCGTGATCACGAGGAGGTCTATCGACTGCGCGGCATGAGCCGTCTGCTGATCGGTCTGCCGCAACAGGCGGTCGGAGATTTCCACGAAGCGTTGCGGCTGCGCCCGAACCACAATCCCGAGACGCTGCTGGCGCGGGGCATGGCCTATTTTCTGCTGGAGCGCCACGCCGAGGCGGAACAGGATCTGGCCCAGGCCATGACGCTCAATCCCGCCCGCGTGGAGACCCGTCTCTGGCTCTATCTCACCCGCCTGAAGCTGGGCAAGCCGGGCCGGGAGCTTTTGACCGATCCGGTCATCAAGCGCAGTCAGCAGAGTTGGCCCGAGGCGCTGGTGTTCGTGTTTCTGGGGGATATTCCCGCGGAACGGGGACTGGAGGCGGCCCGCGCCGGCGAAGATGTGGTGGAGAACCGTTTGCGGGAGAATCTCACCCTGCTGTTGTATGGTCACAAGGCGCGCATCGATGGCAAGGATGCCGATGCCACGCGCTGGCTGGAGACGATCCAGGCCGGACAGGAGCGCGAGGCCCCCTATTACCGTCTGGCCCGTCAAGCGTTGCGGCATGGCCAGTTTCTGCCTGTCGCCAGCGCCGGTCAGCCGCCGGTCAACGCGGTGACGGCGCTGGCCGGTCCAGCCGCATCGGATCGGGGTGCCGGCGTGAAGGGGGAGGATCGCCCCGTGCCCGCGCCATCGCGCATCCCCCCGACCCCCGCCGGAGCCGAGAACCTGCCATCCCCGCGCCTTGCCTCCCGTGCGGCCAGCGCGCCGGAGGGGGAATCCGCCGCCGCGCATGCGGAGATACCCCAGCCAACCTTGGATAAGCCGATCCCCGCGCCCAGGGAGCCGTTGCGTCCCCGCGCGCCGGCGGCGCCAATGAAGGAGACCCCGCGCGCGGTGGCCAAACCCGTGGGTGGGGGTGTCGCGCCGCCGGCCAGCTCTCCGGAAAAGAGTCCCCGCCCGTCCCTCAAGGCGGGGGAGGCGGTGCCTCAGGCGCCGATCGTCCGTCCCGTGCCGAGCTTCGAGGAGAGCCGCGTGCGGGTGCCCGAGTCGGTCGGAGAGCGGATTGCCATGCCCGGCGCGGCCCCGGATGGAGGGGCGCCGAAGAAAAGCGCGACGACCCCCGTCCGCATCGCCAGCGAGACGGCGGCGGCCCCGGCGGAGGCCGGCGCGGTCGCGTCACGGGCCGACAAGCCGGTGGCGTCGGGCGGGACCGGTGGTCGCGCCACGCCGGCGGGAGCGGCATCGCCCGCCGAAACGGCCCGCGCCGGCCAGCCGGACCTTCAGACCGCTCCGCCGACAGCCAAGAGAACGACCGGCAAGAGCAAGGGAGGGTATGTTTTCACCGCCGCCTCCTACTCCACCGCCACCTATGCCAACAACGGCCTGGATCAGTTCTTGCGGCTCGGGGTGCCCGCCTATGTGGAGACGGGTCAGGTGCGGGAGAAGACCTTCCATCGCATCGTGATCGGTCCGTTCGCGGAGCAGGCCGAGGCCGAGGCGGCCAGGACGCGGGTTGGGGAGATGTTGAAACAGAAACCGGGAGAGATCGCCAAACGATGAGCATGCATGACACCATCACGCCCGCTGGGAGCGTGATCGCCTTTCTGGGAGGCGGGGCCATGGCCGGCGCCTTGATTCAGGGTTTGATCCGCGCGGGTGTCAACCCGGAGCGGATCCGGGTCGCCGAGCCGGTCGAAGGTCAGCGCCGTGCGTTGACCGAACGGTACGGCGTGTTGGTTTTCGCGGCCAACGGCGAGGCGGTTCGGGGTGCCGATGTGGTGGTGGTGGCGGTCAAGCCGGGGGTGGTGGCCGGGGTGCTTGACGAGGTGTCGGGCTCCCTGGCGTCTGGCACGCTGGTGATCTCGATCGCTGCGGGGGTCACCCTGGCGACCCTGGCCGCCCATCTGCCGGCGGAACAACCTCTGGCGCGGGTCATGCCGAACACCCCCGGACTGGTGGGAGCCGGGATTTCGGTCCTGCTCGCCGCCCCCGGCTGTTCGGTGGCGCAGCGTATTCTGGCACGGCGCATCATGGAGGCCATGGGACTGGTCGAGGAGATCGAGCAGGAGTCCCTGATGGATGGGATCACCGCCCTGTCCGGCTCCGGACCCGCCTATGTCTATCTGATCGCCGAGGCGCTTTCGGATGGCGGCGTGGCGAGCGGTTTGCCGCGACCTCTGGCCGATCGGCTGGCGATTCGTACCCTGCTCGGGTCGGCCAGACTGCTCGAGGAGAGCGGCCTGCATCCTGGCGTGTTGAAGAATCAGGTCACCTCGCCGGGCGGGACCACCATCGCCGGTCTGGAGGTGCTGGAGCGGAGCGGGGTGCGCGGCGCGTTGATGGGCGCGGTGCAGGCCGCCTGTCAGCGCTCCAGGGAGTTGGGAAAGAAGTAACGGTACACGATCCGAACAAGGAGAACAGACCTCATGGGTATCACGGGTTCCATCGGCACCCTCTTGAATTTCCTGCTGGAGATCTATGCCTGGATGATTCTGGGCCGGGTGCTGCTCTCCTGGGTCAATCCCGATCCGTACAATCCGATCGTGCAGTTCCTGGTGCGCGCCACGGAGCCGGTTCTGGAGCCGTTCCGGCGCTGGATCCCGAGTTTCGCCGGGTTGGACCTTTCGCCGGTCGTGGCCCTGCTGGCGGTCCACTTCACGCAACGGATCGTGGTGACCCTGTTCCACGGCGGCATGGGCGGCGGGGCCATCGGCTCGCTGATCGCCGAGATGCTCGGCATTCTCCATCTGCTGGTGACCTTCTACATGCTGCTGCTGCTGGCGCGGGGCGGATTTCATGTCCACTCCTGGCACACCTTCCGCAAGGGACAGCCGCCAGGCATCGACCTGCGCAAACCCCTCATTCGTTTTATCTTTCAGGCCACGGAACCGGCGTTGCGTCCGTTGCGGCGCCATGTTCCGAATTTTTCCGGCATGGATGTCTCCCCGTTCGCGGCTGCGGTGCTGCTGTTGATGCTGCTGTCGATTCTCCAGGAGTTGATGGTGGGCGTATCGGGCGCGCGTCTCTCTTTGCATGGCTGACGATCCCGCCTGGCTGCGTCGCGAGGGGGAGGAGCTGATTCTCACCCTGCGGGTGCAACCGCGCGCCTCGCGCGATAGAATTCTCGGCGCGCGGGAAGGGGTTCTGGCGGTGGCCTTGACAGCGCCTCCGGTGGAGGGGGCGGCCAACGAGGCGGTGACGCGGCTGTTCGCCAAGGCGTTGCATGTGGCCTCGGGACGGGTGCGGATCGTGCGGGGAGAGCGGTCGCGCGACAAGGTGATCCGGGTCGCGGGCGCGGACCGGGAGCGCGTGGAGGTTTGGTTGCGGGGAATCGAGGCCGAGACGGGCGCCGTCCCGCGTTAGACGGGACGGACGCCGGCCTGGCACAACGGAGATGACACGACCAGGGCATGACCGTGGAACGCCCGCGAAGGAGGTTCACGGTCGGGAGTCTCCCCCGATCCTGTCAAGGTACCGTGGAACGCCCGCGAAGGAGGTTCACGGTCGGGAGTCTCCCCCGATCCTGTCAAGGTACCGTGGAACGCCCGCGAAGGAGGTTCACGGTCGGGGGGTGAGGGGGTTCTTCCTCCCCTGCATGTCAAGTTACAGGGTTTCGTCCACCCAGGCGTAGAGTTTGGACTTGGGCAGGGCCCCGATTTTGGTGGCCTGGATCTGTCCACCCTTGAAGATCATCAGGGTCGGGATGCCGCGCACGCCGTACTTGCCTGGGGTGCTGGGATTGTGATCGATGTTGAGCTTGGCGACGATCAGACGATCTTTGTAATCGACGGCCATGTCTTCGAGGAAGGGGGCGATCTGTTTGCACGGACCGCACCAATCGGCCCAGAAATCGACCAGGATCGGCATGCTGGCTTGCAAAACGTCGCGCTCGAAAGCGGCGTCGGAGGTTTGCAGAATGTTGTCGCTCATGACGCGGATGGCTCCTTGACGGGTCTTCGGGCTAAAAAAAAGATCCGAAGGCTCGCGAATGGGTTCCCCACCATCCGGCGCCTTCGGAAAACATCCATAAAGCTAAGACCGATCCTGTCAAAAGTCAACCGCGCGCACCATGCGCACGAAAAATCCAACCCCTGGAGGGCCACATTCCGCGCGATCCCCTTTGACAAGCGATTACGAAATCGCGTATTGTGTATGATTGATCCTGCCTCATGCGCGGTTAGCTCAGCTGGATAGAGCGTTGGCCTCCGAAGCCAAAGGTCGTTGGTTCGAATCCAATACCGCGTACCAATAAAATCAAGAAGTTGAATCTGATCTCGGGTCGGAAAATTTTATTCCAGTACCCACATAGTACCCACCAGAAAAAAATCAGGTCGTTGGTCTAATCCCTGATCTATCCAACCCATGGCCGAAATCAATCCCACACCATGCGGCCAATCCTGTCGGCTCGGGTTACAGGTCATCCCTCTCCAGACAGCACCAGGATGCGCCCTAACCTGGCCACGTTCACGACACGATCTGTGATCGTATTCGGCAGAGTCAGCACCCCTGTACGCAGACCGTAGCCAATCAACCGCCAGGCAATGCTTCCCCTTGGCTTCCTACCTGTCGCGATGCTCCGGGAAGTGAAGCCCGATGCTGTCACCGGGTGCATGTTTGGAAGCACGTTCACGCCATGGACCCCCTATCTCCAAGTTCCAGTCGATCTCCAACAGCTTGCCAGGCGTTGTTCAGTCGTGCCGATTCGCGGGATAGGATCCCAACCCCGAGGCGATGAAAGCAGATGCTCCCCATCCATGTCGCCGTGTCGCCGTGTCGCCGTGTCGCCAAGGGTGAACCAGATATTCAATTTTCTTGTTCTACCTGTGACGACATGGCGACAGACATGCCCCAGCATTACAAATCCACGAATCATCCCCTTGCTGGTGCTCTCCAAGCCAAGCATCGATCACCATATGCCCATAACGGCCTCTGCGCGGCCTTGTGCCGCATCTCAAGACATTGCCCCCGTACTTCCAACCTAGACTTCCCAGGTCACAGAACGCTCCACGTGAGCCATATATGCCTTTACAGCTCATGCGCGGCCTTCTGTTGAGTTTTGCCATACTCAGGCTAGTAGCCATAAAAGCCGAATCGCCAGAAGAAGGCTCTATACAAAGCAGGGAGAGGGGTTACCTGATCGTGCACATGGGATTTGGATTCGGAGAACAGCTTTTTCAAATCCAAAAGAAAATCGGCATTCGGCAAGACCAAAAATGCAAACGACCCGGCGCGGAGTCTTCGGGTATTGTAGATATCAATGTCCCTGTGCGAAGGGGGGTGACTTCAAGAGGGTGAACTCGATTTGGGTAATCCCATAGACACTTCGCTTGCCCTCCTGGAACTCGTCGAATCTTGTTGCGGACACCAAACATTCCGCATAGACTTCACGCTCTAGTGTTATTGTCTCAAGCTATCAATAACGAAACTCCATAGCCCGACTCAAGGTGAATTATGGCGTTCAATATGCCAGGACGCTTTCTGTTAAGATTGATTTTCTCTGTATTGCTATATCCGGCATGGATATCCAATGCATTCAGCATTACTTGTTCCGATCTTGATGGAGCATACCTAGACTCTCAAGAATCACCCCCAGTTTATTTGGGTTTTTTTGGTACTAGCGAAGCATTAGAGTCAATAAATAATAGTGCAGGTTTGTATGGAAGTTCTAGTGCTATTAAAAGTGTCAGAAATCCAGATTCATTTTATGGAGGTCCGTTTTTTATGTATAGTGCAACAAATAATAATACGCGTACACCACCAATAATTAAGAAAAACGAAAGAGAAATTGGATATCTAACCAACAATAAATATATATATAATGGTATATCGTTAGATTTTATTGTTGCAAATTGTACGTTTTACTCGAAATCCAAAAACAATCCTCCGTTAAACATCACCCCTACAGCCACCAACCTTAGCGCTCCTGAATCTTTTATTAAAAATGCAGCCGCCTTCAGCCTGACTGATATTGTGATCACGGATCTGGACAGTTCGACCGTAACCGCCACCCTGACCCTATCTGATTACGCTGGAACCCTTTCCACAGCCACTTCCGGGACGGTGACATCCACTTTCTACGGAAAGACGTGGAGCGCCAGTGGAGCAGTGGCCAACGTCAATGCCTTGCTTGCATCCGTAAAATTTACCCCGGCAGAGGATTGGGATAATAGTTTCACGATCTCTACCTCAGTCAGCGATGGCGTGGCAGCCGCAGTAACCGGAACCAAACAGGTTACGGTCACGGTCCCGCCGGTTTCGGACGCTTTCAGTATAACGTGCGCTGATCTTGATGGGGCGTATCTGTTCTCGCAAGAATCACCTCAAGTTTATTTGGGTTTCTTTGGTAACGCTGTAGCGTCTGGATCAATCAATAATTCAATCGGCACCTATGGCAGCACCTTCAGCAGCACAAGCGTAAGAACGACCTGGAGCAACTATGGCAGCAGTTATGGAAGTTATAGCGCCATGAACAGTTCCGCATTATACCCACCTGCAATTTTCAAGAATCAACTATTCATAGGTTATTTAACCAACAATCCATATAAACTGTATGGTATCTCCTTGGCAGCCATTGATTCTGTTTGCACATTCTACTCTTCAATTTTTGACGATACCCCGTTAAACACCGCCCCGAAAGCCACCAACCTCAGCGCACCAGAAGCTTTCACAGAAGATGCAGCCGCCTTCAGCCTTACCGATATTGTGATTACGGATCCAGACAGTGCGACCGTAACCGCCACCTTGACCCTTTCGGACTACGCAGGAACACTGTCCACAGCCACCTCTGGGACGGTTACATCCACGTTCGATGGAAAGATGTGGAGTGCCAGTGGACCCGTAGCCAACGTCAATACACTTCTGGCTGGTTTGACTTTCACCCCGGCAGAGGATTGGGACAAGAGTTTCACGATCTCTACCTCAGTCAGCGATGGCGTGGCACCTGCCGTAACCGGCACCAAACAAGTCACGGTCACGGCGGTTCAAGACGCACCCACGGCCATGAGCCACTCTTTCAACATCAATGAAGATCGGACCTATACCGGGATACTGTCTGCGTATGATCCGGAAGGAAACGTACTGGAGTTCTCTATTGTCACCCCCCCTTCCAAAGGAACCGTCACCATTACCAATACGGCTACAGGCGCCTTTACCTATACGCCCAACGCAAAGGGATCTGACAGTTTCACCTTCAAGGTGTTCGATGGTTCTGCCTATTCCAACACCGCTACCATGTCTATCACCATCAAGTCAAAAAATATGACTATTGCAAAAGTTGCAGCTTCCAATACTCATACTGTTATTCTGTATGCTGATGGTACGGTTTGGGCTTGGGGAAGTAATATGCACGGACAACTTGGCGATAGCACTACCATTGATAGCACCTCTCCTGTCCAGGCATCAAACCTTAGGGATATCAAAGACATTGCAGTTGGGCAAAACTATTCGCTCGCATTGAAATCTGACGGTACGGTTTGGGCATGGGGTTCTAATTTATTCGGGGCTCTTGGTGACGGCACAAGCAATAATCGTTCAACCCCTGTACAGGTTACCGGTTTGACTGATATTATTGCTATTGCTGCTAATATGCATAGTTTAGCCATAAAATCAAATACAAAAGTATATTCTTGGGGTTCTAATCTCTCTGGGGAACTTGGGGATGGAACTCTTACGAGTCGCCTATCACCGGTACAAGTTCTTAATTTGAATAAAATTTCTGCAATTTCAGCCGGATTCACCCATTCAGTAGCATTAAGAAACGATGGAATTGTTGTTGCATGGGGATCTAATGCTTTTGGTCAATTAGGCACAGGGAACGAGATAGATAGCCTTCGACCGGTTCAAATTACAGACCAAAGCAACGTTGTTGCTATTGCTGCCAATGATTACCATACCTTATCTCTAAGAAGTGATGGAACCTTGTTTGCGTGGGGCTTTAACTATCGAGGAGAATTGGGAGCAGGTGAAATTAATACAAGTTTTCCGAGTCCTTTTCAAGTTCAAGATCTTGACGGGATCACTTCCATATATGCCGGACCGTACCATACTCTAACCATAAACTCTGATAAAACGGTATTTTCATGGGGAGATAATCTTTATGGTCAACTTTGCAATGGAGGTATTATTTCTGGGCGTTCACGCCCAACAAGAATTTACGGCATGGAGAATTCTAGTTTTTTATCTCTTGGATATTATCATACTGTCATACTTAAATCAGATAATTCACTCTGGGCGTGTGGTTATAATCATCATGGCCAGTTAGGTGATGGAACGACCACGAATCGTACCACCCCTGTACAAATCATGCCCGCAACGGTCCAGACCAATCATACGCCCGCAGCCCAAGATGGTTCAGTGACGACCACAGAAGACGCTGCGACTTCAGGAACGCTTGCAGCGACTGACGCGGATGACGATGCCTTGACCTACAGCATTGTTTCCAACGGCTCCAATGGGGTGGCGATCATCACCAACGCAGCGACCGGTGCCTACACCTATATGCCGTATTCCAATGCCAGCGGGACGGACAGCTTCACCTTCAAAGTCAATGATGGCACGACGGATTCCAATACCGCGACCATCACGATCACCATCACCCCGGTGAACGATGCGCCGGTTTCCAGCAACGGCACGTTGTCCGTGAACAAGAACAAAAGCGGTTCTGGCACCCTGTCGGCCAGCGATGTGGACAATACCAGCCTGACCTATACACTGGTGACGACCGGAAGCAAAGGTACGGCTACCATCACCAATGCTGCGACCGGAGCCTTTACCTATACCCCGAATACCGGGGAGACCGGCACCGACAGTTTCACCTTCAAGGCGAACGATGGGACGGATGATTCCAACGTAGCGACCGTCACGATTACCATCAACGAGTCGGAGGATATGCCCATTGCCAACAGCGGCACCTTGAACGCCACTGAAGAAACCATCGCATCCGGCATCCTCACAGGAAGCGACGCCAACGGGGATCCATTGACCTATGCCGTGGTTGCCAATGGCACCAAAGGCACGGCTGTCGTGACCAACGCCGCGACAGGAGCCTACACCTACACCCCGAAGGCCGATGTGAATGGCTCGGACAGCTTCACTTTCAAGGTCAACGACGGCAAACTCGATTCCAATCCAGCCACGATTACGGTGACGATACAAGCGATTAATGATGCGCCGGTAGCACAAAATGGCACCTTGGCCACTAACGAAGACACTGCTGCTACGGGAACGTTGTTGACCACCGACGTGGATGGGGATGCGTTGACCTACAGCATCGTCGCCAATGGCACCAAGGGTACGGCGACGATCACCAACGCGACCACCGGGGCTTACAGTTATACGCCGATGGCTGATGCGAACGGTACGGACAGTTTCACCTTCAAAATCAACGACGGCAAACTCGATTCCAACACAGCCACCATTTCGGTCACCATCAACCCGGTGAACGATGTTCCTGTGGCTCAGGATATGACAATAACCACCCATGAAGATACCACGACAACGGGTGACTTGCTTGCCTCGGATGTGGATGGGGATGCCCTGACCTACACGATCACCAGCAATGGCACCAAGGGTACGGCGACGATCACCGATGCGGCGACCGGATCCTTCCGCTATGTGCCGAACGCCAACGCACATGGCACGGACACGATCAGTTTCAAGGTCAACGATGGCAAACGCGACTCGAATGTGGCCACGATCACGATCATCGTCGCGCCAGTCAATGATCCACCGGTGGCACAAAATGGCACCTTGGCCACCCGTGAAGAGACCGCTATTACAGGGACGCTCCTGGCCAGTGACGTGGATGGGGATGTATTGACCTACAGCATCGTTGCCAATGGCGGCAAGGGTACGGCGACGATCACCAACGCGACCACCGGGGCTTACAGTTACGTGCCGAATGCCCTGGCCTATGGCACGGACACGATCACGTTCCAGGTCAACGATGGACAGGCGGATTCCAACACTGCCGTGGTAAGCGTCACGATCACACGCAACAACACGGCACCAGCAGCCACCAGCGGCATCACATCCACCGCTCTTTCAGGAAGCGACCAATCCATCACCTTGACCGGCACGGATCGCGAAGAGGATCCACTCAAGTTCATCATCGAATCGTTGCCAGGCCATGGTCAATTGTATCAGACCGCAGATGGCCTCGCGCGGGGCGCTGAAATCACCGCAACGGGAACACAACTCTCGAACTCGTCTGGCAAGGTCATCTACGTTTCCACCAGCGGCTGGTCTGGAACCGACTCTTTCCAGTTTTCGGCATCTGACGGCAAGCTCACTTCTTCTGCAACGGGTGTGAATGTTCAGGTCCAGGCGGTCAATACCGCGCTCACTCTGGCGGACATCCCGAACGTCTCAGTCAAAGCCAGCCTCAGCAACAACACCCCGGTCACCGTACCTTTCACGGTGACGACCGCCAAGACGACGACCAGCAATTTGACCTTCATGGTCAAGTCGTTGAACAACGATCTCGTGCCGGATGCCAACATTCAGGTGATGACGAGTACGCCGACCCGGTTGGTGATCATTCCAAAAATCGGTCGTGCCGGTTCAGCGGTCATTACCCTGACGGTGAGTGACGGGGTGACGGAGCCTGTATCCAAAAGCTTTACCCTGACTGTTGAATTGGACATCCCCACCGGTACGGAGCAACTCTCCGGCGTGATCACGAATGCCTCAGGCACAGGTATCGCCAATGTCCTGGTGCGTCTGTTGCCTGTGTCCGACCCGGTGAACGGTACCACGGGTGACTCGTTGGAGACACTCACCGACTCTTCCGGTCGCTATCGTTTCATCGCCAAGCAGGGACTTTACCGGTTGGAATTTTTGACCTCCTACCGTGACCGCTTCAACAGACTCACCACACTGCCAGGAAATATTATAGGTGGATTTGCGAATGGTGCGGGCGGTGTGGTCAACAGTCAGGATGCAGCCAACGTGTTGCAACTGGCGGATACCACCGAACTCAAGACCACGCTTTATGCCGGGGTGATGATATCTGGCACAGTCAAGACCAACGACAACAAGCCGGTGGTCGGTGCCATACTGATGATTCACAATCTCGACTGGAGTGTGGTGGCCAACGTCAAGTCTGCAAGCGACGGATCCTTCTCTTCGCAGGTACGTTTGGGTCTGGAATACCGGGTACAGGTGTTGCCAGCCTTTTGTGAGTCCAGCAACACCGATACTGCGCAAGGGTGTGGCACGGCTTGGGTTGATTTCCTGGGCGGACAGTGGGTGCAATCTGGCACGACCGGGGAGACGCGCAACGGCACCGTGACCCCTGGTGATGACGACAAGGCAACCAAGCTCAAAGCTGATGGCGCACTGGTCTTAGCCGTCAAGGTGGACCTCGGGCAAAAGGTAACCGGTCGCGTGGTGGATGGCTCGGGTGAAGGCATGGCCTTCGCCTGGGTGGAAAGTCCGGTGGGGGGAGTGCCGACCGATGCCAACGGCACCTTCACTCTGACCGTCCCCTCGGGCAGCCTGCCAAGTGGATTCAAGCTGTCGATCTATCCAGGTGGTCACGAGGATCCTGTTAACCATGAATGGATACCGGGTACAGCCTTTACCGGCGGAGATGTGACCGGCGATGTTGCCTCTGGATTCACTCTGACCCATGATCCCACCACCGCAACATTCCTGACCTCATGGCCCGATCAGGCGTTGGGAGATGCGGACAAAAAAGGATTGAAGATCGCGGTGGGCAGAAAAATTCTGCTTCAGGGCTCGATTCAATCCAGCTTGAACGGTGTTGCCAACATCTGGGTGAACGCCCACGCAATAGACGGCGCGGTGAGTGTGGGTGTTTCCAGCAAGAGCGATGGCACTTTTACCATCCCCATTCCGGCACCCCTTTCAGGTGTAACGGTTTGGTATGAAGTCGCACCGTGGAGCGATCAATATCTGTTGCCGGATCCCGTAATGGTGCGTGTGACCGCAACCGGTATAACCGGGGTGTATTCGATTGACCCCATCAAGTCGGTCGATGCGAACGGGATGTACAAGCCGGTTGCTGGATCGCAGATTGGCACAGCCACGACGGTTGATTTTGCGGTGACCAGTGGCACGAAAATATCTGGCCGGTTGACCGATGCGGCAGGTCAGGGGATGCCTTGGATATGGATCGATTTCCACACCCAGGACGGCAGCAAGTATTATGGAACCTTCAGCGATGAGAACGGCAACTACAGCCTGACCGTGGCTCCATCGCAAAACTATATAGGCGTGATCTGGGGTGGAAAGGGCCAGTACCGCACCACTTTCTACCGGAATGCGGTCAAAGAGTCCGAAACCACGTTGATCGCAGTCGGCACAAACGATGTGGGCAACATTGATTTCATGCTCGACGCCGGAGCCAAGGTCAGTGGCACGGTCGCTGGTCTGGCAAGTGGCGAGAAAATTCGGGTCAGCGTCTGGTCCGAGAGCACGGGCAGTATGGGGGGCGCGGAGGTGACCGGCACGGGGGATGGCACGACACCGAGAACCTTCGAGATCGCGGGTCTGGTTCCGGCAAGCGACTATCGCCTGGATTGGCGTGGCAGTAGTGAAGAGATTCCCAACGGCTACTACGGCGGCACTCCGACCAGCGGCACGTCAGTCGGTCCCGTAGGTTGGGAGAAGGCGACACGTCTCAACACCACCAACGGCAACGTAACGGGTGTGGGGATCGATCTGGCGAAAGTGACTGGCAAGAGCCTGCATGTTCAGGTGACGGGACTTCCGGCCAATGCATGGGTGGATGCCAATGCCTGGTCCGAGAAACTCGATAACGGTCGCTGGAAACGGGTGCAGGCGGATGGATCAGGCAGTGCCACCTTTGAGATCAAGGGTCTGGATGCCAGCGGCGATGATTATCGTCTTTTCATCGGCGGTCCAGAGACGGCGTTCAAGGTGGGCACCTTCAACGGCGAGAGCGGCACCACGACCTATCCCACCCAAGCAGGCACGCTGGTGGGTTGGGATCGTGCCACGCTGCTTGACATGGCGAACGACCGTTATGTGAAGGTGGCGGTTTCCACGGGTTACACGTTGACCGTGACGGTTACCGGGCTCGCCTCGGGCCAGAAGGCGTGGGTGGATGCAATATCCGAGACTACCGGCGCGCATACGGGGGGATCGGTTGTCTACGGCAACGGTACGAGCGACCAGGTGGTTCTCAAAGGTCTGGACGCTGCGGATGACTACCGGGTATCGATCTGGGGTGAGCAGATTCTGGGCGGTACCTATGCCGGAGTTGGCAAGTCGCTCGGAGCATGGGACAAGGCGGAATTGGTGGATCTGTCGCAGGGCGATGGCGCAATCACTTTTTCGGTCACGACCGGCAAAACGATTTCGGGTACGGTGAGCGGCTTGAAGAGCAATGATACGGCCCGGATCGATGCCTGGTCGGAGTCCACCTGGTCGTGGAGCGGTACGTCGCTCAAGGCGGGCAGCACCGGTTCCGAGAGCTACGCCATTCAGGGTGTCGGTCTGGCAAGTGACTTCAAGGTGAGCTTCAATGCCGATGCCTATCTGCCGCAGTCACAGAGCAACGTTGATACCACCACGGCCAATGCAACAGGTGTGAACTTCACCGCATCGACCGGAGGCTCGATCATCAGCGCGGTGAAGGGATTGAATGCCAACGAGTGGGCACGGGTGGATGCCTGGTCACCGGGCGGTAATCATCTGCTTACCGGTGGCGTGACGGCAGATGCCAATGGCACGGGCAGTTATATCTTGAAGGGGGTGCCGACGGCGGATGATTATGCGGTGAGCCTGTGGCGCGGCAACAAGGGAATATATTTTGCGCGGAGCGGTGTCACGCCGTCGTGGTCGGAGCACACCCCGGTATCGGTTTCGGGAGTCACCGCCACCACGGGAATCGATTTTGATTTGAGCGCGGCCAATAGTCTCTTCTTCACGCTTTCCGGTACGGTAAGTGGGTTGAGTGCGGATCAGATGGTGGAGATTCATGCCTGGTCAGACAAGGCGGGTGCGACGACGAGCTTGACCGGCAACGGCAGCTTCAAGCTGGAGGGGCTGCCGAGCGGTAACTACACGGTGGAGGTCACTTCGACTGGTTATGCGCCACAACGGACGGGGGGCGTGACAGTTGCCAATGGCGTCGTCACTCAAATCAGGTGGACCGCAAGTTGGAAGAGCGTGGGGACCGTGGCGTTGACCCAGGATACAACCGGCCTGAACGTAGCCCTGAGCAAGGGATATGCGCTCAAGGGAACCGTGACCCGAAGCGGTGCCGCTGTCGATGGCGTGCTGGTGAATATCTGGTCGGATGCGGACAACGTGGGCGGCAGCGCGGTGACCAACTCGAAGGGTGAGTTCACGGTCAAGGGCTTGCCGAACGCCACCTATCGGGTCGATGTCTGGACACCGGATGGTTCGGCGAGCAATAACAGCGTGACTGTGAACGGTGCCGATGTCTCCGCTGTGAATCTGGTGGTGACCAAGGCAAGCGGTGCGATCCTCGTCAAGATGACCGAGCAAGGGAATGCGGTGGCGGGCAACGCGCTGGTGTTGGCCTATGAGCAGGGCGTGGAGAAAGAACGTTGCGTGACCGACCAGGGGAGCGGCAGCTGCACCCTGGACGGTCTGACGGTTGGTACGAACTACACCATCAAGGTGTTCGGATCGAACAATCTCAAAGCTGGCAACTGGAGCACATCGTCAGGTTATTGCGAAGGCACGGCCAACGCAACCAATCCGGCAACAACGGTGGAGTTGCAGTTGAATTGATGGTCATCTCGCGCGGCGTGACAGCACCAGGGCGCGGCCTATTCCTCACCCGATGGCGGCTTGTACACCAGTTTCTGGAGTTGCTCGATCCGGATCGTCAGTTCATCATCCGTGAGCGAGGATACCGAACTCGTGATATCGACTCTGCGGACCTCGCCCCATCGATCCGGGTTGAGTTTTCCTGCCAGCCACCTGTAAGCCCCGATCCGCACACTCCGGGCAGCAGGTTCCAGGGATTCATCTTCGGCTACCTCAAGGATCCGGTCGGCCAGTACGTCACCCTTGGCCAGGTGGGCGGCACGCATCTGGCTGGAGTATTTGGGGTAATGGTCGCACCATACGTACACAAGTCCTGGCGAGGGTAGCTGTGGATCAGCAAGGCAGACAGCCTTCAAACTCGCTCCTTCCGCCACACGTTCACAAATGGTGCGGATGGCGGCATCTCGGGCTTGAGAGGAAACCCATTGCCCACGGTGTTGAATCTCGATATCTGTGGAGTGGTTACGCATCGACCAACCTCTATATCAACCCATATGTGTAATATGAATGATTATGACAGACTGATATCAATAAGGATAGCAATATGTATAGATAATGAACTTTGAACAGCCTTTTCTCAGCTCCAGGTTTCACCGTCCCAAGGATACCGATGAACCTTGTATGGTTGAAGCACAGGCACCACCACGGTTTCTTGCTTGGCCATGATGATGCCTGCACCTCTTATGGATCCATCGTTCGTTGACAGTTTTCAGATGTCGTCAGAAATCATCCGGAGAAAACGACACAACCGATTCAACCTTCCAGGCTTCCGCCGACCGGTTGCCACTGGCGCGAACGAATTTCAAGCCATTGACGATGCGACCCGCATGACGCTTGATCCACCATCCCAGCCGCCTGCGGTTGATCTCCCCGCGCTCCAAGGCGATGTCATGCAGCACCTCTTTCAATTCTCCCTGGCTATTCGTGTTCTCTGGATCAAACGAGCAACTCGCCCGTTTGATCGCGTCACGAACCATGGTGGGAGTATTGCCAAATTCCGCATGCCAAGCCTTTAGCAGGCGATCCAGAATCTCCCGGTCCGGATCATCGTCCATGGATTCAAAGGTGGCGTTGGTGGGGTCAGCGAAGCCCAACCACATGAGCGGCTGCCGACACAGATTTGACCAATCGCCATAACTCGCCAGCCCCTTGCATTCGCTCTTGGGCCTGCCCGCGTCAATCCACGCGCGAACAATGGTCAACGCCGCCGACACATAGCGCCCCCGTTCCGCCAGTACATCCCGAACCAGATCGGGCCTCTCGAAGGACCGCGCCGCAGGTGTCTCTATACGAGGATCCAGGCTGATGGTAATGCAACGCCGCGCCATGTCTTGAACAGGTCCAACGTTGTTGCCGCTGGAAAGGAACAAGGTCCGCGTATTGACCGTGGCGGTTTTCGATACCCCGAGAATCCGCCCGGTCATGAACTCCGCCGTCAGAGCGGTGCAAAGGCTCTTATGCGCCAGCAGGTCACTGGTCAGATTGTCGAACTCGATCACTGCCGGAGCCCTGAGCAATTCGGCCAGGAGCAATTTCCGGCACTCTTCATCTTCCTTTGGAAAGGTGGTTGGTGTGCCCCGTTGTGGCGTGGCAAAGGCTGTGATCAGTTCGCATAGGTAGCTTTTTCCTGATCCAACCACATGCGCTTTTACATGGAACATCGGCGCATGGGGCAGGCTGGGCCGGACAACGGCTGTGAGGATCGCAGACAAGGCTGCCGCCAGATCATGATCATCGGCAAAGTGGAATTCCGACAACAGCCCATTCAACAGCTTGGCCGCCTCGTCTGCTTCATCGCGGGTCGGGTGATCGGGAATGGCAAAAGCCCGCTCATTGAACACGCCGAAAATGCCGGTGGCCGCATCATATCCTGCCCGGCTCATCAAACTACCGTCAGGCCGAAGATAAGGTTGACGGGTCAAACCATTGAGCACCGGCAGGTGGGCATATCCTTGGGAATCGAACAACACCCCGCTATGCCGTGACGGTGGATCGGTCCGCACCCATGCCTCTGAACGGGCGTCGTATCGTTCCCATGTTGCGACCCCTGCCAAGGCACGCACCAAAGCCGGTTGGCTGATGTCCTGGACACGGGTTTCATGGGTACCTGGATCCGTAGTGACGGTGACGATCAGCCCTCCCCGCTGATAATGGCGGTGTGATTGCGCCAGTCCTCGTTCGGCGGCGTCCACTACCCTGTGAATTTCTCCAGGCACCACGCGGATAACCGGCTTCATGCGTGCGGCATGCGCATCGACACCCAAAAATTGGAGCAGTGCGTGCATATGCCGGTGGGCACAATGGCCATGCAAACATTTGAATCCACCGATGGGCCAATTGTCGTCAGGCTCGAAATAGGCGGTTCCGCCGTCACGGTTGTCGGTGTGCTCTTCCACCCACGGGCAGGTGATGTCATGTTTTCCATCGCCAAGCGGGCCTTTGTAGAGCCCTCTGTCGCGAAGCCCAGCCAGGACTGCGTTTTCATCCGGGCGCGGCAGCCAAACCGGGTCACCGTCCACATGCCGTTCATGATTATCCGGAGAGCGGGCACGACGTTTATTCCCTGTTGTGGTCATATCCAGTTGCAGTCCATCCACCAGATCTTCGACCGTGTAGCGCAGATCCGGATTCCATGTCTCCATGCGACATGGGAAGGCTGGTTCGTACTTGCCATTCACGGCTACGGGCAAACGAGCAAGACGGGTGCGAGGACCGTTTGCACCTGGATCGCATAATCCGGCGGTCACAATGGCCTCCATCAACCGGTCGGCTGCGGGGCCATTAGTAATAGGCTCTTTCAATATGAAGCCCGCCTGAAAGTTTTCTTTCGATGTTTCCAGCAGCCAGGAGGGGGGCAAGGTCACTCGTTCCATAGTCACCTTGCTGCCTACATCATCCAGCATCACCGCGTGCAGGGCCACGAAACGGGCTTTCAGTCGCCGGTAGATCCCCGCCTCGTCAGGACGGAACACGGCCAAGCTGAAATAGTTGTTGTTGGCATCGGGCAGTTTGGCGGAACCCTTTTCCCAAGCCTTGCCAGACCATGCGCTCCCTGCCACCTCGTTAGGATTGCCAGGAAAGCTTACCAAGATTGGGCGGTGGTCGGGGTTGGCATTCCCGAACAGCGCCGCGAGGAATTGGTTGTTGCTGACTGAATCGCTTTTGTCGGATTTCCGGGTTTCTTCCGGACCATCCGGCAAAAGTGTCGTTTCATCGAGAGGTTCGATTGCGTTCATATCGATCACCTCCTCAGCCGTGCATCAGCTTCAGATGTTGAACTGACAGCCCGTGAAGCGGCCCAAGAGTCCAAGTCAGCCAAGGCGTAGACAACAGACCGGCCAAGCTTACTGAACCTTGGTCCCTCCCCTGTCAATCGGTACTTGTCGAGAGTAGATTTCCCAATCGACAAGTAGTGAGCAGCGGCGCGGGTACGTATGAAATGCTGTTCAGGTGGTGATGTACTGATTGGAGTCTTCATGGATATCATCCCATCGGTTCGTGTTGCTGGCAGATGATCAGTCTGCCAGCTAGAAACGTCTCGAAACGTTGGATGACTCTAGGATGGATTCTTGAGAAGAAATAGCCGACACGATATATTGGCGTATCGATACGGGTGCGATGATATCGCTATGATTTACGGCCAGGCTGAGAAAAAAATGTATTACTGGTTTCCTCTATAGCGTTGCTCCACGCCCGATCAAAACCACGACATGTTAGATTAGAAAATTTCTTCTTTGCCTCTAGAAAGTACGATTTTTTATTGCTGTCAGGCTTTATTATTTTGCCGTTTTTGTCTCTCATGATAGTTATAAGCCATTTTTTACAACGGGTTTCGTCAGCAATGATTGAGGATTGGTTCAAATCCACAGAACTGGTCGTCGATTCTGAGGATGGGTTGGAAATATTGATTTCTCCGTCAGTATCAAAAGGGATAGCTCCAATCGCCTGTAATTGTTTATTAAAATCCATCATAGATTCCCTGGCCGTCTTACGTTCTGTCGGCGAAAGATTCCTATTCTGACTAGCCTTTTCTTCGCGAAGATAGTCTACCCTTAAGAAAAACTCTCTTGGCATTGATGATGTTCTAACACTTTCTGAGCCAACATCATAAAATTTCATCCTCTTGCAATACTCCACAAAGTTCTCTCCTGGTATGAACTTTTCCCGGACAAGAAATAGTGCAAATTTTGGCAGGTGAACAATAATGCCGATCTCGGTATTGTGGAACCAATCTGGAATCTGCTCTTTGATATTGTCATCACCGTCTAGGCTATATTTTTCAGTTTCATGATATACGGATTCAAGTATTGTATTTTCATCATTCCATCCGAACTGTGTTGTAAATATCCATATATGTCAGTATCATCATCAAATTCAATGTCGTTGAATTTTAATATGGCGTGTTCTACATACCACCAATCAAAATTTTCCCTAACCATGTCTCGCGCTTGCTCTCGGGTGAGAATCTTTGTCTTGCTTTCCCCTGTCAAAGGCTCTGCCACATCATCCGGGATGGCTACGGGGTTTTGCATGGGTCATCCTCCTTGGCGGATACGCAGGTTGATGGGTACTACCTCGACTTTATGAATACCGTTCACGGCAGTGCCGATTATCCAACAACAGCCTGTTGCAGAATTTCTTTCGGAATCTTGACGGGCAACAGGCCATCGGCCTTGGCATCCAGGATAGTGATCTGCCCGATTCCGTTAGCGGTCATGCCCACATGGACATTCCAGCCATAAGAAAGATCTCTCTCAACCGGTTCATCACTGAAACGGATGAACATGATGTCGTCTGGTTCGTCATACTCGATATTCATGGTGCTTCCAGCAGTTGCAACCCATCAAGCGGCAGGCACCGGTTCCACATGCAGACGCGCGCCCATGGCCGCAGCGGCCCCCTCCATGGTCTGGAGCGTGATGGATCGATTCTCAGGGTCAAGCAGGCGATCCAGAGCGGCACGGCTTGTCTTCATCCGGCGCGCCATTTCGGACTTGGAAAGGTTTTGCTCCTCCATCATGCGTGCCACCTGGAAGGCGAACACCCGTTTCACGGCCACGGCCTCAACCTCGGCAAGCAACCCCTCGTCGATCAGGAAAGCATCGAAATCACTGCCTATATGGGGATTGGTCATAGATCACGCTCACATCACCGCAGTTACCGTCTTGCCGCTCCATCGAATTCTGCGAACGCTCAGCCTGGACGCAACGCCGTTTCAGCCGCACGAGCCAGAAAACCAGATCGGCTTAAATGATGTGCCTTGGCATAATCATCGATGCGACGTACCAACGGTTCGGGTAGTGAAATATTCAATCTCAGCGCTTTGGGGCGGATGCGTGACGTATCGATATCAACAAGCATCCAGATTCCGTCCTGATATTCGTCCCGTTGCGTCAACACCTCCAACGGGCTAGGAGATGGGATATCATTGGATTCACCGTCGTAATAGACTTCCGCAGCCTCTTGAACCATTGCGGGAATGTCGGTCCAGTCATCCGCTGCCGAGAAGCAACCCGGAAAATCTGGAATGACGATACCGTGTGCGTGCGTGTCATCCCCTGGGTGGATATAAATCGGATAAAGCATTGTTCTAACTCCATTCCCATCCAGCCTGACGAAAAATGTTGCGTAGCGTTCCAGGAGGAATATCTTTGCGAGGGTGAGGAATCACCACATGACCGGGTTTGCCTGGATGTTTGAATTTCTGGTGGCTACCTTTGCCGCCCACCAAATTCCATCCATCGGCAAGCAACCTCTTGATGAGATCTGAGCTGTTCATTTGTGTATTGTTACACATCCAACAAGAGGATTACAGAGCCTTTTTGATCGGCACCACCTCGGCCTTGTTGCCATCCAGAGCGGCGGCGATCTGGCCGGAGATGCGATCAGCCGCCTGGCGTATCGGATCGGATGCCAGGTGCCCATAACGCGCGGTCATGCTCTCGCTCGAATGGCCCAGCAGAGCGCCCACGACAGGCAGGCTCAACCCGGCATTCACCCCCACGCTGGCAAAGGCATGGCGCAGTCCGTGCAAGGTCACGTCGGTCAAACCCGCCAATGTACGCACCCGCTCCCAGACCTTCGGCACACCGACAATGGATAATCCCTCTTTCCATCCAGGGAAACAGAACGGGTTACCCTGAATGCGCTGGAGTCCGGCCAGCAGTTGCATGGCAGGCGCGCCCATCACCACCACCTTGGTGCCGGTCTTGGAGTCAGGCAGCAAGAGACACCCTTGCTCGAAATTCACCTGTGACCATTGCAGACAGAGAATTTCACCCTTGCGGCAACCGGTCAGGATCAGGGCACGAATCACCGCCAAGGCAACGGGGTTCCCCCCCTCGGACTCGACCTTAACCAGAGCATCCCCCAGGCGGGTGAGTTCCTCCTGGCTCAAGAAACGATCTCTCCGATTCTCGCGGAACTTGCGTAGACCATGGACCGGATTGTCAGCACGCAGGCCACGATTCACGGCAAAGGTCATGATGGCCCCAAACAAGCCCAAGGCCCGGTTGGCCGTAATGGGGCCACCGGATACGATGGCACGTCCTCTGGATTTGGTCTTTTCATCGGTTGCCGTTTTTCCATCGGAAACCGCATTCAAGAACCGCTCACAGTCGGCCCGTGTCACATCACACACCTTTTTTTTGCCAAGCAAGGGGATGATATGCCGTTCGATCCTGCCCCGATCCACATAGAGGGTGGAGGACTTCTTGTGCGCCGTTCCTTCCTCTAAATAGAGCGCGCATAGTTCCGCCACGGTGGAAGCCACTTTGGCTTGGGCTTTCAGGTCGGCTGGATCCTGCCCGTCAGTCACCATGCCAAGCACTCTTGCAGCCTCCTTGCGTGCCAAGTCAGGGGTCCATGGAGAACCATGTACACCGATCATGACCCGTTTTTTTATACCTCGGATGCGGTATTGGACCAGATAGACTTTGCGACCGGCGGGAGTAATCTTGAGACCAAAACCGATCAGATCCTCATCGAACAGGAAGACGTCTTTATCCCCTGGCTGGATAGCGTCCACGATGCGTTTGATCAGCTTGACGGCCATAATTTACTCCCCCTCGGATGGGATTGATCCCTGTTGGGTACTGGAAACCAGTACCCAGAACGGCACCTAAACGCATAAGGGTAAAGGTCAAAATGAAAATTCCAGTACCCACATAGTACCCAGCAGGAATCAAAATAGAGGAAATTCCCGGAAACGTCAAGAAACATAGAACGTTGATTTTTATGGGTTCATACTACACACGGAAACGCGAGAAAACGGCTTTGTTTACCCTCCGAAGCCAAAGGTCGTTGGTTCGAATCCAATACCGCGTACCAAAAATGAACAAGTTAAAGCCACTCGCAAGGTGGCTTTTTTTGTTCACCCACATCAGATCAAAACGCGCCACGCCAGACAACAGGATGGCGGACGCCCCATGGCAATGTCACTTGGCGCACATGCGTGGTGTGAAACGGAGACTGTCCGTTCACCTGGCGGCGTTGGCCATTCAGGAGCGATTCACCCGGAATTTTGGCTTTTTCGGGAGGAGAAGGTGGCGTAGAATGGGACCATCTCACCCCCCCACCGTGGAACATGCGAAAAGAAGGGCCACGGGGGAAATGCGATTCGTCAAGAGTCAGGCCGAGCACGTCGTCGGGTCAGGAGGGCTCAAGCATGCATACGTCGGATCAGGCGCCACAGGTGGATGGTTTCCAACGCCATTTCTCGCTGGATGAGTTCCGCGCCAACATGCGCGCCCGGCTCAAGGATGTGGAGATTCCAGCCCTGCACGGTCAGCATGAACGGTTGGTGGAGTTGATCGTGCGTCTCTACGGCGAGGTGCGCAAGCTGCAGAAGGAGACTCCGGATCCGGAGTCGGTCGCTTCCCTGCGCGGCACGCTCCAGGAACTCAAGAGCTATGCGACCCGCCACTTCCAGGAGGAGGAGGCGTTCATGCACCGGATCCACTATCCAGGCGTGGCCGCCCATGTCGAAGCGCATCGGGTATTCGTCAAGACGTTGTTGGATCTCGAAGCGCGCATCTGGCGGGAGTCGATCTCCTTCGTGGTCGATCTGCTTTATCTGGTGGTGGGGTGGTTGTTTCAGCACATCAACCAGTTGGACATGGGGTATGCCCGTTTCTCCAAGGGTTGGGAGTCTCCCAAGGCATGCACCGAAGCGTCTCCGCACGTCGTTTCCGCCGCGTCGCGCGAGATGGGTTCCGACAGTTCGAAATCCGGGCGGGAGTTGTCGTTTCGCGAGTCGATGCGTCTCAGGCTGCGCAAGACCGGCATCGATTCATTCGATCGAGAGCATCTGGAGTTGATGAACCGGATCGTCCACATCAACACTCTGGCCGGAAAATTGATCTTGCGTCCTCCGACCGCCAGGGATTGGGAGGAGATCGATCAGGCGGTGGCGTTCTTGCTGGGATATTGCAGCACGCATTTTGCCGGTGAGGAATCGTGGATGATCGAGGTGGGTTATCCGAAACGGGCCGAGCATGCCCAGGAGCATAATCGTTTGTTGGTCCGACTCAAGGAGTTGGCGGGCCGTTTGACCCAGGACCGGAATGTCTACTTCATCGTGGACATGAATTTGTTCATCAGCGAGTGGTTCTTGACCCATACGATCCGGTCCGATGCTCTTTATGGGGAGTTTGCCAGAAGTCGGAAGCTTGTTTGATCCGGGATCTGTCGTTGCTTGTTGCGGGGGATGAAGGTTTGAGGTGGAACATGTTATGGCCGTACCGTGGACCTCCCTGGCGGGCGTTCCACGGTCACTTGCATGATGGGGGGAGAACCCCCTCACCCCCCGTACCGTGGACCTCCCTGGCGGGCGTTCCACGGTAAACAACCATCCTCCGGGTCTCACCTCATCCCCTGGCCCACCCCTCGGCATTCTCGACGCCCATTTCCAGCAACAACGCATCCAGATAGAACTTCGTGGCCCAGTTCAACACCTCATGCCGACCATAGCCACCCCCAAACGGATAAGAACCCGGCATCCCGCCACGTATCGCGTCATCCACCCCGTCACACCGCTGCACCCGCTTCAAGAATCCCAAGGTGCGCCGCGCCGCTGCATGGAAGCCGTCATCCCCGCACCGTTCCGCCAATACCAGCCACAACCCGGCCAATTGCGCACTGCCGGTCAGACAGTCCCAATCCACCACGCCACGCCACTGCCCGTCCAAACGTCCGGGGATCCGCCCCAGGGGAGATTGACAGCCAAGCAGAGCCCGACCAGCCAACTCCACCCGTCGCAACCAGGCCGGCTCGTCCAGGGAGATCGCCGCGCCGGCGACGCCCTCCATGGCATAGCAGATGGTATGCAACAACGGCGCGGACGGATCGGAGAGACAGTTGTCGGCAAACCAGCCGTTCTCCTGCTGACGCCCGAGGACGTGACGGATGTTCCTGATCCCGGCATCCCGGTATTGCGTCTCCCCGGTTTCGATGCCCAGACGGATCAACGCCCACCCCACGCGGCTGTTGTAGGTGGTGCTTTCGGCCTTGGCGTACCGGGAGTTGCCCTGACGCCAATCCCCTTCCGGCGACTGGACACGCAACAGGTACGCCCCGGCACGCATGGCAGCCTCCAGGTGACGTCCATCACCGGTCTCGGCGTGGGCGCGCAGCCAGCCGAAGAGCACCTGCCCGGTGTTGAACACTGCGGGTGACCGCTTCTGATCGACCGTGCCGCCCATCACCGCGCCGTTGGGGAGCTGCATGGCGATCTCCCAGTCGGCCATGCGCGCGGCGCGGCTTCGGGCCTCGGCCTCCGGGACCAGAGCCGCCGCCCGATAGAGGGTGGGGATGATGTATCCGGTGGTCTCCGGATAGGAGGGTTGCCAGCCGCCACCCCGAAATTGTGGGCTCCAACCCGCGGCAAAGGCCCGACTCACCCCGTGATCCGGAGTGGCGTCCTGGGCGCGGCACAGCCAGAGCACCCCTTCGCGCAGATGCGTGGTGACATTCTGCACCGGCAGGGTATCGTAAGGTTGGCGCTCGCGGATCCAGGCATTGACGGCGCGCGCGCTCACCAGGGGAGAGGAGATCCAGGCGTGACGGAGGGTTTTGAAGAGCCGTTCGCCGAAGGCGCTCCAGGCGGGTTTGGGACCGATGGTGCCGCACAGGACGAATTTTTCCAGGGTATGGCGCAGGACGGGCCAACCGCCGATCCGTTTTTCCAGGGCGAAGCAGGCGTCGTAATAACGGCGCAGGAAGTGCGGGGCGTGTTTGCGCAGAACGGCGTCGATGTAAAACGGTTGAAAAAGATACTTGTGAAACCCGAACCCCGCGCCACGTCCTTCGATGCGACCCACGCCGGCGCGGCGCATCCACCGTTTGATCTCCCACCAGCTGTTGTAGCGGTCATGATTCAGCCCCCAGTCCGCAAAGGGGGACATGGAGCGGAACAGCAGACGGAACGGGGCGTTGAACACCTCCCGAATGGGCGACATGCGGATCTGTTTGTAGAGGGTTTTCAGGTTCCAGGTGTTGTAGATCTCCAGGATCAGCCGTCCGTTGGGTTCGGTGATCCGGGCCAGTTCGCCAACCGCGCGCTCCTGTTCCTTGAGATGTTGGAGCACGCGACAGCTGATCACGGTATCGAACAGCGCGTTCTTGAAGGGCAGGGACTCCAGCTCGCAGCAGACGTGAAAATCGCCGCGACCCTTGCCGCGGGCGATGCGCAACAGGTTCAGCGAAGCGTCCACCCCCACCTTGAGGGTATTGTTTGGAAAGGTGGTGAGGAACCGACCGTTGCCGCAGCCGGCATCGAGCAGCGCGCGGGGTGGGCGGGTGGTGTAATGGACGGCCATGGCATGGATTTCGGAGTGGTGGTTGTAGACTCCGAACGGGTCGTCACCGCCCTCCACCTTGGCATCGTAGAGATGCGCCTTTTCGGCAGAGTCCCAATAGCGCTGGAAGAGGTCGTCGAGGCTCTCCTGGCGGTTGCCCGGAAAGAGTACCGGGATGCCCTCGATGACTGGAAAACCGGCCCCGCATGTGTCGCAGGTCAGGGCTTCGGTCCAGGGTTTGTCGGTGGGACGGGAGAGCTGGAGATCTTCCTGGCAGTTGGGACAGCACAGAAAGGGGAGAAAGGTCTCCAGGGTGACGGGTCTGGGAAGCTCGGCAAGAGCCGTTGGCAGGGTGAGCCCATTCATGTGGCGTGTCATCCGGGAAATATTCTAATGGTAAGATCCGACCCGTTTTCGATTGCGAGCCGGTCGCTCAGTCGATCCCGGCTCCGCATCCATTTCGAGGATAACGGTTCCCGCCTGCTTCGGAAAGGGACAACAACTCTTTGTTCGGGAAAGGAACCAATCCTGCATGCGGGCCAGGCGAACGCCGTGATGATTTCCCGACCCGGCGCCCAGGTTTCCCGCAGGAGGGGCCGGAAAAAAACACGCACAATCCTCCTTGACGCCCCCTGGCAATATGTGGATAATCCCTCCCCGCGACAACACACTGGTATCGGTTGAATCCAGAATCAACTCTGTCGCAACGCACATAATCATGTTACGGGGGCGTAGTTCAGTCGGTTAGAATGCCGGCCTGTCACGCCGGAGGTCGCGGGTTCGAGCCCCGTCGCTCCCGCCATGCACGATGCTCAAGGAACGGGTAATGAAGGCACCAAGCGGTGTCGAATTTACCCGTTTTTTGTTGTGGCATCATCCGGGGGGATCCATTTTTCAATCAATGTCACAAAAAGAGTGAGGTACCGCACCGATGCAAATCACCGGCATGAAATGGGGGGCCAAATTACTCAAATACGTCGATTTTCCCTGCGCCGAGGTTCTCGGGCCGGAAGCGACGCCCGATGAGATCAAGGCCCTGATCGACAAATGGGGGGGATGCCTGATCAAACCCATCTTCAAAGGCGGAATCGGCAAGAAAGGCAAGGCGGGTCTGGTTGGCAAGGCCACGGATGTTCGCACCGCGCTCAAGGAAAAGGAGCGTCTCTATTTTGCCGAGCACACCCACGGCAACCAATCCTCCAAATCCGAGGGGGTCACCTTCGAGGGGTTCGTCAAGGCCGAGCACGAGATCTACGTCTCCCTGACCGACAACACCGTCTACCGCGCGCCCACCCTGACCATCACCCACCACGGCGGCATGGACATCGAAGAGTTGCCCCCCAGCCAGATCGCGGTGGTGCCGTTCGATCCCCTGACCGGTTTGAAAGGGTTCGTCATCTCCAACGCCCTGGACAAGATGAATGCCCCGAACGAAATCCTGAGCCCGCTGGTGCAGAACATCACCAAGCTGTGGGATCTGTTCAACAACTACGGCATGACCACCCTGGAGATCAACCCGATCCGCATCTGGCGCGATCCGAACGGTCGCCTGGTCCCGATCGCCTGCGACTTCAAGTGCTCCTTCGACGGCGACGACCGCAACGCCAGACGTCTCAACCTGCCCGCGACCCTCGACAGCATCCATCTTTCGGACTACGAACTCGAGGTCAACCAACTGCGTACCTATCAGGGCCAGTCGGATGTGTATGTGATCAATCCCGCCGGCACCATCACCGCCATGACCTTCGGCGGTGGCGCCAACGCCCTGGTGACCGAACTGCTGGGCGATCTGGCCACCATCTCCTCGGACTTCGGGGGCAATCCGCCCTACGCGAAGATGAAGCAGATCAGCGACATCACCTACAAGCACTGGCTCGGCCAAACCAACGTGCTCTTCCTGATCGGTGGCAAGGCCAACAATACCGACATCTACGAGACCTTCCGCGCCATGGGCGACGGGTTGCGCTCCTACTTCAACGAGCGCGGTCCCACGCCGCTGTTCGTGGTGGTGGGACGCGGCGGTCCCAATCTGGTGCAGGGTCTGAGCTATCTCAAGGATACCCTGGACTCCCTGGGGATCCCGCATGCCATGTTCGGTTACGACTCCGCCATGAGCGAGGTGATCAACTACGCCGTGGCCGTGGACACCTGGATGAAGAACGGTGGCCGTCAGGTGATCGCCCAGAAGATGGGGGTCAGGTAACCCGTTCGGGACAAAACGGCATTTGCCGTGGAACTCCCGACCGGGCGTTCCACGGGTGGGGGGGCGGGGGGCCTCCCCCCATCGTGCAACTCTCGTCAAACTCGCGATCCCACGCGCTTTCATAAGGACAACGAGGTCATCCATGCCATTGATCGATACCATGCCCGCCATGGGGCAAAATTTTCTGCATCCGAAGGGCGAAAAAGAGTTTCCCTACTTCGTCGGCATCCACTCCCTGGCCGATCTGGCCACCAAGGAGGATCGGGTTTGCGTGCTCAACATCCTGGGCGGCGAAAGCACCACGGTCACGCCGATCAGCCATGAGTATTCCGGCGGCAACATCGTCTGCGGCGTCATGCCGGGCCGTTCCGGCGCGGTGCTGAAAACCAAGATCGGCGACATTCCGGTCTACAACAACGTGCTCGAGGCCCTCAACGACGGCAAGAAATTCAACGTCGCCGTGGTCTATGTCCCACCGGACGGGGTGAAGGACGCGGTGATCGAGGCGGTGCGCGTCAACCCGGACCTCAAGAAGGTGGTGATCCTCACCGAGAAGGTGAAGGTCAAGCACGCCCGCATGATCCGTCAATACTGCCAGTGGCGTGGTGTGGATGTCTTCGGCGCCAACTGCCTGGGACTGGGCGATGCCCACAACCATGTGCGCATCGGCGGCGCCCTGGGCGGCAACGCTCCCCATGAGTCGCTGGTTCCCGGATCGGTGGGCCTCTACTCCAACTCCGGCAACTTCACCACCACCATCGCCACCTACCTGCTCACCGCCGGTTGGGGTACCACGGTGTCGGTGTCGTCGGGCAAGGATGTCTACATCCATTTCGCTGCCCCGGAGTTCACCCATGCCATGCACAACGACGACCGTACCAAGGCCGCCGTGATGTACATCGAGCCGGGTGGATACTACGAACGCGATCTGGTGTTCCGCAAGCCGGTGGTGGCCTGTGTGGTGGGCCGCTGGAAGGCCAAGCTGACCCGCTCCTGCGGTCACGCCGGCGCCATCGCCGGATCCGGCGACGACGCAGCCTCCAAGGAGCGCTGGTTCATGGAGAAGTTCGGGGTCCGGGCGATCTTCACCCCCGAAACCCCGGCCTGCTCGGCCAAGGGCGCGGTGGTGACCAACATCGCCCACATCCCCCAGGCCATGACCGCCGTGATGATGATGAACGGCATCAAGCCCGATTTCGAGCCGCGCGGTGATCTGTCGCTCAAGTGCTGGTTCTTCTCCAGCCAGGATATCGCCCTGCCCAAGGAGTTGCAGCTTCCGGTGGTCGAGGCGCTCGCCCCCTACAACGAGCAGATCGCCGCACAGGGCAAGCAGGTGGGCGCCATCTTCCCGCGTCAGGCGATGAAGGATTGCTCCGGCGCCTCGCGCATGGATCCCAAAACCCAGGTCTCCCAGGTGCATGGCGTGAGCGTGCTCGATGCCTCCACCCACACCCTGGAAGAGAATCTGGTGATGTCGCTGATCCGGGAGTATCCGGATACCACGGGTCGCGCCATGGCCAACATCGCCTTGAACGCCTTCGTGAATCACTTCGGTCTGCCGGGCATCCTGGCCGCCGACGCCGCCCGCGAGGCGGGCAGCAGCCCGAACGTGGTGCTCTCCACCGGTCTGGCCATGCTCGGACCCAACGAGATCAAGCCGGCGCGGGAGGCGGTGCAGGCCCTCATCGATCTGTTCGGCCACTCCGGCCTGACCGATCCGAACAATCTGGAATTCGACTTCCAGGCCCAACTCGCCCAGGCCACCGAGAGCGGCGCGCGCGACGTGCTGATCTCCCCGAAGAGCGGCAAGCGTGGCAAGTCGATGTTGAGCGCCCTGGAGGCGCGCGGCTGCAAATCGGTCTTCATCGAGTTCGTCAAGGCGTTGGGCGCGGGTAGCGACGGGGTGCGCGACAGCACGGTGCTGGCTGCCATCTGCTGCCATCTGGCCTGGCGCGCCCTGGCGCGTCGTCGTCTGTCGGTGACCACCCTGCTGGCCATGCCGTGGCACTTCCGCATTTTCAGCTCCCTGGTGGGCTGCGTCGTGCCGTCGGTCCGTCAGGACAAGAAGAGCTTCTCGGGCGTGGACAACACCGAGCTGCTGGAATCCTGGAGCTTCACCGAGACCGCCTTCCTGTCTCTGTTCAACCGTCGCCCCAACGAGGAGGAGCTGTTCAGTTTCTCGGTGCTCGTGGGACTTCTGGTCACCAACGGACCGGGCACCATCTCCGCCCAGGGCCCGAAGGGCGCGGTCAGCGCCGACGGCCCGATGGCTCCGGAGCGGATCCAGATCAACAAGGCCTATCTGGGCTTCCTCTCCCACACCGGTTTCGCCCACGGCGGCAACGGCTACGAGGCGATCGCCTTTTTGATGGAGCGGTTCAAGGATTCCGGTCTCGCCGATCCGGGCGATCCGAATCATGGCCTGGATCTGATGGCCATGGCCATGGCCTATGCCGCCGAATACAAGGCGTACAAGGTCAAGGCCAAGGGCGCCGGGAGCATGGATTACGCCAAGATTCCGTGCGTCAACCATCCGGTGTTCAAGGGCAAGCCGGAGAATTTCGATCCGCGCGAGGTGTTCGTGGACAACCTCTTCAAACAGCGCGGCTCGTATAACGTGTTCCAGGATTTCTACCACCAGTTGGTGCATGCGCTGCACAAGAGCGGCATCAGCCGGGAGATCTACTGCGTGAACGTGGACGCGGTGATCGCGGTTCTGTTGTTGAAGATGCTCTGGAAGCCGTATGCGCGTGGCGAGGTGAGCGCCGAGTCCATGGAGAGCGCGGCCTTCATCACCTTCCTGTTCGGGCGCATGATCGGCACCGCCGCCGAGGTGGACGACCACACCAATCGCGGTCGCGACATGGATACCCGCACTGCGGCGAGCGCCTGTTCCTACGTGTCGTAAGTTTCAAGTCATTACCGGGGGCGGTTACCGCCCCCGGCGGAGGTCCGGAGGCAGCGCCTCCGGGACGTCTCCTTTGATCCTGTCTTTGCTTGTTGGTTTGCGGCCAACAGGCATCAGGACGATTTCCTCGGGCCGGCGGGCGGCGCATCCGGTCGGTTTGGCGCACCCCTGACATCCCGAACGTTTGCCGCTGGATGCGAACATCCGGCGCAGGCGTCGGGCGATGTAGACCAGACAACCCAGCAGGATCGCACCGAGCAGGATGGCATCCAGTGTGGGGTTCATGATCGCGTCTTCAGTGTGGGGTTCATGATCGCGTCTCCAGTGTGGGGTTCATGATCGCGTCTCCAGTGTGGGGTTCATGATCGCGTCTCCAGGGTGGGGTTTGACGGCACGCCGGAAGGTGCGATCCCATCGGGGGACGCGGGCTCCCCGGCAGGCTTGCGGGATCTCCCTCCATCTGCGGCGATGGCGTTCAACGCCGCCAGCAACGCCTTCTTGCCAATCGGCTTGGAAAGATAGTGGTCACACCCGGCTGCCAGGCTTCGCTCCCGCTCCCCCTCCATGGCGTGGGCCGACAGGGTGATGATGGTGACCCGAGGAAGCGCGGTTGCACGTTCCCAGTCGCGAATGCGCCGCGCCGCCTCGTAGCCGTCCAGGCGTGGCATGCGCACATCCATGAACACCACATCGAACCGCTCGGCCTGGATTCGCTCCACGGCTTCGATCCCATCGGCGACCATCACCAGCTGGTGCGGGGTGTTCAGCAGGTAGTTTTCGAACAGGATACGGTTCTCCTCGACATCCTCGGCCAAGAGAATCTTGAGCGCTGGAGCGCATGATTCGTCCACCGGGTGTTCGCTGACGCACCTCTGCTCGGGCGGTGCCACCTCCTGGATGGGCAGGATGAAATGAAAGGAACTCCCTTCGCCCAGACGACTCTCCACCCAGATGCGCCCTCCCATCAACTCCACCAGGCGGCGTGAGATCGACAACCCCAGACCCGTTCCGCCAAACCGGCGCGTCACCCCGACATCGGCCTGCATGAACTGCTCGAAGATCAACCGCTGCTGCTCGGGCGAAATGCCGATGCCGGTATCCTCGACCGTGACGCGCAGCTGATCCGGGGTTTCCGGATCCCGTCGCACCCGGACGTGGATGTGGCCCCGGTCGGTGAATTTCAGGGCATTGCCCAGCAGGTTGATCAGAATCTGCCGCACCCGGCTTTCGTCTCCCAGCATGGCCCCAGGCAGATCGTCGGCCAGCTCCAGGCTCATCGTCACACCTTTCTTCTCTGCGGTCAGACGCATCAGATGGACGATCTCCTCGGTCACCCGACCGGGCGCGTAAGGGAGATGGCTGAGGGAAAACCGACCCGACTCGATGCGCGAGAAGTCGAGCACGTCGTTGATCACCCCCAAAAGGGTCTTGCCGGAGTTGTGCATGGTCTGTGCGAACAGACGCTGCCGATCGGTCAACTCGGTGTCCAGCAGCATCTCGGCCATGCCCAGCACCACGTTCATTGGCGTGCGGATTTCATGGCTCATGTTGGCCAGAAACGCGCTTTTCGCCTGGCTGGCCTCCTCGGCGCTCTGTTTGGCGTGGCGCAGCGCCTCTTCGAGCTGTTTGCGCTCGGTGATGTCACGGGCCACGGCATAGATCAGATTGTTCTGGTAGGGGGTGGAGCGCCACTCGATCCAGCGGTGACCTCCATCCCGGCAGAGGTAGCGGTTGGTGAAGTTGAGGATCCGGTTCCCCTTCTCCAGGGAATTCATCGCCTCCAGAGTGGATTTCCGGTCTTCGGGGTGGACATAATCCAGAAAGAAGCTCCCTTGCAACTCTTCGAGGGGATAGCCGAGCGTCTGCTCCCAGGCGCGGTTCAGACGCAGAAAGCGACCCTGCATGTCGGCGATGCAGAGCAGATCCAGGGACATGGTGAAGAATCGATCCAGCTCCGCGGTCAATTTGCGCAGGGTTATTTCGGTGTGCTTGCGCTCGCTGATATCCAGAAGCGTGACCACGATGCGTTCCACCCGGTTATCTGGTCCGCGCAGACACTTCACATCGAGCTGTGTCTCCACGACCCGGCCATCCTTGCGAACGAAGCGTTTGTCGAGCACGTAGCCGTCGATCGTGCCGTTGATCACCTGTTGGTATTGTTGGAGATCCTTGTCCAGATCCTCGGGATGGGTCAGCTCGGCCCAGTTCATGGCAAACAGCTCGTCCCGGCTGTAGCCGAGCATCTGGCACAGGGCATCGTTGACGGATAACCACTGTTTGGTTTCCGGGCTGGTGATGGCCATGCCGATGAAGGGGAGATTGTAGAAGTGGCTCAACATCTCGTTCTGCTCGCGCAGGCGTTGATCGAGACGCTTGTTTTCGGTGATATCCTCGATGGCCGAAACGATGAAGGTGCGGTTCGGTTCCGGACCGGGCAGCAGGGAGGCGGTCACCCTGGCCCAGATCACCGCTTGATCCCGTGTGAGGTAGCGTTTTTCGAAGCGGGTCGAGGTGAGCTGTCCGTCGCGCAGTTGCAAGATGGCGTCGCGGCTCGACTCCAGGTCGTCCGGGTGGGTCACCTCCATGATGGTGGTGCCGAGCAGTTCGTCGGCGGATTCGTGGCCGAGCATGGCAGCAAAGGCCTGGTTGGCCTCGAGGAGCTGTCCATACTCCGTGTCGAGCCGGATCAGGCCGATGCCGACGTGATCGACCATGGCCCGGAACTTTGCCTCGCTCTGGGCGAGCAGATCCATGGCATGTTTTTGGGCGAGGCGGGCGCGATGCAGCTCCAGAAAGACCTCGATCTTGGCGATCAGGATCCGCTCGTCGAAGGGTTTTTCCAGATAGTCCACCCCGCCGAACTGGTAGGCGCGCAGCAGGTGCGGATGATCCTTGAAGGCCGCGGTCAGAAAGATGATCGGAATGTGGCGCGTGCCCTCGAATCCTTTCAAGGCCTGGGCCACCTCGTAGCCATCCATGCCCGGCATGTCCACGTCCAGCAGGATCAGGGCCAGATCCCGGTGCAGCGCCTGGGCCAGGGCCGCTTCGCCGTCAGCGGCATCGAGGATCTCGATGCGCAACGGCGCCAGCAGTCGGCGCATGGCCAGCAGATTGGCCGGTTTGTCGTCCACCACCAGAATACGGGAGTCAAACCCGCCCATCGTCGCTTTCCTTTCCTTCCAACCTGGGTGGAACGGTGTTCATGATCATTCGAACCAGGCGTGACATCGATCGTTAGCAAGGTCAACCCTCGATCCGGCCTGGAACCGTGGAGCCCCCATGGGCGTGTTGTCGATGCGTGACCGGGTGGCCTGGCCGCTGGCAAGGCTCCAGGCACGTTCCCGAGCGGTCTGGGCTTCGGCGTGGAAACGGTCTATGATCGCATAGTCGAACATGGCAATCGGAAACCGGAGTCGATCAAGCGTGCGCACCGCGATCATGCAGCCCTATTTTTTTCCCTACATCGGCTATTTCCAGCTGATCCGGTCCGTGGATCGCTTCGTCGTCTATGATAACATCAAATATACGAAAAAGGGGTGGATCAATCGCAACCGCATTCTGCAAAATGGCGCGCCGGTTTGGTTCTCCCTGCCTCTGATGGCCGGTTCCGATGGGTTGGATATCGGCGCGCGCTACCTGGCAAGCGATTTCAAGCCCGAATCGCTCTTGAACCGCCTGCACGGCACCTACCGGCGCGCGCCCTGCTTCGAGGCGGTCTATCAGCTTGCCGAGGGGATTCTGCGTCACCCGGATCCCAATCTGTTCGCGTTTCTCGAGTATGGTCTGCATCGGGTGTGCGACCATCTCGGCATCCAGACCGAATGGGTGGTTTCGTCGCGGGTGCCGATCGATCACGACCTGAAAGCCCAGGAGAAGGTGATCGCCCTGTGCCGGGCGGTGGGCACGGATCTTTATGTCAATCCCATCGGCGGCCAGTCGCTCTACGAGCGCGCCGCGTTCGCGGAGGAGGGGATCGAGCTGCGTTTTCTTCAGGCCGACCCGGTGGAATACCGGCAGTTCGACGCGGAGTTCGTGCCGTGGCTGTCGATTCTCGATGTGATGATGTTCAATACCGTGGAGGAGATCCAGCAACGGTTTCTCCCCGGTTACACCCTGCTCTGACGCGTGGCGTCCGATCATTACCCGTCTGGAAAAGAGGATGGATCATCGATGTTCACCTGGAAAAAACTCGGAAAACTCTTCAACCCGCAAGAGGTGACCGGACGTCCCTGGCTCAAGGAGTTCGCCCAGGGACCGGCGGTGCTGATCCAGGATCGGACGGTGCGGGTCTACTTCTCCTGCCGTCCGCCGGCGGACGAGCAGGGGCGTTATGTGAGCTATTCGTCCTTCGTGGAGCTGGATCGTCGGGATCCGTTCCGGATCGTGCGGGTGGCCGAGGCGCCGATCCTGCCTTTGGGGGGGTTGGGGATGTTCGATGAGTTCGGCGTCTATCCGGTTTCGGTGATCCGGCGCCATGAGGAGGTGTGGGCCTATTACGGCGGCTGGACCCGCTGCGAATCGGTGCCGTTTGATGTGGCCATCGGACTGGCGATCAGCCGCGACGGCGGGGAGACCTTCACCCGGTTCGGTTCTGGACCGATCCTTTCCGCCTCTCCGGACGAGCCGTTCGTGTTGAGCGGTCCGAAGATCCGGCGTTTCAACGACCGTTATTATCTGTTCTACATCGCGGGTCGCAAGTGGATTCTGGCCGATGGTCGGGCCGAACCGGTCTACAAGATCCGCATGGCCCACTCCGAGGATGGAATCCACTGGATCCGTCACAACCAGGATCTGCTTCCGTCGCGGGTCGAGCCGGACGAGGCCCAGGCCAGCCCGGACGTTTTTTTCAGTGGTGGCCGCTATCACATGTTCTTTTGCTATCGTTACAGCACCGGCTATCGCGGGCGGGAGCGGGGCTATCGGATCGGCTATGCGGTGAGCGACGATCTGGTCAACTGGCGGCGCCACGACGACCGGGCCGGCATCGACATCTCCCCGAGCGGCTGGGATGACGAGATGATCAGCTATCCGCATGTCTTCGCCCTGGATGGCAAGGTCTACATGGCCTATCTGGGCAATCAGGTGGGTCGATACGGTTTTGGCCTGGCGGAACTGCAAGGAGATCTCGATGACTGAAAAGCGTGGTCCGGGTTTGTCGTGGCGCAAACTGGGAAAAATCTTCGATCCCAGGGAACATTCCCTGCCGGATGGGTGCGTCGAGTTTGCCCAATCCCCCCAGACCCTGCTTCTGCCGGACCGGACGCGCATCTACTTTTCCACCCGTTCGGTGGATCCGGGCAACGGCAAGTTCTTCAGCCGCGTGGCCTATGTGGATTTCACCCCGGATCTGGGAGAGATCCTCGGGGTCGCCGATCACACCGTGCTGCCGCTGGGGGGATTGGGTTGCTTCGACGAGCACGGCATCTTTCCGATCAACATCCTCGCCCACCAGGACAAGGTGTTCGGTTACACGAGCGGCTGGAGCCGGCGGGTGGCGGTGTCGGTGGAGACCGCCATCGGTCTGGTGGTCAGCCACGACCAGGGGGCCACCTTCGAGCGGGTCGGCACGGGACCGGTGCTTTCCGCCGCGCCCCAGGAGCCCTGTCTGGTGTGCGACGGTTTCGTGCGGGTGCTCGATGGGCTGTTTCACATGTGGTACATCTTCGGCACCGGCTGGAAACGGATCGCCCCGGACGCCCCTCCGGATCGGATCTACAAGATCGGGCATGCGGTCTCGAAGGATGGCCTCATCTGGGAGCGGTCCGAGGCGGGTCGCCAGTTGATCCCGGACCGGCTGGGTCCGGATGAGTGTCAGGCCCTGCCGAGCGTGCTCGAGCATGGCGGGTTGTATCACATGCTTTTTTGTTACCGCCACGCGGACGATTTCCGTCAGAACCGGAGTCGCGGCTATCGGATCGGCCATGCCTGGTCCGAAAACGGGCGCGACTGGCAGCGGGCCGACGAGCTGGGCACCCTCGAGGGGGATGCCGGCGGGTGGGATGGGGAGATGCAGTGTTATCCCCATCTGTTCGCCCGCGACGGGCGGGTGTTTCTCCTTTACAACGGCAACGCCTTTGGCCGGCACGGGTTTGGCGCCGCCGTTTTGCTGGAACCATGACCGGGCCCGCGCTTCGGATCGACACCGCCCCATCCGCGGAGATCCGGCGCCATCTGACCGTCTGCGATGACCGGTTCGTCCCCCCGTTGAGCAGCCGGGTGGCGATCCCCGCCTATGCCGACAAACTGCGCGCGCGCGCCATGACCGTCGAGGCGTGGGATGGGGAACGGCTGGTGGGGCTGGTGGCGATCTACTGGAACGAGACTTCCGGCTACATCACCAATGTCAGTGTCGAGGCGGATTGGGCCGGTCGCGGCGTGGGGTCGGCATTGCTGGACCAGGTGCTGGACCAGGCCCGTCGGCGCGGGGCGGCGTCGATCGAGCTGGAGGTGGGGGAGGGGTCCGAACCGGCCTTGCGGCTCTATCGGGGGGCGGGATTCGTGGCCACCGGGGAGACGGGGAGCCGCGCGGGGATGGTCCGCTTGATCTGGAACCCGTGACGCGACCGTTGTCGGGCGCGCTTCAGACGGTGCATGGATTTTTAACAGAGTGCTTCCGGATGGGGAAAATGGGTCCGGATTGGTCGTTCATGGGGAGTCGGATGATCTTGCCTGTTCGGACAACACATTGAAATTAAAGCTTTCATCAATTGTTCATCATTAATTTACACACCACTCGCATCCCCTTCACATTCTTTCGCTAGCATGCCTCCCAACGGACAAAGCCGGTGCGTAATCCTGACCGGCTTTGTCAAGATTACCAAAGAAGGATGTTCAATCATTCCAGAGGGAGGTCTGATCATGAGTGGCAATGCCAAAACGTTGACCGAAAGAATCCTTGAGAACGTTTTTCCGACTGTGCCGGATTTTTTTGGCATGCTTGTCGAGCATAGTGAGGTGTGTTTGCAATCCATGCATGCCCTGGTGGGTTTCATGGAGACTCACGACGTTCAACAGGGCATTCAGGTTCGCGAGTTGGAGAAGAAGGGCGACGAGATCAAGGCGCGCAACATGGCGGTGTTGAATCAGGCTTTTGCCACGCCGTTGGATCGCGAGGACATTTACCGTGCGGTGGTGGCCATCGATCAGATCATCAACTACGCCAAGACCACGGTGCGTGAAATGGAGGTTTTGGAACTGACTCCGGACGCTTATACTCTGGAGATGGCGCAGATCATGCGTGATGGCGTGGTCGCGCTGAATGCCGGTTTCAAGAAGCTCGCCACCACGCCCCTGGCGGCCACCGAGGATGCCATGGCGGCCAAGAAAGCGGAGCGCACCACCGAGAAGTGTTATCGCAAGGCGCTTGTTTCGTTGTTCCATGCGGATGACGCTTTCATGCAGGCGTTGGATGCAAATCCGGTCCATGCTGCGCCCAAGGCGATGATGCAGGTGATGGACATGTTCAAGCGTCGCGAGGTGTATCGTCACATGTCCAACTGTGCGGATCAGTTGGCCAAGGCTGGTTCGGTGCTGCAAGATATCGTGGTGCAGATTTCCTGATTGTCAAGAGGGGGGACCATTCGTTCCGGGTGGGGGGGCCATTCGTTCCAGGTGGGGGGGATCCATTCGTTCCAAGTGTTGCAGGGGACCGGGGACCGCAAGGTCCCCGGCGGAGGTTCGGAGGCAGAGCCTCCGAGGTTTTGTTTTTGACTTTGGCGCGCTCTACAAAAAAGCGTTTTTTCGCGCCTTTGGCGAAAAAACGCTGCGCGCTGCCTTGGCTGCGGGAACGTTTCGCGCTTTTGGCGAAACGTTCCCGCGAACATGGCCCAAAAACTCCGGGCGCCGGTGACGCCGCCCCGCCCCGAGCCGCCCCGCCCCCGAGCAATTCGCCGTGAGTCGTTGCCCAAAACCGGCAACGACTCACGGCACATGAGACCCGCGCGCTGCGCCCTTTTTCGCAAAAAACGCGAAAAAGGGCTTCTCGTGAAAAGCGCGCGAAAGGCAAAGTCACAAAGGAAAAAATCAAAACCTCAGGGCTTCGCCCCGAACCCTACCAGGGGCCATTGGCCCCTGGACCCCATCAGTTTTGTGCCGTCCCGTTTTTCTCCGCTCTTCCCGCTCTTCCCGCATCCCGCACCAGCCCGATGATCCGCGTCTGATCCGCGTCACTCAACTCCGGATAGATCGGCAGACACAACACCTTGAGCGCGATTTCGTTGGCCACCGGCAGATTCGCCGGACTGGCGGAGGGCAGATTGCGATACATCGGCATGTTGGAGATCAACGGATAGAAATAACGCCGGGTGATGATGCCGTGAGCGCGCATCTCAAGATTCAACGCGTCGCGGCTCAACGGGTACTCGGGTCCGATCAGAATGGGGAAGTGCGGATGGTTGTGCTCCGCGCCGGCACGAATCGATATGAGCCGGATGCCGGGAATCTCCGCCAGCTCGCGACGATAACGGGCGTCGATCGCCTGACGACGCGCCTGGGCCAGATGAAGATGCTCGAGAGAGAGCAGACCAAAGGCGGAACTCACCTCGTTGAGCTTGCCGTTGATGCCCGGTGCCACCACGGTCACCTCATCGGCGAAACCGAAATTCTTGAGATGATCGATACGCTGCTTGGTCTTTTCGTCCGGACAGACGATGGCACCCCCCTCGAAGGTGTGGAAAATCTTGGTGGCATGAAAACTCAACACCGACAGATCCCCATGCCGCAACAGACTCTGCCCCTGATGACGGACCCCGAAGGCGTGGGCCGCATCGTAGATCACCCGCAGATTGTACAGATCGGCGATGCGACCGATGTTGGCCACATCACACGGGGTGCCGTAACAGTGGACCGGCAGGATGGCGGTGGTGTGTGGGGTGATGGCCACCTCGATGCGCTCGGGATCGAGGTTGAGGGTCTCGGGATCGATGTCCACGAAGACCGGCTTGATGCCGTTCCAGAGCAGCGAATGGGCGGTGGCCACGAAGGAAAAGGGGGTGGTGATCACCTCGCCGGTGATGCGCAATGCCTGGAGCGCCACCACCAGGGCGATGGTGCCGTTGGCAAACAAGGCGATGTGCTCGACACCCAGGTGCTCGCGCAGCGCAGTCTCGAATTTCTGGTGGAAAGGTCCGCAGTTGGTGAGAATCTGATTCTCCCAGATCTCCTCCAACATGGGCACGAACGATTCCAGGGGCGGCAGATAGGGCCGGGTGACGTAGATCGGACGTTCTTGGCTCATGCGGGGGATCCAGAAGAGAGTGGCGCATGATCGGGCCGGGCGCAGACCGCGTAAAGCGAGGCGGACAGCTCCGGATGGCTCTTGGCCAGGACATGACAGGCCTCCAGATAGGCGGGCGTGATGATCCCCTGGGCCATGGCCTGATCGAATTGATAATTCGCGAAGGGTTTGACCAGAATCCCGCCGTGGTCGAGAATCCGATAACCGGCCTGACGCAGATGCAGCAGAAAGGTATCCTGGCTGTAGGTGCGGCGATGGCCGTGCTGGGCCTCGGCAGGGGTGACGGCGGTGTGGTGGTCGATCAAGCCCATTTCGGTGGCGATCTGGCGGGAGAGGGCGCGGGCGTTGGGCACCGCCACGAACAGCCGACCGTTCGGGGTCAGCCAGTCGCGCATCCGCTTGAGATCTCCCACCGGGTCGTCGAGATGCTCCAGGGTGTGGATCAGGAACACCTGATCGAAGGTGCGTTCGAAACGGGACTCGGCAAAGGTGGCGGTGATCACCTCGACCCGCGCCGGGAACCGGGCGCGTACCTGGTCGGCCAGGTCGCTGGCCGCCTCGATCACGGTCATGGCGTCAAAGTAATCGAGCAACTGGGCGGTCATGTCCCCCAGATAGCAGCCCAGCTCCAACGCGCTCGACCGGTTGGTGAAATGGGGCGCGAGCCGCTTGAGCAGATAGTGGCGGATGATGCCGTCAAAGTCGTAGGCATAGAGCCTGTCGGCGTGATCCTGGTACTCCTGGTTGTGATCGCGGGTGGTCATGGGGGTCGCCATACGGTTGGATGGAAAGTCACGGGAGCTTCTGCACTTCGCAGATCAATTCGCCGTGAAAGGGTCGCTGTTCCAGATTGTTCAACTCGGCCAGCGAGCTTTGACGCCACGGCAGCCACTTGACCAGAGGAAAGCCCGCCGCGTTCAATCTCCGCGCCAGCTCCTCGGCATCCATCACGTAGCGATGGCCCCAGGCGCGCATCCCCTCGTTCATCAGCTCGCAGGGGGACCACCCCAAGGCCGCGAACTCGCCGAGATCCTTGCGCAGATACATGTCGATCAGCACCCGCAGATCCGGCGTGGAAAGACGCAGCACCCCACCCGGCAGCAGCACGCGGTGAATCTCGCCCAGCAGGGTCATGATGCCGTCGGCGCTCAGATGCTCCAGAAAGTGCTCGGAGTAGACATACAGAACGCTGTTTTCCAGAAACGGCAAGGGGTTTTCCAGGTTGTGACAGAAGACCTCGGGCGCAGGCTCCAGATCGATGTTGATCCAGCCGGGCAGGATGTTTTTGCCGCACCCCAGATGGAGCCGCAGACCGTTGACCGGCATGGGGGCCGGGTGGGGGGTGACGTCGTGGGGAGGCGGGGCGGCAATCGCTCCGGTGGGCGCCGGGGTCGCCGGTGGGGGCGGGGCGCTCTCCGGCATGGCCACGGCCTGGTAGAGGTCGATCTGGCCGGTGAGATCCTTGACCGTGTTGGGTTGCAGACCGCACGGCAGAGCGGCAAAATCGAACTGGGCCGGCAGACCCTGGAACATCGCCTCCATGCCGAAGCGGACGGTGGAGATGTTGCCGGTGCGCAACGAGATCAGACCAAGCAGCACCGCCCGGTTGCCGTTGGGATTCAGGCCCAGCTCGCGCAGTTCCGGGGCGAAGGTCTCCTCGAAGAGCGGTTGCGGCAGGGCCAGGTAGTGACGCAGCACATGGGGCAGCTCCCACAGAAGCCGCCGGTGGGAATCGACCCGCGGCGCGCTGATGTTCTGGTTGTTGGTCAGCACCCGATAGGCGGTCAGAAAACGCCCCTCGATGATGTGGATCGGATAGTGGCTCACCAGCCGCACCCAGGTGTCGAAATCGCCGACCTGGGAGAGCCGCTCGTCGTAAAGACCGATGGTGTCGTAACAGGCGCGACGCACCATCACGGTGGGGTAGCAGAGGCAGTTGCTGGCAAAGAAGAACTGCCGCAACCAGTCGGCCTGACTGCGATTGGGGACGTAGAAGATCTGGTTGGCGAAGGTCTGATCCGCCGGGATGGGGTTGTTGGCCTCGTCCACGAAAGCCGGATAGCCGAAAACCGCGCCCACCTGGGGATTCTGGTCCAGATAATCGACCTGGATTTCGAGCTTGTCCGGCAGGAACATGTCATCGGAGTTGAGCGGGGCCAGAAACTCCCCCGAGGCGCGGCGGATGGCGTCGTTGACCGCGCAGCAGGAACCGCGATTGGTCGGAAACCGCACCAGCTTGATGCGTGGATCGTTGAAACTGGCGATCACATCCGCAGTGCCGTCCGAGGAGCCGTCGTCGGTGGCGATGATCTCGAAATCCTGACAGGTCTGGTTGAGAATGCTCGAGATGGCCGCGCCAACGTAGGGGGCATGGTTGTAAGAGGCCATGATGATGCTGACGCGTGGCACGGGCAAGACTCCGGCGAATGGGGGGACAGGGGAGAAACCACGCGACGCGCGGGCCGGGGTTTCTGGTCCTGGGGTTTTGCTGATGCTTACGATAAACCTCAGGATACACCGTCGCGCGCCCTGGCGTCAACGCTGGCGGGGCAGGTGGGCCGTCAACCGAAGCGCAGACAGGTGGTGGCCAACGGAAAGAACCTTTTCCAGTTCGACTGTTGAAAAATTTCCGCCGAACGGAGCAGTTCCGGCGGATTGGAGAGCCCCAGTCCGGAGTTGTGGAAACAGGGGGCGTGCAGCGCCCAGGCGCGCATTCCCCGCTCCCGGTAGGCGCACACGATGTCGGTGCCGTACAGGTGATATCCGAGACGCGGATCGGTGCCCGGAAAGCCCAGGCGATCGAAGCCGATCAACAGTTCGTCGAAGGAGTGAACCTCCGTCGGGAAGGGTCCGCCGCTCACCCGCAGCCAGTGGCGATCGACCACCACGCCGTGGTGCTGCTCCCCGTCCGGATGGGTGGCTACGCCGTACACCCCGAACACGCCGGCATGCGGGTCCAGGGCGCGGGCCCGGGCAACGCCGGCGAGGTACTGCCGGTCCCAGCCGGTGGGCAGATAGACATCTTGATGGGCGTAGATCACCTGGTCGTGGCGCGCCTGTCCCAGTCCGGTGCGGATCGCATCCGAGGCGGAAGGTTGTCCTTCCAGGAGGATGAGCTGATGGGGATGGTGGCCCTGAAAGATCGGGGAGGCGAGAAAATTCTCTTTGAGCACCGCGGGCTGGTTGGTGGGCACGATGAAGCTCAAGGGTGACGGGGCTGTGGGCTGCTCCGGGAAGGTGGAATTGATCAACCCCTTGAAGAGAAAGTGGCTGGCGGAAAGATAATAGACTCCGCGCATGGGATCCATCTTGACGTGGTTGAAGGCGTGCTGGAGCGCCAGGATCAGGCCGTCGTCGGGTTTGTCGAGGGGTGCTTCGGCGAGCAGGGGCAGCAGGCCGGCGTCGAGCAGCAGCCGGATGGCGCTGGCAAAGGTGAAACGGTGACGGATGGTCGAGGGGGTTGGATCCGGGTCGCGGGGCGGGAACTCGCCGGCCAGCAGAGCGGTCAGGGTGGCATGGTGCTGGGTGTTGGGGAAAACGGCGAGCAGGTGACCCTGGGGTTGCAGCCACGGGCGCAGACGGGTAAGACAAGCCAGGGGATCCACCAGACGGGTCAGGGTGTCGTTGAGGAGGATGCAGTCGTAGGGGGCGTCGAGGTCCGGAGGGCCATCCCGTTCGATATCCAGGGTGAACAGTCGATCCAGCCGGCTTTTGGCCTGCCAGGCCAGCGGGGCGTCGGCCTCGATGCCGTGCCAGATGAGGTTGGGATCCCTGGCCTTGGCGAATGCGCCCAAATGGCCGGTGCCGCAGCCGATCTCCAGGATGCGGGCTGGGCCGGTCGGCAGATGGTTGCCGAGCAGGGCGACAAGATGCGGGTCGAGACGGGAGGGCGTGGGCATGGTGGGGATCCGGGCAGGGGTTGAACAGTCGCGCCAGACAGCATGATGGTGGTTCTGATTCCTGCATGCAAGGCCGTCACGCGGGAAAGGCGCGCGCGATGGCCAGCAGGCCGAACAGGGCCAGGGAAGCGGCCAGGAAACGCATCACCAGCCGATGGGCGTGGTCGGAGAGGAGCGGCTGGCAGTGGGAGGCCAGCAGGGCCACCCCCATTTTGGTGGCGATGAGGGTGGTGATGGCGATGACGATGAACAGGAGCGCCTGGGCGTGGCTGCCGCGCAGGATGTAGCCGCCCCCGACGGTGAACCAGAAGAGGTAGGGGTTGGGGTTCAGGAGATTGATGCGGATGGCGGTTTTAAGCGAGCCGACCACCGGACCGCTGGCACCTTGCACAGGATGCACCGGGGCGCGGAACATGGAACGGGCGATGACCAGCAGGTAGATCCCGCCAATCAGGTTCAAGCCGGTGGTGAATCCGGAGAGGGATTCCAGGTGGGGCAGGGCCAGAGTGGTGACAAGGATGATCGGTCCATCGGTGAAGAGCGGGGCCAGACAGGCGCGCAACCCCGCGGACAGGCCATGGGTGAGGGTCTGGTGGAGGATGACCACGGTGAGCGGACCGGGTTGCACTCCGGCGGAGAGACCGAAGGCCAGAGCGGCGAGAAGATATTCGAGCATGGCGTCTCTTGTTGTGGAAGTCCGGGTGGTTGGCGCGCGGGGTTTGATGGGTCCGGGTCGCCGAAATCAAGGATTCAGGGTCACGATTCAGGCTCGATTCATCGGTTATGGAGTATGCTGCAACTTGGCATGATGGGGGGATCCCCCCATCACCCCCCTTGCCATGGAGCTTCCTTCGGGAGTTCCATGGTAATCGATGCGGGACGCGGGGGCAAACCGGTCCCACCCATCCAGACAGCCGAGTCGAGGAGCGACACCATGGCAGACGAACCGACCACCCCAACTCCGGATCTTGCCACCCGTTCCAGGCGCGCGGCGGTGGTGTTGATCCTGTTGAACGCCCTGCTGCTGGTGGCCAAGACCATCGTCGGCTGGCGTTATGACTCGCTGGCGATTCTCTCCGATGCCGGCAATTCGCTCACCGATGTGGTGACCTCGGTGATCATTCTGGTGGCGGTGCGGGAGTCGGCCAAACCGGCGGATCGGGAACACCCGTTCGGACATGCCCGCATCGAACCGATGGCCGCCTTCACGGTGGCGGTATTGACCTGCATGCTGGCCACCGAGGTGGCCCGCGAGGCGGTGGGGCGCGTGTATGAGGGGAGCCTGCCCCAATCCGGCTGGGTACCGGTGATGATGCTCGTGGCGGTGATCGCGGTCAAGGGGGGGATCTGGCGGGTGGCGGGTCGCATGGGCCGGCAGGGGAGCGCGGCCCTGAAGGCGGCGGCGGTGGATGCGCGGATGGATGTGGTGATCAGTCTGATGGCCCTGGGGAGCCTGGCCGGCGAGAGCTTGCGGCTGAACTGGCTGGATGGGGCCGCCTCGCTGCTGATCGCCGTCTGGATCGCCTGGACCGGGTATCAACTCGGCGCGGAGAACGTGGAACGCCTGATCGGTCATCTGCCGGACAGCGACACCCTGAAGGGGATTCACGACCGGTTGACCGCCATGCGGGATGCGGGCCGGATCCTCGATTTCCATGAACTGCGCATCCAGTACATCGGCACCGAAATCCATCTGGCGGTGCATGTGACGGTGGATGGCCACCTGGATGTGCTGCACGGCCACGCCATCGACGAGGCGATTCAGCACGCCCTGCACGAGGTTCCCGGCGTCACCTTCGTGGCGGTGCATGTCGAACCGGGGTGAGCCTCGCTCCGCATCGCCAGGTTCTCCGGCGGTGTGGTGTCGCGCTGGCAATCTGGATGATCAGGCGCGAAGGCGTTGATCAGTGGTGACGCACCGTGGGCAGATGTTTTCCTACGTAGCCGATGAACATTTTGCCTGGTCCGACAGATGGCTCATAATGGATGCGCCAGGGCTGTCCCGGCTTGACATGATAAAGAAAGAGCCTCGTCTTGCCATCCGGGCAGACAAAGGTTCGTTCGGCGGCGAATTGCCCCTTGGTCCCCTCGGATTCCGAGGTCGATGCGCAACCCAGGGCGCTTTGATTGAATCCCCCTTGATGCCACCTCTGGCAGTACCTTTCCAGGCAGAACAGGCCGCGCAAGATCGGTCCAAGCGCCTCGCGCGGCAGATCATGCATCTGATTTTCGACCGCAGTACAAAAGAGCAGGGAGGGAAAGAGTACCGAGGCTTGGTTCCACAAGTCGGTGCCCGAGGTGATGTCGCCCCGCAAACGCGGTTGAATCACCTCCCGATCATGGAATTCGATGTGATCCGGACGGCTGGCATGGGGTATCCGGGTGTGGAAGGGATGAATCTCGCTATCATCGCCCAACTGTTTGACATCCAGATCCACCCATTGCCCATCCCACCGTTCCTCCGAAAGCAGGCTCACGGCCAGATTATGGCTCAAATAGGCGACGCCAAGCCCGAAAGCGGGTTGATCGGCATGGTGGAATTCGAATTCGGGCTCCTTCTTCCGGAGTTCATCCAAGCCATCCAGCAAGGGGCTCCGGGTGGCTAGGCCAAGAAAATATTGACGCTGTTCGCGTGGAACCTTGGTGTCCCGTTGCCAATCCCGCCAAGTGTATTCTGGGGCGAGGGTGACGTTGCGTATCTCCTCTTGTGTGCGCAATTGTCGGCTCACCCCCTTTTGACAGGCGCTCCGAACTGTTTTCAGGAACTGTTCGATTTTTTCACGGGCGTTCTCCGGGCTCACCGCCAAGGGAAGCAGACTCAATTCATTAAAGATCAGCTCCATCGTTGGGCCTCGCCATCCTTAGAAGAGACACTCCAGTGACTTTTCCCATTCGTCGAAGAAACCGTCCGGCCAGGGATCGATGCGGCCATTTTCGTCGATCGTGGGGGAGATGATACGGGTTTGATAGGGCGGTTGGGCCTGTCTTGGACGCGAAAAAAAATGCATGGCAACCCGATTCGGAGCGCACCTGCCCTGGCGGACCGCGATGCGCATACCGTTGAGAATGTGATCGCTGTGAGTCTCGACGATCAACTGGATGCCTGCATGGGCGGCGCGGGCGATCAATTCGCCGATGCGCACCTGTCCTTGGGGATGTAGATGGGCCTCCGGGTTTTCCAGGATTAGCAGATCGTCGGGTTGGGCAGAGAGGATGGCCACGATGATCGGCATGCTATAGGTGATGCCGAAGCCGACACTGGTGGTGCGGAAGCGTCGGCCCTCGGTGGCCGCGAAGGAGTATTCCAGGTTGACGACATCCATGTTTTCATGGGTCAGAAGATGCAGGTCCACTCCGGGGCTGATCTCGCCCAGCCAGGCAGCAACCTGATGGAGCAGTTGATCCGAGCGTGCCTCTTCATGCCGGATGTGGCTGAGAAGGACCGGTTGCGAGCCGAACAGATCCAGGAAGTAACTGGCGTACTCTCCGTGCGCTCCCAAGGAGAGGTGCTCGCGGACCGCATGGTGCGATACCGGAAACATGGCGCGTGGTCCCAGGCGGTCCGCCTGTATATATTGGAAGCGGTCCTTGAACAGGCATTGATCGAGCGAAAATTGCTGTCTGGAAGCCGAATCCAACTCCAGAAAATCGGCATATTGATTGTACTTGAACAGGAATTCCGACCACAGCTCGTTCTGTTGACTGCGCAGGCCGATGGCAATTTCGTCCCGATCGGCATATTCGTACAAAACCGATCGGGCGGTTCCAAGGGTGATCAGGTCACCGTTCAAGGCCAGGCCACGATTCGGGAAGAGTCCCTGCAGATGCGACTGCCGCAGCACCAGAAGACTCTGAATGACGGTGGATTTACCCATGCCGTTCAGGCCGGTCAACAACGTCAGGTTGGCGAGTGGCAGATCCAGCTTTGCAAAGCACTTGAAATTTCGCAATCGAATGCCAGTGATCATGGTTGCGGCTCCTCAAGGGTCGCCTGGATGATATCGTGGATGGCCTGAAAGCGTTTCTGGACACGCTGCCAAGAGCCGGTGCCCTGGGTGACCGCGTTGAAGAAGGTGTCATTGTCCATGAGATCCAGGAATTTATTCCTCAGAATGGTTTTTCTATCCACGATCCGCTCTTGCGCTTCATCATCCAAAGAGGCTAAATTGATCGACCACGCCTCGAACAGTGCCTTGTTGATTTGCGAGCGCGCTGATGTGTTCCTTGACTCCTTGCGAAAGGCACGATTCCCGAAAATTCTGGTTGCCAGCTCCATGGCGCGTTTGAAACGCATTTCCAACACGTTGAGCTGCGCTGGAGCCATGGTATTGAGCCGCGACATGGCGTTACTGAGGAAAGCGTCGAAATCATCATCCGGGTACTTTGGATAGGGCGTCAGGCTGAAAGCCAAGAAGCGCAGCACGCATTCGCGATCCGCCATTCGCTGATTCTTCATACCATTGGCCGTTGCTTTCAGGAACGCCTGGGATTCGGCGAGCACCTTGATGCGTTCGGTTGCGGGTCCTTGATGCAAGGCGTGGCGGATCTCCTGGGCGGAAAGGGGCATGCCACCGGTGTTGATGCGCTTGAAAATGTTAAATTTCACATCCGGTGGGGTGCCCTTTTCGATCAGATAGACCGTGACTTGCGTCTCTTCGATGCGCCTTTGGTAGTTTCTTGGCAGTTCATTGAATCTTTTTCCCTCCACATCCTTCAGGAACTCCAGATCGCTCAGATCCAGCGATTTGTGGAGGATAAAATCGCGCAAGGTGGAGAGCCTTTGCAGACCATCGACCACCAGCCAGTGCCCTTCATCGGTGGCATCCATGTAGAAGGCGGGCAGGGGGATACGGATCAGCAGCGATTCGATCAAGCGACACTTGGCTGGTTTCTTCCAGACCTCGTTGCGTTGGAAATCGGGCGAAAGATCGATCTCATTCTCATTGATTCGCTTCACCAAGGTGTCCAGACTCATTTGCTTGGTCTGGACATTGATTTTTGTCGGGTCAAAAGGTTTGTTGATGCCGATTTCCTCGGGTTCCACGCCTGAATCAAGCATATCCTCTGCCTCTAAGGATTCATCGGATTCGAAATGACTCATGAACAGGCCTTTAGGATTGGAGTGGAACAAGATCCAAAATTGCGAGGATGATGCGAAGTAAATAATATCATATACAGATCATGGGGTCTAGGCGGGATCATACAAGATGATTTTGCTTCCGACAGCACTTCGGTGGTGTGTCAGATCGATATGATCTGGGGGTTACGGCCTTTTCGCCTCGAGCATGGCGACGGTGGCGGCGAAGGGGGTGCCTTGTTGGTCCTTGGGGGAGAGGATGGGTTCGACATCGCGCACGGGCCAGGGGATGGCCAGGGCCGGATCCGACCAGAGCAGGATCCGTTCGTGCTCGGGAAAGCGGTAATCGGTGACGCTGTAGAGAAAATCGGCCTCCGCGCTCAACACCTGGAAGCCGTGGGCATATCCGGGCGGAATCCAGAGGAGCAGGCCCTCCCCGGCCAGCAGGTGCAGGGCGGCGGATTGGCCAAACGTCGGGGAGCCGAGGCGCAGATCGACCACCACGTCGAAGATTTCGCCGCGAATCACCCGCACCAGCTTGCCCTGGGCATGCTCGATCTGGTAGTGCAGGCCGCGCAACACGTTGCGGGTCGAACGGGAGTGGTTGTCCTGCACGAACGGTTGGACGATGCCGACCCGTTCCAGCTCCGAACGGTCGATGGTCAGCTCCCGGCCCCCCTCCGACGGAATCCGGGGCCGCAGCAGCAACACGTCATGCAACAGGGTTCGTACGATTTTCATGGCAGGGATTCACCCAAATGATGGAGCCCGGATCCGGCGGATGCCGACGATCCCCCGTGACCATCGGATCGGGGAGGGCTGGACCGAGCCTCACAAAAGGCCGCGTTTGGTGTGGGAGACGATTTTCAGCAGACGCCGCAGATCCTCGGGCGTCAAAACCGTGTCGAGGGAGAGCGGCGCCAACACCACCTCCGGCGGGACGCGCTCCTCCTCATCAGCCAGGGGACAGGACAACGCCTCGTCCGGTTCTCCCTCCCCGATAACCGGGGGGAGTGGTCCGCCGGCCACCAGCCCATCCTCCCAGTGCTCCCGAACACCAGACATTCCAACCTCCATGATAGATCAACCGCGCATCGATTGCACCCCGGAGTCACCGAAAGGGGAAAGGAGCCCCAATCCCCAACCTGGGGAGGCTTTCGCAACCACAGCCTGAATGAGCGGGCATGCCGGACGCAATCGCCCGAGGATTCGCAACTTGCGGGCCAAGGGGGATTGGCGTATACTGCCACGCCATGCCGAGGCTGCCCACACTCTCACCGATCGCCCTTCGCCGCTGGCGGCGTTTCAACGCCAACACCCGCGGTCGCGTCTCCCTGTGGTTTTTCGCCGCGCTCTTTCTCCTCTCCCTCGGCGCGGAGCTGATCTCCAACGACAAACCCCTGATCATCCACTACCAGGGGAGCTTCTATTTCCCTCTGCTGGCCGCCTATCCGGAGACCACCTTTGGCGGTGACTTCGCCACCGAAGCCGATTACAAGGATCCCGAGATCCTCAAAAATCTGCGCCAGGGATCCAACTGGGTGATCTTTCCCCTCAATCCCCACGGCTACGCCACCATCGATCTGCACGCCACCCGACCCGCGCCCGCCAGTCCCGGCGATGGCCACCTGCTCGGCACCGACGACCGCGCCCGGGATGTCCTGGCGCGTCTGATCTACGGCTTCCGGCTGTCGGTTCTCTTCGCTCTGGCTCTGACCATCATCGGGGTCGCCATCGGGATTGTCGCCGGCGCGGTCCAGGGTTATTTCGGTGGAAAAACCGATCTCTGGCTGCAACGGTTCATGGAGATCTGGGGCAGCATGCCGGAACTGTATCTTCTGATCATCTTCGCCGGCATCTTCAATCCCGGCATTCCGCTGCTCCTGCTCCTGTTGTCGCTCTTTGGCTGGATGCACCTGGCGGACTACGTGCGCGCCGAGTTCCTGCGCGCCCGCAATCTGGTCTACATCAAGGCGGCCCGCGCCCTAGGAGCCTCGGACCGGGCCATCATGTTCCGTCATCTGCTCCCCAACGCCATGACCCCGGTGATCACCTTTCTGCCGTTTCGCATCTCCGGGGCCATCCTCGCCCTGACCAGCCTCGATTTCCTGGGCCTCGGCGTTCCTCCCACCACACCCAGCCTCGGCGAACTGCTCCGTCAGGGCAAGGGCAACATCGAAGCCTGGTGGCTGTCGCTTTCGGCCTTCGTGACCCTGGTGGTCATGATGCTTCTGCTCAATTTCATCGGCGAGGCCCTGCGCGACGCCATGGATCCCCGCAAGGAATAGATGGCTACCCCGGTCAAACCACTGCTCGCCGTCGAGAATCTCCGGGTGCGCTTCGAGGGGGAAACGGGCGTTGTCGAGGCGGTCCAGGGGATCTCCTTCTTCATCGCGCCGGGCGAAACCGTGGCCCTGGTGGGTGAATCCGGCAGCGGCAAGAGTGTCGCCGCCCTGTCGATGCTGCGCCTGCTCCCCCCGTCCGCCCTGGTCACCGCCGAGGGGATCTACTACCGGGGTCGCCAGACCACCACCCTCGGCGAGTCGCAAATGCGCAAACTGCGCGGGGGCGAGATCGGTCTGGTATTCCAGGAACCGATGACCGCCCTCAATCCGGTGCAACCCATCGCCACCCAGCTCATCGAGGCCATCTCGCTCGATCCCGAGGCCGATACCGACCCGGTGGCCCTCTTGGCCCGCGCTGTCGAGCTTCTGGCCTGGACCGGCATCCCGGATCCCGAAACCCGGCTGCAATCCTATCCCCATCAGCTCTCCGGCGGACAACGCCAACGGGTTCTGATCGCCATGGCTCTGGCGCGCAAGCCGTCGCTTCTGATCGCCGACGAGCCGACCACCGCCCTGGATGTGACCATCCAGGCCCAGATCCTGGAACTCCTCACCCGGCTGCGCCGCGAACTCAACATGGCCATGCTGCTGATCACCCACGATCTGCCCATGGTGCGCAAATGCGCGGATCGGGTCTATGTGATGCGGCAGGGGGTGATCGTCGAGCAGGGACCGACGGAGACCCTCTTCGCCGCGCCGCGTCACCCCTACACCCGCGCGCTGCTGGCCGCCCTCCCGGACGCCAACCCGCCGCGTCGTCCCGAAAACGCGCCGGTGCTGCTCGCCGCCAACCAGGTGAAATGCCACTTCCCGATCAAGAAAGGGCTCTTCAAACGAACCGTCGGCTGGATCAAGGCCGTGGACGAGGTGAGTTTCACCCTGCGCAAAGGCGAAACCCTGGGCGTGGTGGGGGAGTCGGGCAGCGGCAAGACCACGCTCGGCGAGACCATCCTGCGGTTGAACGACGGCGGCGGGGAGATTGTTTTCGACGGATTGGATCTCATGACCGGCAAGCGCGAATGGCAACGAACGCTGCGTCGGCGCATGCAGGTGGTGTTTCAGGATCCCTTCTCCTCCCTCTCCCCGCGCATGACCGTGGGCGAGATCCTGGCCGAGGGGTTGATGATCCACGATCTGGAACCCGATCCGGACAAGCGCCGTCAGGCGGCATTGGCGATTCTCGCCGAGGTCGGCATCGACCCCGAGGCCCTGGATCGCTATCCGCATCAATTCTCCGGCGGACAGCGCCAACGCATCGCCATTGCCCGCGTCATGATCCTCAAGCCCGAACTTCTCGTGCTCGATGAACCCACCAGCGCGCTCGATCTGTCGGTGCAGGCCCAGATCCTGAAACTCTTGAAAAAACTCCAGCACGATCATGGTCTGGCCTATCTGTTTGTCTCCCACGATCTGCGCGTGATCCGCGCCATGTCCCACGAGGTGATGGTGATGCAGAACGGGCGCGTGGTCGAGGTCGGTCCCACCGCGGAACTCTTCGCCGCCCCGCGTCACCCCTACACCCGCCGTCTGCTGGCTGCGGCCCTCGATCTCTCCACCGGCGGGAGCGATACCCCGGAGGTGTCCACGCCATGAGCCAGAGCTGGATTCTCGCCGCCGAGGCGGTCACCGGTGTGGCGCTCTATCTCTACGGGGTCGAAAAAAGTTTTTTCGCCCTCGGGCTTCTGCACGCCGAACCGCTCAAACAACGGCTCGGCGCGCTCCCGGATCACGACCCGCGCGGCTGGCTGGCCGGTATCCTCACCGGTCTTCTGCTCTGGTGCAACCGCGTCATCCAGGAGCGGTTGAGCGAGTTGGCCGCCATCGATCTTCTGGCCTGTCGTCAGACCCTGCTGATGCTCCTGGCCAGTCTCATCGGCACCGCCCTGCCCGCGATCCCGCTCGCCGCCATTCCGCCCGGCATCGCCGTTGCCCCCCTGGTGGCCGGATTGCTGCTCCTTTATGCCATCTCCGAATCCCGTTGGCGTCTGCATGGCCATCTGTTGCTCGGACTCGGCCTGCTCTTTCTCGGCATGGCGACCCTCGCCGATACCCTGCCGCGTCTGCCTGGCGTGGCCGCGACCCTGGATATCCCCTGGCTCGCCCTGCCGCTGGCCGCCCTGATCGCCTCGCTGCTGGGCTCGGCCACCGCCGTGGTGGGGCTCATGTTGCCTTTGGCCGGCATGGAGGGGTTGTCGGGATCGACCGCGGTCCTGATGATCCTGGCCGCCAATCTCGGCGCCGCCCTGCCGCTGGCCACCCTGCTCAAGGAGAGCAGCGCCCAGCTCGACCGTCTGTTGCTGGCGCAACTGGTGTTCGTGATTCCGGGATTGCTGCTGGTGGCCCCCTGGCCGGAGCGGATCGCCGCGGGTCTTGCCTGGCTGCCCTTTTCCGAGGGGTGGCGGCTGGTGGTGTTTCACATCGCCTTCAACCTCCTCATCGCCCTGATCGGTCTTCTCCCCCTGCGTCCGCTGGTGCAGCTCGCCCACAAGCTGCTGCCCGACCCCTTCGGCACCGAGGTCGAGTCGTTGGAGTTCACCGAGCGGTATTGGCCGCGCTATCTGGACGAGGATCTGTTGCCCACCCCGCCGCTGGCCCTGGCCATGGCGCGTCGCGAGACCGGGCTGATCGCCGCCCTGATCGAGGAGATGCTGGCCCTGGTGCCCGAGGCGCTGTTTCAGGGGGATGCCAACACCATCGTGAAGTTGCGCAAGATGGACGATCGGGTGGACGAGATCCACCGCGCGGTCACCCGCTATCTGGCCGGCATCGGCGGGTCGCGGCTTTCGGCCCATGTGGCCGACGAGCTGATGGCCGCCATGACCGTCAGCAACGAGTTGGAGTCGATCGGGGATGTGATCGAGAACAATTTCGCCCATCTGGCCGAAGCCAGCCTGGACGAGCGGGTGGCCCTGTCCGAGGAGAGCCGGGTTGCCCTCGAGGGGTATCACCAGCTGGTGATCACCGCGTTTCGGCAGGCGGCGGACGCCTTCTTGAGCGCGGATCCGGCGTTGGCGCGGGCGGTGATGGCGCAAAAGGAGTCGGTGAGCGCGTTGGATGCCCAGGCCAGGCAGGAGCAGATGCGCGCCTTGCGCAGCGGTGAAAAGGATTTCGTCGCCTACAGTCTTTTCATGGATCTGTATGAGAACTACAAGCGGATCTACTACCACGCCAAGCGCATCGCCAAGGTGGTGGCCGGGGTGTAGGCCAGGTTCGCGGCATCGTTCTGCAAACGGCATAACTTGACATGATGGGGGGGATACCCCCCCCTCACCCCTCCGCCGGAAACCTTCGGCCCCCGGTCCCCCGTGCCGGTTGACCGGTTTCCGCTGTCACCCCCCTGGCCGGAACTGCCGCGACGCCTCCCGATCCGCCTCGCTCAACACCACCTTCTCCAACACCACCTCCATGGCATCCACCGCCCGCGGGGTGCGGATGATGGTTTCGACCGTCTCGCCGTTCTGGTTCATCCGCATGCCCAGGGGGCTTAAATTGTAATTGAGCACCCGCAACACGAAACGACTCTCGCGCCAGCCCAGATACCAGAACCAGTCGGTGTAATACTGCCAGCTGTTCTCGTTGAAAGCGCGTACATGGGTCGGATCCTGCCAGGCGCCCAGGGAGAGGTCATAGGGAACCACGATGTGCAACGTGCCGCCCACCCGCAACAGGTTCAAGCAACTGGTCATGGCCGTGATCAGATCCTGAACGTGCTCGAACACATCAAACGCCAGGATCTGCTCGAAATATCCCCTCGGCAGACGGATCGGCCCGAAACGCCGGGTCGGATGGAGCGGATCGTCCGGCAGGGGGAGGGGGTGGTTCAGATCGGCGATCAGATCCGGTTGCCAACCGTCGTGAATGTCGAGGTTCAGACACTCCGCGCGAAAGTTCTTGCCACTGCCGATGTTCAGGATGGTCGGCAACTGGGTCTGGGAGTCGGACACGGGACGCTCTCCGGATGGCGGATGTGAAAGATCATCACGCGGGTCGCCAAGCGCCTCGCGCAGAATGTCGCGTTCGAGCCGGGCGGAAAAACGCTCGAACCCGGCGCGGGCCATGGCCTGACGTCGCGGCTCGTCGCGAATCAACGCGATGCAGGTGGCGACCAGCTGGTCATACGGCACGGCGGCCATGGCATCGTCCAGGGCCGGATCGATGCGGGTTTCGGGATCTTTTTCCGTGACCACCGCCTTGGCGTTGGCCAACAGGTAGGAGATGCGGGCGATCTCGAAGATCTTGGTATCGTAATAGTGGATGTTGAGGATGATCCTGGAACGGGCGATCACCGCGTCCCGCGCCTGGCCATACAGTCCGAACAACAGCTGCACCGCCAGACCGGCCTCCTCCAGCTCCACCAGGATCCGCCGTCGCCGCTCGTTGAGACTGCCATAAAAAAGCACGTCGATGGTTTCGGTCTCGACCGGGATGCGCGTCAGTTCCGGCACATAGCCGATGGGAACATGGCGGCTCGGTCCTACCAGACCCGCCTCGCGCAGCCGGTCCAGATTGTGGGCATCGTAGTCCCAGGTCTCGCAGCGGGCCATGAGGGCGGGCAACGCCTCGTTGCCGATCCAGCTCGATTGCCACTGTTCCAGATTGTAAAGGATCGTGCCGGATGGTACCCGTTCGATCCATTCGACCGGCATGAGGTTGCCGCCCACCAGGATGTTGCGCGCCGCCGGATCGAAGTCGTTGATGGCCATGGTGACCGGATGGCCCAGGGCGCGCAGACCGAAATGGAGGGTTTCGACCACCTCGCGCAACGCTTCGGCGTGGTCGTAGCCGGGCGGGGAGATCAGGACGATGCGAAAGGGGGTGGGTGTCATGTGCCGGCGATCCTACCCGGTGACCCGGAACATGCCGAGCAGATCCGAGGTCAACAGCACCTGACCCGCCGGCAGACCGCTGGCGATCAACAGGCCGCGGGTGGCTTCGTCCTCGGTGAGACAGAGGGCGGTGAACCGCTCCGGGGATTGGGCCAGGGACTCCGGATCGCGGATTTCGAACGGGATGGTGGGCGCGATCTGGTGCAGGCTGGCGCGGATCACCTCGGGATTGCTGATCCGGCAGGCGACCAGGGCTTTGGCATCGGGCAGGGCGAAGAAGCGGTCGCGCATCGCCTGATAGGCCGAGCCGGTCATGACGTTCGGCTCCATGGCGCGGATCAGCGCACGATCCTCCTCGCTCTTGACCCACAGCAGAGCCCGTTTCAAACAGAGCCCCGCCGCGATGTAATCGCCGCTGGCCTGGGCGAGGTTGGCGGCCACCAGGATGCGCCGCACCACGAAATCGTTGATCAGTTCGAGCACCACGGCGCGGTTGCCGGGATCGAAATCGTTCATGCCGAGGCTGGCCAGGGCCAGCGAGGCGGCCAGCTCCAGACCGGAACGGTAGTGGTCGAGATGGGCGAGCACCTCCATGCCTTCGTTTCGTTGCGCCGCGCCCACGCCCGGATTGCGCAGCACCGAGACCAGGAACGGGTTGGGTTGAAAACGCACCGCGCCGTAAGACAGGGTGCGGAAGGTGGTGACCAGCGGCGTGTGGGTGGCCTCCAGATCAAAGGAGACGCGGGCCAGCGCATCGGCGCGATACAGGGCGTTCTCCGGGAAGATGTGGTTGAGGGCGATGAAGTTGAACAGATCGGCGGTACGGCTCGTGTCGAACAGGTGCTCCCCTTCCAACGGATAGAACAACCCCATGTCGGTGGCGGTGGAGTCGTTCCAGAGCTGCCACGGCGCGTGGGAGACGGCGATGTCGTCGCGTTTGAGCATGAGATCGAGTTCGGCGAGCAGCGTTTCCGGGAGCAGCCGATCCCCGCACGCCAGATGGACCAGAAAGCGCCCGCGACCCACGCGCAACGCGGCCTGGATCAACGCCTGGCCGGCGAGGGGCCGGGGGAGGGTCACATGCCGGTGGAGCGGCAGACCGGCGCCCGGTTGACCGGGCGCGGCGTTCCCCTGGTTGGCCTCCGGCAGATCGACCACCACCACCTCGATGGCGCGTCCCGAGGTGGCGACCCAGCGAAGTTGCTCCAACGTGTGGGCCAGCCAGGCCCGTCCCGAGGCGGTGGTGATGCAGATGGAAAGCTCGACCGGTCGGTCGGTTGCCGGGGCCTGGGGCGGGATGTGGAGGGCCGGGAGCGGGACGACGGGCGGCGGAACGGGCGTTGTCGCTGCCACCGAAGCGGTCGGACGCGGCTGGATCGGCGGGGCGACGGGCGGCGGAACGGGCGTTGTCGCTGCCGCCGAAGCGGTCGGATGCGGCTGGATCGGCTGGTCGGGGGTGGGGAACGAGGGGGCGATATCCAGGTGTTCCGGCGGCAGACCGGCGGCATGGCGTTGCCAGATCGCCTCGTAGACCGACTCCAGATCGCGGGTGAAACGCGGGGTGTCGAAGAGCGGGGTGGTGGCGCGGTTGGCGATCAGACGGGCGCGCAGCCCGGTGAGCCGCTCCGGGGCGCGGGCCAGCTCCAGGGCCTTGGCCTGGTAGTCGGCAAGCGTGGTGGCGACCAGCTCCGGCGCGTCCATGGTGACCAGCAGACTGCCGGCCACCCGCGACACGAAGGTGTCGCCGGCGATGGTGAGGAGCGGACAGCCGATCCACAACGCATCGCTGGCGGTGGTGTGGGAGGTGACCGGATAGGTGTCGAGCACCAGGTCCACCAGGTGGTAGCGGGCCAGATGCTCGGCCACCGCCAGTTTGGGGGCGAAGTGCAGCCGGGCCGGATCGATGCCGTGGCCGGCGGCGGCCTGACGGAGGTTGTCGGCCACCAGCGGGTTGGACTCCAGCAGCCAGAGGATGGCCTCCGGGGTGTGATGCAGCACCTCCATCCAGACCGCGAAGATCTCCGGGGTGATCTTGTAGGTCTGGTTGAAGTTGGAAAAGATCAATCCGCGCGCCGGCAGACCGCATTCGGCGCGGGTGGGGCCGGACTCCGGCAGGGCGCGCAACCGGTCGTTGGGCTGGTAGCAGTGGGGGAGACGCACCACCTTTTCGCTGTAGTGGATCTCCTCGCCCGCAGGGATGAGGAACGGGTCGGCGACGATGTAGTCGATGTGCCCGGCGCCCATGGTGCCCGGATAGCCGAGCCAGCTCACCTGGAGCGGAGCCGGTCGCTGGGTGGCGATCTCCAGGCGCGCCCCCTTGGTGAATCCTTTCAGCTCCACCAGAACATGGATGCCATCCTCGTGAATCGTGCGCGCCGCGCTGTCGTGATCCACCCGCAGCAGATCCACGAACCGGTCGCTCGCCTCGACCATGCGCTGGCGCATCTCCTTGCCGTCGTCGTCGCTGTAGGAGTAGAGGATGATTTCGAACCGCTCCCGGTCGTGCAGCTTGATCAGCTCGGCCATCAGGATCGCGGTGGCGTGATTGAGGAAATCGCAGGAGAGGTAACCGATCTTCAACCGCCTGGGGTGGGGATCGTGGGTCGGCGTGGCGGCCAGATCGCGCCGGGCGCGGTATTTGCGGTCCATGTAGTGGGTGGCGCAGGCCAGCTGCTCGGCGGGGGTGGTCGGCAGGGTGAGAAACACGAACGGGTTGATCAGCTTGTTGCCGGCGTTGAAGAGCTGCATCATCTCCGAGAAGAGGTCGTCCAGGTCGCGCCAGTCGCAGATCTGTTTCAACAGGTTCAACAGGGTGGCGAAGGTGTTGGGATCGTCCCGTTTCTGTGCGATCAGCCGCCGGGCGCAGTCGATGGCCCCTTCCAGATCCCCCCGCACGTTGCAGGCCACGCCGAGATTCTCCAGGGCGGTCTGGTCGTCGGGTCGGATCTCGAGGGCTTTTCGGTAGCAGGCGATCGCCTCGTCGAGCCGCTCTTGCAGCTGCAAGGCGTTGCCCATGTGGGTGTAGGATTCGTGCAGATCCGGTTTGATGGCCAGGGCGCGCTGGTGACAGGCGATCGATTCGTCGAGCCGGCCCTGATCGCAGAGCACGTTGCCCATGTTGCAGAGCGCCTCGTAATAGAGCGGGTTGATGGCCAGGGCCTGTTCGTAACAGGCGATCGCCTCGCTCCAGCGTCCCAGATCCTGCAACACGTTCCCCTTGCAGTTGAGCGCCTCCAGATAGTCGGGACGCAGCTCCAACGCCCGTTCCAGCCAGACCAGGGCCTCTTCGTGGCGTTCGAGCTTCTGGAGCACATAGGCCAGGTTGTGCATGGCGCTGACGTACTCGGGGTAGATGGCCAGCGATTGTTCGTAACAGGCGATCGCCTCGTCAAACCGTTTCTGCTCGCAGCGGATGTTGCCCATGTTGGCATAGGCTTCGAAGAAGTTCGGCTGGATCTTCAAGGCCCGCTCCTGACAGGCGATCGCCTCGTCGTACTGTCCCAGGGCCTGATGGAGGGTGCCCAGGTTGCTCATGGCGGCCTGATAGTTCGGATCGAGCTGCAAGGCCTTGTCATAGGCGGCCAGGGCGGCCTCGGGCTGACCGTGGTTCTGGAGCACGATGCCGAGGTTGTTGTGGAAGAGCGGTTGGTTGGGATCGATGGCGATGGCCTTTTTGATCAGGGCGATGGCCTCGTCGCGCTCCCCGCGTTGGTGGAGCAGATAGCCGAGCAGGTTCAAGGCATCCTGATGGCGTGGGGTTTCGCGCAGGATCTGGCGATAGAGGGCCTCGGCCTCGGCGAGGCGGTTGGCGTGATGCAGCTCCAGGGCCTTGTGGACCGGCGCGACCGGCACGGAGCGGGCGGCGGCGGGGGCGGAATGCTTGGATTTGCCTGATTTCATGGCCATGACCTTCGCGTGGCAAAGGAGGGGACGAATGGTGTCAACGCCACGACCGCTTTCGATGCATCGTTGCGTTAAGATCTCGACGCATGCTAGCCGATTTCGCGGGGATTGGGAATTCTTTTTGCCGATGGTAATGATTCAGGACTCCTGATAGTCAGCAGGGTCCAGTCAGCGGGGTCCAGGGGTCAATGACCCCTGGTCGGGTTCGGGGCGAAGCCCTGAGGTTTTGATTTTGTGACTTTGACCTTGCCTTTCGCGCGCTTTTCACGATAAGCCATTTTCCGCGATTTTTGCGGAAAATGGCGCAAGCGCGCGTGGGCCTATCCAAGAACGCATGTCCAAGGGTGTTCGTGAACAAGGCCATGTGCGCACGAAATTTTGTATTCAATGGCCTGTGATTACCATGAACAACGCACTGAAAATTTTCTTATATCATTAATAATTGACATGGCCTATTCTGTAGGCTATCAATATAAATTAATCCAATAATATTCAGTCAGGCAATATCGGATCACAAGATTCGTCCAGAACAATCAACAGACCAAGAGTGAAGATGCCCAAGAGACCATCCGCCAACGCAAAGTCCATCCCCATTGGCGCACCAACGTATGATACGCCTCTGCCACTGAGATCCCTTCCATGGGAGAGTTTTCAACGCTTCTGTTGCGAATTTCTGAGCATCTATTACCAGGATCAAAGTGGCGTGGTGAATCAATTCGGTGGGCCTGGCAGCAAGCAGGAGGGCATCGATATTGAGGCACGCGGAGATTTCGGGGTTTATTCCTTTCAGTGCAAACAAGTAAAGGGGTTCGGGCCGGGCGATGTTGATGCAGCAGTGGCCGCGCACACCTTCGTTTCTCATCGGAAACACATTCTGTTGAGCCGCAATGCCTCGACTGGTGCCCGCACGGCCATCGCAAAGCACCCAGGCTGGGAATTGTGGGATCAGGAGGATATCTCCTCGAAGTTTCGCGGTCTACCCATGGTTGATCGCCGGAAGCTGGTGGATATTTTTTTTCGACATCAGCGACAAGCCCTTTTGGGTGTGCCTGAGTCTGGGCCTTTTCAAACAGCAGAGGCGTTTTTCAAGCAGTACTTGAAGCCAAGCGGCTTTTTCAATCATTGCTGGCAACTGGTTGGCCGTGAAATCGAGCTGGAGCAACTGACCACGAGCCTTCTTGATGACAATGTTCTGGTCACCATGCTCCAGGGTGCTCCAGGCAGCGGGAAGTCGCGGTTACTGCGCGCGGTGGTCGAAACGGTGCGCCGTCAGCGACCCGATCTTGCGGTTTGCTTTGTCTCGTCGCCAACAGAAGAGATCAAGGCCCACCATCTGGAAGAGTTGGGCACCGGCGCAAAACTGTTGATCGTCGATGATGCCCACGACCGTGATGACCTCGCACAACTGCTGCGGTATGTGTCGGTGGCTGACAACAGAGGCAGGCTGCTGCTGTCGTTGCGTTCTTATGGTCGTGCACGGGTGGAACAACAGGCTGCATGTGCAGCCATAGACAGTTGTCAAATCAACATCATAGACCTGCCATCCTGGTCGAGAGGGAATGCCCTGGCGCTTGCAAGAATGGTTCTGGACGCCTCAGGTGGTCCTGTGCAGGCCGCATCTGCAATCGCCGAATTGACCCACCTGACACCCCTTATGACCGTGCTGGCGGCGCAGGTGGTCGCCAAAGAAAAAAGGCCATTGGCTCTGATCGGCAACAGCAGGGATTCCCATAATTACCTCCTCGCCAGGTATGAGAAAATCATGATGGGTGAAATCCTGCCTGATCCGCAGGACAAACCCAAGCTGCAAGCGCTCTTGCGGATGGTTGCCTTGTTGCAACCGGTTGCCCCAAATGACCGGAATTTTTTGGATATTCTGCTTGCAGTGGAAAAACTGACACAAGAAGACACCCAACGCCTCTTACAACGCATGGGCGAGGTTGGCGTGTTGTTCAGGCGCGGTCTTCTCTACCGCCTTGCGCCTGACCTGCTGGCAGATGTCATCATCAAGCGAGACTTTTTCGTCACCAACGGCTCGGTGACCGACAAGGTTGAAGAAGTATTCGACATCGCCGAAGGGGATTATCTGAAGCATCTGCTGGTCAATCTGGGGCGTCTTGATTGGCGTCGGCGCGAGGGCAACACCGAGGGCAGCATGCTTTTGGCCAGAATTGCTCCAAAGCTCCGCTGGCACAATGATTACCATAATCCCCACATCCAGGCCGTTGCAGCCGTGGCCTATTATCAACCACGGCTGGCACTTGATTTCGCTGAGCGACTCATTAAACAGCAGCATGGCAACGTGCCCGGTGTCTGCGAAATGGTGCGCAATGCCGTCTACAATCCAGAGTATCTGGAAGAGGGTTGCGTTCTCTTATGGCGTGCCGGCAAGGACGATGCGCGCGTACTTCACCAGTGCCCGGAGCATGGTATCCGAATCTTGCAAGAGCTGGCAGAATTCGCACCCCAGAAACCCGTGGAATGCGTGGAGCGGGTTGTCAATTTTGCCATTTCTCTGTTGGATCGCCCCATCTCTTTGCGAGGCTGTTACACCCCCTTCACCATCCTGGAAGGGGCGTTGCGGACCAATATGGAAGAGAGGACATACAAAAACCGGACAGTGACCTTTTCACGCTATCAACTCCCTTACGAACTGGCCAAGGGTGTGCGGGCGCGGGTAATGGATACCATCATCAACGCCATTCAGGGAGATGACCCGCGCAAAGGGTTTCTTGCAGCCCAGTTGCTTGAGGAGGCACTGGATAGCCCAATTCATGGCCCTTATGACACGCAAGCATGGAATGCCGCCCATGCCGAGCTGCTCGGGCGGGTACACACTGCGCTTGTCAACCCGGCCATGCATCCTGTGGTACTCATGGAGGCAGCACGCTCGGTCAGTTGGCATGCCTTCTACAACCCAAATTCTGAATGTAGCTCTCTGGCGCAATCCATTCTGGCGCTGTTGGATCGCGATCTCCCGACACGCCTGATCCGATTCATGGCCGATGCCTATGGGCAAGACACTTGGGAGGATGACGATTCGCATATGATGACAGCGTATACGGCAGATGCCGCGCGCTTCCTGGAATCGCTTTCCATTGAATTTCCGGATGCAGAGCAACTGCATGGGTTTCTTGAGAAGTGGCTGAACGAAATCAAAGCGGTTGCCGGCCAGGGATGGGGAACTCCAGATGTCATGATCCATCGATTGCTGCCGAATCGGCCTGACCTGGCCGAGGCAATCCTGAGCAGGTGTTTCGATGCTCAATCCCCTTTGAGCGATTTCGCGGGTATTTCTCTCGGGGTGCTTTTCGCACCTCAAGAGCGTCAAGAACGCATTGCCAAGCTGCTGCAATTTGACCCGGTAAAGGCATGGCCCCTGGTCGCGGCAGCCTATATGCAGACGGAGCAGTTCACGGATGATGACATGCCCAACCTGCAACACATTTTTCAGTCAAAAGATCCTGCCATCTTGTTGAAAGCACCATGGATCGCACGAAATATTGCCAAACAGAAACCGGCTCTGGCGGTTGAGTTGATCTGTCTTGCAGACATGACCATCGAATCTCGCATCACCCATGATTCCTTTCTGTGTCTGGTGAATCGCGAGATGATTCCTGAGGAGGTCATCCAGATTGAACAATGGCAGACACTGGTTAACCGTCTCACGCCATTACCTGATCTGGAGGATCATTGGGTATTCGCATTCCTCAAGAGGGCTGTCGCGGTTGTGCCTGCGGATGTCATCGAAATGCTGAAAAGGAGGCTGCAACAGGGCGCGTTTCATTTCATGTCCAGGGCAATGGAAGAAGATTGTCGGGACAAAAGCCTGGAACTTCTTTCGCATCTGGACGGACTTCGGCTGCTGAAGGCGTTTCTCGCATGGGCGGTGTATGCCCGGAACGATCGCGGAAGGCCGATGGAGATTGGCCCCAGCGTCTCCGCACTGTGTGGGGAATACAGTCCGGAGTTGCTCGAATTGCTGCTTGAATTGTTGAAAGGGGGCACGCTGTCGCATGCGCACGTTGTGGCAAGCGTGTTGCGCGTCGTGCATCAAAAATTTGTGATCGACAAAACGGATTTTGTACGTAAAGTTTTGGATCAGGCAGAGCTGATTGACTGGCAAGCCGTGGACGATGTTATCCAGGCATTGACGGCCTCAGCCCTTGACAGAGCCCGATTCCGCGAGATAGGGAAACCTTTTCAGGAGGATGTGGCACTCCAGGAGCATGCGCAGGACATCCTTCCCCGACTCAACAGGTCGGAGCCAGCATACCGGCTTTACAAATCCATTGGTGATAAGGCGAAGCGAAAGATCGAACATACAAGCCGCAATGATCTTGCCATGGAGGAGGATGAAGATGTTTAAGCCGGTTTATTCTTTGTCAGCCCCTTTGGCCATTGAAACGGACGAGTCATCGAATTCCCGGTGAACCGGATATGAAACCATCGTGTACTGGCGTGATGCAGACCAGGCCTTCATCGCCGAAGTGCCGGAGTTGCCGGGCTGTATGGCGGATGGGGCCAGCCGACTGGAGGCGATGTCGCAGGTGGAACAGGTGATTGAGACCTGGATCGAGACCGCCCGCTCCTTGGGCCGTCCCATCCTGGAGCCGAAAGGGCGGCTGATGTTTGCCTGACCTGCCGCGTGACACGCGTGTGATCCAACCGGTCAACCTTTCGTCTCGGCACGGATGATGCTTGCTGGATCACGATAGTCCCTTTTGGGTTCATCCATCCAGCCAGAAGAGGGGGGGATCCGCGTGCCCCCGAGTGAGCCTTGACCGCCCCGTTGACGAATATCTCCCCGTTTCTGTCGGCCTTGCGCTGTCTGTTCCTGGTCTGTCGTCATCACGGCGTCGATGTGACGCCGGAGCAGCTTCTGGGCGCCCGCGAGGCGGATATCGTGGGTTCCGTGCTGCGTTTGATGCAGGAGGTGGGGCTGAAAGGGGCGCTTCTGGCCAACCGCAAGTGGAAGGATCTGAGCGGATTGGGCAACGCCTATCCGGTGATGGCCGAAACCCGTGGCGGCCACTGGCTGATCGTCAGTCGCGTGACGGTCGCCGCCGACGGCGTGCCGAGTGCCACCGTCATGGATCCGCGCACCGAGCATGCCGGCACCCTGGTTCTGACCCGCAAGGAGTTCGAGGCGGACTGGAGCGGCAATTTATTGCTCTGCAAGCGCGACCACGAGCCGGAGCTGGAAAACAAGCCGTTCGGATTGAGCTGGTTCATGCCCGAGATCATGAAACAGCGCAAGCTGCTGCGCAACGTGGCCATCGCCGCGCTTCTGACCAGCATCCTGAGCCTGGCGATGCCGATGTTCTTCAACATCATGATCGACCGGGTGATTCCCCATCAGAGCCATCAGACCCTCATCACCCTCACCATGATCCTCTTTCTGGTGATGACCTTCGAGGGGCTGTTCAACTTCGTGCGTCAGCATCTGATGCTGGTGGCCACCAACAAGATCGATGCCCGGCTGTTGTCCCGTTCGTTCCATCATCTGCTGCATCTGCCGATGCCCTTTTTCGAGAACTCCACCACCGGCGTGCTGATCCGTCACATGCAGCAGGCCGAGGTGGTGCGCAACTTCTTGACCGGCACCCTGTTCCACACCCTGCTCGACGTGGTGACCCTGCCGCTGGTGCTGGTCGGACTGGCCATGTACAGCTTCAAGCTCACCCTGCTGGTGCTCGGCTTCACCCTGGCCATCGCCGTCGTCATCGCGGTGATGCTTCCCACCTTCCGTCACTACCTGGAGGGGCTCTACAACGCCGAAGGGTTGCGCCAGGCCGATCTGGTCGAGACCATCCACGGCATGCGCGCGGTCAAGTCCATGGCCCTGGAACCGTTGCGCAAGGCCTCCTGGGATCGCAAGGTGGCGGTGTCGATCCTGAATCGCGCCCGGGTGGGCGGCATGGGGATCAAGGCGTCGGTCTTGATCGGCGCATTGCAGTCCGGCATGCAGATCGCCATCATCGCGGTCGGCGCCCTGGAGGTGTTCGACAATACCATGAGCCTCGGCGCGCTGGTGGCCTTCAACATGCTCTACGGGCGGGTCTCCGGACCGCTGGTGCAGCTGGTGGGGCTGATCAACGAGTATCAGCAGACCGCTCTGGCGGTGCGCATGCTCGGTTCGGTGATGAACCATCCGCCGGAACGGGATCCGAGCCAGAAGGGCATCCGCATGCCGATCACCGGCGAGATCGAATTCTCCAACGTCACCTTCCGCTACGAGAAGTCGGTGTTGCCGGCCTTGAAGCGCATCTCCTTCAAGGTGGAAGAGGGGAAAGTGATCGGCGTGGTGGGTCGCTCCGGCTCTGGCAAGACCACCATCACCCGTCTGATCCAGGGGATCCATACCGCCCAGGAGGGGTTGATCCACCTCAATGGCCACGACATCCGCCATTTCGACCTCGCCCATCTGCGGCGCAGCATCGGCGTGGTGTTGCAGGACAACATCCTTTTCCGCGGCACGATCCGCGAGAACATCGCCGCCGGGCGGCCCGAGGCCACGCTGGTGGAGGTGATCGAGGCGGCCCGTCTGGCCGGCGCGGACGAGTTCATCGACCGTCTGCCCCACTCCTACGAGACCTGGGTCGAGGAGGGCGCGTCGAACTTCTCGGGCGGTCAGCGGCAACGGATCGCCATTGCGCGCGCGCTTCTACTTAGTCCCCGTCTGTTGATCTTCGACGAGGCGACCAGCGCCCTGGATCCGGAGAGCGAAATGATCATCCGCCAGAGCCTGGAGAAGATCTCCGAAGGCCGGACCATGATCATCGTCTCCCACCGGCTCTCTTCGCTGGTGGCCGCGGATGCGATCCTGGTGCTCGACAAGGGAGAGGTGATCGACTGCGCCACCCACGAGGAGCTGCTGGAGCGGTGCGAGATCTATCGCCATCTGTGGGATCAGCAGGCCGGATTGGCCATGGTGGGCAAGGAACACTGAAACGCCGTCAGCCGGCATGGTTGTTGCGTGCTTTGAAGCGGTTCAAGCCATTCTCGCGAGTTCGGGTCGATGGGCAAGGAATCATAACGTATGACCAACGCGGACCAAACACCCCAGACCGGGGCCAACGAGGCGACCGGAACTCCCCGCGCGCGCTGGAAATATCATCCGCTCGCGCTGCTGCGTCGCGGCTTCACCCATATTTTCGAGGGTGGATCGGGGCGCGTGGTTCCGGATGCCATCCCCTTTCAGGTGGGGATCGACGTCATCATCGCGGAGAATCCCTCGTTTCTGTTGATGTCGGTCTTCTATCTGATGATCGGCATGTTGTCTTTGGGACTTCTGATCGCCTCGCTGGTCGAGGTGGACATGCTGGTGATGGCCACCGGTCGTCTGACCACCGATGCCCCGCCGTTGCAGCTCCAACCCATGGATCGGGCGATCATCCGCGAACTCAAGGTCAAGGCCGGGGATCAGGTGACCAAGGGTCAGATCCTGGCCACCTTCGACGCCACCTTCGCCCATGCGGATCTGGCGTCGATTCTCGCGCAGCAGCAGGCTTCCCAGGCGCGCATCCGGCGTCTGGAACACGAGATCAATGCCACCCCCTTCGAGATCGGCTCCTCTCCGAACGCCGACGAACGGCTGGAGTACGCGCTTTTCGGGCAGCGCCAGGCCGAGCACCGGTCGCGTCTGTCGATGTACGACGAGGAGATCGAGCGGATCCAGACCGCCATCCACTCCACCGAGGATGAGCGCGGCTATCTCACCACGCTGCTCAAGATCTACAAGGACGTGGAGGGGATGCGCGATACCTTGCAGAAGAGCGGAACCGGCAGCCAGTTGCAGTATCAGGACTCCAAGGTGGCGCGGGTGCGCACCGAACAGTCCCATCAGGACGCGGCCAACCGGCTGATTCAACTGCGTCACAATCTGGCCTCCAAGCGGGCGGAGCGGCAGACCTTCGTGGAGGAGTGGACCCGTCAGCTTCTCGATTATCTGATCACGGCCCGGTCGGATCTCTCCAAGCTCAACGAACAGGTGATCAAGGCGCGCCGCATGAGCGAGATGGAGGTGATGACCTCGCCGGTGGATGGGGTGGTGCTGGATGTGGCCAAGCGGGCCACGGGTTCGGTGTTGAACCCGGCGGAACTTTTGATCACCATCGTGCCCGCGGACGCGGTGTTCATTGCCGAGATCATGCTCGACTCCATCGATGTCGGTTATGTGCGTACCGACGACCGGGTGGTGCTCAAGGTGCATGCCTTTCCCTATCAACGTCACGGGGTGTTGGAAGGCAAGCTGCAATTCGTGAGTCAAGAATCCTTTCAGGGATTCGGGGGCGAGGGGCAGGGGAACGCGGTGCGCAGCGCGGGCGGCGCGTTCCATGTGGGACGGGTGAAACTGACCAAGACCGATCTGGAACATCTGCCGGAAGGGGCCCGTCTGATCCGCGGCATGACCCTGACCGCAGATATCAAGGTGGGCTCCAGACGGTTGATCTCCTATTTTCTCTATACGTTTACGAGCATGATGGATGAGAGTCTCAAGGAGCGCTGAGCGCGCGGCAATTTTTGCGGGTCGTGGCCACCGCGCGGCAAAAACGATCCACCCGAACCGGTCGAAAGCAGGGGTGAGGGGATGATTTCGGGTTCATTTTGTGCCTGGAATGAAACTTGCTTTTCGTTTATAGTAAGTAAAAAATGGCAAGAGTGTGAAAATCGTGAAAAAATGGGTCAAGTCTGATGCAGGGGTGCCGATAAGGCGAATTGTGGACTCTTTTTTCCCTGCGACATCGCCCCCCTGGGGTGCGCCTGAGGTGTCAATCACGCTGTGAATGGTTGTTGCGAAATGCCGGATTTCTGACGCTTGGCAAGGGCGCGCGGTTGATTTCAATTGACCGTGGTGTCAAATGTGTGATATTGCGTCAAGGAATTGTGCTTCGGCATTTCTCGAATATTCTTTTTTGTTACCCATATGATATTTTTTTCTGTCGCGCCTGATTGCGGCATGGTGCTCACAGATTACGGTTGCCGCGGGGACGCTCAAAGAGGAGTTTAAAAACGACATGGCTGCCACATCGACCATCATTCAGATGTTGTCCACCACTCAGATCGGCAATCTGACCACCACCTCCCTGGCCACATTCTCCGCGACCGAGCTGAGCTATCTGACCACCACCCAGGTCAGTTATCTCAAGACCACCAGCATCGCCAACCTGAGCACCTCGCAGATCGGCGGGTTCACCGTCACGCATGTGGGGGTTTTGAGCACCACCCAGGTATCGGCGCTCACCTCCACCCTGGCCGGCGCATTGACCGCCACCCAGATGCCCGCCCTGACCACCACCAACGTGGCCGCCCTGACCACCACCCAGGTGACCGGTCTCAAGAGCACCCAGGTCGGGGCCTTGACGGCGACGCAGCTGGGGGTGCTCAACACCACCCGCATCGCGGTTCTGACCACCACGCAGTTGGGCGGCCTCAAGACCACCCAGGTGAGCGGGCTCTCCACCACCCAGGTGGGCATCCTGAACACCACCCAGCTCGGCTCCCTGACCGCCACCCAGCTCGGCGCGTTGACCACCACCGGGGTCCGCACCCTCTCCACCACCCAGGTGAGCGGGCTTTCCACCACCCAGATCGGCGGGATCACGGTCACCCAGGTGGGTGGTCTGACCACCACGCAGATCAATTCGCTCTCCACCACGCAGATGAGCGGGGTGAAATCGACCCAGATCGCGGCCTTCACCACCACGCAGGTGGGTGTTCTCTCCACCACCAAGATCGGCTCCTTGAGTTCCACGCAGGTGGGTGGATTGAGCACGTCGGGCATTGCCGCCCTGACCACCACCCAGGTGCGCTCCCTGACCTCGACCAGCGTCGCCACGCTGAATGCGACCCAGTTGTCCGCCCTGACCACCACCAATGTCGTGGCCCTGACCACCACCCAGGTGACCGGGATCACCGCCACGCAGATCGGTCTGCTGAGCGTCACGCAATCCTCGGCTCTGACCACCACCGGGATCGGCACCCTCTCCACCACGCAGTTGGCGGGCTTGAAATCCACCAACATCGCGGCGATGAGCACCACCCAGACCGGGATTTTGTCCACCACCCAGATCCGCACGCTCTCCGCGGCCCAGGTGGGCGGTCTGAACACCACCCAGCTCTCGGCGATGACCACCACCCAGATGGGGGTCATGAACACCACCCAGATCGGCACCCTGACGGTGACCCAGATCGGCGTGCTCACCACCACCAAGCTGGCGGCCCTGACCACGACTCAACTGTCGGGTGTCAAATCCACCCAGTTGGCCGGCATGTCCACCACCCAGCTGCGCGGCCTCACCACCACCGAGATCGCCTCGCTCTCCAGCGGGCAGGTGGGCGGCTTGTCCACCCTGGGGCTGGCGGCATTGACCACCACCCAGTTGAATTCGTTTGTCACCACCTCCTTGGGCGCATTGAACGCCACGCAGGTGGCCGCCATCTCCACCACGGGTCTGGCCTCCATGACCACGACCGTGCTGTCGGGTCTGACCGCCACCCAGGTGGGTGCATTGACCACCACCCAGGCCGGCGTGCTGACCACGACCGAACTGCGTGCCCTGACCACGACGCAGCTGGCCGGATTGAAGTCCACGACCATCGCGGTGCTGACCACCACCAAGGTCACCAGCCTGACCACCACCCAGGTGGGTTCGCTCTCCGCGACCCAGGTGATCGGCCTGACCACGACGCAGATCTCCTCCATGACCACGACCCAGGTGGGTGGCATGGGCACGACCCAGGTGGGCGCCCTCACCGTGACCCAGCTGGCCGGCATGACCACCACCGCGGTCGGCACGTTGAACACCACGCAGCTGACCGGCGTCAAGGCGACCCAGCTTGGCGCGTTGACCACCACGCAGTTGCGTGCTCTGACCACCACCGGCCTGTCCTCCCTGTCCACCGTCCAGTTGGCCGGTCTGACCTCCACCGAGGTGGGTGCTCTGACCACCACCATGCTGCGCGCCTTCTCCACCACGCAGATTCGCGGGTTGAGTTCCACCCAGGTAGGCGCCCTCACCACGACCGGACTGGCGCAGTTGACCACCACGCAGATAACCGGCGTCACCGCGACCCAGTTGGCCGCGCTCTCGCTGACCCAGGTCGGCGTGTTGACCACCACCGGGCTCCAGAGCCTCTCCACGACCCAGCTGGCGGGTGTCAAGACCACGCAGCTGGCTGCGCTGACCACGACCCAGGCCGGGATTCTCTCCACCACGCAGCTTGGTGGTCTTGCGACCGCCCAGGTGGCCAGTCTTTCGACCACGGCGTTCCGTAACCTCACCACCACGCAGCTCTCCGGCCTGTCGGCGGCCCAGGTGGGCGCCCTGACCGAGACGCAGATGGGGGTGATGAGCACCACCATGATGAATGCGCTCTCCACCACCCAGTTGGGCGGTCTGAGCGCCACCGATTTCGCGTCGCTCTCCACGACGCAGATCAGCACCCTGACCACCACCAAGATCGCGGCGCTCAACACGACGCAGATCGGTGGCCTGAAGGCGACCCAGGTGGCGGGTCTCTCCACGACCCAGGGGAACATCCTGACCACCACGCAGTTGGGTGGCTTGAACGCGACGCAGGTGGCTTCTCTGAGCACCACGGTGCTCAACGCGATCAGCACCACGCAGATGAGCGGTCTGAACTCGACGCAGATCGGCGCCATGACCACGACCCAGGCCCTGGCCCTGACCACCACCAAGCTCGGCGCCTTGAACACCACCCAGATCGGGGGTCTCAAGACCACCCAGCTGGCGGTGCTCACCACCACCCAGGCGCGGGTTCTGACCACCACGCAGCTCGGCACGATGAACGCGACCCAGGTGGGCGGTCTGACCACCACGAATCTGGGCACCTTGACCACGACGCAGATGTCCGGCTTCGGCACGACCCAGATGGGTGCGTTGAGCGTCACCCAGGTGCGTGGTCTGTCCACCACCCAGCTTGCGACGATGAGCACCACGCAGCTTTCCGGCGTGAAATCCACGCAGTTGGGCGCCTTGACCACGACCCAGTTGTCGGGTCTGACCACCACGGGTCTGGCGTCGTTCTCGACCACGCAGATCGGCGGTCTGACCTCGACCGAGATGATGGCCTTCTCGACGACCCAGTTCGGGTATCTGACCGCCACCCAGCTCGGTGCGTTGACCGCGGTTCAGGTGACGGGCATCTCCACCACGCAGATGGCGCGGTTGACCACCACGCAGCTTGGCGGCATGACCTCGACCCAGTTGGGCGGTCTCACCACCACCCAGGTGGGTGTGATGACCACCACCGATCTGCGCGCCATGACCACGACCCAGATCGCGGGGGTGAAGTCCACGCAGCTGGCGACCCTGACCACCACCCAGAGCGGCAATCTCTCCACCACGCAGGTCGGGGTGTTGAGCATCGCCCAGCTCGGTGGTCTGACCACGACGGCGGTGAGCGTTCTGACCACGACCCAGTTGTCGTCCCTGACCGCGACCCAGATCGCCGGACTCTCCACGGTCCAGGCGCGCAGTCTCACGACCACCCATGTGGGCGCCTTGAACACCACGCAGCTTTCGGGTGTGAAATCCACGCAGTTGGCCGCGCTGACCACCACCCAGGTGCGTTCGCTGACGACCACCGGCCTGGCTGCGCTCTCCACGATCCAGATCGGCGGCCTCACCAGCACCGACATGGGCGCGATGTCCACGACCCAGTTCTCGGCTCTGACCACGACCCTGGTCGGCGCTCTGAACGCCACCCAGGTGGGCGGCATGACCACCACGAGCGTGGCCGCGTTGACCACCACCCAGTTGAAGGGGCTCTCTTCGACCTCGGTGGGGGCGCTCTCCACCACGCAGATGCTGGTGTTGACCACCACGGGTCTCAACACCCTGACCACCATGCAGTTGGCGGGTCTGAAGAGCACGCAACTGGCGGGTCTGACCACCACCCAGTTCCGTGGTCTTGGCACCACGCAGTTGGGCGGGCTCTCCTCGACCCAGTTGGGCGGGTTGGGCGCGGCGGGCATCGGTTCAATGAGCACCACGCAGATCGCCAACATGAGCACCCAGCAACTCGGTGCGATGACGGCGACCCAGCTGGGCGGCATGAGCACCACCGGCATGGCCACGCTTTCCACCACGTTGCTGGGCGGCTTCAAGTCCTCGCAACTGGCGGCGTTGAGCACCACGCAGCTGTTGTCGCTGACCACCACGGGTCTGGCCTCGTTGAGCACCACGCAGCTCGGCGGTTTGACCGCCACCCAGATGCGCGGCATCTCCACGACCCAGTTGGGCAGCCTGAAGACCACGCAGATCGGTGGTTTGAACGCCACCCAGGTGGCCAGCCTCACCACGACCGGCCTGACCAGTCTGACCACGACGTTGTTGGGTGGCCTGACCTCGAGCCAGTTGGGTTCGTTGACGGCCACGCAGACCGCGATCATGACCACGACGCAGGTCAAGTCGTTGACCACGACCCAGATTGGCGGTCTCAAGTCCGCGCAGCTGGCGGTGATGACCACCACTCAGACCGGCACGTTGACGACGACCCAGGTGCGTGAGTTCACCTCGACCCAGGTGGGTGGTTTGACCACCACGCAGCTTGGGGTGATGACCACGACCCAGGTCGGCAATCTGACCTCCACGGCCCTGAGCGGTCTCGCCTTGGCCCAGTTGGCGGGTCTGACCACCTCGAACGTGGCTACGTTGAGCACCACGCAGCTGACCGGGATCAAGTCCACCCAGTTGGGCGGTCTGACCACGACCCAGCTCAAGAGCATGACCACCACCGGTCTCAAGGCGCTCTCCACGACCCAGATCGGCGGTTTGACCTCGACCGGGATGGGTGCGTTGACCACCACGCAGTTCTCGGTGCTGACCACCACCCTGTTGGGCGCATTGACCTCGGCCCAGGTGGGGGGTGTGACCACCACCGCGATCGCCGGCATGACCACGACGCAGTTGTCGGGCATGACCTCGACGCAGTTGGGCAGCCTGACCACCACCCAGGGCAATGCTCTGACCACGACCGGTCTCAAGGCGCTCTCCACGACCCAGATCGGCGGTCTGAAGAGTTCGCAGCTGGCGGCTCTGACCACCACCATGACCGGCATTCTGACCACCACGCAGATCGGTTCGCTGGCGTCGGCGCAGGTGACGGGTCTGAACACGACCCAGCTGAGCAGCCTGACCACGACCCAGTTGGGTGCGTTCAACACCACGCAGATCGGGGCGCTTTCCACGACCCAGACCGGTGGGTTGACCACGACCGAGATCAAGGCGTTGACCACCACCCAGTTGACGGGTATCAAGTCCACGCAGTTGGGTGCCTTGTCGGTCACCCAGATGCAGTCGTTGACCACCACGGGTCTGGTGTCTCTGAACACGACGCAGATCGCGGGTTTGACCAGCACCACCATGGGTGGCATGACGACCACGCAGTTGGGCAATCTGACCGCCACCCAGATGGGTTCGCTCTCTGCGGTGCAGATGGGCGGGCTGACCACCACGGTGATTGCGCTGTTCTCCACGACCCAGGTGGGTGGTTTGACCTCGACCCAGGTGGGTGGGCTGACCACGACCCAGATGCGGGTGATGACCACCACCGATCTGAAGGTGTTGACCACCACGCAGGTGGGTGGTCTGAAGTCCACGCAGATCGGCGCCTTCACCACGACGCAGTTTGCGATCATCACCACGACGCAGATCGCTTCGATGAGTGCGACGCAGGTGGGCGGCATCTCGACCACCGAGATTCAGGTGATGACGACGACCCAGTTGGGTGCGTTGAACACCACCCAGGTGGCCGGTCTGTCCACGGTTCAGGCGGGCAGTCTGACCACGACCGAGCTCAAGGCGTTGACCACCACCCAGTTGACGGGTATCAAGTCCACGCATCTGAATGCCTTGTCCACCACGCAGTTGACGGGTCTGACCACCACCGGCATCGCGGTCATGAGCACCACGCAGTTGCGCGGTTTGACCTCGACCCAGTTGGGAGCGATGAGCACCACCCAGGTGAACGGCATGACCAGCACGCAGTTGGGCGGCATCACCGCGACGACTCTGAGTGGTTTGACCACCACGATGATCGGCGTGATGACCACCACGAATATCGGTGGTCTGGTGGCCACGCAGTTGAGCGTGTTGAGTCAGACGCAGTTGAACGCGCTGACCACCACGGGTCTCAAGGTGTTGAACACGACCCAGCTGGGCGGTTTGAAATCCACCCAGGTGGCGGCGTTGAGCACCATCCAGGTGGCGGCCATGACGACCACGCAGATGAGCGGTCTGACGGCCACGCAGATGGGCGGTCTGGAGTCCACGGACGTGGCCTATCTGACCACGACCCAGATGGGCATTCTGACGGCCACCCAGTTGGGTTCGCTGACCACCACCTCGGTGGGTGCCCTTTCCACCACGGATCTGCGTTATCTGACGGCGACGCAGTTCGGTGGAATCAACTCGGCGCAGATGACCGCGTTGACCTCGACCCAGGTGTCGGTGTTGACCACCACCCAGGTGGCCTCGTTGACCTCGACGCAGGTGCGTGGACTGGAGTATATCGACATCTCGTACCTGACCACCACCAACATTTCGGTCCTGACCACGACCGCGTTGGCGGGTCTCACCTCGACGCAGGTGAATGGTGTGACCTTGGGTGGTGTACAGTATGGCGGTTTGACCACGACGCAGCTTGGTTCGTTGAACTCGTCCCAGTTGAGTGCGGTTCTGGGGGTGTTGGGCTGATCGATAAGCCCTTTGACAAGTAGGTAATTCTGGCCACCGGCCAGGTCCGCTCCGGAGAGGTTGGGGCGGGTCTGGCCGGTTTTTTTTGTAACGATTCAGGATCCTACGATTGCAGGGGAAGGGGGGACCGAAAGCGCGCGAAAAGATGAACGGCACCGTTCCAAGGGTTGTGCCCTTGGATTTTCACCAGGGGTCATTGGCCCCGTGTGGAGATGCATGCCTGGTGCTTGAGGGGGCGTTGGCGGAGTATGTGAACGGGTTGAGCGGGGTAGGGTGCGGGCGGTGGAGGTGGGAGGTGGAGGTGGGAGGCGCGGAAAACTGGCGGGGTCCAGGGGCCAATGGCCCCTGGTGGGGTTCGGGGCGAAGCCCTGAGGTTTGCTTGTGACCTTGCCTTTAAGACCTTGCCTTTGTGACTGTTGCCTTTGTGACTTTGACTTTCGCGCGCTTTTCACGATAAGCCCTTTTTCGCGTCTTTTGCGAAAAAGGGCGCAAGCGCGCGGTCTCTTGTGCCCTGGGTCGTTGCCGGTTTTGGGCAACGACCCAGGGCGAATTGCACGTCATCACCCAAGCCGCCTCCGACTTCTGGCAAGGGTTCCAAGGAGCTGTTTTGCAAACAGCGCAAAACAGCTCCTTGGAACCAAGGCGGCAGCGTTTTTTCGCAAAAGGCGCGAAAAAACGCTTTTTTGTAGAGCGCGCTAAAAAGCAAAGTCAAAAACCAAACCTCGGAGACTCCGTCTCCGAACCTCTGCTGGGGACCTTCGGTCCCCCGTCCCCTGTGACGTTTTCCTCCTTGTCCTCCCTCAACTTCCCAACGACTCCGCATGCCGCCGGGCGAGCGTTCGATAACTCTCCACCGTGAGTCGCATGCTCTCCCGCTCTTCGGGAGTGAGATCCCGCAACGCCTTGGCCGGAGATCCCATCCATAACTGACCCGCCGCCACCCGTTTGTGGGGCGCCACCAACGATCCGGCCCCCACCATGGACCCGGACTCGATCACCGCGCCATCCAGCACGATGGCCCCAATCCCGATCATGCAGCCATGCTCCAGGGTGCAGGCGTGCAGATTGACGTTATGCCCCACGATCACATCATCCCCGATGATCAATGGCACACCGTTCGGATAACGCGCCGTGGCCCGGTTGACATGCAACACCGATCCATCCTGAATGTTGCTGCGCGCTCCGATGCGGATCGGATTGACATCCCCCCGAACGATCGCACCTGGCCAGATGGAACTCTCCGCGCCAATCACCACATCCCCGATCACGACGGCATCCGGATGGACGAAGGCGGTCGGATCGATGGTCGGAAAAATCCCCTCAAAGGGTCGGATCGGCATTTTATTCCCCCGCGTGGCTTGAGAAATGGGATGGAAACCTGCCCATGTTACCGGGCCGCGCCACCCTTGACAACCCGCCTCTCCCGACGGTGGCCAACCCGCGGTGACCCTTGGCGGGGATCCCGCATCCCGCTTGCCGCCCTGCTGGGCCAGAACTGGACATTTCATTTGACTTTTCAGGGCGCAAGCATCATTTTTTTCCTTTGAACGCCCAGCCGATTCCGCAGCCATTCGTTCCCTCCATGGCCCTGGCGGGCAACGGAGAGGGCACATGAGACCGCGCGCTTGCGCGATCTTTCGCAAAAAATGCGAAAAATCGCTTCTCATAAAAGCGCGCGAAAAATGATGAACGGAAACGTTGCTTTTGGATCCCACCAGGGGCCATTGGCCCCTGGACCCCGCCAAATGCAGGGGTCATGAATCGTTACAGGAGGTTTACCATGAATCTGGTGGAGTTGATCGCCCAGGCCGAACCACTGCTGCAAACCGGTCAGAACGAACCGGTGGCCGCACTGTACCGGGCATGGCTGACGGACCACCCGGCAGAGCCCCAGAGCCATTTCGCCTTGTATAATCTGGGCGTGGTGCTGCTCAACATGAACGATCCGATCGGCGCGCGCCAGGCGTTCGAGGAGGCGATCCGCCTGCAACCGGATTTTTATCCGCCCTACATCAATCTGGGCAACATCCTGGAACGGATCGAAGGTCCGGTGGCGGCGGCAGGATGCTGGCGTGCCCTGACGGAGCGGTTGCCAGGGGTGACCGGCGAGAATATCGGCTACAAGACCTCGGCGTTGAAGCAGATCGCCCGGGTGCTCGGCATGGATCAGGCCGAGGCGGCCCTGCGACTGAGCCTGGAGATCGATCCCCATCAGCACGAGGCGATCGAACACTGGATCAACTGGCGCCAGGTACAGTGCATCTGGCCGGTGATCGTGCCGTTCGAACGCTGCGACCGGAGCCATTTGATGAAAGGGTTCGCCCCCCTCTCGCTGGGGGTCTACACGGACGATCCGCTCTTTCAACTCGCCAACGCGGCCATGTTCCACCGCTCCGAGATCGGTCAGCCACAGCCGGTCTGTCACGATACCCATGCCGCCCTGCGCATCGCACCACCCAGACGGCCACGGGTGGGGTATCTGTCGTCGGATCTGCGCATCCACGCCATCGGTTATCTGATGGCGGAAATTTTCGAGCTGCACGATCGCGATCAGGTGGAGATCTTCGTGTATGCCATGGGTATTCAGGCGGATGATCCCCTCAAACGGCGCATCCAGGGGGCGGTGGAACACTGGCGCGATCTGCACGGCTTCAACGACGCCCAGGCCGCCGAACAGATCGTGGCGGATGGGATCGAGATCCTGATCGACGTCAATGGCTACACCCACAGCGCCCGCACCAAGATGCTGGCCATGCGTCCGGCTCCGGTGATCGTCAACTGGCTGGGCTATCCCGGCACCATGGGATCGCCGTACCACACCCACATCATCAGCGATGCGTTCATCATTCCCGAGGAGCTGGCGTTCTGCTACTCGGAGAAGGTGATGCGTCTGCCCTGCTATCAGCCCAACGACCGCAAGCGCCATGTGGATGACCACCGTCCCAGTCGCGCCGAGGCGGGTCTGCCTGAGGGGGTGATGGTGTATGGCTGTTTCAACGGGGTCAAGAAGATCACCGCCGTCACCTGGGAGTTGTGGATGCGGGTGCTCGAACGGGTGCCGGCGAGCGTGCTGTGGCTGCTGTTCGAGAACGAGCCGGCCTGCGAACGGTTGCGGGCCATGGCCGAACAACGCGGCATCCATCGGGAACGGATCCTGTTCGCGCCGCGCAAACCCAACCACGAACACATGGCCCGCTATCCGCTGGTGGACCTGATGCTCGATTCCACCCCCTACGGCGCCCACACCACCGCCTCGGACGCGCTGTGGATGGGGGTGCCGATCCTGACCCTGGCCGGGATTTCGTTTCCGGCCCGGGTGTGCGGCAGTCTGGTGCGCGCGGCGGGCCTGCCGGAGCTGGTCTGCGCCACGCCGGACGAATTCGTGGCCAGAGCCGTGGAACTTGGCGCCGACCGCGCCCTGCTCGAGGGTTTCCGCGCCCGCCTGGTCGCCGGACGGGATACCTGCGCGCTGTTCGATACGCCGCTGTTGGTGAAACGATTGGAAGGGCTCTTCTTCGAAATGCGGGCCGCCTTCCTGGAGGAGCGGCTGCCCCGCCCGGATCTGACCAACCTGGAGCTTTATCAGGAGATCGGCATCGAGCTGGATGCCAACGGGGTGTGGTTCGGTTCGGTGGAACGGATGGCCGCCGCCTATCTGGAAAAACTGACCGCGCGGGATCGCCTGGCCCGGATCCCCGAGGATGATCGGCTCTGGTCATCCGAGGCGCGCGCCCGCTTTTCCGGCGAGGTCACCCGAACCATCCCCGGCTGGCGCGGCGAACTGCCCCCCACGGCGCTCGCCATGCCCGCCCCTCACCCGGTCGCCCTGTCTCCGGTCGTCGCCCCGCCTGCGGTCGTCGCCCCGCCTGCGGTCGTCGCCCCGCCTGCGGTCGTCGCCCCGCCTGCGGTCGTCGCCCCGTCTCCGGTCGTCGCCCCGCCTGCGGTCGTCGCCCCGTCTCCGGTCGTCGCCCCGTCTCCGGTCGTCGCCCCGTCTCCGGTCGTCGCCCCGTCTCCGGTCGTCGCCCCGCCTTCAGAGTCCAGTTTATTCGATCAGGTGTTGGCCCTGGACGCGGCGGACGATCTGGATGGAATGATCGCCCGCGTCAACCAGGAGTCGGTCGATCCCGGCGTCTGGTTGCTGGTGGTGGCCCAGGCTCTGGCCGCAGGTCGGGTGCGGGTCGCCTACGTGATCGGCATGCTGCTCGCCAACGCCGGACATGCCCATGTGGTGCTGTCGCTGGCGTTGGGCGTGGGCGGGGTGGTGTTCCACAATCCCGAGGAGATGGAACGGGGCACCCGTGACCTGTTGTCCCTGCTGCTGGCCATGCCCGTGGAGCAGCAACGCTATCTGGTCGCCCAGGTGATCGATCCGGTCCTGGCTGCGGTCTCGGGTCTGGGCGGGGAGCCCGCCGGGCGTCTGCTGGCCCTGCTCGGGGAGGCACGCGCCAGGGTGATGCTGGTTTGATCAGGGCGGGCCGGATGGATCGATGGGGCCCGGCATCGCGCACCTTGACTTGCATGCGCGGGGAAGGTGAAGATTTCAGGGTAAGTTCTGGTTCACCTTTCATGCTGGAAAGGTGCTTGTTTTTTACCAACAGGTCGTTATCTGGGAGGAGCCATTGACCATGACCGGGCGGATTTATTACACTTTACTGCTTTTTGTATTTCTGTTGGCCGGCACGGTCCAAGCCGCCGACGTTCCCAAACCATCCAAATCCGGAGCGCATCCCATGGTGACCCTTTCCACGAATCACGGCGACATCGTACTCGAGCTCGACGAAGCCAAGGCCCCGATCACGGTCAAGAACTTTCTCGATTACGTGGACGCCGGGTTCTACGACGGATTGATCTTCCATCGGGTCATCCCCGGTTTCATGGTCCAGGGCGGCGGCATGACCCCGGACATGAAGGAAAAACCCAACAACGCCCCCATCAAGAACGAGGCCGACAACGGCCTGCTCAATGCCCGTGGCACCATCGCCATGGCCCGTACCCAGATCGTGGACAGCGCCACCTCGCAATTCTTCATCAACCTGGTGGACAACACCTTCCTCAACCACGGCAAGCGCGACTTCGGCTACGCGGTCTTCGGCAAGGTGGTCTCGGGCATGGATGTGGCCGACAAGATCGCCAAGGTCAAAACCGGCATGAACAAAGGCCATGGCGATGTGCCGATCGAATCGGTGATCATCGTCAAGGCGTCGCGTTCATGACCCAGGCGCGGGGGAGCGGTCTGGAAACGGTCGTCAAGAGCTTCCTGTGCGTCCGCATCCACAATGCCGACTCCTACAAGGAGGGCAGGCCGACCCGCGAGTGGGCCGAGCTGTACGCCGGCTTCTACGCCGCGATCATTGCCCAGGCCACCCGGCATAACGGCAAGTTCGTCCGCTGTCTGACGTCCGGGGTGATGTGCGCCTTTCGTCACCCCGGCGACGCGCTCCAGGCCGCCATCGACATCCAGGAGCAGTTGCAGGAAAAACGGCGTTACCCCCTGCACGGTCTGGCCTGCGGCATCGGCATCGCCACCGGCGAGGTCTTCGCCCTGCACCTCACCGAGCACAAACGGAGCGATTATCTCGGTCTGGCCAGTGACCTGGCCCTGTTCCTGAGCGAACAGGCCAGGGGGAACGCCATCCTGCTGCACCACCCGGATCCCCACGATCCGCCGGATTTCCCGATCCGCTCCAAGGCCGGAGAGCTGGTCTCCCGCGCGCGGAGCGACTATTACCTCGAGCTGCCCTCCTTCCGCGTTGCCGGCATGAACGGGCCCGCCCGACGCTTCGCCATCCACTGGCAGTCCAACCCCGGCGAATACCTGGCCGCCTCGCCCATCGAACCGGTGCGGGGTACCCTGGAAGAGGATCCCGCCCAGGAGCGTCCCTACTTCGGCAAGGTGTCGGCCTTCAAGAAGGAGCGCGGTTTCGGCTTCATCCAGTACTACGCCGAGAATCACGAGTACCAGGAAATCTATTTCCACATGACCTACGTGATTCATCAGGTGCCGGTCTTCGAGAACGATCATGTGCTCTTCGTCATCAAGCCGGGGAAGGAGGGGCGTCCCCAGGCCTGTTCGGTGCTGGTGATGGGGAGTCGTCTGCAGGGGCGGGTCGAATCGTGCCAGGAAGATGGCTGCGGCCACATCTCGATCCGCGATCAGGAGGGCAAATCGATCCGTTTCTTCGCCCTCTCCCAGGAGGTGCTCTACGAGCGGTTGCGGGTCGATGACATCGTGGAGTTCACCGCCGGATCGGGTTCCGAATCCGAAGGGTTGATCGCCTTGCAGATCACCAAGCTCGGCGAGGCCAACCCGCAACCCGGCGATGTGGGCGAGGCGCTGGTGATCGGCTCGATCGAACAGGCGGTGGTGACCGTCTATTTCCCGGAAAAGGGGTATGGCTTCGCCAAGTGCAAGCGCAACAGCGTTTACATCCACGTTTCGGAGCTGACCGATCCCGAACATGTCCCCGGACCCGGCGACCACATCGAGTTCGAGGTCTATCCGGGCCGCAACGAGACCTATCGGGCCAACAACGTGCGGTTGGTCAAGAAAAAGGGTCTGGATCTGTGATCCAGCCGCCGCGTGCGCGCCACCGGATCGCGGGTTGGTTGATACTGGGCCTGCTGCTTCCCACGTCGGGGCGGGCGGAACCCGATCCGCTGTCGTCCAGGCCCCCAGCCGGCCAGGAGCGGCAACCGCGCACGGTCAACAAGGGTCGGGCGGAGCCCCAATCGATCGCCAGACCACCGCAGGATGAACCGGATCCCGGACACGACAGCGGGGAGGGGATCCATCCCCCGGAACGGCGCACCGGGGAGAGCCCGCGCGGCTGATTGTGCCGGAGTCGCGCAGCCGATCCGCGCCGGCTGACCCTCCAGTTCCATCCGGGGAGACCCTCGCATGCGGCGCATCCTGAAAATCGGCGCCTGGATCCTGGCCATGGCCCTGCTGTCGGTGGTGGCCTCGTTGCAGACCATCGTCTCCTCGGAGCCGTTCAAGCGCCATCTGATCGCCGTTCTTGGTCACGATCTCCCCGGCGCGATCACCATCGATGCGCTCACCCTCGATTATGTCACCGGTCTGCAAGCCCGCCAGATCGCCTGGCGACTCGAAGAGCGCACCCTGTTCCAGCTCCAGGGGATCAACCTGGCCATCGACTGGCCGGATCTCCTGCTCGGGCGACTCACGATCCGCGAAGTGCGCATCCATGGGGGACGTCTGGATCTCTCCGCCGCGCATCTGACCGGGGAGCCGGAGTCGCCATCCGAGGAGTCCACCCCGCCCACCCCCCATCCGGTGCTGGCCCCGGCCTGGGTCGCCACCACCCTGCCGTTGCGACTCGCCATGCAATCCTTCGTGGTGGAGGATATCGACCTGGCCTATGAACCCATGCCCGGCGCGCGCTTAAGCGTGCGACAGCTGGCCATGCGGGCCGCCCTGCGCGTTGACCGGCAAGGCATGGATCTGACCGGTAAGATCACCATCGACGATCTGGCCTATGCGGACGGGAACGGCTCGGTGCATCTGCCGGTGAGCCTCGAGATGGATCTGGGCAACGAGAGCGGGCAAGGGGCGCGGCGCTCCACCCTGCGGTTGGGGAAGCTGCTCACCGTGCCGCTGGATGCGCGGCTGACCCTCAACCGGCATCCCGCCGAGATCGATCTGTTGTTGCGGGCCGAACCGGTGGAGCTGGCCCCGCTGTTGGCTCTGGTGAAACCGTGGCTGCCGGACGACTGGCGCGCGGCGCGGCTGACCGGCAAGGGGGGCGGCGCATGGCGGTTTCAGGGGGTGCGCGACGACGACGGGTTGAGCGGTTCCGGGGAGGGGGCGTTGGAACTCACCGATCTGGATGCCCGGCTTCCCGGCGATCGGGAACGGGTGTTGGAGCGCGGCACGGCGCGGTTGACCATCTCCGGGATGCGGATTCAGGCGGGAGCCTGGCAGGGGATGCGGTCGGAGCTGCATGGGACCGCCGAGCGGCTGGTCATCCCCGAGGTCCAGGTCGGGAAAGGGTCGCTGTTGATGGGGGCCGAACACCGTGCGGATGGGTCGCTGGCCGGCCACGGACGCCTCAAGGTGGAGCGGTTGCTTGTCGGTGGGGAGGGAGAGGGTGGCCGTCCGGTGCACTTTGAGACCAAGCTGTTGGCCGCCTTCGATCCGGAACGGGAACGCTTCTCCATCGACCGGCTGCTGGTGCGACTCGACGACATCGCCCGTATCGGCGGCAGGTTGGAATTGACCCCGGACGACCAGACCGACGGGGAACAGAGCCTCTCCGGAACCTTTTCCGCGACGGTGGATGGTCGCAAGCTGGCCGTAGCCCTGGCCCGTCTGCTGCCGGGCGGGGTTACGTTGTCGGTTTCGCCTGGGGAGAGCCGTCTCTCCCTGCACGGTCGCGCCACGTTGATGGCCAACCGTCTGCCGCGTCGCATCGCCCTGGGTGGTCTGGTCGATCTGGCGCCCGTGGCCTGGTCGGACGACGAGACCGGGGTGGGGGGTCGGCTCGAGCGGTTGAAATTGGCCTGGAAGGCGCACCGGCCCGTGGTGGATGGTCCGATCGAGGGGGTGGTGAAGGGGACGCTCAGCCTCGCGGAACCGCGCGCGGGAGCCGATCTGACCAGCGAGGAGGCCGAAATCACCCTCGCGGGTCGGGGTCGGCTGCTGCCGGAGAGCGGAGCCTGGGAGGGTCGGGCGCGGTTCGATGGGCATCTGGAGAAACCGGTCTTCGCGGCGGATATCCGCATGGATCGGTTCACCGGCGTGCTGGAGACCGAGGCCAGGGGCACCTTCACGCCCGATGCGCCCTTTGGGGATGCGGTGGTGAGTCAATCCTGGAGCGGGGTTGGTCGGAAGGCGTCGGTTCGGGATGGGGATTACCAGTGGCTGTGGCCCGATTTTCACTGGTCGGCGCGCGCCTCGAGCGAGCTGAACAGCGGGTTGCATCGGCTCGACTCTCTCGCGATCGATGCCGAAGGGGCGCTGACGGCGCGCCTGAGCGGAGAGTATCGGAGCGAGGAGGATTTTCTGCGGCTGACCGGGGGCCTGGAGCGGCTGGAGTTGGGTCGGTTGGCTCTGCTGGCCAGCGACGAGGGGGGAGCCGGGGCCACGCATCAGCCGTTTTCGGGGAACGTGGCGGTGAAGGTCGATCTGGAGGGGAGTCCGGGGTCGCTCAAGGGGTGGAGTCGCGAGGCGCCTCCGCCGCTGCGGCTGGCGTTGACCGCCTCGGCCTCCGGGGTGGAGGGACGCTGGGGAAACGCGCGGTTGACCGGGGGCAAGGGGAACGTGAACCTCCGTTTCGCCCCGGAGCCGGGACAGGGTGTGACCCTGCGCGCGGATCTGCACGCCGGGCGCTGGGAGCGGCCCGAGGCCCCGGCGCATGTTCAAAATGGGGGAAAACCCCCCGCACCCCTCGATCCAGGCGCTCCCTGGCGGGAGTTCCACGGCATTGCGCTGGAACAGGCCCGTTTGGAGTTCGAGCTGGTGGGACGGGATCCGGATCACTGGCGGCTGAACCGTCTCAAGGGGGGGTTGCCCGGTCTGGAGGCGGAGCTGCATGGCGAGGTGTCCGGGCTTTCGGGTCTGCTCGATCCCCGCGAGATGCGCCTTCCCGAACGTCTGGCCGGATTGTTCGTGGATCTGACCGGACGGGCGCGGGCCGATCTGGAACGGGCCAATCCGGTGCTGGCCACGCTGGAAACGCGCGGAACCGGGCGCGGAGAGCTGGAGTGGAGTCTGTTCAAGGCGGTCAATGGCCCCTTCATCACCCGTTTTCTGGTTTCGCCTCGGGAGCTGGGGGTGACGCGGGGGGATCTGGTTCTGAGCGGCATGACCGGAACCCTGATCGCGAACAAAAGTACCTGGACCGATCCCAAGCAGGTGCCGGTGAAGACGAAGGCACGACGGGCCTTCGCCTTGGAACGGATCGCCTCCCCCTTGACCAGCGGTATCGAGGGACGGCGGCTGAACATCGAGCGACTGGAGCTGGCCGGGGTGCGCGCCGAGAAGATCACCATGGAGCTGAGCTACCAGGAGGGGCAGTTGCGCGGTCAGAACCTGCGGCTGGATCTCCTGGGCGGCACCATTGCCGGGAATGTTCTCCTGGAGGGGAGCAAGCCGGCGCGCATGGATGCCCTGCTCGAAGGCGTGGAGGTGGATCTGAACCGTCTGCTGCCTGCCGAGGCGGGGATCGTGGGGGATGGTCAGGTCGATTTCATCGCCCGGCTGGCGTTGCGTTTCGACAAGGAGAGTGGCAGGTTGGATCTGGGACGCAGCGAGGCGGGTATTCTGTTCACCCGCATCGGCAAGGAGGCGTTGGATCGGCTGTTGCGTTTTCTTGATCCCAAGGAGAGCAATCCCGCTTTGAGCAATGCCCGATCCAAGGTGTCGTATGCCAATCCGTCGCAAATGAACTTGCAATTGGCCAAGGGAACCATCAAGCTCAAGATCGATTTTCGCGAGGGGATGGTCTCGAGCCTGAATCTGGAGCGGATTCCGTTGGGCGTGCTCGGCCAGTTCGAGCAGATCCAGCAGGATCTGGCCCCGGTGGAGAATCTGGCACGTCTGTTGGAGTGGATCGGCATGACCCATCTGGAGGTGGAAACCCGTGAAGCCACCGCGCCGTAAAGTGTGGTTGATGTTGGGCTGGTCGCTGTTGGTGACCGGTTGCGGCGGACCGTTGCTCGAGGTAACGGTGGTGGACGAGCGCACCGCGTTGGAGAATCAGGTGCTTGGCAGTTATGCCGAGTTGCAGCGCGAGGTGATGCTGTTGACCTCGGTGCGCGCCATCGATCCCCAGGGGCGGTTGGCGCGACAGATCCCCCGTACCCCAGAGTATCGGGCGGTGTTGCGCGCCTTGCAGCGTCAGGCTTTCAACCGCGATGACCTGGATCACTTCCGCAAGATCGGCGTGATCGGCGAGAACAATCAGGGTGGGGTGACGGTGCGGGAGGTGGAGCAGCTCCCCGCCGAGGCCCGGACTCTCGCGCGGCGTTTGGTGGAGGAGGAGAATCAGGATCGCGCGGCCATCTGGGAGCGGTTGATTCTGGCCGAGGAGGGGCTGGTGGAGGCGGATCTGCCCAGGGTGCGGGGGATCTTCGCGGCGATGAACCGCGACCAGGCCAGCCCAGGGGCGTGGATCCAGCTGCCGGATGGGGGTTGGCGGATGAAGGAGGGGGCCGGGAACGAGCCGGAGCGCGCGCCTGGGCCTTGAGGGTGGTGTTGAAATCCGGGCCGTGGCATGCCGAAAAGGAGGTTCACGGTCGAGGTGGGCCTGCCCCATCAGGTCGCGCCGGTCTGTCAAACCCCACCACCGGCCCAGGAGATGCGCTTGCCCGCTTCCCCTCCGGCGCGGTGATCAGGATCGCCTCCTTGACCTCCGGGTCAATCATCTCCGACGCCGCACCGCCCGTTCAATTGTCCGACGGTCAAGACCCAACTTCGTGGCAGTCTCCCCGATGAAAAACTTCTTTCCGTTCTCTGCCAAAACGACACCAGCGTCGTTTTGATGGAATCGGAAGAGATTAATGTCTAGACACACCTTTGGAACGCCTTGGAAACAAAAAAGCCAGCAACCATTTAATTTTGCTGGCTTATTGAATTCTTTTGGCACTCTTTGGAACCAAATGTGGTGCCCGCGCCCGGAATCGAACCGGGACGGCCTTACGGCCAGCGGATTTTAAGTCCGATGCGTCTACCTGTTCCGCCACGCGGGCAAGGCGTGTTCCCGCATCTTGGGCGGGACGTAACGATTTCAGAACCCCTACTTTTGGCGGGGTTCGGGGGCCACTGGCCCCGGGTGGGATCCAAGGGCACAGCCCTTGGGACTTTGACCATGGCGCTCCCGAAGGGAGGTCCATGGTACGGGGGGTGAGGGGGTTATCTCCCCCTCCATCATGCAAGTTACGGCGGGACAATCTTTTCCAGGCGATTCGAATCTTCCCGGACGATCGGGGAGATTGGGATTCCGGACCATCCGGAAGCTAATCGCGGATCGTCAACTCCTGTTGTTCCATGCGGCCATCATGGGCCAGAAAGCCGTTGATCTCCAGCCGTCCGTCGGTCTGCATGCCGACGATCAACAGCAGGGCATCCGGATAGGTGGCCAACTCCCGATCCAGCGATGAAGGTTGCGCCGGGCCGCGCGGATGGCTGTGGTAGATGGCCACCACCTCCCGGCCCTGCTCGCGCAGGCTCCGAAACAGTCGGATCTGCTCCTCGGGATTCGCCAGAAAACTCCGGTCGTCCCCGGCGATGTTGGTCAGCGGATGCCACGCCGTCGCCTCCCGTCCCTGGCCGGAGAGCACGCCCACACACTCCTTCGGCAGCATGCGCTGCGCATGGGCGAACACTTTGTTGACCAGAGGTCGGGAGATGATCCACATCGTCGAGTGCGTGCGGTCCAGGTGACCATTCATAAAGAAAATGATATAATGGGAGGAACACAGACCGCCCCCCCGACCGGGGAACTCTCTTACGAGACTTCCTGGGTAAAATAGTGTAACCTGATGAAAAAATCAACCGCCGGTCCGCCAAGCCGTATGCTTGAGTCTTTCCGGCATGATGGGGTTTCGCGACGTTTCATGAAAGTCTATCTGCAACGACCCAATCCGATCACGGGCGTGGTGCTCTTCTATTCGCTCCAGATCCAGCGCGACCTTCTGGGCCGCTGGCACGTCATGCGCGAATGGGGACGTTCCGGCGCGTCGGGCACGTTGCGTCAAACCCCTTACAATGCTTATGAACTGGCCATGGAAGCCATGCTCGCCCTGGAATCCGAACTGCTCGACAAGGGCTATCGGGTCATGATGCGCGAAGGGATGAGCCTGGCCATGGCGGGATTGTTGTCCAACAGGGAGTCCGATCGATGACGCGTGTGCATGAGATCCTGGAAACCGGTCCGCTTCAGGTCAACTGTCAGATTCTTGGCGATCCGACCCGAGGCGAGGCCCTGGTCGTGGATCCGGGCGGGGATGCCAAACGTATCCTGGCCCGTGCCCAGGCGTTGAAGCTTAAAATCACCCACATCCTCGCCACCCACGGCCATTTCGACCACATCGGCGGCGTGAGCGAACTCAAACAACTCACCGGCGCCGCCTTCTGGATCCACGACGAGGATCGACCGTTGGTCGAAGGCGCGGCCCGACATGCCGCCACCTGGGGCTTGCCTTTCGGACCGGTGCCGACCGTCGATGGCTCCTTCGCCGATGGCCAGACCCTGACCATCGCCGGCCTCTCCCTGGAGGTGATCCATACGCCGGGTCATACGCCGGGTGGGGTCTGTTTTCGCTGCGGTGGGGATCTGATCGTCGGGGATACGCTCTTTGCCGGCTCCATCGGACGTACCGATCTGCCCGGCGGTGATTACGACACGTTGATGGACTCCCTCCAGAATCGTCTGCTCTCCCTCGACGACGGCCTGAAGTGTCACCCCGGTCACGGCCCCTCGACCACTCTGGGACGGGAGCGGCGGGCCAATCCGTTTCTCAACGGTTCGTTCTGAGCCGCTTTTGCCGGGGAGTCTCCCCTCACCCCTGGGACGGGAGCGGCGGAACATCCGTTTCTCAACGGTTCGTTCCGAGCCGCTTTTGCCGGGGAGTCTCCCCTCACCCCTGGGACGGGAGCGGCGGGCCAATCCGTTTCTCAACGGTTCGTTCCGAGCCGCTTTTTCCGGGGAGTCTCCCCTCACCCCTGGGACGGGAGCGGCGGGCCAATCCGTTTCTCAACGGTTCGTTCCGAGCCGCTTTTGCCGGGGAGTCTCCCCTCACCCCTGGGACGGGAGCGGCGGGCCAATCCGTTTCTCAACGGTTCGTTCCGAGCCGCTTTTTCCGGGGAGTCTCCCCTCACCCCCTGACCGTGGCCCTCCCTCGCGGGCGGTCCACGGTAAACGAATGGGCCATCCATGGCCCACATCGAACTCCGGCACGCACCCAACAGCCTCTCAGATGTCGCAAACCACGCCACCGATGGCGCTGCCAATGATCTGGGAAACGCGGGGACGCTCGCTCTGCGCCATCTCATGGGTCGCGAAGGGCCCCACCCGAACCTGAAGCAGTTCGACGGTGGTGTCGTTCTGCTTGGCGGGCACCGACTTCACGGAAACGTTGTCGATACCGTTCTTCTTCAGCGCGTCCTGGGCGGAATGGACATTGTGCTCTTTCTGGAAGGAGCCCACATGCACGAAGCAGGTGCCGCTCCGGGCGGAAACCGCATCCTTGGTGGTGGCGGAGACCGGTTGCACGTCAGGCTTGGCTGCGCTCTTGGAGAGGGTGGCGGCGGGTTGCGCTTCGCTTTTGCTGGTCTTGGCCGGAGCCGCGGCAGGCTTGTCCGCCTGGGCGGCAGGCTTCCCGGCGGCGCTGGCGCGGGGCAGATTCAGCTGTCCGAGCATGTCGTTGAGATACTTTTCGCCGTTGTGCTCGAAGCCCGCCAGGAAGCCGGGGGCCATGTAGCGCTGGAGATCCTCGCTCTTGTCCACGGCCAGGGAGAGATTGCGCAGATACTCCACGCCGTCGTTGCGCTCCTTGAGACCATGGAACAGGGCCTTGCCCACCTTGAAGCCGACGGCTTGCAGCGCCCGGCGATAGTTGCGCAGATAGATCTCCTCGGCGGAAAAGATCCGGAACGCCAGCTTGTCGGTATCCGAGGCCTCGCTGGCATGGTTGGCGTAGAACTGACCTTCCAGCTCCTTGGTCATGAAGTTGTCGGTCCGGGTGTAGGAAAGCTCGTAACCGGTGATGGGGGCGTTCGGGCAGATCACCGTCTTGGCCAGATCCTCCGAGGAGGCCACATGCTTCTGGCTCACGGCGGGCATCTCCTTGGCCATTTCGGCCAGGGTCCGTTTCATGGACTCGCGATAGCCGCAGACGAAGCCGTTCTGGAAGGATTGACGATCCGCCGGTGAACCGGTGATCAGCAGCTCTTCGAACAGTTCCAGCATCGCCACGGCGTGGGCATTGGTCTCCTTGAGGAGGGTGTCGAACTTGCCCTGGTAGGAACCGGAACGATCCAGATTGATCTGGAAGAACTTTTTGGGCCACTGGGCATAGCCGACGCCGATTTCGCGGCCAATTTCACCGGCGGCGGTCGAGACGTGATAACCCAGAACGTCATCCGCGTCGAGCCGGGCATAGCTGGTCCGGAAGCAGGAGTTGAACTTGGTGCGCAGCTCCTGGGTCACGCCGAAATAGAAACGTCCCAACGGGGTGGGCTGGGTCGAGGCATTCATCTCCCCGGTGCGCAGGAACTGGACGAACTCCGGATTCACCTGGTGCTTGCCATGCATGTTGCCGTTGCTGTTGCGCAGTTTGGCGCCCCAGAAGTCACCGGCGTGACAAAAGGAGCCGACATCCATCTTGATGAGGAATTCGGTGTTCTCATGGGTGCTGACCAGGGTCCGCTCCATGGAGTCGTGATGATTCAGGGCATGACCCGCCGGAGGATTCGTGCCGCAGCCGCCGAGCAACAGCAGCATGGCCACACCATACAAGGATTTTTTGACGGTCGATTTCGTAAGTTCCATCGATTTCTCCTAAAATTCTGACTTGAACCGGAAACCCGCAGGCTCCAGGATGTTGAATGAACGACTGCCCTGGCAGATCATGCCATGGAGATCAGCGAATGGTATCGCTCTCCCGGATGGTGTAATGGCCGGAGAGCGCATGGATCTCCACCCGCCGGTTGGACTCCTGACGATTCTTGCTCTGAATCAGATTGTAAGCGACGGGGCGGGTGGCGCCATATCCGACGGTGTTCAACTGGGCCGGTTTGATGCCCTGACGCAGCAGGAAGGCACGCACTTCCTGAGCGCGACGGTTGGAGAGCGCGACATTGCCGGCGGCAGTACCGCTTTCGTCGGCATGGCCCTGGATCTGGAAGCGCACGCCGCCATGGGCCTTGATGACCGCGGCCAACTCCTTGAGGGCTTTGGCCTGGGCCGTGCCGATGACCGCGCTGCCGTGCGCGAAGGTGACCATCGTCTTGGCGGTCAGGCTGCATCCGGCCATATCCACCTTGTCGCCCCTCGGGGTGGCCTGGCACTTGTCCGCGCCATCGATCACGCCATCGGAGTCCTTGTCCATCGGGCAGCCGAAGGAGTCCACCGGCACGCCGGCGGGGGTGTTCGCGCAGTCATCCTTGTAGTCCGGCACGCCGTCCCGGTCGGAATCCAGGGGGCAGCCGTGCATGTCAACTTTGGCCAGGGCAGGGGTGTCGGAGCAGCGATCGTTGACATCGGCCACACCGTCATTGTCGGCGTCGGGGACGGCAGCGCAGCCGTAGCGGTCTACCGGGGTGTTTGGCACGGAAGGTGCTTGGCAATAGAAACCGACATGATGCCATCCCTTGTGCCAGGTGTAGGAATGGCTCTCGTGCGCCATGGCGGAGCCGGCAGACAAGAGAAATCCTCCCAATGCCGTCAAGGTTGCGACTGCTTTCAAGTTCATTGAATCCTCCATGTTTGTTTGTGAGTCACGGTTGATCCTGCGCTGCTGTGCCAAAGACAAAAACAACAACCGAATCCCGAGAGGGATTGGTAAAAGGCACACATTTCAACATTATATATTTCATTTAGTACAAGCAATCTATTGATTTGTCGTGCATACAATATCAGCAAACCCTTATAATTCTCCGTGCCATCTTTGGATGCGGCAAACCGCGCAGACATGGACAAGGTGTTGCCGTCACCTTCATGGTGGCGGATATGGAAAGCATGGAGATCAAGACGCCGGAATCGCCATGGATCGGTCAAAGCCGGTTCCAGGGTTTCGCGTCACGCACTTTTCTTGAACATGCGGGACAGGCTGCCGAATCACATCAGGCCGTGCGCGCGCATGAAGGGTTGTGTACAACCTTTTGAAACAATTTCTGAACAGTCATTCATAATACGGTTCATCTTTTTTTCATTCATGACAGATCTATCACTTATCAAAATCCACGTCAAGCTCCCATGGTTTTGGGTCATCCTTAAACATTCAGATGGGTCATGACGTACCTTCTGACCAGGCAGGGAGTCGTCCAGGTCGGCTGGCGCACGGGTCACAATCCCGGAAAACGTGGGGTTTGACGTGGTTTGCCCGTGAATTTCCTGGTGGCGGGCGTCCGGATCCGGCCATCACGCCGCGTCCGGACGCCTCGCGCTCCCGTCCTCGCCGCCATCCCCTCACGCATCCTTCAAGGCCATCAACTCGGCATTGGCATAACGCAGCCGGTGCGACAACGCCCGCGCCAGACGGCTGAAAACGTGGTGTCCCAACACCGGATGGCTCTTGGCCACCTCCTCGAAACGCTTGCGCGAGATGATGTACAACTCGGTCGGCGTATCGACCACCGCGTCCGTGGAGCGGTGACCGCGATCCAGGAACGCCATGTCACCGAAGAAATGTCCACGCCCGAACACCGCCAGGGTGAGGATTTTGCCGCTCGGCAACGGCAGCACCATGCGCACCTGGCCGCGCCGGATCAGATAGATCTCGTCCCCTTCGTCGCCGCGGTTGAACACCTTGTCGCCCGCGTCGTAGCTGCGCTCCTCGGTGAAGGAGGAGAGGATCTCCAGGCTCCCCTCGTCGAGCAGACCGCGCAACAGCGGGATATCGTTCAGATTCATCATCCGGGTTTCGCCGGTCTTGAGTTTGCGGTTCTCCTCGATCAGATAATCTTCCACCCACTCCATGGCCGCGTCCAGATCCGGATAGAGCTTGATGTTGTCGCCATGGGAGAGCAATCCGGTCTGTTCGAAGTAGGTGCCCAGATCCAGCCCGGTGGGCAGGGAGGTGGGCAGTTCGCTGAAGATCAGGTAGGCATCCCGCTCTTTGAGCATGGCGCCGATCTGGGTGAGCATACGGATGCCGGTGAAATCCACCGACTGCACATGACGCATGTCGAGGATCAGGAAGCGACAGCTTTTGATGTCGCCCTCGAGGCTGGTGAACAGCTGGTCCGTGGTGCCGAAGAAGAGATTTCCCTGCAACTCGACGATGGTGCTCACCGTGCCGTTGGCGGCGAGGATCTCCTTCTCTTCCAGCAGGCGGACCCGTTTGGAGGAGACCCGATCCCCGTGGCGACGGCGCCGCACCACCGAGCTGCGCACCTGTTCACGCAGGAACAGCACCACCGCGAAGCCGATGCCGGCCCCGGCGGCGGCGATGAGGTTGAAGGCCACCGCCACCACCACCACCGCCAGGATCACGAAGAAGTCGAGCACCGTGGAGCGCTGTTTGAGCAGCGCAAGACTGTGCCAGTCAACCATGCGGTAGGCGACCACCATCAGGATGCCGGCCAGGGCGGCGATCGGCACCCAGCCGATCAGTTTGGCGAACAGCAGCAGCACGATCAGGGAGAACACCCCTTCCAGCAGACCCGACAGGCGGGTCTGACCGCCGCTGTTGATGCTGACCAGGGTGGCGCCCATGGTGCCGGCGCCGGGCATGCCGCCGACCACGGCGGTCAAAAGGTTGCCGACTCCCTGACCGATCAGGGTGCGGTTGGAGTCATGCCGGGTGCGGGTGAGGGCATCGACCACCACGCAGGTTTTCAGGGTGTCGATGGAGAGCAGCACCGACAGGGTGATGGCCGGGACGAGGATGGCGGCGAAATCCTTGAAGCCCATTTTTCCGACCGCGTTCCAGCGCTCCTCCATGCCGTGGCTCATGGCGGTGAAATCGACGTCGATGGGACCGATGAGGAGTTTGTTGTCGGTCAGTTGCAGGAGTTCCGGACGGGCCAGGGCAATGACGAAATAGGTGATCATGCCGGCCATCAGGCCGATGATCGGGGCAGGGATCACCTTGGTGATGCGTGCCGCCTGGCTCATGCCGATGATGGTGACGATGCCGACGACGATGCCGGTCCACTGCCAGAGCGAGGGATCGAAGAGCCCCTGCATGACCGGGGTTCCCTTGGGCAGGCCGAACAGTTTCGGGATCTGGCTCAGAAAGATCAGCATGCCCACGCCGCTTAAGTAACCCGAGACCACGGGGTAGGGGATGAATTTGATCACCTTGCCGCCGCCGAGCACCCCGAAGAGCACCTGGAGCACGCCGGAGAGCAGGCCGACGATGGCGATGAGCAGCAGGATCTGTTCCGGGGCGAGGGCCGAGAGATTCTGGTTGCCGGCCAGCAGCTCCACGCACAGGGCCGAGAGCACGGCGGCGGCGGGGGCGCAGGGTGCGGTGATCAGGCGTGGCGCGCCGCCGATGGCCGGGGCCACCAGGCCGAGGATCACGGTGCCGATCACCCCGGCCATGGCGCCGACCCCAAGGTAGCTGCCGCCGAGCGGGGTGAAGCTCACCACGCCGTAGGCGATGGCGGACGGCAGGGCCACCAGCATGGCGGCCAGACCGCCCCAGATATCTCCCGCGAGTTTGTTGGTCGTTGCCATGATCGGAATCTCCTTGAATCAGGCTTTGGGTTTGCGAGAACGGACGGGACGCAGTTTGTGTTCCAGGAACTGAATGATCTTGCCGGCCACGTCGATGCCCGTGGCTTTTTCGACCCCCTCGAGGCCGGGGGAGGAGTTGATCTCCATGACCAGCGGGCCGCGGTTGGAGCGCAACAGGTCCACGCCGGCCACATTCAGCCCCATCAGGCGGGCGGCGCGCACGGCGGTCTGGCGCTCTTGCGGGGTGATGCGGATCGGCAGGGCCTGGCCGCCCCGGTGGAGGTTGGAGCGGAAATCCTCGCCATTGCCCTGACGCATCATCGAGGCCACCACCCGTTCGCCCACCACCAGACAGCGGATGTCGGCGGCTTTGGCCTCCTGGATGTACTCCTGGACCAGGATGTTGGCATCCATGCCGCGAAAGGCCTCGATCATGCTTTTGGCGGAACGGTGGGTTTCGGCCAGCACCACGCCGATCCCCTGGGTCCCTTCGAGCAGCTTGATCACCACCGGCGCGCCGCCGACCATCTGGATCAGGTCATCGGTGAACTGGGTGGCGTGGGCGAAGCCGGTCACCGGCAGTCCGATGCCGGCCCCGGCCAGCAGTTGCAGACAGCGCAGCTTGTCGCGGGATTTGGCGATCGATTCGCTGCCGTTGAGGGGATAGACTCCCATCATTTCCAGTTGATTGAGCACCGCCAGCCCGTAGAAGGTGATCGAGGCGCCGATGCGCGGGATCACCGCGTCGAAGCCGGTCAACTCCTTGCCTCCGTAACGGATGCGCGGCTGATTGGGGCAGATGTTCATGTAGATCTTCAAGGTGTCGATGATCTCCACCTCGTGACCGCGTTCGCGCGCCGCCTCCACCAGCCGCCTGTGGGAGTAGAGGTTGGGATTGCGGGCCAGGATGGCGATTTTCATGGTTCCGCCTCCTTGTTACGGTCGGGGGGCGAGGGGGTTTTTCCCCCATCGTGCGGGTTACGCGACAAAAGGAACGAGCAGCCCGGATCCACCAGGAACTTGCCGCGCACCGCGGTACGCCCGATCAGCATGCGAAAACCCATGGGCGCGCGATCGGTGAGGGTGATTTCCACCTCGCAATCCCGTTCGCCGAGCTGGACACGGGTGCGGATCACGAAGCGTTGTTCGGTGTGGCCGCCGGAGCTGACCACGGTGCGGGAGTCCACCAGCGGGGCTTCGCAGAGGATCTCCGGCTTGCTTTTGCGCTGCACCGGATGGAGCTTGAAGCGGACGAAGGCCCCTTCGGGCCGTTCGACGAGGTGGGGATCCAGGGCGTGCAACGCCGAGGTGCGGGCGCCGGTGTCGATCTTGCATTTGATCCGCTCCACCCCCATCTCCGGCAGGGCGACCCACTCGCGCCAGCCGATGATTTGCGGCTTCTTGACGCACGGGGCGTGGAGTTTGCGCGCGGTGGCCATGGCCATCACCCCTCGAAACCACCATGTTCGGGCTTCAGATCCCGTTCCATCAGATCGCGCACCGCGTCGAGCGGGGCGCGTCCCTCGTACAGGATGCCATGCACCGCGCGGGTGATCGGCAGGTCGAGATCGAGTTTCTCGGCCAAACGGCGCACCCCTTCCACGGTGCGCACCCCTTCAGCGATTTCGTGGGTTCCGCGCTGAATCGACTCCAGCGTTTCGCCGCGTCCGATGCGCACCCCCACGCTCCGGTTGCGGGAGAGGTCCGAGGTGGCGGTCAGGAGCAGGTCGCCGAGTCCGGAGAGTCCGGCGAAGGTCTCGGGGCGGGCGCCGAGTTTGATGCCCAGGCGCAGCATTTCGTTCAAGCCGCGGGTGATCAGCGCCGCGCGGGCGCTGTGTCCCATGCCGAGTCCGTCGGAGATCCCCGCCGCGAGCGCCATGACGTTCTTCAACGCCCCACCCAGCTCCAGACCGATCACGTCCTCGGTGGAGTAGGTGCGAAACCACGGGGTATGGAAGAGCTTCTGCACCCGTTCCACCCGTTCGGGATCCCCGCCGGCGATGGCCACCGCCGCCGGAAGACGCATGATGGTGTCACGGGCGAACGACGGTCCGGACAAAAAGCAGCTCTTGCCGCCCAGTTCCGCGCCCAGAATGTCCACATGAATCTCGGACAACAGGGTCATGGTGGCCGCCTCGACCCCCTTGCTGGCCGAGACGAACAGGGTCTCCGGGGTGACCGACTCCCGCAACGCGGTCAGGATACCCCGCGTGAACTGGGTCGGCACCACCATCACCAGAATGGCGTGTTCTCGGGCCGTCTGGTGCAGATCCGTGGTGGCGACGATGTTGCCCGGCAGTTGGAACTCCGGCAGAAAGAGCGGATTGCGCTGGTTGCGGTTGATCCCTTCGGCCACCTCCGGCTCGTGGCACCAGAGGGTGACGCGCGGCAGCTTGCTGGCCAGCACCGTGGCCAGGGCTGTGCCCCAGGATCCCGCGCCGATGACCGCTGTTGATGTCGTATCCATGATTCACCATCCCATTCAGAACCCACGCCCGGCGGACCGCGAACAGCCGTGCTTCCCCGTCCCTCAATCCCTTTGGTCCGCCAACCCTTCGATGGGCCAACGCGCACGCGCGTTCAACATCCATCCATCCCGCTGCCCGGCCAGGAACCGGCGCGCCCCGGCCAGGCCGATCATCGCGCCGTTGTCGGTGCAGAGCGCCAGCGGCGGGAAGTAGACGCGCACCGCTTGCCTTTCGGCCCGTTCCGCCAGCATGTCGCGCAACCGTCGGTTGGCCCCCACTCCCCCGGCCACGATCAGGCGGCGTTCTCCGCTCTCCCGACAGGCGGCCAGCGATTTGGTGACCAGCACCTCGACGATCGCCTCCTGATACGAGGCGGCCACGTCGCGCCGCCATCCCGCGTCCGTCTGCTTGTCCGGATGGTGGCCCAGAAAGGTGCGCAGCGCGGTCTTCAAGCCGGAGAAGGAGAGATCCAGCTGCGTGCGTCCCGGCATGGCGCGGGGAAAGGGGATGGCGGACCGATTCCCGCCCTCGGCCAGCGCGGCGATCGCCGGTCCGCCCGGATAGCCCAGTCCCAGCAGTCGGGCCCCCTTGTCGAAGGCCTCGCCCACTGCATCGTCGCGGGTGCGACCCAGAACCCGGTAATCCCCGAACCCGCGCGCGTGTACCAGCAACGTATGGCCGCCCGACACCAGCAGCGCCACAAAGGGAAAATCCATGTCACCCGCGTTCGGATCCAGAAACGGGCTCATCAGATGCCCTTCCATGTGGTGTACGCCGACCAGCGGGCGATCCAGGGCCATGGCCAGACCCTTGGCCGCGGCCATGCCGGTCAACAAGCCCCCGATCAGTCCCGGTCCGGCGGTCACCGCCACGCAGTCCAGGGCGGAAGGTTCAATCCCGGCCAGGCGCAACGCCTGATCGATCACCGGTTGAATGTTGCGGATGTGGGCGCGACTGGCCAGCTCCGGCACCACCCCGCCGTAACGGGCATGCACCTCCACCTGACCATGCACCACGTTGGAGAGCAGGCGCGGACGCGTCGTCGCCCCCATCCCATCCAGCTCCACCACGGCGGCGGCGGTCTCGTCGCAACTGCTTTCGATGCCCAGAATCCGCATGATCCTTGTCCTTGTGACCTGTTTTATGCCATGGTGATCAAGGATACTCCCTTTTACCGGGGATGTCTCGTAAGAGACTTCCCCGGTGGGGGGCGAGGGGGTTCTCCCCCCATGTCGCCAATCTTCCGGGGATGTCTCGCAAGAGACATCCCCGGTGGGGGGCGAGGGGGTTCTCCCCCCAAGTCGCCAATCTTCCGGGGATGTCTCGCAAGAGACATCCCCGGTGGGGGGCGAGGGGGTTCTCCCCCCAAGTCGCCAATCTTCCGGGGATGTCTCGCAAGAGACATCCCCGGTGGGGGGCGAGGGGGTTCTCCCCCCATGTCGCGACGTCACCTTTTCACCATCGATGCCATGTGTTGGGATCGAAAGATGCGAGCGGAAACATGAATACCACCCTCAAGATCGGCACGCGCGGCAGTGCCCTGGCGCTTTGGCAGGCCCGCTGGGTCCAGTCCCGGCTGGAGTCCACCCATCCGGGTCTCAAGGCGGAGCTGGTCATCATCAAAACCCGGGGCGATATCATTCTGGATGTGCCGCTGGCCAAGGTCGGCGGCAAGGGGCTGTTCGTCAAGGAGCTGGAAGAGGCGCTGCTCGATGGGCGCGTCGATCTGGCGGTCCACTCGATGAAGGATGTGCCGGCGGAGTTTCCCGAGGGGTTGGGCATTGCCGCGATTCTGGAACGCGAGGATCCCCGCGACGTGCTGCTGTCGGTGCGTTACGCGGGCTTGAGCGATCTGCCCCATGGGGCGCGGGTCGGCTCCTCGTCGTTGCGTCGTCAGTGCCAATTGCTGCACGAACGCCCGGATTTGCGGATCGAATCCCTGCGCGGCAATGTCAACACCCGCATCGCCAAACTCGAATCCGGCCAGTTCGAAGCCATCGTGCTGGCTGCCGCCGGGGTGAAGCGGTTGGGACTTCTGGAGCGGGTGGTGGAGTATTTCGCGCCGGAGCGGATCATTCCCGCCAATGGTCAGGGCGCGGTGGGGATCGAGTGCCGTCTGAACGACGCGGCCACCCGGCGGTGGCTTGAGCCGTTGAACCATCCGGAGACCCGTACCGCGGTGCGGGCCGAGCGGGCTTTCCTGCATGAGCTGGAGGGGGGGTGTCAGGTGCCGATCGCCGGCTTCGCGCGGCTGGAGGGGGAGCGTCTGGTGATGGCCGGTCGGGTCGGCTCGTTGGATGGCCGGGAGTTGATCACCCGAGACGTGAGCGGTGACCCCGAGGAGCCGGAGGCGCTGGGTCGCGCCCTGGCCCGCGCGTTGATCGTCCTGGGCGCCGATCGTCTGCTGGCCGCGCCGATGATGGGGAGTTGATCCGTACCCGGCTGCTGGCCGCGCCGATGATGGGGAGTTGATCCGTACCCGGCTGGGAATGGATCGCTTTGACCGTTGAAAAAAAGAGAGCGTCCGGGAGATTTCTCTCCCAGGGTTCTGCTTTTGATTTTGGCTTTTGGCGCGCTCTTCTCAAAGAAGCTGGCATCCAGGGTTTGTTCCACGGCATGATGGGGGAGAGCCCCTCACCCCCGTACCATGGATCTCCCCTTCGGGAGTTCCATAGGTAACGTAGAGAACCAACTTCGACAAGATTATATATTATAATCTATAACCAACAAGTGCATGCCCATTCCTTAAGGTGCCGAATCCAAGGGCATGCGCATGCACGCCAGGGCGGATCGGAAAGCGGTTCAGGATACCCAGCGCGGATAGGCCTGGCGCAACGCCGCGAAATCCGCGCAGGCCGCCAACTCTTGGAGCAGTGCCAGCATGCCCGCCAGGGAGGGGCCACGCCTGGAACCTGCCGCCACCTTGAAAAAGCCGCGCATCTGCCCGTCCGGATAGGGAAAGCTGTTCTCCGAGACCACCACCTCGCAGCGGTGGTGACGAAAGCCGAAACTCACCCCGAGATAAAAAGCCACGCCCCGTTCCCTGGCCTCGTTTTCGACGATGCGCAGCAACAGGGCATGATTCTCCCGGGTGTCCTCATGCTGATGGAACTCCAGCACCACGAACGGCGATTCCGCCCAGTTCAGATGGCGATGGGGTCCCAGGGCCGGATGGTTGACCCGTCGGAACAGGCCGGGAATCCCGTTCAGGGCCAGGGCCACCTCCCGATTGTTGGCGAAGATCCGGTGCGGATAGGCGGTCCGCCACTCCGGATGCAGGATGGTCGGCAACTCCAGGATCGCCGCCTCCTCCAGACTCAAGCCACTGCCCAACACCGCGCGATTGCGCGTCAACCGCTCGCGGAAGCGCTCCGCGGAGGGGTGGCGCGTCTCATCCAGATCCCGATGGGTGCAGATCCGAACCATGCCCAGATTGGAAAACTCCAGACCGTGCTGATCCAGCTTCAACCCGGATCGGACATCCAGGGCCAGCAAGGGGCGGCGGTTCCCGCAGGCGGTCAAGAACTCTCCCAGATCGAAGGTGGCGCCCAGCAAGGTGGAGTCGGTCATCAGGATCCATGGTCGATCCGCAGGACGGGCCTGGATCGCTTCGATCAAGGCGTGGGGATCGGCGATGGTCTGGGTCCAGTCGTAGAGCACCGGCTCCAGAAACAGAATGTCGGTCTTGCCGCTCTTCAACCGCTCCAGCAGCATGGCGAATTCGGGAATCCGGCGCGCATAGATGCCGGGATTGTCCAGCAGGGCCACCAGCCGTTGCATCTCGTAGTAGCCGCCCAGCCAATCCAGACGCAACGTATGACCATCCGTCCGTTGGTAGCTTTTCCGGTAATGACCCAGGGTGAGGATCAACGCGGTCACCGCCGCCATGCCGCTGCCAAACGCCGCGACATGGCTCGACCAGTCGGGAATCTCCGGACAACAACGGGCGATCTTTCTTTCGATGTGTCTGGAATTGAAAACCCGTTCGTAGACCAGATTGACGCTGTTGCTGATCGGGAAGCAGACCGGCTGGTTTTGCAACGGGGATCTCAACAAGGGTTCGACCACCGACCGGGCCATGCGGATCCAGCGGCTGCGCAACTCCAGGGATAGCGACTCCAGTTGCTGTTCGCCACGCAGGGTCTCCAGCTCCGGATCGGCCAGAAGCGCGTTGATCTTCACGCGCCACGGGGCCAGCTCCGCCTCCCATTCCCCCTGGTTCGACGCAAGCGACGTGGCGATCTTCAACAACTCCAGGGCGTCGGCCCGACAGGCGGCACGATCCGAGGTGTCTTCAACCGTGTCTGGGGAGGGGAGTCGCTGGAACACCATGTCGATTGCCTGGGCTGAGCATCCATGTTGTGAACGGACGTTCGTAAAGATGCCGTTCCAGGCAGGCTGACGTCAAGGGCAATCCGGATAATGCCCAGGATTGGGGATGCAAATTCTCATCGGGTGGCAATACGGGGGATGACAGGTCGGCGCACGGGGAGCGCGGGGCGTCGGATGGAATGGCTGGCCTCGGGGGCTGCCAGGCCGGTCATGCGGGGGAGGATGGGGACGGGGAACGCGCCTTCGAACGCTCCCCGGTCCGCGAAAGGCGTGCCTGCGAAGGGCCTGCCCGCGTCGCGTTTACGACGCGGGTGATCGGTTTCCAAACCACAATTCTTGGGAGGCGTCGTTTTCTGCGAGGCTGCCGTGCAAGATACGAGCGTCGTTTCCAACAATCGGAAACGACGCTCGCACAGGCCGCGCGCGGCGCATTTTTCGCAAAAGAGGCGAAAAATGCTTCTTTGTAACCCTGGGAGAGGAATCTTTCAGACGCTCTCTTTTTTCAACGGAAAGCGCCACACCTTCCCAACCGAGTGCGGTTCAGAACCGTTCGAACTCGTCATCCGAGGCCGAATGGCCGCTCCCCATGTCCAGGTGCACGCCCCCCCCGGCGGCGGTCTTGGGCGCGGGCAGGGCGCGCCGCGCGGCGGTGGAGGAGGTGGCAGGCGCCGCCGCCTTGCGCGCCGGAGTCGGCGCGGGCAGGGTGGTGGCGGGTTGGCGGGCCACGCTTCGGGCCGCGGATCCACCCGCCACATGGAAGAAGCCGATCGCCTCCTGGAGCAGCTGGGCCTGATCCGAGAGCTGATTGGCCGTCGTGGCCATCTTCTCCGAGGCGCCGGCATTCTGCTGGATCACCTGATCCAACTGCTGGATGGCGCTGTTGATCTGGCTGGCCCCCTGGGTCTGCTCGCGGCTGGCCACCGAAATCCCCTGCACCAGCTCGGCGGTCTTCTGGATGTCCGGCACCAGCTGGGTCAACAGAATCCCCGCCCGTTCCGCCACCTCCACGCTCGAACCGGCCAGCTGGGTGATCTCCCCGGCGGCGATCTGACTTCTTTCGGCCAGCTTGCGCACCTCGGCGGCCACCACCGCGAACCCCTTGCCGTGATCCCCGGCACGGGCCGCCTCGATGGCCGCGTTCAGGGCCAGCAGGTTGGTCTGACGGGCGATCTCCTCGATGATGTTGATCTTGCTGGCGATCTCCTTCATCGCCTTCACCGCCGCCGATACCGCCCCGCCACCCTCCTGGGCATCGCTCGAGGCCTTCAGGGCGATCGATTCGGTTTGGGAGGCGTTGTCGGTGTTCTGCTGGATGTTGGAGGTCATCTCTTCCATGGCCGCCGAGGTCTCCTCGATGGAGGCGGCCTGCTCCGTGGCGCCCTGGGAGATCTGCTGCGAGCTGTCGGTCAACGACAGACTCCCGTCGGTCACATGGGTCGCGGCATCCTGCACCCGCAGCACGATGGCGCGCAGCTCCTCGACCATTTTTCCGGTGGCGGTCAGGGCCTGGCCGATGTCATCCTGGGTGGTGGCCTTGGGAAGATCCACGGTCAGATCCCCTTTGGCCACATGGCCCACCAGGTTGCGGATCACCCGCACCGGCTCCATGGCCAGACGCTTGATCAAGAAATAGATGATGATCCCGGTCACCAACAGAATGGCGGCGGCCAGGGTGAAGATCTTGACCATCGCATCCCGCACCGCCGATTGCATGGGCTTCAAGTCGGCGATGATCTCGAAGGCGCCGCGCTGATCGCCCTCCTTCCACCCCTCCATCTTGATGCCGAGCGGATCAAGCCCCTTGCCAGCCGGGTAATCCTGGTCGGTGCCGTGACAGAGAAGACACCCCTTTTTCATCACGATCGGACGCATGTAACGCAGCGTGTTGGTCGCATCGTCCACCTGCCACAATTCGTTCAGGTTCCCCTTGTCCATCTTCTCGAGCATGGACTTCTCCAAAGGGGTGGCTTCGTTCTTGGGGTTGCGGGCGCCGATGCGCGGCACGCGGAATTCATAGTTGGCATCCTTGGCCCGGCTCATGCCGATGGTCCACGAAGCCACGATGGGGATGGTGTTGTAAAAACGGGTCTGCCGGGCCGCTTCGATGATCTCCTGCGTGGTTTTGGGGTTCTTTTTGGCGATCTCCTCCTGGGCCTCCTTGAGCAGACCCGGGTCGAAGCTGCCCGCCACGCCCAGCGAGGCGATGAAGGTGCGCCCGCCCTCGGACTGAGCCGTGATCGCTTGCGCCTGTTGGATGATGGCATTCATGGCGTCTTGTTCGATGCGGCTCTTGACGAGCGTGAAGATCAACGCGATGCCGATCGTGACCAACAGCACCGTGCTGATGATGATTTTGGTGCCAAAATTCATGCGGTTGAGAAATTCCATGGCAATCCCTTTTGGGTTCAGGTGGATTCAGGTTGTCTGGCCAGGCATGCGACGCGATCATGACGCCGCGAAGAGTCGTTCCAGCAAACGTTCATAAACACGACTCAACATCTCCAGATCTTCCACCGGGGTGGATTCGTTCACCTTGTGGATGGTTTTTCCGACCAGGCCCAGTTCCAACGTTTGCGGGCAGTCGCGGGAGATGAAGCGGGCATCCGAGGTGCCGCCACCGGTCGAGGGACGGGCGGTGATGCCGAGAACCTCCTGGGTGGCCTGGCGCAGACAATCGGCCAGCAGCCCCGATTCGGTCAGGAACGGCAGGCCGGAGAGTTCCAGGCGCAACTCGTAGGGGTGGCCATCGGCATCGAGCACGCCTCGAATCGCTTTTTCCAGGGATTCCGGGGTGTTGGCCGTGCCGAAGCGGATGTTGAAGCGGGCGATCAGCAGGCCGGGAATGACGTTGTTGGTGGTGGCTTCGCCGGCGTGGATGGTGGTCAGTTGCAGCGAGGTGGGCGGGAAATCGGCGCTGCCGTTGTCCAGGCGCAGCCCCACCAGCCGGGCCAACAGCGGCATGGCCCGATGGATGGGGTTGTCCGCCAGATGGGGATGGGCCACATGGCCCTGGCGTCCCGGAATGCGGATCTCGCCGTTCAGGGAGCCGCGTCGGCCATTCTTGTACTGATCGCCCAGGGTCATGTCGCTGGTCGGCTCGCCCACCAGGCAGAAATCGAGCCGCTCCCCGCGCGCTTTCAGCCACTCCAGCACCCTCACCGTTCCATCGACCGCCTCGCCCTCCTCGTCGCCGGTGATCAGAAACGAGATCGAATGGGCGAAATCGGGATGGGCCGTGAGATAGCGCTCCACGGCCACCACCAGGGCCGCCACCCCGCCCTTCATGTCGGCCACGCCCCGCCCGATCAGGCGTCCGTCGTGGATCTCCCCGGCAAAAGGATCGCACTGCCATTGGGCCGGATCACCTGGAGACACCACGTCGGTGTGGCCGGCCAGACAGAGATGCTTGCCCGAGGTGCCATAACGGGCGTAGAGGTTTTCCACCTGTCCGAAGCGGAGTTCGTGGATCGTGAATCCAGCCGCACGCAACCGCTCGGCCACGATTTTCTGACAGCCGGCATCCGTTGGCGTGATCGACGGAACCCGCACCAGTTGGGCGGTCAGATCCGTGGTCGGAGTCTGTTGATCGTTTGCCATGCAAGAGATCCTTGATTGGAACGAGTGTCCTGACTGGGGAATGGCAGGACCGGGCGTATCGATGGAATGTTAATCACTTCCATTGGAAAGGGTATCAAGAATCGATAGGCGTTGTCGATTGTTGATATCGCGGGTTCCATATGCGAGCACCCAACCGATGGCCTCGGTGGTATCCGTCACCCGCAACCAGCCGTTTTCGTTCCACAGCACCTGCAGTTCACTTCCCTGGGGCACGGCCTTGATCGGTTCCCCTTGCAAGGCGGGCAGGGGATGCAGGTTCAACACCGGCACATCCACCACCACCCTGGCCGGTTTGACCGCGGCCACGGGCTTGACCGGGGATTCGTCGTGCTCCAGCGGAAAGCGGATGGCCTGACGGGCGAAGAGCGCTGGCGTCACGAGCTGGCGCGGCGGTGAAGCGGCGGGTGCCGAGACCGGTGTGACGGCCACCGGTTCGGTGGCAACCGGTTCGACCGGCGCGGGTTTGGGCGGTTCGGGCGCGGGCTTGGGGGGCTCGGGCGCGGGCTTGGGGGGCTCGGGCGCGGGCTTGGGCGGTTCGGGCGCGGGCTTGGGGGGCTCGGGCGCGGGCTTGGGGGGCTCGGGCGCGGGCTTGGGGGGCTCGGGCGCGGGCTTGGGGGGCTCGGGCGCGGGTTTGGGGGGCTCGGGCGCGGGTTTGGGGGGTTCGGGCGCGGGTTTGGGGGGCTCGGGCGCGGGTTTGGGGGGCTCGGGCGCGGGTTTGGGGGGTTCGGGCGCGGGTTTGGGGGGTTCGGGCGCGGGTTTGGGGGGCTCGGGCGCGGGCTTGGGCGGTGCAAATTGGACTTTCAGGGGTTCGGTCGGGGTTCTGGGCTCCAAATGGGCCAGCAGCGTGTCGCCCGTGGTCGGGGTTGAGGTGTGGAAGAGCCTTTGAAAGCCGGCCAACACCAACAGCGCGCCGACCACGATCACCCCGAGACGCATGCCGCCCACGCGACCCGCGAGTCGCGCCACCCTCCCGTTGGATGAAACCGGGTTGAACCGGGAGAACAGGGATACGGAGTCGGGACGCGGCGCGGTCATTTCGGTCAATGGCCGGGTGGAGGAGCTTTTGCGGACCACCTTGACCGGGCGCGTGGGTTGGAGTTTGGGGAGGTCGGTCTCGGCGACCGGGGCGTCCGGTGGCAGCGCCTGGATCCGCGCCTTGAACCCGTCGCTGATGTGGGAGATCTCGAGTTGAATGACCGAGCCACTCCCGCCTGAGGCTTCGTGAATCAGGTTGAATTCAAAAAAACCGGCCTCGCATAGTGTGTTGAGATTCTTGCGAACTTTCTGGTAGGTCGCCTGGCGGATCGGACAGGTGAACGATTTCTTCTCACCCGTCAGCGCGGCAAAGGATTTCCAGAGATAGGTGGTGTGCCGCCGCAACGCATCCACGGCCTGCAACTGGGCATCGGTCAGTTCCACCGGTTCGGTCGATGCTGCACTCATCCTCGCGCTCCTGACCGCGTGGATTTTTCGGATTGGAACCAAACGAACGCCATGGATTCATACGTCCAAGAAATGAGATGCCCTCGTGACACTATAACCGGCGTTTGCCTGCAAGGCCAGGAATCTTGGCTGATGAAAGTCGCCAATCCGCGTTCAATCCCGCCAACCCTTTTCCTGGATCGCGTGGCATTGGGCCTTGCATCCAACCCCGATTTGCGTTTTTCATGAAAGACTCGCGTCACGATTCAGGATCCCCACGATCGCAGAGGGCAGGGGACCGCAAGGTTCCCGACTTGCGCCCAGGACGATCCCTGGCGTGAAACGCCCGCGAGACGGGTTCACGGTGGGGGATTCCCCGTCATGTCAGGTCACAACCAACCAAGAGAGTTCAGATGGTCGCTGCATGGGACATTCCCCGATTGATCGGTGAGACGGACGCCTTGATCCAGGCCGGAGAAGGGGCGCGCGCGATCGCCCTGTACCGGGAGTGGATCGCCGCCAATCCCGCCCACCCCTATCTGCATCTGATCTGCTACAACCTGGCGGTCTCCCTGCAAGCCCAGGGGGATCTCCATGGCGCCCGCGCGGCCTATGAGGCGTCGTTGCACGGCAACGACCACTTCCCGCCGAGTTACATCAACCTCGGCAACATCCTGGAACAGCAAGGTTCGCCAACCGCCGCCGCCGACTGCTGGCGCCAGCTGGTGGATAAACTGGCGTGGCTGAACGTCGAAAACATCAACTTTCGCAACGCGGCCTTCAAACAGATCGGGCGCGTGGCCGACTCCGCCGGCACGGAGTGGGCGCTGCGTCAGGCGTTGGAGATCGATCCCCATCAGCACGACGCCATGGAACACTGGTTGAGCGCCCGCCAGCAGCTGTGTCTGTGGCCGGTGGTCGAACCCTTCGCGCGCTGCTCCAAGGCCCATTTGATGACCGGATTCGCGCCCCTCTCCCTGGCGGCCTACAGCGACGATCCGATGCTGCAACTGGCCAACGCCGCCCAGTACAACCGGGTGGACATCGGACATGCCTCCCAGGATTTCATCCACGAACACCAGGCGTTGCGCGCCAATCCCGGCCCGCGTCCGCGGGTGGGGTATCTCTCCTCGGATCTGCGCATGCACGCCATCGGCTTTCTGATGGCGGAGCTGTTCGAACGCCACGATCCCAACGCCATCGATCTCTATTTCTACTACACCGGACAGCCGGTGGAGAACGATACCCAGCACGAGCGCATCCGCGCCGCGGCCCCCAACTGGCGCGATCTGGCCCCGCTCTCCGACGAGGCGGCGGCCCGGCGGATCCTGGACGATCGCATCGAGATCCTGGTGGACATCAACGGTTACACCTTCGCGGCCCGTCTGAAGATGCTCTCGATGCGACCGGCGCCGGTGATCGTCAACTGGCTCGGCTATCCGGGCAGCATGGGCTCTCCGTATCACCACTACCTCATCGCCGATCCGTTCGTGCTTCCGCCGGAACACGAGATCTTTTTCAGCGAAAGAGTCTTGCGCCTTCCCTGTTATCAACCCAACGACTCGCGCCGGCGGGTGGCGGAGTACCGTCCCACCCGTCAGGATCTCGGATTGCCCGAGGAGGGGGTGGTGTTCTGCTGTTTCAACGGCGTGCGCAAGATCACCGCCTTGACCCTGGAGATGTGGTGCCGGGTGATGGCGCGGGTGCCGGGGAGCGTCATGTGGCTGCTGCATGAAAACGACGCGGCCACCGAGCGGTTGCGGGCGCTGTTCGCCGAGCGCGGCATCGCTCCGGAACGGATCTTCTTTGCCCCCATGGTGGCCAATGCCGACCATCTGGCCCGTTATCCGCTGGTGGATCTGGTGTTGGACTGTTTTCCCTACGGCGCCCACACCACCGCCTCCGATGCGTTGTGGATGGGGGTGCCGATCCTGACGCTGGCCGGATTGTCGTTCCCGTCGCGGGTGTGCGGGAGTCTGGTGCGCGCGGCGGGGTTGGGGGAGCTGGTGTGCGATACGGTGGACGGGTATGTGGCGCGCGCCGTGGCCCTGGGCAACGACCGGGAGGCGCTGGCCGCGTTGCGGAGTCGGCTGGAGGCGGGCCGGTCGAGCTGCGTGCTGTTCGACATGGTGAAGCTCGCCCGCCATCTGGAAGGGCTCTATCACGGGATGCGCGCCGATTTTCTCGTCGATCGGGTGCCCCGTCCGGATCTGGCCAATCTGGCCCTCTATCAGGAGATCGGCATTGGTTTGGATCCGGACGCGGGGGGGTGGCGCGGAACTCTGGAGGCGTTGCGCGTGGCCTATCAGGCGGCCTTGCGCGCGCGGGACCGGTTGGAACGTGTGCGGCACGACGGGCGTTGGTGGACTCCCGAGGCGCGTGATTAAGGTGTGCAGGCGTGTGTGGGCGCGCCTTTGACATCCTGGTCATGGTACGGGGTGAGGGGGGTTTTTCCCCCTACGGCGTCTGCTCCAGGGGCCGACCATTCAACAGATTCGAGGGAGAGTACTGGTCGGTGAGCAGTCGCGTCCCCGCCGGCCAGCGCGCATCGGTCGCAAAAAGCGGGACCAGCCAGTTGGCGTCGATCGAGAGCTGATCGAATCTCTCTTTCATCCGCGCGGCGTTCTGACGGATCTGATCCATGCCGGGCAGACCGCCCAGCCTGGTCAGGATCACCCGATTGTGAACCTGGAGGTTGTAATAGGGTCCGAACACATCGGCATAGGTCGCCGACTCTGCGGCATGCAGCTGACCGGAGGAGAAGGTGTTGGCCGCCATCACGCCGTCGGGCGCCAGGAGTGCCTTGAGTTCAAGGAGATACTCACGGGTGGTCATGTGCTCTGGCACCGAGAGGTGATCAAAGGCGTCCAGAAAGATCATGTCGTATTGCAATTTCTTGCGTAGCGCCTGCTTGACGAAAACCCGACCATCATCCGTATAAATGCGGGTGTTCCTGCTCGGCGTGAAATGGAAAAACTGTTGCGAAACCTTGACCACGGCTGGATCGATTTCAACATTGTCAATCTGGATGTCCGGATACATTTTCTGCAAAGCGACCGTGACGATCCCGCCTCCCAGACCAATGATCAGCGCGTTTCTGGGGGATGGGTTCAGATACAACGCCCCCAATTGCATTTTCGGGGAGTTGAAGACAATGGCCTCCGGATTGTCCAGCGCGATGCAAGCCTGACGTCCATTGTCATGCTTCCCGAACTTCATGCAACGCAAGCCGTTCTCTTCGTAAACCAGGACGTTGCGGTACAGCGACTTCTCCTCCACGATCACCTTGGCCTGCACGGGAGTCGCTATCCATCCAGTCAGAATCAGAACCCACGCGATCCAGAATTTATGCGCCATTGTTCGGCTCCGATTTCGTGCGATCGGCGAGCACGCCAATCGTGGCTACCGCGAACGAGATGGCCAACATGCCGTCGATGATCTGATTCAATTCAAACAGCAAAACCAGATAGAACGAGGTGAGCAGCGTCCCCGCCGTGCTGCCGAACGTGGAAATGAAAAAGACCTTTCCAGCCACCTGACCCGAATCCCCGAGTCCATGCACCAACAGACGGATGGCATAGGGTGAAATGGTCCCCGAGATGGTGACGGGCAGGAAAAACAGCAAAAAGGAGGAGAGCAGAGCCCCGTAGCGGGGATCCGGCACCCGTTCGAACACCATCTCCAGAATGGGCGTGGAAAAGCTGGCGCAGGGCAGGGAGGTGAGCGTGGCCAGGCCCAACAACAGACTCAATTTGCGCAGACTGGGTTGACGGGTCGAAAACTGGCCTCCAATCAGATAACCGATGGAGAGGGCCAGCATGAACAGGGCGATGATGGCCCCCCAGACATAGATCCCGGTGCCGAAGAAGGGGGAGAGGGCGCGACCTCCCAACAGTTCCACCGCCATCACGTAGTAACCCGACCAACCGGCGATCAGATAGACAAGCATGGTTTTCATGTTCATGGGGCTTCTTTCTCTCGTCCGTGATCCTGGCAAGACGTGGATGAATCGGTCACCCCATCCGCCGGATCTGGAATGATCAGGTCGGCAGAATTCGGCCAATCCCGTTTCGTGGGTTTGGGCCCCACACAAAACGGGCAACCCAAGTTGACGGGCAAGGCAGATCGGGGACATGCGTCTTTTGAATGGTTACCCGGGAATGGCGCGGATGTCAACGAACTTCCTTGCGTCTCCTTGCACGCAAAATAGCCCGTAAATGTTGATTCTACGGGCTTTGTCGCTTCCTGTCACGTCTTGGAACGATTGATTGGTGGGCGGAACAGGGTTCGAACCCGTGACCCTCGGCTTGTAAGGCCGATGCTCTCCCGGCTGAGCTATCCGCCCGGGCAATGCCCCAAAAGCCGATCGTTCCCATGGGTGACGGGCGATCGCGCGGGCCATTTGGAGATGACTTCCAGGAAGCCGCCCCATGCCCCCCGGACCCTGCAACGCCCGGACGAGCGTTACACAGGAATCCGCGGGCGGGGAGTACGTTTGCCTTGCAACCGGTTACCGCCATGCGTGGGTTGCCACGCCATGGGGAGAGGGTTGTGGCGCGCGGGTCAATAAAAGAGGTTATTTCTTTTTCTTGACGGATTTCTTGGGTTCAGCCGTGGGAGCGGGAGCGGGCGCAACGGGAGCCGGGGCCGGCTTTTTGGCGGCGGGCGCGGGCTTGGCGGCGGGCGCCGGAGCAGGCTGGGGCGGGGTGACCGCATCCTTGAGACCCTTGCCGGGCTTGAATTTCGGAAGGTTTGCGGCGGGAATGTTGATCTCGGCGCCGGTGCGCGGATTGCGGCCCGTGCGTGCGGCCCGTTCGGTGACCATGAAGGAGCCGAAACCAACCAGATTCACCTGCTGTCCACCCTTCAAGGCGTTCTGGATGGCATGAATCACGGCATCGATGGCTTCGGATGCCTGGATCTTGGTCAAATTGGTTCCCGCGGCAACGGCATCAACGAGTTCGGATTTGTTCAATGGAAGTTCTCCCCTGGCAAGACGTTCCGGTTAACCTGGCGGGCGCCTTGCGTGAGCGCGCGCCCATGGTGTTCTTCCGGGGTTACTATACGTTGCGAATCCTTGCTGTCAAGCGATTTTCTCGCTTCCTGGCTTACATTCTGCGTAACTTGCATGCTGGGGGAAGCCCCTCCTCACCCCAGCATGCAAGTTGGCGCGCGCTTCAAAAAAAGGGTTTTTGCGCGCTTTTGCTGATCGTAAAAGCGCGCAAAAGACAAAAGAAGCGTCCCAAGGGCGTTGCCCTTGGATCTCACCTGCAAGGGGCCATGGCCCCCTGGACCCCGCAGATGCAGGGGGCCTGAATGGTTGCCATGTTTCGCCTCGACCGCGCCCCGCGTCAATGGGTGAGAGAGGGGGCGTCCTCGTGATCCTCCTCGTGGGGCAACAGCAGCGCCGGATCGGTTTTCTCCAGGGAGAGATCCACCGTGTTGGCCACCTTGTCGAGCATTTTCAGCTCTCCGCGCAGGGCCAGTTTGAGCACCTGATCCATGTGGGTGACCGGATGGATCTCCAGATCCTTGAGGATGCTCAAGGAGATCTCCTTGAGATCCTTGACGTTCTCCTCCGGAATGATGATGTGCTTGATGCCGGCGCGATGGGCGGCGAGCAGCTTTTCCTTGAGTCCGCCGATGATCAACACCCGACCCCGCAGGGTGATCTCGCCGGTCATGGCCACGTCCTTGCGCACCGGGATGCCATACAGGGCGCTCACCAGGGCGGTACACATGGCGATGCCCGCCGATGGACCATCCTTGGGCGTGGCCCCCTCCGGGACATGGATGTGGATGTCGTGTTTCTGGAAGAACTCCTCGGCCTCCATGCCCCACTCGCGGGCACGGGAGCGGGCATAGGTGAGGGCCGCCTGGGCCGACTCCTGCATCACGTCGCCCAACTTGCCGGTGGTGGTCAACTTCCCCTTGCCTTCGATGTGGATGCTCTCGATGGTCAGAAGCTCCCCGCCCACTTCGGTCCAGGCCAGACCCGTGGCCACGCCCACCAGATCCTCATCCTCGGCCAGGCCGAAGCGGTAGCGTCGCACCCCCAGGAATTTGCCCAGACTCTTGGAGCCGATCGAGATCCGTTCGTTCTTCGGATCGGTGAGGATCGCCCGCGCCGATTTGCGGCACAGGCTGGCGATCTCGCGATCCAGACCGCGCACCCCGGATTCACGGGTGTAGTAGCGGATGATGTCCTGCAATGCGCCGGAAGAGAGGGTGAACTCCCCCTCCTTGAGGCCATGGGTCTCCATCTCCTTGGGGATCAGATAGCGGGTGGCGATGCGCATCTTCTCCTGTTCGGTGTAGCCGGCCAGACGGATGATCTCCATGCGGTCGAGCAGGGGGCGCGGGATGTTGAGGCTGTTGGCCGTGGTGATGAACATCACCTTGGAAAGGTCGTAATCCACCTCCAGGTAGTGGTCGTTGAAGGTGGCGTTCTGTTCCGGATCGAGCACCTCGAGCAGGGCCGAGGAGGGATCGCCGCGAAAATCCGAACCCACCTTGTCGATCTCGTCGAGCAGAAAGAGGGGATTGTTCGAGCCGGCCTTCTTCATCGACTGGATGATCTTGCCCGGCAGCGAACCGATGTAGGTGCGGCGATGGCCGCGGATCTCCGCCTCGTCGCGGATGCCGCCCAGCGACATGCGCACATATTCGCGCCCCGAGGCCCTGGCGATCGACTTGGCCAGGGAGGTCTTGCCCACGCCGGGCGGTCCCACCAGGCAGAGGATCGGACCCTTGATCTTTTCGACCTTCAATTGCACGGCCAGCTGTTCGAGAATCCGTTCCTTGACCTTCTCGAGTCCCCAGTGATCCTCCTCCAGGATCTCCTCGGCGCGGGTGAGGTCGTGTTTGAGTTCGGTGGTTTTGTTCCAGGGCAGGCTCACCAGCCAGTCCACGTAGTTGCGCACCACCGTGGCCTCGGCGGACATGGGGGCCATCTGCTTGAGTTTTTTCAGCTCCGATTCGGCCTTTTTGCGGGCCTCCTCGGTCATGCCCACCGAGGCGATCTTTTCGGCCAGCTCGTTGATCTCGTCCTTTTCGTCGTCCCGGTCGCCCAGCTCCTTCTGGATCGCCTTCATCTGTTCGTTCAGATAGTAGTCCCGGTGACTCTTCTCCATCTGCCGCTTGACGCGACCGCGCACCCGCTTTTCCACCTGGAGGACATCGATCTCCTGCTCGAGCACCAGCAGCAGCCGCTCCAGACGGGAACTCACCGTAGGCAGTTCCAGAAGCTCCTGCTTTTCGGTCACCTTCAGGGCCACATGGGTGGCGGCGACGTCGGCCAGACGACTCGGATCGTGGACCGATTGCAGGGTCTGGAGCACCTCGGGGGCGATTTTCTTGTTGAGCTTCGCGTAGTTGTCGAACTGTTCGACCACCGTGCGCATCATTGCCTGGCACTCGGTGGCATCCGAGGGTTCGTCCTCCAGATAGCGCCCCTCGACCAGATAATAGGGGTCCTTCTGGATGTAGCGCTTGATCTGCATGCGCCGTCCGCCCTCCACCAGCACCTTCACGGTGCCGTCCGGGAGCTTGAGCACCTGGAGAATGCTCCCCACCACGCCGACCGAATAGATCTCCTCCTGCTCCGGATTGTCGTTGGTGGCCACCTTCTGGGCCACCAGCAGAATCAACCGGCTCTCCTCGCGACCGGTCACCGCCTCCAGGGCGCGGATCGAACGGTCCCGACCCACGAACAACGGCACGATCATATGGGGGAATACCACGATATCCCGCAGCGGCAGGGCGGGAATGCGCATCGACTGCAAACCGAACGGATCCTTCAGAATGGCCATGTGGCAGGAATCCTCTTGGAAATTTTTCTGGTGCTTTAAGTAGAGATTTTCTTGGAAAAGGCAACTCGCGGAGTTTCGGCGTCACCGGGGAAGGGGGCGGCTCCGATGGTTCCTCGGGGTGCCTTCCCAGCTTCCCCGGCGCGCTGCTCCGGGATCGTGACAACGATAGGCTCAGGCCTGGGCGGCCCGTTGCGACTCCTCGTGAATCAACAGGGGCTCGGAGTCGTTTTCGATGCACTCCTGATTGATCACCACCTCGGTGACATCCCCCATGGAGGGGATGTCGAACATGATTCCCAGCAGCACGGCCTCGAGAATGGCACGCAGTCCGCGGGCGCCGGTCTTGCGCTTGATCGCCTTGCGGGCCACGGCGCGTACCGCCTCGTCGGTGAAGGTCAGCTTCACCCCCTCCATGTACAGCAGCTTGGCATACTGCTTCAGGAGCGCGTTGCGCGGCTCGCGCATGATCTTGACCAACGCCTCCTGGTCCAGCTCCTCCAGGGTGGCGATCACCGGCAGACGGCCCACGAACTCCGGAATCAGCCCGAACTGCAACAGATCCTCGGGTTCGAGCATGGCCAGCAGCTCGTTCACCTTGCCATCGGCATCCTTGCTCTTCACCTCGGCGCCGAAGCCGATGCCGTGATGTTTGTTGGAACGCCGTTCGATGATCTTCTCCAGTCCGTTGAAGGCCCCACCGCAGATGATCAGGATGTTGGTGGTATCGACCTGGAGATACTCCTGTTGGGGATGCTTGCGTCCTCCCTGGGGCGGCACGCTGGCGATGGTCCCCTCGATGATCTTCAAGAGCGCCTGCTGCACCCCTTCGCCCGAGACGTCGCGGGTGATCGAGGGGTTTTCCGACTTGCGGGAGATCTTGTCGATCTCGTCGATGAAGACGATGCCCCGCTGGGCCTTCTCCACGTCGTTGTCCGCGGCCTGGAGCAGACGCAGGATGATGTTCTCCACATCCTCGCCCACGTAGCCGGCCTCGGTGAGGGTGGTGGCGTCGGTGATCGTGAAGGGGACATCCAGGATGCGCGCCAGGGTCTGGGCCAGAAGGGTCTTGCCGCAGCCGGTCGGACCGATCAGGAGCACGTTGCTCTTGGCGATCTCCACATCGGCGTGCTCTTCGGAGCCGCGGCTCTCCAGACGCTTGTAGTGGTTGTAGACCGCCACCGACAGGATCCGCTTGGCCTTCTCCTGGCCGATGACGTACTCGTCCAGGATCGACTTGATTTCGCGCGGGGCCGGAATGCCGGCCCGTTTGCGCAGCGGACCGTTTTCGGCCTTGTCTTCCTTGAGAATGTCGCGGCACAGATCCACGCATTCGTTGCAGATGAACACCGAGGGGCCGGCGATCAGCTTGCGCACCTCGTGCTGGGTCTTGCCGCAGAAGTTGCAGTGCAGCAGCGGACCGCTATCCGTGATTTTCTTGGCCATGAATGTGACTCGTTCCTTGCATCGTTCTTTCCCACGGCCCCCTCTCGCAAAGGGTTCATGGGTGGGGATGGGGGGTTCCCCTCAGCATTTTTCTTTAACAGGGGCGCCGGGATGCGGGGATCCGGCGCGCGATCGTCGCGATTCGAAACCCTGCAGCCGCGATCACTGCTCCTCGTTTTCGACCGGCAGGTCGCGCTTGTCGATCATCCGGTCGGCCAGGCCATAGGCGCACGCCTCGGGGGCCTCCATGAAGTAGTCGCGATCCATGTCGCGGCTGATTCGTTTCACCGGTTGACCGGTGTGGTGGGCGAGGATCTGATTGAGCCGGTCGCGGATGCGCAGGATCTCCTTGGCGTGGATCTGGATATCCTCGGCCTGACCCTGATACCCGCCGGAGGGTTGATGGATCATCACCCGGGCGTTGGGGAGGAGCAACCGTTTCCCCTTGGCGCCGGCGGCCAGGAGCACCGCGCCCATGCTGGCCGCCTGACCGATGCACAGCGTGCTGACATCCGGTCGGATGAACTGCATGGTGTCGTAGATGGCCAGCCCGGCGGTGACGTGACCGCCGGGGCTGTTGATGTAGAGATGGATATCCTTCTCCGGGTTTTCCGATTCGAGAAAGAGCAGTTGGGCGACGACCAGGTTGGCCGAGTGGTCATCCACCGGTCCCACCAGGAACACCACCCGCTCCTTGAGCAGTCGGGAGTAGATGTCGTAGGCCCGTTCGCCGCGATTGGTGGACTCGACCACCATGGGAACCAGATTCATGGCAATACCTTCAACCCCCTGTGTTGAGATCCATCCGACTTCATGAAACGACCGCGCCACCCGACCGGGCAGCCGGGCTGTTGTTGCCGGGAAACGCCTCCCTCACCCTCCGGAAAGCGAATGCATCCCCGGAGCGGGGATCGCGACCGCGCCACCCGACCGGGCTGGAACCCGAATCCCCATCCCCGATGCGGGGATGACGCCCATCTTTTCGGATCAGGCGTTTTCCGCCAGCAGCGCATCCAGGGTCACGGACTCGTCGGTGATCACGCCATGCGCCTTGATCCAGTCGTTGACCATCTCTTCGAGCACCGCGCCGCGAATCCCGTCCATGCGGCTTTCGTCCTCGCGCGCCCAGCGTTTGAACTCCGCGGCCCGACCGCCGTACACCTCGGCCAGCTTGTTCAGATGGGCATCCACCCGTTCGTCGTTGACCTCCAGACCCTCCTGCTTGGCGATCGCGCCGAGCACCAGACCCAGACGGAGCCGTTTTTCGGCGGTGGGCTTGAATTCGTTGGCCAGCACGTCATCGGTCAGGCCATGCTGATCCGGGGTCATGCCGCGGGCGACCGTATCCTCCTTGAACTGCTCGATCATGGCCTCGACCTCGCGATCGACCATCTTGCTCGGCAGATCGAAGGCGTTGGCCTCCACCAGGCCGTCATGGATCCGGCGTTGCAGTTGCTTTTCCATCGCGCTGGCGGCCCGACGGTCGAGATCCTGACGGATGCGGGTCTTGAGAGCCTCCAGTCCACCCTCCTTGACCCCCTCGGCCTCGGCCAGGGCGTCGTCGATGCCGGGCAGAACCCGCTCGCGCACCTCGGAGAGCGAACACTGGAACTCCGCCGCCTTGCCGGCCAGATGGGGGGCGCCGTAGTTTTCCGGGAAGGTGACCTTCACGGTCCGCTCCTCGCCCACCGCCAGACCGATCAGCTGATCCTCGAAGCCGGGGATGAAACGACCGCCGCCCAGTTCCAGCACATACCCTTCGGCAGAGCCGCCCTCGAAGGCCTCGCCATCGACGAAACCCTTGAAGTTCAACACGATCTGATCGCCGGAAGCCGCCTGGCGACCCTCACGGGTCTCGTAGCCGGCATGGCGTTCGCGGCGTTGTTCCAGGGCGGTGTCGATATCGGCGTCGGTCACCTCGGCCACGCGGCGCGTCAGGGTCATCCCCTGGTAGCCTTGCGGTTTCACATCCGGCATGATCTGCACCTTGGCCGTGAAACCGAACGGTTGATCGCGGGTCACCGGGGCTTCCAGGTGCAATTCCGGGTTTCCCACGGTGCGCAGCGCATGCTCCTGAACGGCCTTGCCCATCCCCTCTTGCATCAGCTGTTCCATGATGGTCTGGGAGAGATGATCCTTGAAACGGTTTTCCAGATGTTTCTTCGGCGCCTTGCCCGGACGGAAGCCGGGCAGCTTGATGGTCGCGGCCAGTTGCGAAATTTCCGCTTCCAGACGGGCATTGACCTGATCGGCGGCCACGCGCACCGTGATGGTACGCTCCAGGGCGCCGGTTTGCTCGACAGTGACTTCCATGACATCCCCGATAATTGGTTGCTGGTTTGAATGCTTGCCTGCGTGGGGGAACCCCCCCTCACCCCCCGATCGTGGAGCTGTCGGACAGGGGATTCTCGGTAAAAAGAGAAAAGATACCTCCCGTCCGGGGTGAAACGCAATCCTTGGCGCCGGACGGGGGGAATTTAACCTGGATCGGCTGACTGTCGGGGGGGGCCGACAGGCCTCGGGCCGGCGTTACCCTCGATCCCGCGTGGAAAGGAGCGTGGCCAGACGGTTGATGTTGCCCAGGGAGATCAGGTGGGCATAGATCCAGCCCATCTCGCCGGAACGGAACAGCTCCATGGCCTGGGACTCTTCCAGGGCCAGCAGTTTCTGCTCATCGACGGTCATCAGCCCCTGCAGGGCGAATTTTTGACCACCCGCGACCTCCACCTGCGCGGTCATGGTGGTGAGCAGCCCCAGCTTTTGCAACCGCTCGATGAATTGCGCGGTGCGGCGGAACCCCTCCTGATACTCTTGCAGGAAACGGATCGTGTTGTTCATCAGCGGGGTGGGCTCGCCATCTTCGCCGAACAGGGCCTCGCCGGTCTCGGTGTTGAAACCGGGGAATGCCACATCCAGGCAGACGGTCCACTGATCGGGCTGGCTGGGATTCTCGGCCAGGATGAAAGGATAACGCCGCACGAAGGCCGGCACGTAGGCGCTGCTCCAGCGTCCGTCATGGCCCAGGTAGAGGTTCTCGTCCGTGCGTACCCCCAGCAGCGCGGCGGCCAGCACCACCCCGTCGTTCACCTGCAAAAAGACGATCGGAAACTCCTTGGCCGCGTGTTGAAACTCCATGCCTGCCAACGGCACCGAGTTGGTTTTGGCGGCAAAGCCCGGATTCGCCCGTGTGGCATCCAGTTTCAGGGCGCGATGGCGCTCCTTGTTGAGGGGTTCCGGGTGGTCGTAAAACATGACTTGTGGCATTATTTCACATCCTGTGGTTAAAATTGTGGACGATGGCTGGCCATCGAAGGTTCATGAACAGGCATGATCGGGGAAGTTCCCCCTCACTCCCCGACCGTGGATCTCCCATGCGGGGGTGCCACGGTCAACGACACATGGGTTTTCGGATGCCGGGTTGCCGGCAGTCAATGCAGAACGCGACCCCTTTCCAGGGTGGTGACCGTGGGTGGGAGCCCTGCGGTCAGGTTCAGTTCCATCTGCCAATCCGCGGCGGAGACGGCATCCGCGAGCAGTTTGCAAAAAGCGTGCAGGAGCGTCATGTCCATGGTGACCTCGATGCCATGGCCGCGTTCCGGGTGGATCTGGATCTGGCGCAACGACTCGTGACCCGGCACCAGGGCGATGCGTGCGTGTACCGCCAGAATCGGAGCCGCGCCCAGAGGCAGCAGGGCGCCGCCGGGAGGATCCTGGAACGGGGCCTGGAAATCGGCTCCCGCCGTGGCGTTTTCGTGCATGAAACCGAGCATGGCCGAGCGGGTGGCCTGATCCAGATAGCCGGCCACCTCGGGTTGCGACTCCAGGGATTGACGCAATGCCGGCCACAGACGCTGCACGAAACGGCGCGTCAGCCAAAAACGGAACTCCCGGCGATCCGTGGTGTTCAGACGCAACAGAAGACGATCCTCCGCAGGTGCGTAGGCTGCCTGCAATTGATGGATCTTCACCGCGGTTCCCATGACGTGGATCTCCCTCAAGCGGCCAGGGCGCCGGCGCATGAGGAGCCGGCGCCGGCGGTGCAACCCAGACAGTGATCTCCGGTGGCGATGCGACGGGTGACCGGCGTGGTGGCCAGGGCGCTCACATCGGGATGGTCGGTGGTCACCGGCAGGTTCAGGGCCAGGTTGAAATCGCAGTCGAACAGCCGCCCATCCCAGCGGATGCTGATCTGGTGGCGACACATGAGCCGATCCAGGGTACGGGGATTGAAGGACTCTTTCAAGAGGGCGAAATAGCGCTCCTCGGCCCCCTGACGGCGCAGATCGGCGCGAAAACGACCGATCGGCATGTTGGTGATGGTCAAAAGACGGGAGAACTCCACCCCGTGATCGGCGCGCAGCCGTTGCCGGTAGCTCTCCTCCAGCCGGGTTTGATCCGGCGGCAGGGAGGCGCCATCCGGATTGTAGACCAGATCGAGGGGCAGTTCGGGGGTGATGCCGTAGCCCAGGTCGTTCAGGCGGCGCAGCGCGGCGATGGCGCGGACGAAGGTGCCGGGACCGCGCTGGCGATCGACGTTGGCTTCCAGGTAGCAGGGCAGGGAGCCGGTCAGCGCCACCCGCCGATCGCGCAGGAACGGGGCGACGGCCTCCATTCCGGGATCCTGGTGGATGGTCAGGTTGGTGCGCACGCTCACGCGCAGGGAGAGCGACAGGAGCGCTTCCACCAGCCGTTGAAAAGCGGGGTGGAGTTCCGGCGCGCCACCGGTCAGCTCCACCGTGTGGCAGGCGGTGTTGGGCAGTTGTTGCAGCAGGCTTTCGATAATATCCTGCGTCATGAATTCGGCGCGGCGCGGCGAGGCGCCGATATGGCAGTGACGGCACTCCAGGGTGCAGCGTGGGCCCAGATTGATCTGAATCGTCTCCAGATCCTGGCCGTGCAGTTGCGTGGTGCCGGTTTGGCTCGCCACCTGGCGCAGAAAATCGTTCATCGGGGATCCGTGACAAGCTGGGCGCGGTGGAACCCCCTTTGTGGGGCGTTCCTGACTTTCTTGGATTCGGGAAGTCATCACTCTAGCACAACCCGAGGGGCGCGTCCACCCGGCACGGCGATTCCGGGAAACGGCGGTCACTCAATGCGGGTCACATGGCCGTTCTGCCAGGTGCCGCGATAGCCGCCGCCGGTGGAGAAGCGGAATTCACCTGGACCATGTTTTTTGCCGTTGCGCCACTGGCCGATGTAGCGGGCGCCGTCGTCATGGACAAAGGTGCCGGTGCCGTTCTGACAGTTCCCCTCCACGCAGCCGATCAGGCGGGTTGGTTGGCTGGTCTCGCCGGGTTTCCCACGCGTATCGGGTTTTGGTGTGCCGGGTTGTGGCGGTGCGGCCACGCCCGGAGCGGGCATGCCGGGCAGGGGGGGCGCGACCGCACCAGTCGGCGGGGGCGGTGGGGCGACGACGCCAGCGGGTGCGGGCGGTGGGGCGACGGTGCCTTTGGCCTCCAGCCTGGGCGTGCCGGGCGGTGGGGCGACGACGCCTTTGGCCTCCAGCCTGGGCGTGCCGGGCGGTGGGGCGACGGCGCCAGCGGGTGCGGGCGGTGGGGCGACGACGCCAGCGGGTGCGGGCTGTGGGGCGACGACGCCTTTGGCCTCCAGCCTGGGCGTGCCGGGCGGGGTGGTGGGCACGGCCTGGGGAGGTGGTGCGAACGGCGTCTTGCCATCCACGCCCGTGATCGAGGGGCGGGTCGGTGCGTCCGGCGACGTGCCGGTTTTGATCTCCTTGACCTTTTGGCGCAGCTCATGGGAGAGGGTGCCGGGTTGTGGGCGTCCGGCCAGCAACTGCCAGAGCAGCACGCCGATCACCAGCAGCGCCAGGAGGCCGGTGCCCACGAAGAACAGCAGGCGTCGTCTGCCGGCCAGGAATGAATGGGAATCGGGCATGGGCTTGAAACGTTCTCCGTTTTTTTCCAGGATCTCTTCGGTTGGCAGCAGTTTTTCCAGGCTGTCCCGGCAGGCATGCACCGCCATGCATGCCGGGGCTCGTGCCATCAATTCGGATGCCACCAGCACGCGGTAGAACTCCTCGATGGTCAAGGCCAGGCCGCACGCCTGTTTGGTGGTGAAATTCTTGCGTGCCATGACCATGAAATCGTTCAGATCCTTGTCATCGGCCTGACGCACCACCTTGTCACGGCGCGCCAAAAACCCTTCCAGAACCTGAATGCGTCGCGCATCGAAGTAGAGATTTTCGGTGAATCCGGTCCCTTCCTGGTGGGTGACGAAGGTGACCAACTCTTCGGAAAAGCCGCGCGTGTCCATGGGGGCATACACCTCCCGTTCTTCGCGCGCCATTGGATTGGTGGGAATCAGACCTTTGAGGGTCAGGGCCTTGAAGAATTCGGTGAGGGTGGACTCATAGCCCCGTTCGCCATCCGGACCGAGCCGTTCGCGAACCTGTTTCAAGAAGCCGTGAACCCCTTCCGGTCGTGCCGAGCGGGGCGAGATTCCGCGACCGCGCAGATAGGATTCGAAATGGCGCACCCGTGCCGCGTCGAATCCCAGGTAGTGGTGGGGATCGTTTTCGCGGGCGTGGTCCAGATAGATCTCCAGGGCCATGGAGGTTTGAATCGGTCCGGCGTGTTCGAGTGGTGCGCCGCACTGGCGGCAGGTGGGTGATGGGGTATCCGCGGATTGGGGAAAGCCGCATTGGGAGCAGGTGGCGTGGGGCATTGCCGTGACCTCGAAGCCGTCAGATGATCGGGCCGGAATATCCTGGAAGAGGGCGCTTTAGGAGTCTTCATGAAAAATATGCAACAATTGCGCCGCTTGTGGGTCACGATTCCGGTTCTCATCACCCCTCCGTGCGGAACAGGTCGGGTGACAGTCGTTCCCAGGCGGCCAGGTAGTCATGCAGGTGCGGTTTGTTGGCGGACTCGGCCACGATCAGTTCGCGCACCCGTTGTTGTTCCTGAAGGTATCCTTCCGGGTTGAACAATCCGCCGAAATGGGCCATGCGCAGCCAGACCAGGTAGGTGGTCAGGGCATCTCGTTCGTTGTAGGCGATGATGCGATCCAGTTGACCTTCGAGCCACATGCGAGGCACATCTTCGCCGCTGGCGTCCATTTTGCCGGGAATGCCGGAGAGCACGGCCAGTTCATGCAGGGACGGGGTTCCCGATCCCCAGCCTGGTGTGGCGTAATCGCGCAGGTCGATGTGCCAATCGCTTCCCTTGGCGAAGTAGTCCACCCCTTCCCAGGGTTTGTTGGGTCGCAGGGCGAACCGTGGGGCCTGGATTCCCAGGCAGATGCCGCGTTGCACGAGAATGCGCAGATCTGCGGCCAGGGAGTTGTATCCCACCAGTTGCGGGTGGCGTTCGCCGATGGCGTTCAGAAAGCGCCACACGATCTCTTTTTCGTCGTGTGGGGCGTTTGGATCGCGGGGCAGGGAGAGCAGGGAGAGGCTCACCCGTCCATCGGCGTGTTGCTGGCGTTGCACGGCGGCGATGGAGAGCATGCGGCAGAGGATCGTTTTGAGAAAGGGGCGGGGATTTTCGTCCGTGGCTCCGCCTTTTTGCCACATGGTTTCCATGACCTCGAGGTCATCCGCCTCTTCCGGGAGGTTATGGAGCAGGCGTCCGGCGGTGGGATTGGGCATCCATTCGGCGTCGAAGGCCCAGACCAGTTTATGGATTTGTTTGAACATGGGGTGGAGTCACCTTTTCTGAAGTGTGGATTGGGGACCAATTGAGTGCAAGGTGGGTTAACGGGTGTGGTCAACTGGCGGGGTCCAGGGGCCAATGGCCCCTGGTGGGGTTCGGGGCGAAGCCCTGAGGTTTGGTTTTTGACGTTTCCTGGTTCATTTTCTTTTGTTTTTTCTTTTGTTTTTCGCGCGCTTTTCACGATAAGCACTTTTTCGCGTTTTTTGCGAAAAAGTGCGCAAGCGCGTGGTCTTATGTGCCACGCATCGTTGCCGCCTTCCGGCAACGATGCGTGGCGAATGGCATGGCAGTCCCCAAGCCGCCTCCGGCGGCCTGTTCTGGCAAGGGTTCCAAAGAGGTGTTTTGCAAACACCGCAAAACACCTCTTTGGAACCAAGGCGGCGCGCAGCGTTTTTTTCGCAAAAGGCGCGAAAAAAACGCTTTTTTGTAGAGCGCGCCAAAGACTAAAGACCAAACCTCGGAGGCTCCGCCTCCGAACCTCCGCCGGGGACCTTCGGCCCCCGGTCCCCCGCAATAACAAAAACAACACCTCGGAAGCTCCGCCGGGGATCTTCGGCCCCCGGTCCCCGGCAACCAAAGTGTCAATCCCAACCTCGGAGACAAAAAAACCGGGGGATCACTCCCCCGGCAACTCAAACACACAACACCCTGAACACCATATGACTTATTTGCCCGCAAACGGACGCTTGATCAGATTCGAAACATTCTCCCGACTCCATGGATCACCCCCCGTCTCGGTCGGCGCGGAAGGGAGATACTCCATCGGCTGCTGAAACACGAACATCAATTGCCGCATGGCAAACTCACTCAACAACTCCAACGGCTGACCCGCCTCCGGCGGCTGCGATTGACCCATGCCATACGCCGTGCCAATCCCCACCAGCGAACCCAATGGCTCGCTCACCAAAGAACCCGTGGCCGCCAACAACGTACCCGCCACGGCAGCGCGCTCCACCCCGTCATGCTTGCGATTGGGCTGCGACTCCACCCGAATCCGTACCGTGCGAAGCAGCTTGCCCTTGGAGATCAGATAGGCGTCCATGTCGAACAACCCCGGCGAGGAGGGCGAACTGCTGCGCATCTCACGCGGCGAAATCCATAACAACGCCGGCCAGCCGGAACTCTGACTCATGGCCAACGCCCCTTCCAGATGATAAACCGGACTCCACTCCGGAATCAGCTGCTCGGCCAACTGACCAGGCAACAATTGCCGGAAAATGGTGCGGCTGAAGTCAACCAAAACCTCTGGCTGTCCCGCCACCTGCCGGGCGATCGGCAACAAATGCAACTTGGGATAGGGGACGGGCAGTTCGGTGACGTTCTCCTCGGAGAGCGCATCCCAACAGACACTCACCCCCTGGGAGGGGGTTTCGCACGCCTTGCGGTGAATCGCAGTCTCGCCAACCACGGGGGCACTCATCAACCCCAACGCGATCAACATGGACGCTTGCCAGTTCTTCATGTTTGTTTCCCCTTGCAGGTGATTGCATTGTCATCACTGAGATGTTATGCAAGGAGAGTGCCGATTTTTGTCGAAGCGGGAAGACGATAAGAATTCCCGGTTCTCCAAGCACCTGACGACACGGAGAACCGGGAAACGGGGTGCAAGAACTCAATACCGCACCAGCTTGACCTCGATCACATTGGGCACGCTGGTCAATTTTTCCATCACCTCCCGGGGCACGTCCTGATCCACGTTGATGAAGGCGATCGCCCGTCCGCCGATCTCCTTGCGACCCAGATGGAAGTTGGCGATGTTGATCTGGGCTTCGCCAAGGATGGTGCCCACCCGCCCGATCAGACCCGGCGCGTCGTTGTTGGCCACGAACAACAAACTCCCCTCCGGGGTGGCCTCGATGGGGATGTTGTTCATGGCCACGATGCGCGGCTCCTTGCCGTAAAGCAGCGTGCCGGTGATGCACCGCTCCCGGTCCTCGGTGGTGATGGTGACCCCGAGGGCCGAGGTGAACCCCTTGTTGGAGTGACGACGCACCGCCTCGACCACCTCGATGCCACGCTCCTCGGCGATCAACGGGGCGTTGACCAGATTGACGCCGGAAAGCATCGGCTTGAGCAGACTGTTCAACACCATGTTGGTGATCGGCTTGCGACTCAAGGCGGCGACTTCCCCTTCGAAGAGCACCTCGATGCGCTTGATGCCCGATTCGTTGAGCTGACCGAGGGTGGTGCCGAGCTTGTCGGCAAGGTTCAGATAAGGACGCAGGGTGACGAGTTCACCTTCGGAGACCGCCGGAATGTTCAGCGCGTTCTGCACCGTGCCCTTGAGAAGATAATCGGCGATCTGCTCGGCGATCTGCACCGCCACCTTGACCTGGGCCTCGTGGGTCGAGGCGCCGAGATGGGGGGTGAAGACCACGTTGTCCAGCTCGAACAACGGATTGGAACGGGCCGGCTCCACCTCGAAGACATCCAGGCCGGCGGCGAACACCTTGCCGGATTTCAGGGCCTCGTACAGGGCCGCTTCGTCGATGATGCCGCCGCGGGCGCAGTTGACGATGATCACCCCCTTTTTCATCCGTTCGAAGGCGGCGGCATTCACGATGTGCCGCGTGGCCGGAATCAGCGGGGTGTGGACGGTCAACACATCGATCTGAGGCCAGAATTCGTCCAACGTCGGGCAGAGGGAGACCCCCAGATCCTCGGCGCGCTGCTTGCTGATGAAAGGATCGAACGCCAGCACCCGCATTTTCAAGCCCAGAAACCGCTCCACGACCAACGAACCGATGTTGCCGGTGCCGATGATGCCGAGCACTTTGCCGCACAACTCCCGACCCATGAAACCGTTTTTCTCCCACTTGCCCAGACGGGTCGAGGCGGTGGCCGCCGGGATGTGACGCGCGGCGGCCAGAGCCAGGGCCACGGTCAATTCGGCGGTGGTGGCGGCGTTGCCGAATGGGGCGTTCATCACGATGACGCCACGCTTGGAGGCGGTCGGGATGTCCACGTTGTCCACGCCGATGCCGGCGCGTCCGATCACCTTGAGGTTGGTGGCCGCGTCGATGAGGTCGGCGGTGAGCTTGGTGGCCGAACGGATGGCGATGCCGTCGTAGGCGGGAAGAATGGATTTCAGTTCCTCGGGACTCAGACCCGGTTTATAATCCACGTCCACGCCGCGTGCCTTGAGCGCGGCTTCGGCTTCGGAGGACATCTTGTCGGAAATGAGTACCTTGGGCATGTGGCGGTTCCTTGCGAGTGGCGAAAAAGTCCATTGAAAATCGATCCAAAACCAAACCCCTCCAGTCTAACATGGCGCCCGGAGCCTGACAAGCCGGCTCCCGGAGTCGCGCGGGTATTGATCGTGGCCGGCTCGGACCCGGTGGCCGGAGCCGGATTGCAGGGGGATCTGAAGGTGGTGACCGCCTTGGGCGGGTATGCCATGACCGCAGTCACCGCGATCACGGTTCAGGATACCCGCGCGGTGGGAGACGTGGTGCCGCTGGATCCGGAACTGGTCGCCGCGCAGATGCGCGCCTGCCTGGCGGACGTCGGCGCCGATTGCGTCAAACTGGGCATGCTCGCCAACCGGGCCATCGTCCGCGCGGTGGTCGCGGTGCTGGCCGACCATCCCGGTCTGCCGCTGGTGGCCGATCCGGTCCTGGCCGGCACGGGCGGGGGGATTCTGTTGGAGGCCGGAGGGCTGGAGCAGTATCGAAAAGAACTGCTGCCCCGCGTCACCCTGTTGACCCCGAATCTGCCCGAGGCGGCGGCCCTGACCGGCCTGACGGTGGAGACTCCCGAGCAGATGCGGGAGGCGGCACGCGCGCTGCGGGATCTGGGCGCGGGCGCGGTGCTCCTCAAGGGGGGCCATCTGGCGGGCGGGATGGCGCGGGACTGGCTGGAGAGCGATACCGCCCGCCGCTGGTTCGAGGATGCCCGTCTGCCCGGAACCGGCTTCCACGGCACCGGCTGCACTCTGGCCTCGGCGATCGCCACCGGTCTGGCCCAGGGCCTGGGGCTGGACGAGGCGATCGAACGGGCGCGCGCCTGGTTGCGTGCGGCGATGGTCGGGAGTCTGGCGCTGGGAGGCGGGCAGCGTCTGCTGTGGCACGGCTGAGAGGGCGGCGCGGCGTACCCCTTCCGGCAACGTCGAAGTACTCGAGTCCAGTCGTTGACACGGTTCCCTGAAACTTACATGATAGGGGGGAGAGAGAACCCCCTCAACCCCCGTATCCTGGACCTTCCTTCAGGAGTTCCAGGGTAAACTTATGCTGGGGAGAGAACCCCCTCACCCCCCGTACCCTGGACCTCCCTTTGGGAGTTCCAGGGTAAACTGACATGATGAGGGAGACTCCCCTCATCCCCCGTACCCTGGACCTCCCTTCGGGAGTTCCAGGGTAAGAAGAAACAATCATCCGATTATCGACACCAATCTTTCCAGGTATCCAACCCGGCCATGCTGTTCCAGTCCATTGGCTTTCTGTTCGTCCTCCTGCCCCTGTTCCTGGTGAGTCTGCGTCTCGCGCCTCCTGGCACGGCGCGGGGTCTGGTGATCTTCTTCTTCTCCTATCTGTTCTACTCCGGCAACGAGCCGTTCTTTCTGGTCCTGCTGCTGCTCTCCTCCACCCTCGACTTTTTCACCGCCTTGCGCATCGACCGGGCCGTCACCCCCTGGGGGAGACGGGGCTGGCTGATCGTCACCCTGTGCCTGAATCTCGGATTGTTGGGTTTCTTCAAATACGGCAAGATGCTGTTGCCGAAATTGGCGCCCCTGGGCGATTGGCTGGGGCTGCCCATGCCGGATCCGGAGCTGCTCAGATCGCTCGTGCTGCCACCGGGCATCAGCTTCTACACCTTCCAGTCCATGGCCTATTCGATCGACGTCTACCGCGGCCATGTGCGACCCGAGCGGAATTATCTCAGTTTCCTCAATTACCTGGCCTATCTGCCGCAGCTCATCGCCGGCCCCATCGAACGTTATGCCCATTTGAGCGCCCAGCTGCACGCCCTGGTGGAAGGCAAAACCCGTCCCAACTGGAGCGCCGGCCTGGATCGCATCGCCCTGGGGGTGATCCAGAAACTGCTCATCGCCGATCATTGTGGACTGATCGTCAACGCCATCGCCGATCAAGGGCGCTTCGACAGTCTGGTCTCCAGCTGGACCTTTGCCTTTGGCTTCGGCCTGCAGATCTACTTCGATTTCGCTGCCTACACCCACATCGCCATCGGCCTGGGGTTGTTGATGGGGGTGGAACTCGCCGAGAACTTCCTGTCGCCCTACCAGGCGCCCAACATCCAGGAGTTCTGGCGACGTTGGCACCTCTCCCTGTCCACCTGGTTCAAGGATTATCTCTATTTTCCCCTGGGCGGCAGTCGCAAGGGGCGGATCCGTACCGTGTTCAACCTGCTGGTCACCTTTCTGCTGTGCGGATTGTGGCATGGAGCCGGGTGGAACTTCATCGTTTGGGGTGGACTGCACGGCGCGTTGGTGGGCGGTTATACCCTGATGCGCGGCACGCGCCTCGTCACCCGCATGCCGCGGGTGGTGGCGATCGCCCTGACCCTGGTCGTGGTGCATGTCTGCTGGGTCTGGTTCCGGCTGCACGATCCGGAAAAGATCCTGGTCGTGCTCAAGGGGATGATCGGCGGGCATGGTCTGGACAACGGCGCGGTGTCGCCGATCGATGGCGGCTTTCTGGTGTTGGTCATGGCCGGAACCCTGCTTCTGCCCAATGCCGCCCAGCGGTGGCCGGGCAGCGCCGGCTGGTGGGAATCCACCCTGCTGCTGGGCGTGGCCCTGGCGGCCCTGCTCAACATTCCCCAGATCGCCCAATTCATCTACTTCCAGTTTTGAGCCGCCATGGATGTGACCTCGATCAACCGGTTCGGCAAGCGGGATGGTCTGCATGAAAGGCTCCGGATCGTCGGCGCCCTGCTCCTGATCGGGGTGCTGGCCTGGTTGGAAATCACCCTCGGCGCACGGTTGGAGGGCGAAAACCGTCGCCCGCTCGAAACGCGCGCTTTCGAACGGATTCCCCTGGCGCAACTGCTCAAGGACTATTCGGGTCAAACGCCGGTGCCGCCCAAACCACCGGGCGTGGCACGGATTCTTTATCTCTCCAACTCCCACGCCACCACCGGCGGACGGGTTTCCCGCCATCTGCGGGGCATGCTCGAGGCCCTCGCGCCGGGTCGCTTCGAGGTGCTCGATCTCTCCACGCCGGGCATCGTCGCCTCGAGCATCCTGCAACGCGCCATGCTGGCCATGGAGATGGAGGTCGATCTGGTGGTGCTCCAGGTCGCCTACATCAGTTTTTCCGACCGCTTCAAGCTGGCTCTACAGGATTTCCACGCGGAACATTTCTTCCGTCCGGGCATCTTCGAACGTCTTCCCTGGGGGTTCTGGTGGCGCAACTACGATGTGGGCATGTTTGCCGATCACCTGGTGAACCGTTTCCTGCGTCTGACCCTCTACCGTAACGAACTGCGCGGTCTGTGGGAGACCCCGCTGCTCGAGCTGGTCGAGCCGCTGAGCGGCTCCCGACCCAGCCGCATCCTCCATGTGGACAAAAACCGGATGATGGCCATGCCCGCCGGCTTTGATCCGACGCTGTTCGACTGGTCGCTCTATGCCCAGGGTCGCGACGGTCACCTGGCCGACCTGCGCGATCTGATCGGGATTCTGAACAAGGCCCGGATGCCGGTCATCGGCGCCAATCTGCCCATCGATTTCGACAAACGCTACACCAGGGCCGAACGAAACGACGCCGATTTTGCCAGGTTCCGAGGCGAGCTGGCCGCCATCTTCTCCTCCGCGCTGCGCTATACCGACTATCAGGCGTGCTTCCCGGTCGCCTTCACCACCTACGATCCGTTGCATCCGACCTGGACCGGCGCGCGTCTGCACGCGGCCCATCTGGTCTTGCTGATGGCCGAATCCGGCTGGTGGCGCGACGCTCCGCCGCCGGAGCGGATGCGCGGAATGATTTTCGCCCAGGAGCCGGCCATTCCCGACGATTACCGTCGGGCGTTGCGGGAGGTGGATACCTCGGGAGGGCGGGCCTATCGTCGCTATGACGTCATGGATCCCTCCGTGGCGTCGCATCTGTTGGGACAGTGGACCAGGGCGGGCTGGGACTCGCCCCGTGGCAGAACCCTGTTGGAGCAGACCCTGGCCCGGTTGGATTTCTGGATGCGGGAGCCGCCACCACCCGATCCAGACTGTCCCGCGAGTTTCCAGGGGGTGTGGCCGGAGATTCTGCATGACGAGTATCGCAAGCATGCCGAACGGTTGAACCATTTCCGCGCGCATCTGGAGAGAAGCGCATCGGCTGCTGGTGTCGATGCACGGGCGGTTTCTCAGGATCGCATCGATTGGAGTATCCGCAGACCGTGAGGTCGGACGATTTTTCGGAGCTTTGACGGATGGTGTGGACAGGTGTGCGTGAGCGTATATAAACGATTTGCTGTATTTTCTTGATTTTCATGTTCAACTTCCATCGAAATCTGGAGGATCCAACCTGGGTTTGCAGGGGTTTCCCAGGGATGGCGATCTGTGAGGCGGGCCCCGCGTTCAAGAGGGTGGCGGATTCTTGCAAAACAGGCATTCTTTTCTGATTGGATGAAGAAGGCAAGATCGATCTTGCAAATTGAGTAGCAACAAGGCACACTGCTACGGTAGTCGTGGTCATTCTGGAAAGCTGTCAGGGGGGGGTGGGATGGGGGAAAACCATCCGGACTACGCCAGACTTGAGGCAAGCGTGGCATCGACTGTTCAGGTGGAGAGCGTGGCATGATCCCAACGCTGGCGCGGATCATCAGATCGAAGGTATCGGAGCGCATTCAGGAGAGTTTCACCTTCTGGGTGGTCGTGTTGGGCCTGCTGTTGACCATCGGCACGCTCGTCTCCCTGTCTTCGGCGATCCACCATGCGCAACAACAGAGCATGGAGCTGGCCATCCAAACCGCCCGCGCCAACTTTGCCAAAGATCTGGCTTTTCGTCAGTGGGCCACCCGCCATGGCGGCGTCTACGTGCCCGAGGACGCACGCACCCCGGCCAATCCCTATCTCTCCCACATCCCGGAACGGGATGTCGTCACCCCCTCCGGGCGCCGGCTCACCCTGATGAATCCGGCCTACATGCTGCGCCAGTTGATGGGCGAATACGCCGATCTCTACGGCATCCAGGGGCGACTCGTCTCCGACAGGCCGCTCAATCCGGATAACCGCCCCGATGCCTGGGAGGCCGAGGCGCTGCGCGCCTTCGAACAGGGGGAACAGGAGGTCGTGGCGATTCTGGGCGAGGGGTTGGACGCCACGTTGCGTCTGATGCGACCGATGATCACCCAGGAGGGGTGCTTGAAGTGCCATGCCTGGCAAGGCTACCGGGTGGGGGATGTGCGCGGCGGCATCGGCGTGCGTCTGCCGCTGCGCCCCTATCGGGAACACGAGACGGACGCGGTTCGTCACATCTGGATCGATCACGTTTTCTTTCTCGGCGCCATGCTCGGATTGCTGCTGCTTTACTACCGGTCGGTGCGGCACCGGCTGGCCGACCAGCAACGGGCCAGCGAGGCGTTGCGCTTGAGCGAAACCAAATTCCGCGCCATGTTCGATCATGCGGGCATTGGCCTGGTGCGGGCCGACCCGCGCGAGTCGCGCATCCTGGAGGCCAACCGCGCCTTTGCCGACATGCTCGGGTATGTCAACCCCGAAGAGCTGCGCGGCGTTGCCATCGCCACGCTCTCCCATCCCGATGACATGGCGGTCAACCAGACTTTTATCGAGAAGCTGCGTGACCATCTGATCACGACCTATCAGTTGGAAAAACGGTATCACACCCGGGATGGTGGGGAGGTGTGGGGTCGGCTGAATGTCAGCCAGATCCCAGGAGTGGGTGGCGAACCCGATTTCATGGTCGCGGCCATCGAGAACATCACCGCCCTTCGTCAGCTGCGCTCCCGGCTCGAGGAGAGCGAAGCCCGCTTCCGGGTCGTGGCCAACTCCGCGCCGGTGTTGATCTGGGTGTCGGGTCTGGACATGGGGTGCGACTGGTTCAACCAGCGCTGGCTGGATTTCACCGGACGCACCCTGGAAGAGGAGTGCGGCGACGGGTGGGTGAAGGGGGTTCATCCCGATGACCTGGAGCGCTGCATGGAGATCTATACGGCCCATTTCCAGCGGCGCGAACCCTTCTCCATGCTCTACCGGCTGCGGCGTCACGACGGCGCCTGGCGTTGGCTGATGGACAATGGCGCGCCCCGCTACGATGAACGGGGGAGTTTCGCCGGCTTCATCGGCTCCTGCACCGACGTGACCGACCGGCTTGCCATCGAAAAGGCGTTGCAGGAACAGCAACAGGTTCTGGAAGGGGTCAAGAAACGCTATCAACGGCTTTTCGACAGCTCCCCGGATGCCTATCTGATCATGGAGTTGGATGGAGGGTTCATTTCGGACTGCAACAGGGCCGCGGAACGGATGCTGCATGGCACCTGCGAGCAGATCCTCGGCAAGAGGCCGGATCAGCTCTCCCCGGATCATCAACCGGACGGTCGCACCTCGCGAGAGGCTGCGGCCCAGGTGATTCGCGAGAGCCTGGAGCGGGGAGAACACCGCTTCGAATGGCTGCACCGCCGGCTGGATGGCGTGGATTTCTGGGCCGAGGTGACCGTCTCCCGGATCGACCTCGAGGACCGTCAGGCTCTGCTGGTGGCGTGGCGGGATATCAGCGAACGCAAACAGGCCGAGGAGCGGCTGCGCCAGAGCGAGCAGATGTTCCGCACGGTTCTGGATTTCACCTACGACTGGGAGTACTGGGTCGATTCCGCGCATCGCATCGTCTTCATGTCTCCCTCCTGCGAGACCATGACCGGCTACTCCGCCGCCCGTTTCATGGCGGATCCGACGCTGTTGACCTCCATCATCCATCCCGAGGATGTGGAGCGGATGATCGCCCATCATGCGTGGATCGACAGCCCGGAGGAGGGCTATATCGACTATCGGATCATCCACGCGGATGGATCGATCCGCTGGATCAGCCATGGCTGTCGTCCGGTGTTCGGAGCGGGTGGGGAGTTTCTCGGACGCCGGGCCAGCAATCGGGACATTACCGAACGCAAGCGCATGGAGGAGGAGTTGCGTCATGCCAAGAACGCCGCCGAGGCCGCCAACCTGGCCAAAAGCGACTTTCTGGCCAACATGAGCCATGAAATCCGCACGCCGATGAACGCCATTCTCGGCATGGCGGATCTGCTGTGGGAGAGCGAGCTGCAACCCGGTCAACGCAAGTTCGTGCAGGTATTCCGTTCGGCGGGCGAGAATTTGCTGGGGATCATCAACGATGTTCTGGATCTGGCCAAGATCGAGGCCGGCCAGCTCACCCTGGAGAACATCCCCTTCGAGTTGGCCGAGGAGATGAACGTGGTGTGCGACATTCTGTCGCCACGGGTCAATGCCAAGGGGTTGCACCTGGTGCAACACATCCATCCGGAGGTTCCGGAGTGGCTATCCGGCGATCCCACCCGTTTGCGGCAGATCTTTCTCAATCTGCTGAGCAACGCGGTCAAGTTCACCGAACGGGGTTCCATCCGGCTCGAGGCGTTGCCTGTGCCCCCACCCGAGGGGAGCGGCCAGGACGATCGGGCATGGATCGCCTTTCGGGTGATCGATACCGGCATCGGCATTCCCAGGGATCGGCTGGAGCATATTTTCGACAATTTCGTGCAAGCGGACTCTTCCATCACCCGTCGTTTCGGGGGCACGGGTCTTGGATTGGCGATCGTCAAGCGATTGGTGGAGAAGATGGGCGGTGGAATCGCGGTGGAGAGTTGTGCCGGCCATGGCACGACCTTCATTTGCACCATCCCCTTTCAGGTTGGTGCGGTGCGCAGCGAGTCGCCGCTTCCGGAGTTGAGCGGGGTGCGCATTCTGGTGGTGGATGATCACGCGGACAACCGACTGGTATTCCGGGAGTATCTGGAGCCATTCCACGCCGAGGTGGACGAGGCTGTGGACGGCCTTGAGGGGTTGCGCATGCTGGAGGCGGCCCAGGCCGGTCAGCGGCCCTATCGTCTGGTGCTGTTGGATGTCAACATGCCCACCCTGGACGGTCCGCGCATGGCGGAGTGCTGGCGCGCCACGAACAACGCGGTGTTGCCGATCCTGATGCTCAACTCCGTCTATCACGAGCAGGTGTTGCAACAGTGTCAGACTCTGGGGGTGAGCCATTATCTGCTCAAGCCGGTGCGTCGCGGGGATCTGATCCGTACCGTGCGTCAGGCGTTGGGATTGGAAGAGATGCGGGAACGTTTGCTTCTTCCGTTGGAGGATCCGGTTCCGGATGGTCAAACCAGGCGACGCATCCTGTTGGTGGATGACTCCGAGGAGAACCGCATGTTGGTTGGGGCTTATCTGGCCGGATCGGCCATTGAGCTGCGCATGGCCGAGAATGGCATGCTTGCTTTGGAGGCGATGCGAAAGGAGCGATTCGATCTGGTCTTCATGGATATGCGCATGCCGGTGATGGATGGTTACTCGGCGACCCGCGCCTGGCGAAGGATGGAGCGGGAGCAGGGTTGGGAGCGGTTGCCGATCATCGCCTTGACTGCCCATGCCATGCAGGAGGATGTCGCCCAGTGTCTCGAGGCTGGCTGTGATGCTCATTTGGCCAAGCCGCTCAAGAAGAAGTTGTTGTTGGAGATGATCGGACGTTTTGTGTCCAGCCCGGGCGGGCATGTGGTGAGGTAGGGTGTGGAGGGGTAGGGGGGGAACCGTCGCGGGGGACCGGGGGCCGAAGGCCCCCGGCGGAGGTTCGGAGGCAGAGCCTCCGAGGTTTTATCTTTTATCTTTTATCTTTGTTTTTAGCGCGCTCTACAAAAAAGCGTTTTTTTCGCGCCTTTTGCGAAAAAAACGCTGCGCGCTGCCTTGGAAGATGAGTCGTTTTGCGGTTTTGGCAAAACGACTCATCTTCGCCTTGCCTCGAACAGGCCGCCGGAAGCGGCTTGTTGTGCTGACAGGCAATTCGTCCCCTCCTTATGCCCTTACGGGCAACGGAGGGGGGCACATGAGACGGCGCGCGCTTGCGCGGTTTTTCGCAAAAGGCGCGAAAAACCGCTTATCGTGAAAAGCGCGCGAGAATCAAAGTCAAAGTCACAAAGGAAGAGTCAAGACCTCAGGGCTTCGCCCCGAACCCCACCAGGGGCCATTGGCCCCTGGACCCCGTTGACTTGTCTCCCGTGGCAATCTATTGGTCGCCCCCCCACTTGCCACGCACTTAACGATGCTGCTCCAACTGCTCGCGCGCCTTGCGCAGCAGAGCCATCTGGACGCGCAGGATGCGTCCGGCCTCCTTGGCTTCGTCACGGGAACGGGCCAGCTCGTTGCGGTGCTTCTGGATCGCCTCGATGCGCGCCTCCTGGGTCTCCTCCTGACGCTCCTTGGCCTCGCGCACCGCCTCGCGCACCGCCTCACGGCGATGCAGCAGACCGGCATGATAGGCGTCGGTGCGGGACTGGAACTGGGTGCGCAACGCCTCGACCTCGCTCTCCAGCCCGGCCACCTTGCGTGTCCAGTAGCGCGTGGGACGAACCAGCCGCTCCAGGGTGTCGAGCATGCCATCCTTGGCGGTCAGATTCGCCAGCATCGGATCGGTGGCGCTCTCCGAACAGCCCCACAACACCAGCAACGGGATCATCCACAAGGCGATCCGCCATCTGTCCGTCCAACCGCGCAACCCGCCGCCCTGGCGACGTGGGGAGCGATCCCCCGCGACAGCCGTTTTCACCTCCCGGTCGCGTGGGTGCCATGTCGGGAAGGTGAGGTCAGCGGGCCGCATACTCGTTCAGCTTGTTGCGCAGCGTGCGGATGGAAATTCCCAGCAGTTCCGCCGCGCGCGTCCGGTTCCCCTTCACCTCGTCGAGGGTGCGGTGGATCAAAAACTCCTCCATCTGCCGCACCGTCGTGCCCACCGGCAGACGGATCTGATCGCTGTTCTCCAGCTCCGGCCTGGGGAGATCCGCGTGGGAGTAGGACTCCTCGTCCGCCTCGTCTTCATCGGCCAGATCATCGGGCTCCGGTGATGCGCCGGGAGGCGCGGGGGGAACGTCGATCATCAGATCCCACGGCTCGATCTCCTCCCCCTCGGCCACCAGCAGCGCGCGATGGATCACGTTCTCCAACTCCCGAACGTTGCCCGGCCAGCCGTAACGGCCCAGGGTGGACAACGCGGCGGAAGAGAAGGGGATGGCGTTGCGTCCCAACTCCTCGACGAAACGGACCCGGAAATGCTCGGCCAGCAGGGGGATATCCTTGGTTCGCTGGCGCAAGGTGGGCAGACGCACCGGGAAGACGTTCAACCGGTAATAGAGATCCTCGCGGAACCGGCCCGATTCGGCCCAGGCCTTGAGATCGCGGTTGGTGGAGGCGAGCACGCGCACATCCAGCGGAATCGGCGAGCGACCGCCCACTGGATCGACCTCCCGTTCCTGGAGCACACGCAGCAGTTTGGCCTGGAGGTTCAACGACATCTCGGAGATCTCGTCCAGAAAGATCGCGCCGCCGTTGGCCTGTTGGAATTTGCCCTTGCGATCGGCCAGGGCGCCGGTGAAAGCCCCCTTGGCATGTCCGAAGAGTTCGGACTCCAGGAGGTTTTCCGGCAGGGCCGCACAGTTGATGGCGATGAAAGGGCCCTGGCTGCGATCCGAGACCTGATGGACGAAGCGGGCGATCAACTCCTTGCCGGTGCCGCTTTCGCCCTGAATGAGCACCGTGGCCATGGAACGGGCCACGCGCCGCACCTGTTGCAACAGACGGCGCATCCCGTTGTCGGCGGTAATGAAACGGCGTCCGCGACCGAGTTCCGGGTCGAAGTACTGGTCCGCAAAGGTGCGCACCAGGGTCGTGATCTTGTCGTCTTCCACCGGCAGGAGCAGATAATCGGCGGCGCCCGCTCCGATCACCTCGCGGGCTTCGCTCACACTGCCCCGGATCGCCGTGGCCAGAATCGGCAGACCCCGAAACAGGAAGGTCAGTTCGCGAATCCGCTCCAGGGCGTCCTCGCTCCCTTCCATGGCCACCACCACCAGACTGAACCGGGCGCGCGCCAGCTGCTCCTTGGCTTCGGCGATGCCCGATACACGGGTGGTATCCAGTCCGGCGGCGTTGAGTTGCGCGACGAACCGGGTCCGTTCCGGATCCTGGCGACCTCCGATCAACAGCGCTTCACGACGTGGCGTGGGAGTGGTCATGTCTCATTCGAAAAAAGGGTCAGGGTCGTACATCCAGGGACATGCCCAACTGGGAGGCGTTCTCCGCCGAGATCTTCGACCAGGGGGTGGAGGGCGCGAGCGCCGGCACCCCGGAGAACAGCTCCTTGGCCTCCTTGAACTTGCCTTGCCGTTGCAGGATATCACCCACGCGGATCCGCGCCAAGGCCTGGATCTCCTTGTTGCCCGCCTCGCTGGACACCCGCTTGAAGGCCGGCAGGGCCTTGTCATCCCCCTTCCACTTGTGGAGGATGCTGGCATACCAGTAGTAGTCCATTCCGTCACCCACCGGGCGTCCGAAAAGCAGATCCTCCATGTGCTGCACCGCCTGCGGAAAGCGCTCCAGGCCGGCCTCGGCCTTGGCCAGGATCCGCCACCGTTCCACCCGATCGCCGGGGGTGAGCAGATTTTCCGGCAGGTTCTCGAGCAGCAGCATCACCCCTTCCCAATCCTGTTTGCGCGCCAGGCGTCCCGCCTCATCCAGCCGGACCCGCGCCGCATCGGGTGAGACGCTCTCCTTGATCCCCTTGCCGGCCCCTTTGGCGTCGGTTCCCTGTTCCAGGAGACTCTCCCGCGACAGGGCGGCTCCGAGTTTGGTCAAGGCCGCCGCCGAATCGTGGCGCAGACCGTCGAGGAGTTTCAGGGCATCCTCGTGGAGTCCCATGCGCATCAGCGCCTCGGCCAGATGGATCTTGGCCGGGATGAAGGACGGATCGTCACGCCAGTCCTCGCCGTGGATCTCGGCGAGAATCGCCGCGTACTCCGGACGACCGTTCTCCAACGCCTTGGCCATGCCATCGAGCAGATAGAGCCGTTTGATCTCTCTGGCGCGGGCCACCATGTTCTCGCGGGAGCTGATGGTCATGAGCTTGTTGAGGGTTTCGAGGACTTCCTTGTGACGTCCCGCCTCGCCGAGCATCTCGGCCTTGGTCAGGTAGGCCTCGGCGAGGGCCTCGGGCAGGGCGATCTCCTGGATCAGCGTATCCAGCCGGGTGATGCGATCCTTGAAGTTCTGCTCCATCTTGGTCTGCAACGCCGGAATCCGCTCCCACACCTCGGGGGAGATCTTCGGATAGTCCTTTTTCAAGGCGGCCAGTTCGTCGAGGGTCTTTTTGACATCCCAATGACGGTTGGTCTCCACCAGCAGCTTGCGCACCCGCTCCTTGAAGGATTCGGCCTGCTCCTTGGGGAGGTTCAGGGCGTGCAGGATCTTGTCCAGCTCTTCGAGACTCTCCTGGATGTCACGATTCTTTTCAAGCTGCATCAGGAAGATCCGACCCCAGACCGTGGCGTCGGACTCCGGATGGTTTTTCTTGAGTCGCTCGAACAGACGGGTGGCATCCGCGGTCTGACCGAGCTGACGGTGGGACTCGGCGGCGCGCAACAGCGCCCAGGGTCCGATGGTGGCATGGGTGGGGTAGTGGCTCAACACCTGCGCGTAGTACTTCACCGCATCCGGATAGCGACGGTATTTGTAATAGGTGTCCGCGGTCTCCATGAGCTGTTCCGGGTTGTTGGCCACGAAGGCCATCTGTTCCGGGGTCATGGCGTCGAGCATGCGGATCGCCTGGTCCTGATTGCCCGCCACCTTGGCCAGCTGGGCCAGCAGGAAATGGGCCTCCGCCGCGCCTGGTCCCATGTCGCGGGTGATGTCGATCACCTTTTTCAGATAGGCTTCGCCCTCTTTGAGGCTGCTCGCCTCGTCCGGGCTGATGCGCGACTGGATCAGACCGATCACGGTGTGGGCCCGTTCCAGCCAGGTGCGATGCTCATCCTTGGGCAGGTTGGGATCCCAGAGAATCGCCGAGGCCTCCTGGAAATGACCGGAGCGGTTGAGCAGCGCCAACTGGGTCAGTCGCAGATCCGGATACTCGGCGGTGTTGGGATAGCGGGCGATCAGGGTGGTCAGTTCGGTCAAGAGCCACCCGGCTTTCCACGCCATCTTGCGCGCCAGGTCGAACTTGTAGAAATCGAGGAACTCCCGGTTCCTGGTCTTCGGGAACAGCTCGAACAGCCGGTCGATCCAGCCGCGCGCGCTCGGATATTGACGATCCCGTTCCGCCCCCTTGGCCCCTTCCAGATAATGGGACTCGTCGATCTCCTTTTCGTTCAGACGGATCTTCTCGTCGGGTTGCGGCTCGTAGGGGGAGGTGGCCACGCGACGCAGCGGAATGATTTTTTTGTCCGCCACCTGTTTGCGGCGTTGGGTGAGGATCTTTTCCGCCTCTTCCTGACGACCGATCCCATCCTTGGCGCGGATGGAGACGATGTAGAGTCCGGCTGCCGGGTCGTTGAGGAAATTCACATGGCTGGTGGAGTCGTGCAGATTGATCTCCAGCTCCACCTTGCCCTTGAACTCGTAGGCATGGACCTTTTCCGCCAGACCGGCGGGAGAGACGTTGCGCCAGGTCGGGCTCAAGGTGGCGCCCTGCCATTCGAGCTTGGCCACATGGGCGCCGAGGTCGAGATTGGTCTCAACCTGGCTGTTGCCGGTGTGGCTGATGAGAAGCAAGGTGCCGTCGCGACCGGCCAGCACCCGCCCTTCGAGCAGTTGCGACGGTCCGGAGGCGGAAGGGGCCACCGGGGGGTCGAATTCGAGCTGATAGAGCGAACCTTCGTTCAGATCGCGTTCGGTCACCGAGTCGCGGAAGTTGACGTTGGCGTCCTTGAGGACCAGGGTGAGCTGCAACCCCATCTCCTCGCCGCGCGGCACGTCGTTCATCCGGAACTCCTTGATCCAGCGGGAGCGGTCCAGTTTGAGTTCGTTGGTCGGCAGGGCGAGCACGCCGGGCACGATCACCCGCATGGTCACCGCGTCGAGCATGCGCACCGACGGACGCGTCGCGCCGGGCGGGATCATGAAGGAGAGGATCTCCCGCTTGCCTTGATCCTCGGTTTTGTATTTGAGGGTGGTGAAGAAGGCGCGCGCCTCGCCGGGCAGGCCGAGCAGCATCAGGGCGCAACACAACGCGAGCCATGCCGGCCATCGCAGGATCGTGGAACGCCCGAAGGGCGATGCGCGGTTGGGAAACGTCGGGGTTCCACCCCCAGGAAGCAAGTGTGTCCAAACGGAACGCAGGCTAGATCCGGCCACGTTGCTCACTCCTCCATCCGTTCCGCCATCTCGGCGTGATCCGCCTTTTCCAGGCGTTCCAGTCCCTTTTTCTTGATCTTCTCCACCAGGGTGGTGCGGTTGAGATTGAGCAGCCGGGCCGCTTTGTTCTTGTTCCAGCCGGTGCTGTCGAGGGCCGAGAGGATGAGCTGATTTTCGAACGAGGCCACCGCCCCGTTGAAGTCGAGCCCCTGGAGGATCTTCTGGCTCAGATCCTGGGTCGAGGCGGCGATCATGCGCGAGACCGCCTCGAGACCGCCATCGGTTTCGCCATCGCCGTCGGACTCGCCATCGCGATCGGCGTCGGCATCGGTTTCCGGCAGCGGGGCAGGGGTGAGGATGGGACGTTCCTGGAACGGGAACTCCTTGTCCGCCTCGCGCCCCCGAGCTTCGGCGCCGGCGGGGACGGACGAACGGATCTTGGGCGGCAGATCATCGTATTGGACACTCCCATCCGAGAGGATGGTCAGCCGTTCGATGAGATTTTCCAGTTCGCGCACGTTGCCTGGCCAGGGGTAGTGCTGAAAGATCTCCATGATCTCCCGTTCCACGTTGACGCGCGGGCGTTCATGGAGTTTGATGGAGCGTTCCAGGAAGTGGTTGACCAGCAGAGGAATGTCGCCATGGCGCTCGCGCAGGGCCGGGACGTGGATGGGCACCACGTTCAGACGGTAGAAAAGATCTTCGCGGAACCGTTTTTCCGCGACCTCCTTTTCGAGATCCTTGTGGGTGGCGGCGATCACCCGTACATCGACACGCACCGGCTTGACGGCGCCGACCGGTTCGACGATCTTCTCTTGCAAGACGCGCAGCATCTTGACCTGGAGCTTGGGGCTCATGTCGCCGATTTCGTCCAGAAACAGGGTGCCGCCATTGGCCAGCTCGAAGCGTCCGACGCGGGTGTTGGCCGCGCCGGTGAAGGCGCCGCGCACATGGCCGAAGAGTTCGGACTCCAGCAGGTCCTCGGGAATGGCCCCGCAGTTGACCGGTACCAGGGGTTGATCCTTGCGTGGCGACAGGTTATGCACCGCCCGTGCGATCAACTCCTTGCCCGTGCCGCTCTCGCCCTGGATCAGGATGGTCGAATTGGCCGAGGCGACCCGTTCGATCATCTTGAACAGTTTCAGCATACACGAGGATTTTCCGATGATTCCGTACATGGTATCGTCAACTCGATCTTTTGGGTTGCCGCGGGTCAGAGTCAGGCTTTCACAATGATCGCCAGGGATCCGCCGACCCCTGGGATCCCATGCATGGGGAGCGCGGAGAGTCATGCGTCAAAAATCCAACGAGAGAGTACGTTAATTTGGGCCCGATGCCAAGTCATCACAACCTTCAGCGCCAATTTTTCATTGCCATGAGTGGTCATATCCTTGACTCCGACAAAAATACCACGCCCCCTGGCCGATCCAGGAGGCGTGGCCCGCATGGCGATCCTTCGCCTGATCCGTGCCCGCACGACGTCGCCGGGTGGATTCGATGGGTGGCACGCCGGCTGGAGGCGGCGCAACTCTGCCATGCCAATGGAATGCAAGAACCATACCTGGAAGCCGAGTACCTTGTCTTGCATGCCTTTTCCATTCCGCTCGATACCAGGCCCGTCAAACGTCCGTCACCGCCCGCCGATGCCGAGGCGCGGGTGCGGCGTCTGTTGGAGTTGCGCGTCCACCAGCGCCAACCCGCTCCCTATGTCACCGGCGAGGCCTTCTTCGCCGGACACCGCTTTCTCGTCGATGCGCGGGTGCTGATCCCCCGCTCGCGCATCGAAAACATCCTCGATGACCCGCGCGGCTTTTCGCCCTGGTTCCCCAAGGGACCGCCACGCCGCATCCTCGACCTGTGTACCGGCAGTGGCTGTCTGGCCATCGCCCTGGCGCTGCTCCTGCCTCATGCCAAGGTGGATGGGGTCGATCTCTCCGGAGATGCCCTGGAGGTCGCCCGACTGAATCGGGAACGCTTCGGTCTGCGCGATCGGGTGCGCCTGATCGCCTCGGATCTCTTCGCCGCCTTGAAAGGGGATCGTTACGACCTGATCGTCACCAATCCCCCCTACGTGCCCCAGGCCGACTTCGACGCCCTGCCGCCCGAGTATCACCGCGAGCCGGCCATGGCCCTGGTCGCCGGAGAGGATGGGTTGGCGTTGATCGGACCGATCCTCGAACAGGCCCCGGATCATCTGAATCCGGGTGGTCTTTTGATCTGCGAGACCGGCGATGACGTGCAGGAGATCCTCATGCGACGTTGGCCGGATCTGCCGGTCGAATGGTTGCCGTTCCATTTCGGGGGGAGCGGGGTGTTCGCCGTCACGCGGGAATTGCTTGCGACGTGGTGTCAGCAGCACTTCCCTTGAGCCGCATTCTTGGTTACAGTAATCCATCATGAAGCGCATCGACTCCATCCCTGCCCATTTGGCCCCTGATTTCGCCTATTGTCGCGACATCGCCGTGGCACGCGCCGAGGAGTCGCCCCTCGGGGGACGGTTTCTCACGCGGCGGCTCAAACCCTATTGGTATGTGATCTGCGCCTTCTTCTGGACCGCGCGGGATTTCACCCGGCTGCGTGGCAGCGACGACGACCTCAAGCTGCAACTGATCGACGACTGGGCGCGTCGTCTGGAACAGGCCCGCTCCGGACAGCCGGATCACCCCATCTTTCGCGCCATGGCCCATCTGTTCGCGGTGACCGGCATGCCGGAAGCGCCGATGCATGCGCTGTTGATCGCCTGCCGGATGGATGTGACCAATCGGCGTCACGGTACGCTCGAGGAGCTGGACGAGTATGGACGGTTCGCCTCGGCGCCGTTGGGTCATCTGTTGTTGCATCTCCATCAGGAGATGGAAGAGTCCGCCGACGTGCGGCTGATCGACAAGTTGCGTCACTCCGACGCCTTGTGGACCGCCTTGTCGTGGACCGGCTTCTGGCGGGACCTCGGTTACGACTCGCGCGGGGAGGGGCCGTTGTATCTGCCCGAGATGGAAATGGGTTCGTTTGGGGTGGCCGAGGAGATGGTGTTGCAGCGGCGCTTCACCCCCATGGTGGGGAGTTTGATGCTGCATCTGATCGAGGAGACGCGGGCGCGCTTTTTGGCCGGTTCGCCGTTGATCGAGGAGGTGGATCGTCCGCTGCGCATGGAGTTGGCGTATGCCGTGGAGCGGGGGATGCTGCTGCTGGAGCGGATCGAAGAGCTGGGTGGGAATACCTTGCGCAACCGTCCGACGCTGAGTCAGTGGGAGCGGATGATCTGCTTGTGGCGGGCCATGGGGCGGGTGTCGAATTGAGGGGGGATTCTCCGCCATCACGGGTGGGGGATCATGTTCCCCACCGCCCCTCCCAGGGATAGGCCAGGGCGGAAAGACGAAAGCCGATATCCCCATCCGACCGCCCAGGATGATAACGATCCCGCGCCGCGCTCCGGATGCGTCCCTCGGACGCGTGCCACGACCCGCCCCGCAACACCCGCTCGCCACTCTCGGCGGCGTCGCAATACGGATTGATCTCCGGGGAGCGCGTGTAGAAATCGGCGAGAAACCAATCCCGCACCCACTCATGCACCTGCCCGTGCATGTCATGCAGGCCGAACCGGTTGGGCGGATGGGAGCCCACCGGAACCGTGCCACCCCGCATCCGGGCGTAATTGGCCTCATCCGGGGTGATTTCGTCCCCGCCCGCGTACCGACTCTCCCCATCCGCCCGACAGGCCCGCTCCCATTCGGCCTCGGTGGGCAGACGCACCAGACGATGACATCGCCAGGATAACCACTCGGCAAATGCCATGGCATCCTCATGGGAGACGTTGACCACCGGATGGTCATCGGTTTGCGAAAAACCGGGACGCTCCCAGTTGCTCCCGTCGCGCCGCTCGAAGCGGCCCGACTCCGGAATATACGGATTGGCCCAACCATCCCGATCCGCGCTGGTCTTGTAGCCCGAATCCCGCAGAAAAAACCGGAACTGCCCGCGCGTCACCGGAAAACGGGCCATCCAGAATCCGTCCACCCGCACCCGATGGCGCGGAGTGGCGCGCTTGTCCGAGGGTTGCAGGAGCCGATCCGGATGGGCATCTCCGGCCTCGGCCATACCCATGTGAAATACACCCGGCTCGATCCAGACGAACGCCATGGCAAACCCGCGGTAACGGGCGGTCCAGCTCTGCGGGGGGGTCGAATTTTCCAGCAAAGCCAGACCCGTGCGACGCTCTTCCAGCCGTTCCAACACCCGCGCCAATGGCCAACGCTTGACGTGATTTTTGGCGAGCATGCCGGTCAGAAGTTCGCGCAACGGTTCCGGACACCCCTCGGGGATCACGACCGGCTCCGGAGAACGCTGTCCCCGCGCCACCTTCAGCGATTCGCCGTTGTAGGCCGGCTGGCCGAACAACATGAAATAGAGGGTCATGCCCAGGGAGTAGACATCCGAGACCAGATAGCGTCGTTTTTTCCACACCTCCGGAGCCGTGTAACGGGAGGTGCCGGAAAAACGTGGGGCATGCTCCCCGAACCAGGATTCGGCCAGCCCCCAGTCGGCCAGCAACCAGGTCAGTCCGCCATCGGCTTCGATACGGCCAAGGATGTTGTCCGGCTTGATGTCCCGATGCACGAGAGGGGGTCTCAGGGCGTGGGCATGGATCATGGCCAGGACCGCGCGGTGCAGGATCGCCAGGGATTCGTCCATGGGGAGTCCACCACGGGCGCGCACAAAATGTTTCAGATCCCCACCGTCCAGATACGGGGTGACCAGACAGGCGCTCCCGTCGGCTTCGATCCAGTAGTCACGCATGGGCAACACGAACGGACACTCCACCATGCGGCGCAGATTCTCCTCCTCCCAGCCGAGCACCCGCTTGCCCACCTCCGTCGTGGCATGCTTGATGGCGAATCGCTCCGCGCTTTCCAGGGAAGTCGCGAGATAAACGTCCGCGAAAGAACCGGCACCAATCCGCTCGATCAGCCGATAACGCCCCGTCCCGAGCGCCGGCAGGGAGGGCCCAACCGCGCGGGCCTGTAGCATCAATGCCATGGTCTTCCCGATCAACCCCGATCAAAGCAGAAAAACCGCCTCCTCGAATGAAGAGACGGTTTTTCTGGTTACTGTGACAACGTGCCGGTCATCCGGTCCGTCCGGACGAATCCGGTTCGATTCTTACCACTCGATGCGCTCCATGTTGTGGAACTCCAGCACCGAACCATCGTACAGGGTGATGGTCCCGGAGGCATCGCCATCGGTGAAGTCGATGCTGCCATCGCTGTGCACCGTGTATTCGGCATCGGTCTGCAAGGTCCAATCCCCGGTGTGCTCGAGCGCGTGGGATGGACCACCGCCCGCATCCTCCAGATTGATGGTGTCGGTCCAGCCGCCACCCACGCCACCGTTGGCGGAATCCACGCCATCCTTGGAGCCGAAGAGGAAGAGATCATTCCCCGAACCGCCATCCATGGTGTCGTTTCCGGCGCCGGCATGGAAGACATCGTTGCCATCGCCGCCGACCATGGTGTCGTTGCCGGCACCACCATCGAGGATGTCGTTCCCCTTGCCGCCGTCGAGCGTATCGTTGCCGTCGCCGCCGAGCAGTTTGTCATTGCCGTCGCCGCCGGAGAGCTTGTCATCGCCCTTGCCGCCGTCCATCTGGTCGTTCTTGCTCGTACCGGTCAATTCGTCGGCTTTGTTGCTGCCCGAGGTGGTCTTGTCATAGCTGACCTTGGTCTCGGTGTAGTCGTGGGTCCCCTTGATGTCGCTGTAGTCGGGATGAGCCGGCTGGGCCTCTTGCTGACCACCCCCCTTGCCCGGATTGTCGTCATCCACGCCGTCGGCATCGTTGCCGTGGCCCTTGTCGTGATCGCCCTGGGCGCCATCGCCCGCCGAACCACTTTGGGCGCTGCCACCCTTGGAGCCGCCACCCGCCGACCCGCCCTTGGCCCCGCCACCCTTGGAGCCGCCGTCCGCCGAACCGTCCTGGGCGCTGCCACCCTTGGAGCCGCCGCCCTGGGAGCCACCCTTGGAGGCACCTGGATTGCTCGGATCGACCTTGCCCGGATCGTTCCCGTGGCCATTGTCGTCATGTTCCTTGGCACCACCCTTGGAAGCGCCTGCCCCCTTGGAGCCGCCGCCCGCCGACCCGCCCTTGGCCCCGCCAACCATGGCGCTGCCACCCTTGGAACCGCCGCCCGCCGATCCGCCCTTGGCCCCGCCCACCATGGCGCTGCCACCCTTGGAGCCGCCGCCCGCCGACCCGCCCTTGGCCCCGCCAACCATGGCGCTGCCACCCTTGGAGCCGCCGCCCGCCGACCCGCCCTTGGCCCCGCCAACCATGGCGCTGCCACCCTTGGAGCCGCCGCCCGCCGACCCGCCCTTGGCCCCGCCAACCATGGCGCTGCCACCCTTGGAGCCGCCGCCTGCCGACCCGCCCTTGGCCCCGCCAACCATGGCGCTGCCACCCTTGGAGCCGCCGCCCGCCGACCCGCCCTTGGCCCCGCCAACCATGGCGCTGCCACCCTTGGAGCCGCCGCCCGCCGACCCGCCCTTGGCCCCGCCAACCATGGCGCTGCCACCCTTGGAGCCGCCGCCCGCCGATCCGCCCTTGGCCCCGCCACCCTTGGAGCCGCCGCCTTGGGAGCCACCCTTGGAGGCACCTGGATTGCTCGGATCGACCTTGCCCGGATCGTTCCCGTGGCCATTGTCGTCATGTTCCTTGGCACCACCCTTGGAAGCGCCGGCACCCTTGGAGCCGCCGCCCTTGGAAGCACCGCCCTTGGAAGCACCGCCACCCTTGGAAGCGCCGGCACCCTTGGAGCCGCCGCCCGCCGATCCGCCCTTGGCCCCGCCAACCATGGCGCTGCCACCCTTGGAACCGCCGCCCGCCGACCCACCCTTGGCCCCGCCAACCATGGCGCTGCCACCCTTGGAGCCGCCGCCCGCCGATCCGCCTTTGGCCCCGCCACCCTTGGAGCCGCCGCCTTGGGAGCCACCCTTGGAGGCACCTGGATTGCTCGGATCGACCTTGCCCGGATCGTTCCCGTGGCCATTGTCGTCATGTTCCTTGGCACCACCCTTGGAAGCGCCGGCACCCTTGGAGCCGCCGCCCTTGGAAGCGCCGCCACTCTTGGAAGCGCCACCGCCCTTGGAACCGCCGCCCGCCGATCCGCCCTTGGCACCGCCAACCATGGCGCTGCCACCCTTGGAACCGCCGCCTGCCGACCCGCCCTTGGCCCCGCCACCCTTGGAGCCGCCGCCTTGGGAGCCACCCTTGGAGGCACCTGGATTGCTCGGATCGACCTTGCCCGGATCGTTCCCGTGGCCATTGTCGTCATGTTCCTTGGCACCACCCTTGGAAGCGCCGGCACCCTTGGAGCCGCCGCCCTTGGAAGCACCGCCACCCTTGGAAGCGCCGGCACCCTTGGAGCCGCCGCCCTTGGAGCCGCCGCCACCCTTGGAAGCACCGCCACCCTTGGAAGCGCCGGCACCCTTGGAGCCGCCGCCCTTGGAGCCGCCGCCACCCTTGGAAGCACCGCCACCCTTGGAAGCGCCGGCACCCTTGGAGCCGCCGCCCTTGGAGCCGCCGCCACCCTTGGAAGCGCCGGTCACATGATTTGCATCCTTGGAGCCGCCGCCCTTGGAAGCCGCTTTAGACTCTGCCACATCCACGGTGATTGAACCGTTGGCCGTGTGCATGTGTCCATCATCCTCGGTGGTCACCTGAATGCCGAGGTTGAAATCAGCCGTGCTTCCTTCCGGCGGGGTGATCGTCAGGTTCGGGATGGTCCAGGCAATCGGTTGACCAGCGGCATTATGCCCGGTTTCAGCCAGATCGGCTTTCGGGATGATCCATGTTCCTGGTTGTTCTCCAGCACTGCCAACACTCAATGTTGCTCCTTCGGGGACGTTCGTCAATACGATGTCGCCCGCCAATTTCTCGGAGCCATCGGTGTCGTGCAGGGCAAAACCGATTTCCAGCACCACTTCGCCATGTTCACCCGAACCGGCATCATGACCACCCTGCGAGGCTCCACCGTGGCTTCCACCCCCCTTGGAACCACCGCCACCATGCGAACCACCGCCGCCCTTGGAGCCGCCGCCCTTGGAAGCGCCTGCTCCCTTGGAAGCGCCGCCCTTGGAAGCGCCGCCCTTGGAAGCGCCGCCCTTGGAAGCGCCGCCCTTGGAAGCGCCGCCCTTGGAAGCGCCGCCCTTGGAAGCGCCGCCCTTGGAGCCGCCGCCCTTGGAGCCGCCGCCCTTGGAGCCGCCGCCCTTGGAGCCGCCGCCCTTGGAAGCGCCGCCCTTGGAAGCGCCGTCCTTGGAAGCGCCTGGATTGCTCGGATCGACCTTGCCCGGATCGTTCCCGTGGCCGTTGTCGTCATGCTCTTTACCCGAACCACCCTTGGATCCGCCACCCTTGGATCCGCCGCCTTTGGAGCCGCCACCCTTGGAGTTGCCATCCGAAGCCGGGGTGTGGGAATTGGTAGTAAAGGAGATATCATCCGCCACGGCCTCGACCGTGACATCGATGGTTCCTTCAGTGACCAACGGTTGACCATCTTCCATCGTGGTGACGCGCACACCCACCGAGAATTCAGCATCACTGTTCGCCGGCGGTGTGATCGTCAGACCAGGAACTTCCCAGGCAACCGGGTTGCCCGCCGCATTGGTTTCGGTCACATGCAGGGCTTCCTGCGGGATGATCCAGGTGTTGTCCGGACCCGCGCTGCCGATGTTCAGCATGGCGCCATCCGGAATATCCGTGAGCACGATGTCGCCCGACAACGTTTCCGAGCTGTTGTCATCCTGGAGGGCAAAACTGATCTCCAGAGGAATGGGTTGATCTTCGTTGCCTGCCGCATCCGGCGTTTCCAACACTGGCGGCTCTGGAGCCGTCGGGCTGGTGGGCGAGGTCACCGTGGTCGGCGTTGTGGCCGAGGTCACCGTGGTCGGCGTTGTGGCGCTGGTCACGGTGGTCGGCGTCGTTGGGGACGTCACGGTGGTCGGCGTTGTGGCGCTGGTCACGGTGGTCGGCGTCGTTGGGGACGTCACGGTGGTCGGCGTTGTGGCCGAGGTGACCGTGGTCGGCGTTGTGGCGCTGGTCACGGTGGTCGGCGTTGTGGCCGAGGTGACCGTGGTCGGCGTTGTGGCGCTGGTCACGGTGGTCGGCGTTGTGGCCGAGGTGACTGTGGTCGGCGTTGTGGCGCTGGTCACGGTGGTCGGCGTTGTGGCCGAGGTGACCGTGGTCGGCGTTGTGGCGCTGGTCACGGTGGTCGGCGTTGTGGCCGAGGTGACCGTGGTCGGCGTTGTGGCGCTGGTCACGGTGGTCGGCGTTGTGGCCGAGGTGACCGTGGTCGGCGTTGTGGCGCTGGTCACGGTGGTCGGCGTTGTGGCCGAGGTGACCGTGGTCGGTGTGGTCGCGCTGGTCACGGTGGTCGGCGTTGTGGCCGAGGTGACCGTGGTCGGCGTTGTGGCGCTGGTCACGGTGGTCGGCGTTGTGGCCGAGGTGACCGTGGTCGGTGTGGTCGCGCTGGTCACGGTGGTCGGCGTTGTGGCCGAGGTGACCGTGGTCGGCGTTGTGGCGCTGGTCACGGTGGTCGGCGTTGTGGCCGAGGTGACCGTGGTCGGTGTGGTCGCGCTGGTCACGGTGGTCGGCGTTGTGGCCGAGGTGACCGTGGTCGGCGTTGTGGCGCTGGTCACGGTGGTCGGCGTTGTGGCCGAGGTGACCGTGGTCGGTGTGGTCGCGCTGGTCACGGTGGTCGGCGTTGTGGCCGAGGTGACCGTGGTCGGCGTTGTGGCGCTGGTCACGGTGGTCGGCGTTGTGGCCGAGGTGACCGTGGTCGGCGTTGTGGCGCTGGTCACGGTGGTCGGTGTGGTCGCGCTGGTCACGGTGGTCGGCGTTGTGGCGCTGGTCACGGTGGTCGGCGTCGTTGGGGACGTCACGGTGGTCGGCGTTGTGGCGCTGGTCACGGTGGTCGGCGTCGTTGGGGACGTCACGGTGGTCGGCGTTGTGGCCGAGGTGACCGTGGTCGGCGTGGTCGCGCTGGTCACGGTGGTCGGCGTTGTGGCCGAGGTGACCGTGGTCGGCGTGGTCGCGCTGGTCACGGTGGTCGGCGTTGTGGCCGAGGTGACCGTGGTCGGCGTGGTCGCGCTGGTCACGGTGGTCGGCGTTGTGGCCGAGGTGACCGTGGTCGGCGTTGTGGCGCTGGTCACGGTGGTCGGTGTGGTCGCGCTGGTCACGGTGGTCGGCGTTGTGGCGCTGGTCACGGTGGTCGGCGTTGTGGCCGAGGTGACGGTGGTCGGCGTTGTGGCGCTGGTCACGGTGGTCGGCGTTGTGGCCGAGGTGACGGTGGTCGGCGTTGTGGCGCTGGTCACGGTGGTCGGCGTTGTGGCCGAGGTGACGGTGGTCGGCGTTGTGGCCGAGGTGACGGTGGTCGGCGTTGTGGCGCTGGTCACGGTGGTCGGCGTGGTCGGGGACGTCACGGTGGTCGGCGTTGTGGCCGAGGTGACGGTGGTCGGCGTTGTGGCCGAGGTGACGGTGGTCGGCGTTGTGGCGCTGGTCACGGTGGTCGGCGTTGTGGCCGAGGTGACGGTGGTCGGCGTTGTGGCCGAGGTGACGGTGGTCGGCGTTGTGGCGCTGGTCACGGTGGTCGGCGTGGTCGGGGACGTCACGGTGGTCGGCGTTGTGGCCGAGGTGACCGTGGTCGGCGTGGTCGCGCTGGTCACGGTGGTCGGCGTTGTGGCGCTGGTCACGGTGGTCGGCGTGGTCGGGGACGTCACGGTGGTCGGCGTTGTGGCCGAGGTGACCGTGGTTGGTGTGGTCGCGCTGGTCACGGTGGTCGGCGTTGTGGCCGAGGTGACGGTGGTCGGCGTTGTGGCGCTGGTCACGGTGGTCGGCGTTGTGGCCGAGGTGACGGTGGTCGGCGTTGTGGCGCTGGTCACGGTGGTCGGCGTTGTGGCCGAGGTGACGGTGGTCGGCGTTGTGGCGCTGGTCACGGTGGTCGGCGTTGTGGCCGAGGTGACGGTGGTCGGCGTTGTGGCGCTGGTCACGGTGGTCGGCGTTGTGGCCGAGGTGACGGTGGTCGGCGTTGTGGCCGAGGTGACGGTGGTCGGCGTTGTGGCGCTGGTCACGGTGGTCGGCGTTGTGGCCGAGGTGACCGTGGTTGGCGTGGTCGCGCTGGTCACGGTGGTCGGCGTTGTGGCGCTGGTCACGGTGGTCGGCGTCGTCGGGGACGTCACGGTGGTCGGCGTTGTGGCCGAGGTGACCGTGGTCGGTGTGGTCGCGCTGGTCACGGTGGTCGGCGTTGTGGCCGAGGTGACCGTGGTCGGCGTTGTGGCGCTGGTCACGGTGGTCGGCGTTGTGGCCGAGGTGACGGTGGTCGGCGTTGTGGCGCTGGTCACGGTGGTCGGCGTGGTCGGGGACGTCACGGTGGTCGGCGTTGTGGCCGAGGTGACGGTGGTCGGCGTTGTGGCGCTGGTCACGGTGGTCGGCGTTGTGGCCGAGGTGACCGTGGTCGGCGTTGTGGCGCTGGTCACGGTGGTCGGCGTTGTGGCCGAGGTGACCGTGGTTGGCGTCGTTGGGGACGTCACGGTGGTCGGCGTTGTGGCCGAGGTGACGGTGGTCGGCGTTGTGGCGCTGGTCACGGTGGTCGGCGTTGTGGCCGAGGTCACCGTGGTCGGCGTTGTGGCGCTGGTCACGGTGGTCGGCGTCGTTGGGGACGTCACGGTGGTCGGCGTCGTTGGGGACGTCACGGTGGTCGGCGTCGTTGGGGACGTCACGGTGGTCGGCGTCGTTGGGGACGTCACGGTGGTCGGCGTCGTTGGGGACGTCACGGTGGTCGGCGTCGTTGGGGACGTCACGGTGGTCGGCGTCGTTGGGGACGTCACGGTGGTCGGCGTGGTCGGGGACGTCACGGTGGTCGGCGTGGTCGGGGACGTCACGGTGGTCGGCGTCGTTGGGGACGTCACACCGGCAGTTGCCTGAATCTGTGCCAGGGTCGGAGCAGAGGGAATCGCTGGCGCTGCCGGCTCGGCGGCCTGCACGGGCGCGGTCGGGCTGGTCGGCGTTGTGGCCGTGGTCGGTGCGGTCGGCGTGGTCGGCGTGGTCGGCGACGTGGTGTCGATCACCGGTTCCTCCGGCGCCACCTGCGCATCCTCGGCGCTCGGCACCGGCTGCGCCGGCTCCTCGGCTCCAGACTGTTGCGTCACCTCTTCGGTCGGGGCTTGGGCCGCCGCCTTCTCCGCTCCAGATGGGGGAGGGGTCACGTCACCCTGAACCGGCTTGTCATCCTCGGCAAAAATTCCCTCGGTCTCCTGGGTCTCGGACAGGCCATCCTTGATCTCCAGGCCACTGCCCATCTGGATCGATCCCAGAGCTTGCAGATCTTCGTTCGAGTTCCCCTGATCGGTGAACGACGAGGCCTCGGCGGACATGTCCACGGTCCGGGTCTGCTGCAACACCGTCAGGTCGTCCAATGTTTGACGGGACTCCTCCTCCTCATCCACCACCGGAGCGGGATTGCGGTTTTCGGTCTCCTCGGCCATGGTCTTCGTCCTCGTCAAAAGGCCTGCGCGGTGCGATCAGGCGGGTTGAAACAGGGGTGAACTCTTAACCAATATGAATCGATCAAGCGAAAAATTTACTCAAATGATTGCAAAGAAAAAATCTGCCAGCCTTGGCCTCGCCGCATCCAACCGGTTTTTGGCTGCCACGTCGTCTGCCCGGTAACTTGCATGATGGGGGGAGATTCCCCTCACCCTCCGTACCATGGACCTCCCTTCGAGCGTTCCATGATAACGTATGCGGGCATAAAGCAACATTTTCGACGTGGATATACGATATCCCCTTGCCGTGAGGCAGGATAGCGCAAAAATGCAGATCTATACCATTGGCTATACCAACGTTGGGCAAGGAGGGACGCGCGCCCGGAATGCCGTTCGGGCGCGCGTGGGGGGTGTCAGCGAGACTGGGTTTGCGTGGGCAGAAGGGTGGGGGCCAAACCTTGGAAAAACCGACTGAAAACCGATCCCTCGTCCACGCCGCGCCGCAACTCGGCCAGCTCCGATCGGCTCACGTCCCCCTTTTTGTCCAACAGGCGTACCGCCGCCTTGTAGAACGCGCCCTCGGGGAAGTTATGTCCCAGCACCGCCGCATGGTTGCGCGCCTCTTCGGGCAGTCCCAGCCGCTGCGAGGCCAGGACCAGACTGAACAACGCCTCCTCGGCGAACGGGGTGGTCTGGAATTCCGGATGGTGGGCCACCTGTATGAACCGGTTGACCGCCGCGATATACTCCTCCCGGTCCAGATAGAACCGCGCCACCACCATCTCCTGTTCGGCGAGACGATTCACGCACAACCGCAGCATCCGCTGTGCCTCGAAGGCATAATCGGACTTCGGAAAACGGGTGATCAGCTCGCGAAACGCCGTCACCGCCTCGCGGGTACGGTTCTGATCCCGATAGGAGTCGGCGATGCGTTGATAGTGGGCCAATCCGCGCATGTAGAACGCATACGCCACATGCCGATGGCGCGGATGCAGACGGATGAACCGCAAGGCCGATCCCACCGTCTCCTCGTAATCGCCGTTCTTGTATTGGGCATAGATCAGATTCAGCTGTGCCCGCGTGGCATAAGGGGAGAAGGGGTGTTTTTGATCGATCTGCTGGAACCGGTCCGCCGCCGCCTTGAACCGCTCGTTCTTCAGTCCGAGCATCCCCTCCTGGTACAGCTCTTCCGGTGGTTTGGTCGGCGCGATCTCCGGTCCGCTGGAACAGCCACCCGTCAGCACCATCATCCACAACACGCAAGCGATCCAAAAACGATTACCCATGATGAAATTCCAGTATTCAAGTGGACGGAAGGGTTGCGACACGCAACCGATCTTGACAGAATAAAGGAAAAGCGTCTCCCCGCGAAAGCGCTCGCGCGACCCACCCGCATATTTTCAAAAAGCCATCATGATCCTGATCCCATCCACCGCGTCTCCGGACCGCCCGTCGCCCGATGCCGTCTGCCACGCCATCGCCCAACGCAACGGTTCGCCGCTGTTTCTGGTGTCGCGACTGCTGGGAGGGGCCAAGCGGCGCCTGTTCATCAGCGCCTACGCCGCCATGCGGGTGATCGATGATCTGGTGGATGAGAATTTTCTCGCCCTCCCCAGGGAGCAGCGTCCCGGCCAACGGGAGCGGGTTCTCGAGAAGATCGAAACCTGGCGTCTCCAGGCCCGTGCCGCCAGCCGACACGCCTTCACCCCGCGCGCGGACTCCTTTCATCCGGATGTTTTTCTTGCCCTCAACGAGACCATCGGTCAGAGCGATCTGGGCGATTGGCCTTGGGATGCCCTGGCCGATGCCATGCGTCACGATGTCCACGAGCAGGAGATCGTCACCTGGGAGGATTTTCTCGCCTACTGTGAGGGGGCGACCGTCTCTCCGGCGGCCACCTTCGCCTATATCCTCGCCTGCGAGGTTCAGGACGGTCACTATCGATTGAACCGGCCCGACCCCTTCTGTCGCGACCAGGTGCGCGACATGGCGATCTTCTGCTATCTGATCCACATTGCCCGTGACCTGGCCAAGGATGCCCGCAAGGACCGCCAGTTGATCACCATTCCCACCGGGATGCTCGCCGAGGCCGGATTCGGTCGCGATACCCTGGCCGCCGGACTCGACCGCAAGGCCTCCCTGATCCCGTTGATCCGCGCCCTGACCGACCGCGCGTCGGAACGGCTCGCCACCGGACTCGACCCCATCGCCCGTCTGCCGTTGCGCACCCTGGAGCGGTGGATCCTCGACCGCCTGCTCAACAAATACCGCGCGCTGCACCTCCAGTTGATCGAAAATCCTCTTCGGTATTTGTAACCCCCCCGGACGATTCGCCCGACTCGTTGGATGGGCCTGGTGGCGCGTGATGCCCCGGCCCGCGTCGAATCGCTGCGCGGGTCACGACTCCCGCGTCAGGAGAAACTCGGCCAGGGGACGGTCGAAATGGTTGATGTGTTGGGCCTCCCAGGTGAAGAGCGCGTCGATGTCGAACCCCTCCTGACCATCGGCGGCAAAGGTGGTCTGGAACATCGGCCCCTCCAGCAACGCCTGGTGGGCGGCGATATGCGCCGCCGCGTCGGAAAGGTCGCGTGTCCGCATGAGCTGGTTTTCCGCCTCGAAGTGCCTGTCGAACCAGCCATGCAATCCCCGCAGCCGCTCGGCGACGATGGTCGGATCACACCCTTCGGTCAAAAGCCCCTTCAAGTCGTTGAGTTGATCCAACAGTTCCTGATGCTGTCGGTCCAACCCCTCGATCCCGGTCACCGGAAAGCGCAGCCATTTGAAGGTGAGTTTTTTGTTGTGGGCGAGGATCACTACGGCCATGGCCTTTCTCCCTTGTTGAGCCACGATGGAACGCACCCCGGAAGTGGGTATCTCGTGAATCTTGTCGGTCATGAGCAGGACTCCCCCTCCGGGTCCATGCGCCGACGCGCCCCGGCCAGAAGCTCGGGAATCGGCAGGCCACGCGGACAGCGCGGCAGACAGTCGCCGCAGCGGTCGCAGGTTTCCAGTCGGGCGCCAGGCACCCAGTGATCGCCGGGACGCATCATGTCGTAACGATAGCGGGCGAAATGCGTCATGTCAAAACAGTGAATCAAATGATCCATGCGCAGGATCTCCGGGATTTCGATCCCCTGGGGACAGGGCAGGCAAGCGAAACACCCCTGTCCGCAGTCGTTGAGCGCGGAGCGGGATTCCGCCGCCGCCAGACGCCAGGCGATCTCCCGTTCGGCATCTCCCCAGGCGGGCGCATGCCGCAACCCGTCCAGATGCAGGGGCAGTTGGGTCGGATCGCTCAGGCCGATGCTCAGGGTGTGGATTCCGTTCTGGGCCAGCAGCCATCGTTCGTTGAACTGCGCCGGCTGCAAGGGGGCGGTCAACAGACGCAGCCGTTCCGGCGGATCGTAGAGTCGTCCGCCCTTGTCGTTGGGCGAGATGATCAGAACTCCCATGCCCAGGGCGTTGGCCAGGGCCACGGCGGCGTGGTTGGCGCGTCGGAACCGGTAATAGTGGAGATTGACGAAATCGAAATGGCCGGTGGCGAGGATTCTCAGCAACAGCGGTGGCGCCGCGTGGCCGGAGAAGCCGATGGCGCCGATCAACCCTTCGTCGCGGGCCTGATGAAGGGCGGTCATCACCCCGTTTCTGGCGCCGAGGGCCTGAAGGTGCGTTTCGCGGTTCAGGCCGTGCAGGGCGAACAGATCGATGCGATCACACCCCAGACGGGTGATGGAATCGTCGATCCACTGGCGCATCTCCCGCGCGGTGGGGGCGGGCGGGGCTTTGGTCATGATGTGGTAGCGTTCGCGGGGCACCCCGACCCGGGGCAGCACCGCGCCGAGCAGTCGTTCGCTCTTGCCGTAGCCGCGTGCGGTTTCGATCAGGTTGATCCCGGCGGACAGGGCGGTGGAGACGATCGCGAAGGTCGATTCCAGGCTCTCTTCCGGCAGATGATCGTGGGGCGTCTCCCAGCCGCGCGGCAGGCGCATGGTCCCGAGGGTCAACACCGAGACATCCAGGCCGGTCTTGCCGAAGCGACGTCGTTCCATGGCGCTAGCCGAGGCCGTTGCGCAGTCGGCGGGTATGGGGAAGCAGATCGCCGGCCAGCATGCCGACCATGCCCTGTTCGGCGGCGCAGGCATCCGCCGCCGCGCCGTGCAGCCACACCCCGGCGCGTACCGCGCTCTCCACCGGCCAGTCCTGGGCCAGAAGGCCGGCGATGATGCCGGTCAGAAGATCCCCGCTGCCGCCGGCGGCCAGACCCGGATTGCCGGTGGCGTTGATCCAGGCGCGTCCGTCCGGCGCGGCGATCACCGAGCCCGCCCCCTTGAGAACCACCCATACCCCCCAGTCACGGGCAGTGCGGCGCGCGATCGCCAGCCGGTCCCCCCGCACGTCGTTGACCTCCATGCCCCACAACCGGGCCATTTCGCCGGGATGGGGGGTGAGGATCAACGGTGTGCGTCGTCCGATGCTCCAGTGGCGGATTCGTTCCCCCTGGCCGGCCAATACGTTCAAGGCATCCGCGTCCAGCAGGGTGGGAAGCTCTTTCCAGGCCATCATCGCGGTGACCAGTTCCCAGGTCTGTTCGTTCTCCCCCAGACCCGGCCCGATGGCCAGCACGTCGGGTTGAAAACGGCCTTTGGTAATGATGTCCAACAGAGGTTCGCCCGAGGCGCGCAGCGGCAACGGCAGGGTCATGGCCTCGGTCAGGCCGGCGGTGACCACCGGTTGCGCCGCTGCCGGGGTGGCCACGGTGATCAGACCCGCTCCCACCCGTGCCGCCCCCTGGGCCACCAGGATCGCCGCGCCCTCCATGCCGACCCCGCCGGCCACGACCAGCAGACGACCGCAATCCCCCTTGTGGGCATCCGGGGAGCGTTTGGGAATCACCAGATCTTCCGTGACGTTGAGGGCCACGTCATGTTCGGGGATGTTCAGAAAGCTCTCGGGAATGCCGATCGGCGCCACGATCAGTTCGCCGACGAGCCCGGCGCCCGGATACAGACGATGGCCCCGTTTTTCCGCCGCGAAGGTGACGGTCCAGCGTGCCGGCAGGGCGCACCCCAGAATGCGTCCCGTATCCGCGCACACTCCGGAGGGGATGTCCACCGCCAGAACCGGTTTGCCGCTTCGTGCCACCAGGCGGATCAGCTCGGCGGCCAGCCCCTCGACGGAGCGGGCCAGACCGGTGCCGAAGATCGCATCCACCACCACGCTGCAATGGAGCAGCAGGGGATGGAGCACGTCGGCCAGTTCCACGCCGGGCAAAAGCTCCCGCACCACCCCTCCTTGTCCCACGAACGCCCCGTGATGGATGCGGGCATCCCCTTTCAGATCCGCCCCCCGTCCAAGCAGCAACACCACCACCCGGCCACCGGATTGCAGCAGCCATCGCCCCACCACGAAGCCGTCGCCTCCGTTGTTGCCCTGGCCGGCCAGAATCACCACCACCCGTTCACGCCACTCCGGCATGCGGGTTTTCAGGATCCGGCAGGCTGCGGCACCGGCATTTTCCATCAGCACCACCCCAGGCAGACCCAGGTTTTCGATGGTGCGGCGGTCTGCCTCGCGCATTTGCGCGCTGGTCAGCAAGCGGTGTGAAGCGACGCGTTCCAAGTCGTGGGCCATTGCACGCCTCCCATGCGATGTTGCATAACTTTCGAACCTGAAGATTGGCGGGATGGAGGAGGAGCGATCTCCTCCCAGCCGCAAAACGGCCTGGATGGGCGTTCATGGACTGATGACAGCGCCATTTTTCCATAAATCAAACGAGGATGAAACGTCAAACCATGGTACGGGCGTTGATTCGAGCCAAAAATCTGCGAAAAAGCTATCAAGGCCGCGCCGTGGTCGCCGAGATCGACTTCGAGGTGCGCGCCGGGGAGTGTTTCGGCATGCTCGGTCCCAACGGCGCGGGCAAAACCACCACCCTGCGTCTGATCACCGGCCTGACCCCCCTGGAAGGGGGTGAGCTGTTTCTGTTCGAGGCCCATGCCGACCGAAATCGGGGCGAGGCCCATCGCCGCATCGGGGTGGTTCCCCAGGAGGACAACCTCGATGACGATCTGACCGTGGCCGAAAATCTGCTGGTCTATGGACGCTACTTCGGACTTTCGGACCGTGCCGCCCGCGAGCGGATCAATCCTCTGCTGGAGGTTGCCCAGCTCTCCGAACGACGCGATCATGCGGTGCGTACCCTCTCCGGGGGGATGAAACGCCGTCTGGTGATCGCGCGTGCGCTGGTGAACGAACCGGAACTCCTCATCCTCGACGAACCGACCACCGGCCTCGACCCCCAGGCGCGCCATCTGATCTGGCAGCGACTCGCCGCGCTGAAGAATCAGGGCACCACCCTCTTTCTCACCACCCATTACATGGAAGAGGCGGCCCGACTCTGCGACCGGCTGATGATCATCGATCAGGGGCGCATCCTGGCCATGGATTCACCGGCTGCCCTGATCCGCGCTCACGTCGAACCCGAGGTGGTGGAGATCCGCGGCCTCGGCGCGCCCCTGGATCCGGACGCCTTCTCCCATCTGCCCGGACGCCTGGAGCGGGTGGGCGATGCGCTGCACTGCCACAGCGACGATGGCGCGGAGGTGATCTCCCGGCTGCGCGGTCGCCACGAGCTGGTCTGTCTCTCCCGACCGGCCAGCCTGGAGGATGTTTTTCTGCGCCTGACCGGGCGGGAATTGCGGGATTGAGCCGCGCTTTCCTTGACGTGCGCTTGCTTTCCTTTATGCTGGCCACGTAGAATTTTATCTTTACCCTTCCCCTGACGCGAGGATCTCATCACTATGAAAATTTGGCGCATCGGCATTGGGATCATGGCCTTGACGTGGGTCGTCCTGGGCGGAACGGCTTGGGCCGGAGATCAAATCTCCATCAAATTCAGCCACGTCGTGGCCAAGGATACCCCCAAGGGCAAGGCCGCGGACAAATTCGCGGAACTCGCCGCCAGCTACACCAAGGATCGGGTCAAGGTCGAGGTCTACCCCAACAGTCAGCTCTTCAAGGACAAAGAGGAGCTGGAAGCCGTGCAGATGGGCACGGTGCAGATGCTCGCCCCCTCCCTGGCCAAATTCGGTCCCCTGGGGGTCAAGGAGTTCGAGGTCTTCGACCTCCCCTTCCTGTTCGACAACTACGAACAGCTCCACAAAATCACCTACGGCCCGATCGGTCAGGCCCTGCTCGCCAAGCTCTCCTCCAAGGGGATCCTGGGTCTCACCTATTGGGATAACGGCTTCAAGCAGATGAGCGCCAACAAGCCCTTGAAGAACGTCGAGGATTTCAAGGGTCTCAAGCTGCGCATCCAATCCTCCAAGGTGCTCGATGCCCAGATGCGCGCCCTGGGCGGCAATCCCCAGGTCATGGCCTTCTCCGAAGTCTATCAGGCGCTCCAGACCGGCGTCGTGGACGGCACCGAAAATCCCGCCTCCAACTTCTACACCCAGAAGATGCACGAGGTGCAGAAACACATGACCCTCTCCGATCACGGCTACCTCGGCTACGCGGTGATCGTCAACAAGGCGTTCTGGGAAGGTCTGCCCCCCGAAGTGCGTACCCAGCTCGATCGCGCCCTGGCCGATGCCACGGTCTACGCCAACCAGATCGCCAAACAAGAGAATGACGGCGCCATCGAGGCGGTCCGCCAGTCCGGCAAGACCCAGGTCGTCCTGCTGACCAACGAGCAGCGCGCCGCCTGGAAAAAGGCGCTGGTCAAGGTCCATCAGGAGATGGCCAACCGCATCGGCGCGGAGCTGATCCAGTCGATCCACATGGCCACCGGTTTCGATCCGTCCAAGCCGTGAGCGGATCGACCGCGACATGCTGAAACTTCTCGATCACCTCGAAGAGGCCATCATCACCATCCTCATGGCCGCCGCCACGCTGATCGTCTTCGTGGCGGTGGTCCACCGCTATGCCCTGGGCGTTTCGTTCCTGCACGACTTCATGGCCGGATTCAGCACCAGCTGGGCGCAGGAACTCTGCATCTATCTGTTCATCTGGATGGCCAAGTTCGGCGCCGCCTACGGGGTGCGCACCGGCATCCACGTCGGCGTGGACGTGCTGGTCAACCGGCTCGAGGAGCGACTCAAACACAAGGTGGTGATTTTCGGCCTGATGAGCGGCGTCGCCTTCACCGGGATCATCGGCACCCTCGGCGCCCATTTCGTCCTGCTGATGAGCCGCACCGATCAGACCTCCCCGGACATGGAACTCCCCATGTGGATCATCTATCTCTGCATCCCCCTCGGCTCCTATCTCATGTGCTTCCGGTTCGTGCAGGTGGCCTTCGCCTATCAGAAAACCGGGCGGATGCCGCATGTCGATCATGCCCATGTGGCCGGCATCGAGACCGAGGAGGCCAAGGCATGACCTCGATCATCATCTTCAGCCTGCTGGCCGTGCTGCTGATCACCGGCATGCCGATCTCCATCGCCCTCGGCTTGACCGTGCTTCTCTACATGGTCGCCCTGACCAACGTGCCCATCGAAGCCGTGGCGCTCAAGCTGTTCACCGGCATCGAACGGTTCGAGATCATGGCCATCCCGTTCTTCGTGCTGGCGGGCAGCTTCCTCACCCACGGCGGCGTCGCCCGACGCATGATCCGCTTCGCCACCGACATGGTGGGGCACCTTCCCGGTGGCCTCGGCCTCTCCGCCGTGCTCGCCTGCGCCCTGTTCGCCGCCATCTCCGGCTCCTCGCCGGCCACCGTGGTGGCCATCGGCTCGATCCTCATGCCGGCCATGGTGCGCGCCGGCTTTCCCTGGGAGTTCGGCACCGGCGTCATCAGCACTTCCGGCGCGTTGGGCATCCTCATTCCACCCTCGATCGTCATGGTCATGTACTCGGTTTCCACCAGCACTTCGGTGGGGGCGATGTTCATGGCCGGGGTGGTGCCGGGCATCCTGCTGGCGATCCTGCTCGCTCTGCTCACCTGGTTCCGCGCCTGGCGGCACGATTATCCCCGTCAACCCAAGGCCTCCTGGGCCGAGCGCGGCGCCGCCTTCCGCGACAGCGTATGGGGGTTGTCGCTCATCGTCGTGGTCATGGGGGGGATCTACTCGGGGCTGTTCACCCCCACCGAGGCCGCCGCCGTCAGCGCGGTCTATTCGTTCTTCGTCGCCGTGTTCGTCTACCGCGACCTGAAACTCTCCGACGTGCCGCGCGTGTTGCTCGAATCGGCCAACATGAGCGCCATGCTGCTCTACATCATCACCAACGCGATCCTTTTCTCGTTCCTCTTGACCTATGAGAACATCCCCCAGACCTTGAGCGCCTGGATGCTCGATCAGGGCTTCGGACCGATCATGTTCCTTCTGGCGGTCAACCTGCTGCTGATCCTGGCCGGGGATTTCATGGAACCCTCGTCCATCATCCTCATCATGGCTCCGTTGCTCTATCCGGTGGCCATGCGGCTGGGCATCCATCCGATCCACTTCGGCATAATCCTCACCGTCAACATGGAGATCGGCATGGTGACCCCGCCCGTGGGGCTCAACCTGTATATCGCCAGCGGCATCACCCACAAGGGGCTCTCCGAGGTGACCGTCGCCTGTCTGCCGTGGATGATGGTCATGGTGGTTTTTCTGCTGCTGGTCACCTACGTGCCGGCCATCTCCCTGTGGCTGCCGGGGGTTCTGGGGATGTTGTAGGGGGGCAAACTGTCGCACGGTCCGGGGACCGAACGGCAAAGTCCCAAGGGTTGGGGCTTTGCCTTTGGATCCCACCAGGGGCCATCGAGCCGGTACTGGCGCCCGTGTCGTTGCAACTGGATCCGGAAGTGGTGGATTTTCGAGTCAACGGGCGTGGGTTGGCAGCGGCGTGCGGGACTGTTTTTGCGCGAGTATGTCAGCGCGCATCGTCATGGGATCTGATGCGCGCGTCATGGGGACGGAGGTCCGTGGGTGAATGTTCACCACGGACCTCCAGGGTCAGGCGTTGATCAGAACTCCCGCAACAGCTCGTTGATGCCGGTCTTGGAGCGGGTGCGCTCGTCCACGGTCTTCACGATCACCGCGCAGTAGAGGTTCGGACCGGGCTGGCCGTCGGGCAGGGGTTTGCCGGGCATGGTGCCGGAGACCACCACCGAGTAGGGCGGAACATAACCTAAGTGAATTTCTCCCGTGGCGCGGTTGACGATGCGGGTCGAGGCGCCGAGATAGACCCCCATGGAGATCACCGAGCCGCGACCGACGATCACCCCTTCGGCCACTTCGGCGCGGGCGCCGATGAAACACTCATCCTCGATGATCACCGGGTTGGCTTGCAGCGGTTCGAGCACTCCGCCGATGCCGACGCCGCCGGAGAGGTGGACGTTTTTGCCGATCTGGGCGCAGGAGCCGACGGTGGACCAGGTATCGACCATGGTGCCGGAATCGACGTAGGCGCCGATGTTGACGTAGGAGGGCATGAGCACCACTTTGGGGGCCAGGTAGCTCCCTTTGCGGGCGATGGCCGAGGGAACGACGCGGATGCCGGCTTCACGGAACTGTTTTTTCTTCCATTTCGAGAACTTGAGCGGCACTTTGTCGAACCAGCGGGCCTCGCCGGCGTTCATGGGTCCGTTGTCATGGATCTTGAAAAACAGCAGCACGGCTTTTTTGACCCATTGATTGACCATCCAGCCGTGGGTGGCGTCGTCCGGGATTGGGGCGTCAGCCGGGACCGGTTCGGCCACGCGCAGTTGGCCTGCGTCCAGGGCGTCGATGACTTGCAGGATGGCCTGGCGCAGGGTGGGATCGCAATCCGGGCCGATGTTGGCGCGATTTTGCCAGGCCTCTTCGATGAGGGGGCGAAGATCCGACACGGTGGGTGACTCCTTGGGTGGGGGGTGGAAAAAAAGATCAGGGGGTCCGGGGGCGATGATCGCCTCCGGCAGGGGCGGGGCGGAGCCCCGCGACTGTCGTCTTTTGTCTTTCGCGCACGCTTCACGATCCGCCCGTTTTCGCACCTTTTGCGAAAACGGGCGCAAGCGCGCGGTCTCATGAGACTGTGGAAGACGTGTCGCCTCCGGCGGTATGACGCCGGGCCATGTTCGCGGCATCGTTTTGCCAAAGGCGCGAAACGATGCCGCGAACATGGCGGCGCGGCGCGTTTTTTCGCAAAAAGCGCGCAAAACGTTTTTTGAAGAGCGCGCTCAAAAGCCAAGTCAAAAACAAAACCTCGGAGGCTCTGTCTCCGCACTTAAGCCGGGGACTTTTTCGGTCCCCGTCCCCTGCAAGGGTGTGGCCCCTGGATCCTGTCTGTTTTATCCGTCAATTGCCCGCCTGCAACTCCCTGGCACACGCCGCGATCCGCTGCATCGCCTCGCGATTTTCCTCCACCGACGCCACCATCGCCACCCGCACACACGCCTCACCCGGATTCCCGGCAGCGGACGGATGGGTGGCAAGCCCGTTGGCGCGACTCAAATAGGCCCCCGGCAACACCGTCACATTGTACCGCTCGTAAAGCCGATGGGCAAACCGTTCTCCACCCGATGGCACCTTGAGCCAGAGATAAAATCCGGCATCCGGCGCCTTGACCGGCAACACCGGGGAAAGGATCTCCAACGCCTCGGCCAGTTTCTGACGGTAAATCACCCGATTGTCCTCCACATGGGACTCGTCAAGCCAGGCGGCGATGGCGGCGCGCTGGATGAACGGCGGGGTGGAACAGCCGGTATAGGTGCGCAGTTGCAGATATTTTTTCAGGATCGAGGCATCCCCGGCCACGAAACCGCTGCGCGCGCCAGGCAGGTTGGAACGCTTGGAGAGCGACTGGAACGAAAGACACCGGGAAAAGTCCCGGCGACCCGCGCGCCAGGCCGCCTCGAGAATGCCGGGAGGCGGGGTTTGATACCAGATTTCCGAGTAACACTCATCCGAGATGATGACGAAATCATGACGGTCCGCGAGTTGGATCAAGGTCTGGAGACGCTCCAACGAGAAGGCGGCGCCGGTGGGATTGGAGGGGGTGCAGAGATACAGAAGCTGCACCCGATCGAGCAGGGAGGGGGGCAGGGCGCCGAAATCGGGCAGGAACCCCTCAACCTCGCTGGCGTTCATGTAGACCGGCTCGGCATGGGCCATGATCGCCGCACCCTCATAGATCTGATAGAAGGGGTTGGGCATCAGCACCACCGGCTTGGATCGATTCTTGGGCGCCGGATCGACCACGGCCTGCACGATGGAAAAAAGCGCCTCGCGGGTGCCGTTGACCGGCAGCAGATTGCGTTCCGGATCGAGCGCCCCGGCATCCAGACCGTAGCGTTTTTCGGCCCACTGACAGGCGGCGCGACGCAACTCCGGCATGCCGGCGGTCGAGGGATATTTGGAGACCTCGATGAGCGAATCGCGCATCGCATCCAAAAGAAAGGGCGCGGGCGGATGTTTCGGCTCGCCGATCGACAGATTGATCGGCACGAGGCTGGTCTCCGGGGTGGTGTTGGCCAACAGCGTGGCCAACTTTTCGAACGGATAAGGCTCCAGATGGTTCAGGCGTGGATTCATGGCAGTGGACGTTCCGTCAGGTAGGTGCGTTTGGGCCCCCGATCGCGCACGTTGCCACGGATCCAGCGTACCATGTCAGACCACATGGTGGCGATTTCCGTGGTGTTGGGTAGAGCGCCCGACAAGGGGAGTTCGATGGTGATGATCGGCAGTTTTTTTTGAATGCCGGCGTAACGACCCAGGGAACCGGGATAGGTGCCGAGCAGGGTCAGGTAAAGGGCGCCAAGGCGCTCGGGTGGCGTGGTGGGAGGACCGTCAAAGTCGAGCAGACCGAATGGGGCATGCACCGAGATGACGACATTGGGTCGGAACCGCTCGATCTCCTCGGCGACCCAACGGGATTCGGGTTCGCTCAAGGGGGCGGGACCGGGAAAACGACGCGGATCGCTGTGGGTTTTGTTGACCCAGTATTCACGACTCTCCCGATGCCAGTCGGTGGTGGGAAAGTTGCGGTTCAGATCCACGCCGTGGATGTTGGTGCGCTGGGACCGGTCGCGCAAGAGACCATCCGGATTCACCAGGGGGGCGACCCGCCAGTGGAAAAGCCCGGAGTGGTGCGCTTCGAGGATCTCCAGCCACTTGAAGACGATGCTGATCGAGGAGTACTCATCCCCGTGGATGCCGCCCAACAGCAGGATGCGCGCCTGGGGTGGGCGATCGGGGTGGGGTGGGTACTCCTTGAGGAGAATGGGCAGACCGTTGACCGAGGCGGCACCCGTGCGTTGCAGGTTGAATTTCTGGCAGGTCAAGGGATCGACGCTACGCAGCTTGGCGCCAATTTTGGCGCACATCTCGGGCATGGAGAGCTGAGGCGGCGATTTTTCTGTTTTTTTATCGACCCCAGGTATATGATTTCCCTTAACCGCATCCTGGGCGATCGCCTCCAGGGCCTCGTGGGCAGAGAGATTCGACGGATCTGCGCTCCAGGCGGTCCATGGCGACAGACCCAGCAACACCCCCACCCCCAGCGTCAGAATGCACCGGATGCGACGGATCGCGACCATGGGCCAGCCGGTCCCGGTCGCGGGTCGCGCGGGTTGTGCGTCGATGGGCTGGCGGTGCGGTGGCGTCGCGGGCATGAAACGGTGGCAGCGTTGGAGGAATCGGGGACGGCCCTGGGCCAGTGCAACTGTCCTTTGTACCCCAATGGCCAGGGCGCGTCAAAGCGAAATACGCGCAAGAAGCGGTAAGAGTGTGCGTTTATTTCGATTTCGATGCGAATGTACATAAACTGGCAAAAGAATTGCTTATCACGAATGCAACGGCTGGGTCGCACGTCGGTTGCATTCACCCATGGCATTCGTGCCTGGATGCGTGCTATGATTTGATCGATACCATCCTGAGGGTAATGATCGGCTGGAACCCCCTGGTTCCAACTAGACAGGACATCGGACGAAGAAAACCATGAACAGACGGGGTTTTCTGAAAATAATCACTGCGGGTGCCGCAGGTGTGATGGCCTCGAATCCGTTCGGATCCGAAGCCCTGGCTGCGTCCGCCGAACGCCGTGCCACCGGTTTGCCCAAAAAAAATCGTGTCTCCCAGGACTCCCGGGACGACGATCTGGACAGCTATCTCCACAAGGTCCGTTACTTCAACGAAGACCATCCGGATGACGTCTACCTCAAGGAAGAGCAGCTCGACCTGCTCAACTCCGCGCTTCGGCGTTTCAACCGCATCCAGAAACTGATCGGCTTCGGCAACTTCTACGTGATCGATTTCGATCAGGCGGTCTATCTGGCCCGTACCCAGACCGAAATCGAACCCTTCACGGTCGAGGAGCTCAACTTCCTAGAACAGCTTTTCTACGCCAGCGCCTCGGATTACGGCTTTTACGGCGACAAGCCGCTGCGCAATCTGACCGATCGCGTGCCGATCAACGAGGTGGTCAAACTCTCCGGAACCGGCAATTACCTTTTCCGCGGCCAGCCCGAGGCGATCTATCAGCACCTGCGCAAGGAGTTGGGCGATCAGGTGGTGCTCACCTCCGGCGTGCGCAGCGTGATCAAGCAGTTCCAGCTCTTCCTCACCAAGGTGTCGGAGAGCGATGGCAATCTCTCCCGTGCCTCCCGTTCCCTGGCGCCGCCGGGCTACTCCTACCACGGCGTGAGCGATTTCGATGTGGGGCAGGCCGGTTACGGCGCTTTCAATTTCACCGAACGGTTCATCACCACGCCGGTTTTCAAGCGCCTGCGCGACCTGGGCTACCTGCGGCTGCGCTATCCCCGCGACAATCTGCTCGGCGTCCGTTTCGAACCCTGGCACATCAAGGTCAATTTCCAGGCCGACAGCGTCGGACGGATCTAGATCCCCAGCCGGTCGTCCATGCATCCCGATTCGTCCGCATGACCGCCCACGACCCGGAGGCCAACCCCTTTTCCACCGTTTCCGCCACGCGTTTGGCCTGGATCGGTCTGGGCGGGAACCATCCGGATACCCTGTCGCGGATGCGTCGCGCCCTGGTCCGGTTGGATCGACACGCCGGCCTGACCCTTCTGGCTTTCTCCCCGCTCTACCGCACCGAGCCGGTCGGACCGATCCGGCATCAGCCGTGGTTCTGGAACGGCGTGGCCGCGCTGGCCTGCCGGACGAGCGGTCCGCGCGCTCTGTTGCGCCTGTTGCAACGCCTCGAACGGGAGGCGGGACGGGATCGTGGCCATGAAATCCATTGGGGTCCGCGCCCTTTGGATTTGGATCTTCTGTTCTTCGGCGGGCGGGTGATTCGCTCCAGGTCGTTGATTTTGCCCCATCCGCGTCTGCATGCACGCCGTTTTGTGCTGCGCCCCCTGGCGGATCTCGCGCCGGGGTGGATCCATCCGACATGCGGCAAAACCATTGACAGACTGCTCGATGAGGTCGATGATACCGCCCGGATCATCCGACTGGGACGGATGGGCGTGGACTCCGAGCGACTGATCAGGGAGCCGTGACCCGAATCCGGATTCTTTATGAGGATGCATGAACATCGGGCAGGCCCCGTTCGCGGGCAATCCCGTCAACCCGAACTCATACTGGGACGCCTGGATCACCTTCGCGGGGACCGGGACGGACATTCATGAAACAAATCGATCTCCCCCAAACGACAATCCTGGCGAGCCTTTCGCGCGCGCCGTTTCCACGAGACGGGAAACGGTCATGAGCGCTCGCGTCACCGTGCCGGAACTCGATCGCATGAAACGATCGGGTCGCCGGATCGTCTGCGTGACCGCCTACGACTACACCTTCGCCCGTTTGTTCGAGAGCGCCGGCGTGGATATCCTGCTGGTGGGCGACTCTCTGGGCATGGTGATTCTCGGCCATGACACCACCCTGCCCGTCACCCTGGATCAGATGATCCACCACGCCACGGCGGTGGTGCGCGGTTCGAGTCGCGCCCTGGTGGTGTGCGACATGCCTTTCGGGGTCTGTCATGGTGCCGGGGATCGGGTCATGGATGCCGCGGTACGCATTCTCAAGGAGAGCGGCTGTCAGGCGGTGAAGCTTGAGGGTGGACGGCGCATGGTCGAGACCATCCGTTATCTGGCCGACCATCACATCCCGGTCATGGCCCATGTGGGGCTCACGCCGCAATCGGTGCATGCCTTTGGTGGATTCAAGGTGCAGGGACGGGGCGATGCGGCGGCTGGGGTGCTTGAGGATGCCCTGGCCGTGCAGGAGGCCGGCGCTTTTGCCGTGATTCTCGAAGGGATGCCCACCCCGTTGGCCACCGCGATCACCGAACGGCTGACCATTCCCACCATTGGCATCGGCGCGGGTCCGGCCTGCGATGGCCAGGTTTTGGTGGGTTACGACCTGCTTGGGATGTTCGACGGCGTGCGCCCCCGGTTTGTCAAGCACTATCTGGAGGGTGGCCAGGCGATCGTTTCGGCGGTGAACCGTTTTGCCGACGAGGTGCGTACCGGAGCCTTTCCGGGCCCTGAGCACGGCTTTGATCCGTAACGAGGAATCCATGGAGTTGCTCACCGATGCCCAGGCCCTGACCCGTTGGAGTCGCGCACGTCGCGCCTCGGGGGGTGGAATCGGCTTTGTGCCGACCATGGGAGCGCTGCATGCCGGTCACATCGCCCTGATCCACGCCGCGCGTCAGCAGTGTGCCCATGTGGTGGCCTCGATTTTCGTCAATCCCACCCAGTTCGGACCCAACGAGGATTTCTCCCGCTATCCGCGCACTCTGGAGGCCGATCAGGCCATGTTGACCGCTGCCGGTTGCGATGCGTTGTATCTGCCGGAGGTGAGGGAGATCTATCCCGAGGGGTTCCAGACTCGCATTCAGCTTCCGGAGATCTCTGCCGGGCTGTGCGGTGCGGTGCGGCCTGGTCATTTCGATGGCGTGGCCCTGGTGGTGACGATTTTGTTGAACCGGGTGCAACCGGATGTGGCGTTTTTCGGTCTGAAGGATTATCAGCAGTTTTTGTTGATCGAGCGGTTGGTGACCGATCTGGCCATGCCCTTGCGGGTGGTCGGCGTGCCGACGGTGCGCGAGTCGGATGGTTTGGCCATGTCGAGTCGCAACCGTTATTTGAACCCGGAGGAGCGTCAGCGTGCCGGGGCGTTGTATCGGGCTTTGTTGGCTGCGCGGGATTTGCGTCGTGCGGGGGAGGGGAGTCCGGAGTTGTTGGAGGGGGTCGCCAGGGAGGTACTGCACGCGGCGGGTATTGAGCGTGTGGAGTATGTGGCGGTACGAGCGGCACGAACCTTGCTGAAAGTCGCGACGGTCACGGATGACGAGGATCCGGTGATGTTGCTGGCGGTGCGGCTGGGCAGTGCCCGCTTGATTGACAACATGGTGTTGTCACGCGAGGATGGCGCGTAGGGGACCATTCGGAATCAGGCGAGGGTAGGGGGATGGAGATCACGCTTCTCAAGTGCAAGCTGCACCGGGCCACGGTCACGGAGACGCAGGTGGATTACGAGGGTTCGTGTGCCATTGACGAAGATCTGATGGAGAGCGCCGGATTGCGGGAGTTCGAGCAGATCCATTTATGGAACGTGACCAACGGTGAGAGGTTGACCACCTATGCGATTCGCGCCGCGCGCGGCAGTGGGACGATTTCGGTGAATGGTTCGGCGGCCCACAAGGCCAGTAACGGGGATATTCTGATCATTGCCGCGTTTGTCTCCATGACTCCGGAAGAGGCCGGGCGGTTTGCGCCGACGTTGGTGTATGTGGGCGAAGGGAACCGGGTGGTGCGGGTGAGTCGGGAGATTCCGGTGCAGGGGTAGGGGAGACTGGCGGGAAAACCGGTGGGAAAACCGGCAGGAAAACCGGCGGGGTCCAGGGGCCAATGGCCCCTGGTGGGGTTCGGGGCGAAGCCCTGAGGTTTGGATTTTTGTTCTTTATGACTTTTTCCTTTCGCGCGCTTTTCACGATAAGCCTTTTTTCGCGTCTTTTGCGAAAAAAGGCGCAAGCGCGCGCCGTCTCATGTGCCCCCTCCGTTGCCCGTCAGGGCATAAGGAGGGGGCGAATGGCATGTCGGCACATAAGCCGCCTTCGGCTGCCAGTTCTGGCGATGGTTCCTGGTGACGTTTTGCAAAGGCGCAAAACGTCACCAGGAACCAAGGCTGCGCGCAGCGATTTTTCGCAAAAGGCGCGAAAAATCGCTTTTTTGTAGAGCGCGCTAAAGACAAAGGATTAAAGACAAGAATCTAAAGACAAAGGATAGAACCCTGGGAGAAGAATCTCCCAGACTCTCTCTTTTTTTTTAACAGTCAAATCAGATTGTTCGAGATGGCAGGCGCTCCCCCTCAGCGCCGCTTGCGCTCCCCCTCCTCCGGCTCCCGCTTGACCTCGATCTTGCGCGCCTGCTTCAACTCCTCCCGCGCGATCGATTGCCCGGTGGATCCGTTCGGCAACAAACGAATCGCCTCCTGAAAATGCCACAGGGCGTTGTTGCGCTCCAGAATCAAAGCATGATACCGCCCCATGGCCAGATGCCCCTCACCAGCATGCCCGGCATCACTCTCGACCAGCCCCAGCAAATACCAGTACCTCGGCTCGTCTGGCTCCTTCGAGGCGAGCTTGCGCAGGATGCGAATCGCCTCTTGCGGCTTTTTCAACTCCTTCAAGGCAAATGCCTGGCGAAAACGAAGATCCGGCTGATCGGGCAGTTGCAAGCTCGCCTCCTCGAGATCCTGGGCCGCTTCCGCGAAATGACCCAACTCGGTGCGCGTCACCCCGCGATGGCGCAACAAATGGGGATCCCCCGGATGATTCTTGATCAGCTTGTTCCAGAGCGCCTCGGCTTCGGGCAGCCGCCCGGCGGCACGCAGCGCCTCGGCCAACCCCTGCTCCAAAGCCAGATCGTCCGGTTCGAGCCGCAAACGGGATTGAAACCGGACGATGCTCTCCTCCGGGAACTCGCTGGATTCGGCCTCGAGTACCGCCCTGGCCCGTGCCAACAAAAGATTGTCCGCCTGATCCCCCTTGCGTGGCGTGGGACGCGGCTCCTCGGCAGCCATGCGCTTGGAGTCGAGCAGACGTTCGGTGGAGATCGGATGCGTCAGGAGATAGGGGGGCGGCAGGGTGGAGATGCGCTGCTGCTGCACCAGTCGGTTCATGAAACTGGCCAATCCTTCGGGGTTGAACCCCGCCTTGGCCAGCAGCGTGACGGCGATCCGATCGGATTGGGACTCCTTGTTGCGGATCGCTTCGAGCATGTCGAGTTGCGCGGAACCAGCCCCACCGGTGATCACCGCCTGACCGACCTGTCCGTTGCGCGAGGCCATGGCGGCGATCATGCCCGCAGCAGCCGAAATCATGGTCTGGATCGATAGCCGCTTGGTGAGCGCCTCGAGCTGCAAGTGATGACCGGCCTTCAAATGGCCGATCTCGTGCGCCATCACCCCGGCCAACTCGTCGCGGTCCCGCACCGCCAGCATCAGACCGCTGTTGAAAACGATGTTGCGGTTGGGCAGGGCAAAGGCGTTGAGGGCCGGGTTGAGCACCACATGGAACCGAACCTCCTCTGGAGGAAGATCCGCAGCGCGCGCCAGGGGTTCGCCCAGACGGCGCAGGATTTCGGTGGTCTCTGGACCCACGGCCAGGACGATCAGATCCTTCTCGCGCGCGGTGGCGGGCGTGGCCAGGATGAGGAGCGCAACAAGGGAGAGGAGCGAAAACAGGGCGCGTGTCAAGAGTGTTATGGTGGGCATGATAGTTGCAGATATCCTTGCGGATAGGGTGTATGATGAGTTGTGATAACCGACCCACGCCATCAGTCTGCGATAACCGGACCCGAATGGCGAGTCCCAATCACGCGCTGTCATGATTTTTTTTTGCCGGGCTTTGCCCGTTGCCGGGTACATTCTTCGACAAGGAGAGTCCAAATAAGGTGGGCAATCGCTTTTCGCGTTTGGAGGAGCTGCGTGGTCTTCAGGAGGAGGCGGCGGGCCAGGCCTTCGCGCGCACCCTGGTGAGCATCGAGGAGTTGACGCGTCACATCGCCGAGCTGGACCGGCAGACCGCCGAGGAGCGGCGCGCCGCCATCGAAGCGTTGGCCGATCCCGACGCCGAACGCACCGACGCAGGATTGATGCAGTCGTTTTTGGCCGGTCAGGCGTGGCGGCGGCAGAGATTGGAGCATATGTTGCAACGGGCCCGACACGACTCCGAACAGGCCCGCGTGGCCTGGCACGAAGCGCGCATGCGCTTGCAACAGTCGGAGAAGCTGGCCGAAAAGGAGGGCGCCCGTTTGCAGCACGAGGCGAAGCGTCAGGAGTTCAAGGAGATGGATTTGGTGGCAATCAACCGGGTCGGGCGTGATCCGGCAGGACAGTATCAAACGAGGAGGAATTTGGCGTGAACATGACCAGGCGTACCCGTTGGATCGTGAGTATCGCGGCGTTGTTCGTCGTATTGATCGCCGGCGCGGTTCCGGCCTGGGTCGCGGACCACGAGGAGAAGTCCAAGAGCAGCAAGGCGGCGGATTCCGGCCTGGTTCGCGATCCGATCGCGTTGTTGGAGTCGCTGGAGAAGCGGCGTCTGGCCATGGACGAGCGCGAGAAGATGCTGGAGTTGCGCGAGGCCGATCTCAAGAGGCTCGAGGAGAAGATGCAGAAGCGCATCACCGCCCTGGAGCAGTTGCGCGATACCATCCGCGCCGATCTGGATCGCGAAAAGGAGGCCGATGATGCCAACATCAAGCGGCTCGCCAAGATCTACTCCGGCATGAAACCCAAGCAGGCCGCCTCGAGCCTGATGGCCATGGATCGCGACACCGCGGTCAAGGCGCTCAAGGCGGTGCCCGAGAAGGTGGCCGCCAAGATCTTGAACCGCATGGACATCGCCGACGCGGTACAGCTCTCCGAGGCGATCGGCGTGCCGATTTCCGCCCGGCGCGGCGTGGAGCAGGACGAGGCTCCGCAACCCCAATCCGCCGGCAGGGGCGCCGACGCGCCCCAGGCCCAGGAGTCCGCCCCCATGCCTCCGGCCATGCCCGACAAGAGCGTCAAAAACGCCAAGCTCCCGCCGCCCCAGGGCACCCCGATCCAGCAGGCCTTCTGACGGCGTGAACCTGGCTCGCGGAGTCCCGAGGGGCGTGCCACGGCAACCGTTCATGACCATTCCACCCTCCGCCGTTCCAGTTCGATCCGGCCCGCGAAAAAGGGACTAAACCCTTCCACGCGGGCCGCCGATACATCTCTTCAAGCGGTGACGCGCCGGGCCGATGGAACGGCGGGGGAGAGAAAAATCAAGCAAAAAGATTAAACTCCCCAAGGCGAACAACCGATCAATGCAGTAAAGCAACTGGTTCAGGATGAACCGGTCGGCGACTCGGAAACTAAGGTCGCCAAGAGGGCGGGGTTGGCCCTTGAAATGAACAACCCATCTCCAGTCAGGGACGATCACGATACGGCAACCAGGAATGGTACCGAGTCAGGAGGCCACGCATCATGTCTCACATCTGCCTTGCATCACGCATTCCCTGGGCCGCCATCTGGCCGGATCATACATCCAGACCTCGTGTTCTGACTGACAACCCATCCTGATCTCCGGATCCGTCCGCCGCGCTTTGCGTGATACGGGATGATCCTGCCACCGGCTGGACCGGAGAGATGCGGTGTGGAGAAATCTTGCCCCCATTCGGTTGCGACCGGAAGGGTGCGATGGGGAGAGAACGTGCTTCTTGCTCCGTTGGCGCTTCGTGGGTGAAGCCGTCGCGGTGGATTGAAATGTCAGGCTCGGACCGGCCTGCTCGCGAATGAACGGTTCAACAATACACCAGGGATGGGTGACGATATCAGGCGATCCCTTGTTGGGATCGGTTCAGGGAGGATTATAACATGTCTCTTTCTATCTCCACCAATCTTTTCGCCATCAACGCCCAACGCAACCTGATGCGTTCGACGAATGCCCTGGGAACCACCTACAAGCGCCTCTCCTCGGGATTGCGCATCAACAGCGCCAAGGATGATGCCGCCGGTATGTCGATTTCGACCCGGATGACCGCGCAGATTCGTGGTTTGAACCAGGCGGTCCGCAATGCCAACGATGGCATTTCGATGATGCAGGTGGCCGAGGGTGCGCTGGACGAGACCACCAATGCGTTGCAGCGGATCCGTGAACTGTCGGTCGAGGCGGCCAACGACACGATGAACCCGACCGACCGGTTGGCGTTGCAGAAAGAGATCGATCAACTTCTCTCCGAGATCGACCGGATCGCGACCCAGACCGAGTTCAACAACCAGGTGTTGTTGAGCGGCGGCTGGGAGAACAACAAGGTGTTCCAGGTGGGCGCGGATCAGAACCAGACCATTCTGGTGAATGTGGATCGCACCACCACCACCTCGTTGCTGTCGATGACCGCGGTGGGGGCTGCCGGGGCCATCAACGTGAGCACCCAGGCGAGCGCCAATGCCACCCTGGCCCGTCTGGACCGTGCCCTGGATTCGGTGTCGGACATCCGCGCCAGCCTGGGCGCCTATCAGAACCGGTTCGAGATGGTGATCGCGAACCTCTCCAACGTGGTGGAGAACACCTCGGCGGCCCGTTCGCGGATCGTGGATGCGGACATCGCCGCCGAGAGCGCGGACCTGACCCGCAATTCGATCCTGCAACAGGCCGGCACGGCGATCCTGGCCCAGGCCAACCAACAGCCGTCGATCGCGCTGCAACTGTTGAAGTAGGCGCGGGGATTGCCGATCGCGCTGCAACTGTTGAAGCAGGCGCGGGGATTGCCGATCGCGCTGCAACTGTTGAAGCAGGCGCGGGGATTGCCGATCGCGCTGCAACTGTTGAAGCAGGCGCGGGGATTGCCGATCGCGCTGCAACTGTTGAAGCAGGCGCGGGGATTGCCGATCGCGCTGCAACTGTTGAAGCAGGCGCGGGGATTGCCGATCGCGCTGCAACTGTTGAAGCAGGCGCGGTGGCCGCTGGTCCGGCGCATGCCGGGGAGCCCCGAGGGTGAGGCTCCCCGGCCCGGCGCGAAAGGCCATGCGGCCTGGCAAACCGTTGAAAAAAACTGGTTGCGGATCCGTGCGCCCTGCGGCACACGAGATCCGCTCGGGATAACCTCCTTTCAGCGTGCTCCGCGCTCCGCCGGGCAGTCGCGCTCCCACTCCCACCCCGTGTCCGCACGGACGATGGCAGGGGCGTGCCTCCCCAAAAGGGGCATGGATCCATGAACGGGCATGCGGATTGGGCCAATCCGCCTAAACGAATGGCTCACTGTTTTGCCATGGATGGTGGAATGTTTTTTTGGAAGGGGACGAAAGCGATTTCGTTTCCAAGGAGGAAACCATGTCTTTGAGCATCAATACCAATCTGGCCTCGTTGAACGCCCAACGCAAGCTGACCGGGACCACGAACGTTCTGAGCACCACGTTCCAGCGTCTCTCTTCCGGTTTGCGGATCAACAGCGCCAAGGACGATGCCGCCGGTTTGACCATCGCCACCCGCATGACCGCGCAGATTCGCGGCATCAACCAGGCGATGCGCAACGCCAACGATGGCATCTCGATGATGCAGGTGGCCGAGGGAGCCCTGGACGAGACGTCGAATGCCCTGCAACGGATTCGTGAATTGTCGGTGCAGGCGGCCAACGACACGCTGGTGGGCGCGGATCGTCTGGCGATTCAGGATGAGATCAACCAGCTCCTGAATGAGATCGATCGCATCGCGGTGCATACCGAGTTCAACAATCAGGTGTTGTTGAGCGGTGGCTGGGAGACGGCCAAGGTGTTTCAGGTGGGCGCGGAAGCCGGTCAGATGATCAGCATGACCGTGGATCGCACCACCACGACCTCGCTGTTGTCGATGACCGCGGTGGGTGCCGCCGGCGCGATCAATGTGAGCACCCAGGCGAGCGCCAATGCCACCATCGCGCGCATCGACCGGGCCCTGGATTCGGTTTCGGACATCCGTGCCAATCTGGGTGCGTTCCAGAACCGTTTCGAGGCGGTGATCGCCAACCTGGGGAACGTCTCCGAGAACACCTCGGCGTCCCGTTCGCGGATCATGGATGCGGACATCGCGGCTGAATCGGCCAACCTGACCCGCAACTCGATCCTGCAACAGGCTGGCACCGCGATTTTGGCCCAGGCCAATCAGCAGCCGCAGATTGCCCTGCAACTGTTGCGTTAACGCCAGGTCCCCCATGTGGCGGCGGCCCAGGAGAGCCCCGCCACATGGCTCGCCCGAGCGCACGGGCCGGGCCGGCCCGGCTAATGGATCGGCTCATGTTTTCGCCAGGGATGGATATGCTGTCGAGAGAAACGAACGTTTCGTTTCATCGAGGGAGAGTTGAACATGGCTTTAAGCATCAGTACCAACCTTGCATCCTTGAATGCCCAGCGCAAGCTGGCCGGCACCACCAATGACCTGAGCGTGACGTTCCAACGCCTCTCTTCAGGTTTGCGGATCAACAGCGCCAAGGATGACGCTGCCGGCCTGGCCATCGCCACCCGCATGACCGCGCAGATTCGCGGCCTCAACCAGGCGGCCCGCAATGCCAACGACGCCATCTCCATGGCGCAGGTGGCCGAGGGGGCGTTGGACGAGACCACCAATGCCCTGCAACGGATTCGTGAATTGTCGGTGCAGGCGGCCAACGACACGCTGGTGGCCGCGGATCGCTTGTCGCTTCAGAAGGAGATCGATCAACTCCTGAATGAAATCGATCGCATCGCGGTGCATACCGAGTTCAACAATCAGGTGTTGTTGAGCGGTGGCTGGGAGACGGCCAAAGTGTTTCAGGTGGGCGCGGAAGCCGGTCAGATGATCAGCATGACCGTGAATCGCACCACCACCACCTCGCTGTTGTCGATGACCGCAGTGGGTGCGGCTGGCGCGATCAATGTGAGCACCCAGGCGAGCGCCAATGCCACCATCGCGCGTCTCGACCGGGCCCTGGAGTCGGTTTCGGACATCCGCGCCAATCTGGGCGCGTTCCAGAACCGGTTCGAGGCGGTGATCGCCAATCTGAGCAACATCGCCGAGAACACGGCGGCGGCCCGTTCGCGCATCGTGGATGCCGACATCGCCTCCGAATCGGCGGATCTGACGCGCAATTCGATTCTGCAACAGGCTGGGACTGCAGTACTCGCCCAGGCCAACCAGCAGCCGTCGATCGCGTTACAGCTTTTGAAGTAAGCCTGTCGGACGGACGTGATGCTCTGGAGAGTCGCCCGGCGGCAGACACGACCGACAGGCGGGATGAGAGTACGGTCAAGGATAAAGCGGCAAAGAACAAGGGTTTCAGGCGGAGGAATACGCGCAAGTCAAAACTCACGACCCTAGCCGAGGATGCCATCCACTCCTTGACCGACTTCAACGGCCTGCGTTTCGGGATCGACCGCATGGGCAGGATGATCGCGATGGGAGGTTTGGATAACAACAACCAAACGGTCGTCCGCCTGGTTTCAAAGGATTATATGTTTGATCTTATGGGAGAAATGTACGATCTTGAGAATTTGATCTACAACCACAAGAGTTGATACCACGGCAAGGAAGTTTCATCGCGTCCGGGGGGGGCGGATTCCAGTGCGGAATCCGTCTCCCCGGCATGAAAAACCACTCAACCCGCACCCCATTCGACCCGATACCTCTTTTAACTTCGAGAGAAGGTGCAGGGCAGGGGTGATACGGGTCAAACGCACGTTCCCCCAAGAAAAAGTTCTCAAGATTCACAAGCTCCGCACCGATAAGATTCACATACTGGCTGATCATGGATGGATCGGCAACAAGCGATGGATCAGGGTTCGGGTTCGACCCTTAAAACGAGCAACCCACCTCCAGTCAAGGATGATCACGAAACGTCGGGCCGGTTGGCTCCACGGATTCGGGAGGCTACTTCACCATGTTCAAGCTGCGTCAAACCCCCTCATCTCACCGGGTCGGCAACGACTCGACCCCAGTGCGTACCCGCAGGATTCGCATCCGGCGCGGAGGACGCCTCATCGCCAGGCCTTGAGCTTGGAATCATAGATTATGTGATTTTTACATAAGGACGGTCCTTGGTGTTCCGGAAGGATTTTCTTCATGGAACGCGCCGTCCGGCGGGTTCGGACCAACCCGCCTTGCCAACGAACGGTTCAGTCGTGACCAGGGATGGATGATTTTTATGGATCTCACCTATGAGATTCGTTCACGGAGGATTATAACATGTCTCTTTCTATCTCCACCAATCTTTTCGCCATCAACGCCCAACGCAACCTGATGCGTTCGACGAATGCCCTGGGAACCACCTACAAGCGCCTCTCCTCGGGATTGCGCATCAACAGCGCCAAGGATGATGCCGCCGGTATGTCGATTTCGACCCGGATGACCGCGCAGATTCGTGGTTTGAACCAGGCGGTCCGCAATGCCAACGATGGCATTTCGATGATGCAGGTGGCCGAGGGTGCGCTGGACGAGACCACCAATGCGTTGCAGCGGATTCGTGAACTGTCGGTCGAGGCGGCCAACGATACGATGAACCCGACCGACCGGTTGGCGTTGCAGAAAGAGATCGATCAACTGCTCTCCGAGATCGACCGGATCGCGACCCAGACCGAATTCAACAACCAGGTGTTGTTGAGCGGCGGCTGGGAGACCAACAAGGTGTTCCAGGTGGGCGCGGATCAGAACCAGACCATTCTGGTGAATGTGGATCGCACCACCACCACCTCGTTGCTGTCGATGACCGCGGTGGGGGCTGCCGGGGCCATCAACGTGAGCACCCAGGCGAGCGCCAATGCCACCCTGGCCCGTCTGGACCGTGCCCTGGATTCGGTGTCGGACATCCGCGCCAGTCTGGGCGCCTATCAGAACCGGTTTGAAATGGTGATCGCGAACCTCTCCAACGTGGTGGAGAACACCTCGGCGGCCCGTTCGCGGATCGTGGATGCGGACATCGCCGCCGAGAGCGCGGACCTGACCCGCAACGCGATTCTCCAGCAGGCCGGTACCGCAGTGCTGGCGCAGGCCAATCAGCAACCGCAGATCGCGCTGCAACTGCTGGGCAAATGATGACACCCCCTTCTTGACAAGGGATGGGGGTCGGGTCGGCCCCGGAAAGCAAGAGTGACCCAAGTCTCGCCAGGGATGGCCATTTCAGATCAATGGGGGCCGGCAAGGCCCCCGCCAAGGACAGGAGAACGACCATGAGCTTTTCGATCGCCACCAATCTTTTCGCCATCAACGCCCAACGCAACCTGATGAAGTCCACGAGCGCCCTGGGCACCACCTATCAGCGTCTCTCCTCTGGGTTGCGCATCAACAGCGCCAAGGATGATGCCGCCGGTATGTCGATTTCGACCCGGATGACCGCGCAGATTCGTGGTTTGAACCAGGCGATCCGCAATGCCAACGATGGCATTTCGATGATGCAGGTGGCCGAGGGTGCGCTGGACGAGACCACCAATGCGTTGCAGCGGATCCGTGAACTGTCGGTCGAGGCGGCCAACGACACGATGACCGCGACCGATCGGACGGCGTTGCAGAAAGAGATCAATCAACTTCTCTCCGAGATCGACCGGATCGCGACCCAGACCGAGTTCAACAACCAGGTGTTGTTGAGCGGCGGCTGGGAGAACAACAAGGTGTTCCAGGTGGGCGCGGATCAGAACCAGACCATTCTGGTGAATGTGGATCGCACCACCACCACCTCGTTGCTGTCGATGACCGCGGTGGGGGCTGCCGGGGCCATCAACGTGAGCACCCAGGCGAGCGCCAATGCCACCCTGGCCCGTCTGGACCGTGCCCTGGATTCGGTGTCGGACATCCGCGCCAGCCTGGGCGCCTATCAGAACCGGTTCGAAATGGTGATCGCGAACCTCTCCAACGTGGTGGAGAACACCTCGGCGGCCCGTTCGCGGATCATGGATGCCGACATCGCCGCCGAGAGCGCGGACCTGACCCGCAACTCGATCCTGCAACAGGCCGGCACGGCGATCCTGGCCCAGGCCAACCAACAGCCGTCGATCGCGCTGCAACTGTTGAAGTAGGCCTGATCGAGCCGGGGATTCAGGTTGCGGATCGATGTGCCTGACCAAGCAGCGGGATGGGGGGAGCTTTTCCATCCCATCCCGGTCACGCCCGACCGGGGTGACAGGAACAGAAGGCGGATCCGCCTGGGATGAACATCGTGCCTTGATGCGCGTTGGCAATGGCCCGCGCAGCAACCATACCGGGTCTGTCGATGGACGTCTCTCCGGATCGGGGAGAAAAGACATCGCTCCGGATGAACCACCCGTCCGAGCCGAGATCTCCGCCATGGAGCGGGGATCACGACGCACGGGTAAGCGGACTGGGCCGGTCCGATTAAACGAATGGCTCACTGTTTTGCCATGGATGGTGGAATGTTTTTTTGGAAGGGGACGAAAGCGATTTCGTTTCCAAGGAGGAAACCATGTCTTTGAGCATCAATACCAATCTGGCCTCGTTGAACGCCCAACGCAAGCTGACCGGGACCACGAACGCTCTGAGCACCACGTTCCAGCGTCTTTCTTCCGGTTTGCGGATCAACAGCGCCAAGGACGATGCCGCCGGTTTGACCATCGCCACCCGCATGACCGCGCAGATTCGCGGCATCAACCAGGCGATGCGCAACGCCAACGACGGCATCTCGATGATGCAGGTGGCCGAGGGCGCCCTGGACGAGACGTCGAATGCCCTGCAACGGATTCGTGAACTGTCGGTGCAGGCGGCCAACGACACGCTGGTGGCGGCGGACCGCACGGCGATCCAGAAGGAGATCAACCAGCTCCTGAATGAGATCGATCGCATTTCGGTGCATACCGAGTTCAACAATCAGGTGTTGTTGAGCGGTGGCTGGGAGACGGCCAAGGTGTTTCAGGTGGGCGCGGAAGCCGGTCAGATGATCACCATGACCGTGGATCGCACCACCACCACCTCGCTGTTGTCGATGACCGCGGTGGGTGCCGCCGGCGCGATCAACGTGAGCACCCAGGCGAGCGCCAATGCCACCATCGCGCGCATCGACCGGGCCCTGGATTCGGTTTCGGACATCCGTGCCAATCTGGGTGCATTCCAGAACCGTTTCGAGGCGGTGATCGCCAACCTGGGGAGCGTCTCCGAGAACACCTCGGCGTCCCGTTCGCGGATCATGGATGCGGACATCGCGGCTGAATCGGCCAACCTGACCCGCAACTCGATCCTGCAACAGGCCGGCACCGCGATTCTGGCCCAGGCCAATCAGCAGCCGTCCATCGCCCTGCAACTGCTCAAGTAGTGATGGAGGGAGAACCCCCTTAACCCCCGTACCATGGAGCTCCTTCGGGAGTTCCATGGTACCCATTCAGGACCTCCGCTGTCGCAGGGACGGGGGACCGAAGGTCCCCGGCGGAGATCTGGAGGCAGAGCCTCCGGAACTTTGCCCTTGCCTTTGCTTTTGACTTTACCGTGGAACTCCCGAAGGGAGGTCCAGTTTGCCTTTGGACCCCGCCAACTTGGGGGTTCTGGATGGTTACCGTTTTTGCTGCGATTTTTTCTTCAAGTCCAGCGACGATGCGCCGATAAGTTTCTCATCGCACGGTGAAATGCGGTTACGGGAGAGGCAGGGAGTGCCCCTTTCGAAAAAAAGAGAGTGACCCGAAAAAAAGTGCTCAACTCTCTCCGCGATCCTGACGATAAGATAAACAAGCCCACCCGGAGTGGTCGGCTTCAAGAGATCGGTTCCAGGCCACGATGGTCCGGAACCCTCGAAAGGGTAGGGTTGACCCTTCAAAACGAGCAACCCACCTCCAGTCAAGGATGATCACGAAACGTCGGGCCGGTTGGCTCCACGGATTCGGGAGGCTACTTCACCATGTACGACCGCGTTGCAAATCCTCGTTTCACCGGGTCGGGAACGACTCATTCCATGCTTGCGCCCAGGGATCGTGATGGTCTCGTGGAGGCCGCGACATACCTGCTTTAAAGCCAACTCATTGATTGCGTGATTTTTACATAAGGACGGTCCTTGGTGTTCCGGAAGGATTTTCTTCATGGAACGCCCCGTCCGGCGGGTTCGGACCAACCCGCCTTGCCAACGAACGGTTCAGTCGTGACCAGGGATGGATGATTTTTATGGATCTCACCTATGAGATTCGTTCACGGAGGATTATAACATGTCTCTTTCTATCTCAACCAATCTTTTCGCCATCAACGCCCAACGCAACCTGATGCGTTCGACGAATGCCCTGGGAACCACCTACAAGCGCCTCTCCTCGGGATTGCGCATCAACAGCGCCAAGGATGATGCCGCCGGTATGTCGATTTCGACCCGGATGACCGCGCAGATTCGTGGTTTGAACCAGGCGGTCCGCAATGCCAACGATGGCATTTCGATGATGCAGGTGGCCGAGGGTGCGCTGGACGAGACCACCAATGCGTTGCAGCGGATTCGTGAACTGTCGGTCGAGGCGGCCAACGATACGATGAACCCGACCGACCGGTTGGCGTTGCAGAAAGAGATCGATCAACTGCTCTCCGAGATCGACCGGATCGCGACCCAGACCGAATTCAACAACCAGGTGTTGTTGAGCGGCGGCTGGGAGACCAACAAGGTGTTCCAGGTGGGCGCGGATCAGAACCAGACCATTCTGGTGAATGTGGATCGCACCACCACCACCTCGTTGCTGTCGATGACCGCGGTGGGGGCTGCCGGGGCCATCAACGTGAGCACCCAGGCGAGCGCCAATGCCACCCTGGCCCGTCTGGACCGTGCCCTGGATTCGGTGTCGGACATCCGCGCCAGTCTGGGCGCCTATCAGAACCGGTTTGAAATGGTGATCGCGAACCTCTCCAACGTGGTGGAGAACACCTCGGCGGCCCGTTCGCGGATCGTGGATGCGGACATCGCCGCCGAGAGCGCGGACCTGACCCGCAACGCGATTCTCCAGCAGGCCGGTACCGCAGTGCTGGCGCAGGCCAATCAGCAACCGCAGATCGCGCTGCAACTGCTGGGCAAATGATGACACCCCCTTCTTGACAAGGGATGGGGGTCGGGTCGGCCCCGGAAAGCAAGAGTGACCCAAGTCTCGCCAGGGATGGCCATTTCAGATCAATGGGGGCCGGCAAGGCCCCCGCCAAGGACAGGAGAACGACCATGAGCTTTTCGATCGCCACCAATCTTTTCGCCATCAACGCCCAACGCAACCTGATGAAGTCCACGAGCGCCCTGGGCACCACCTATCAGCGTCTCTCCTCTGGGTTGCGCATCAACAGCGCCAAGGATGATGCCGCCGGTATGTCGATTTCGACCCGGATGACCGCGCAGATTCGTGGTTTGAACCAGGCGATCCGCAATGCCAACGATGGCATTTCGATGATGCAGGTGGCCGAGGGTGCGCTGGACGAGACCACCAATGCGTTGCAGCGGATCCGTGAACTGTCGGTCGAGGCGGCCAACGACACGATGACCGCGACCGATCGGACGGCGTTGCAGAAAGAGATCAATCAACTTCTCTCCGAGATCGACCGGATCGCGACCCAGACCGAGTTCAACAACCAGGTGTTGTTGAGCGGCGGCTGGGAGAACAACAAGGTGTTCCAGGTGGGCGCGGATCAGAACCAGACCATTCTGGTGAATGTGGATCGCACCACCACCACCTCGTTGCTGTCGATGACCGCGGTGGGGGCTGCCGGGGCCATCAACGTGAGCACCCAGGCGAGCGCCAATGCCACCCTGGCCCGTCTGGACCGTGCCCTGGATTCGGTGTCGGACATCCGCGCCAGCCTGGGCGCCTATCAGAACCGGTTTGAAATGGTGATCGCGAACCTCTCCAACGTGGTGGAGAACACCTCGGCGGCCCGTTCGCGGATCATGGACGCCGACATCGCCGCCGAGAGCGCGGACCTGACCCGCAACTCGATCCTGCAACAGGCTGGCACGGCGATTCTGGCCCAGGCCAACCAACAGCCGTCGATCGCGCTGCAACTGTTGAAGTAGGCGCGGTGGCCGCTGGTCCGGCGCATGCCGGGGAGCCCCGAGGGTGAGGCTCCCCGGCCCGGCGCGAAAGGCCATGCGGCCTGGCAAACCGTTGAAAAAAACTGGTTGCGGATCCGTGCGCCCTGCGGCACACGAGATCCGCTCGGGATAACCTCCTTTCAGCGTGCTCCGCGCTCCGCCGGGCAGTCGCGCTCCCACTCCCACCCCGTGTCCGCACGGACGATGGCAGGGGCGTGCCTCCCCAAAAGGGGCATGGATCCATGAACGGGCATGCGGATTGGGCCAATCCGCCTAAACGAATGGCTCACTGTTTTGCCATGGATGGTGGAATGTTTTTTTGGAAGGGGACGAAAGCGATTTCGTTTCCAAGGAGGAAACCATGTCTTTGAGCATCAATACCAATCTGGCCTCGTTGAACGCCCAACGCAAGCTGACCGGGACCACGAACGTTCTGAGCACCACGTTCCAGCGTCTTTCTTCCGGTTTGCGGATCAACAGCGCCAAGGACGATGCCGCCGGTTTGACCATCGCCACCCGCATGACCGCGCAGATTCGCGGCATCAACCAGGCGATGCGCAACGCCAACGATGGCATCTCGATGATGCAGGTGGCCGAGGGAGCCCTGGACGAGACGTCGAATGCCCTGCAACGGATTCGTGAACTGTCGGTGCAGGCGGCCAACGACACGCTGGTGGGCGCGGATCGTCTGGCGATTCAGGATGAGATCAACCAGCTCCTGAATGAGATCGATCGCATCGCGGTGCATACCGAGTTCAACAATCAGGTGTTGTTGAGCGGTGGCTGGGAGACGGCCAAGGTGTTTCAGGTGGGCGCGGAAGCCGGTCAGATGATCAGCATGACCGTGGATCGCACCACCACGACCTCGCTGTTGTCGATGACCGCGGTGGGTGCCGCCGGCGCGATCAATGTGAGCACCCAGGCGAGCGCCAATGCCACCATCGCGCGCATCGACCGGGCCCTGGATTCGGTTTCGGACATCCGTGCCAATCTGGGTGCGTTCCAGAACCGTTTCGAGGCGGTGATCGCCAACCTGGGGAACGTCTCCGAGAACACCTCGGCGTCCCGTTCGCGGATCATGGATGCGGACATCGCGGCTGAATCGGCCAACCTGACCCGCAACTCGATCCTGCAACAGGCTGGCACCGCGATTTTGGCCCAGGCCAATCAGCAGCCGTCCATCGCCCTGCAACTGCTCAAGTAGTGATGGGGGAGCGCCATGGACAGTGTGGTCAACCTGCTTGACGTGGGTACGTCAAGAGAGCGCGTGGAGGGCGGAATGCGTTCCGGCACCGCGCCACCCGGTCGCTTCCGGGCGTCCGGCGCGTCGTTCGACAAAACGCTCCAGGAGGTGGAGCAGGCACGCGCCGCAGTCGAGCCGCGTGCCGAAGAGTCGCGCAAGGTCTCTCTCAAGAGCCTTGCCGAGGAGATCACCCAATCCTTGACCGGATTCAACAACTTGAGATTCGGCATGGATCGGGATCTCAAGCAGGTGGTGGTCAAGGTGGTCGATCAGGGCACCGACAACGTGGTCCGGCAGATTCCGGGCGACCGCATGGTGGATCTGGTCAAGCAGATGCGCGATCTGGAGGGGATGCTCTTCGGCGGCGCGGTCTGATCCGTCTGACGGGGGGAGCCTTCCTCACCCCTTGTGCGGGGAACGCCGGTCGGGCGTTCCCCGCAAGAGCCCGAACGCACCGGCAAGGCCAAGGAATTGGCGTTGCCGGTGTTTTTTTGTGAGGGTTTTACGGCGTGCAGGAACGGATCGAAAAAGGTTTCGCAGGCCCTTCGGAAGGGGATAAGATATTTTTTTGATTTTTCAATTCTTTCTGGGTATCCCATGAAAACAGGATCCCCTGGAGATGGTATGGCTTATCAGGATCACACCATCTTTTTCAACCGGTACAACATCTCCAGCGCCTGACGCGGCGACAGGGCATCGACATCGAGGGTTTGCAGTTCGACGACGACCGGCGGATCGGTCTCGGCGAACAGACTCAACTGACGCGACGGCTCGGGGGTGCGGGTCGGGGTTCGTTTGCGGGTCGATGAGCTGGCGACCGGTGCGCCACGCGCATCGGGGTTTCCTCCTTCCGGAGCCTCCTGGGAGGCTTCGAGGTGGGTGAGGATCTCGGTGGCGCGTCGCGTCACCGACCGGGGCAGACCGGCCAGCTGGGCGACGTGGATGCCGTAGGAGCGGTCCGCCGCGCCCGGCGCGATGGCGTGCAGAAACAGGATCTCCCCCTTCTCCTCCTTGACCGTCACGGTCAGGTTGAACAGTCCGGTCAATGGCCGTTCCAGCTCGGTCAGTTCATGGAAGTGGGTGGCGAACAGGGCGCGACAGCGGATGGCGGAGTGCAGCCGTTCGATCACCGCCTGGGCGATCGCCAGACCATCCCGGGTCGAGGTGCCCCGTCCGATCTCGTCCAGGATCACCAGGGACCGTTCGGTGGCGTGGTTGAGGATGTAGGCGGTTTCGGTCATCTCCACCATGAAGGTGGATTGTCCGGCGGCCAGATCGTCGGCGGCGCCGACCCGGGTGAAGATGCGATCGGTCAGACCGATGCGCGCCTCGTCCGCCGGCACGAACGCGCCGACATGGGCCAACAGGGTGATCAGGGCGGTCTGACGCATGAAGGTGGATTTGCCGCCCATGTTGGGACCGGTGATCAGGGCGAGGCGGTTCTCCTCGGCCTCCAGATCGGTATCGTTGGGGGTGAAGCGGTCCAGACCGGTCAGCCCCTCGATCACCGGATGGCGACCGCGACGGATGTGGATGCCGGTGCCGGAGTTGATCTCCGGACAGCAGTAGCCGAAGCGATCGGCCCGATCGGCGAAGGCGGTCAGCACGTCGAGGGCGGCCAGGGCCTGGGCGGTGTGTTGCAGGTGCGGGGTATCGGCAGCCACCGAGCCCAGCAGTTCGGTGAACAGCGCCGACTCCAAAAAGACGGCGCGCTCCTCGGCGTTGAGGATCTGCTCCTCCAGCTCTTTCAACTCCGGGGTGACGTAACGCACCGTGTTGGTCATGGTCTGCTGGATGCGGTAGTCGTAGGGGATTTTGGCGGTCTGGGTGCGCGGCACTTCCAGGGTGTAGCCGAAACTCTGATGGTATTTGATCTTGAGCGAACCGATGCCCAACCGTTCGCGCTCGCGCTGTTCCATCTCCCCGAGCACCCCCTTGGCATCCACGCTCAAAGCGCGGCAGGCGTCGAGTTCGGCATGCACCCCGGCGCGGATCACCCCCCCATCGATGAGACGCAGGGGCGGATCGTCGCTTAAGGTGGTGGTCAGGCGGTTCAGGAGCGCCTCATGACCGGCCAGTCGCTGGGCGATCTCCGCCAGACGGGGCGGAAGGGGCTCTGCGGTATCGCGCAGGGTGGCGCTCAAGCGGGGGAGGCGTTCCAGCGAATCGCGCAACGCCGCCAGATCGCGGGGGGATGCCCGTCCCATGGCCACCCGACCGATCAGCCGCTCCAGATCGGAAATTCCCTTGAGTTCATCGCGGAGCGCCTCGCGGGCGGTGGCGCGGGCGATCAGCCAGGTCACCCCGGCCTGACGGGCGCGGATGCGGGTTGGATCCTGCAACGGATGGTTGAGCCACTGGGCGAGCAGGCGTCCCCCCATGGCGGTCACGGTCTGGTCGAGGGCGCCGATCAGACTGCCGCGGCGCTCGCCGTGGCGCAGGGTGGCCATGATCTCGAGATTCCGGCGACAGGTGTCGTCCAGGATCATGTGCTCCCCGGAGCGGGTGCGGGTCAGGCCGGTGACATGGGCCAGGGCGGCCTTCTGGGTCTCCTGGCAGTAGCGGATCAGCGCCCCCGCCGCCGTGGTGCAGACCGGAGAGTCGGCGATGCCGAAACCTTCCAGGGTGAGGGTGCCGAAATGTTCTTTCAGCAGATCGGCGGCCTGGTACGGTTCGAACTCCCATTCGGCGCGCCGGGTGATCCGTTCGGGTGGCAGGTTCAGCTCCTCGGGAGGCTCCCAGCCGCGTGGCAGCAGGATCTCCGCCGGATCGAGGGCCGAGAGCGCCGCCGCCGCGGCATCCCACGAGCCGGGCGCGCCCACCTGGAACTGACCGGTGGAGAGTTCGAGGGCCGCGATGCCCGGTCCGCCCTTTTGACGTGGCGCGGCTGGGGCGATGGCCACCAGAAAATTGTCCAGACGCGGGGAGAGGAGATTCTCCTCGGTGAGGGTGCCGCGCGTCACCACGCGCACCACTTCGCGCCGCAGCGGACCCTTGTTGGCGCCGGGGGGTTCCATCTGTTCGCAGATGGCCACCCGGCAGCCGGCCAGGATCGCCTTTTTGAGGTAGTCGTCCACGGCCCGCGCCGGCACGCCGGCCATGGGGATCGGTTCTCCCGCCGACACCCCGCGCTGGGTCAGCGTCACATCCAGGATGGGGGCGGCCTTTTTGGCGTCGTCGTAGAAGAGTTCGTAAAAATCCCCCATCCGGTAGAAGAGCAGGGTATCCGGATAGTCGGCCTTGATGGCCCAGTATTGGGCCATCGCGGGCGTGTGCGGGGGGGTGGTCATGTGCGGATGGCGTAGATCAATCCGGGCGGCAGGATCAGTTCGGCCTGGTCGGGGATCTCCAGACAGACGCACCCTTCGGGGGGCGGGGTGAGGGCGATGCCGGCATAATCGGCAAAGCGGTTGTCCGGGGTGCGGATCCAGGCCGGAATGGGGACGTGACGGAACTGCCCCACCGGTTTGCCCTGTTCGACGATCGTCCAGGGGAGTTTGTGCAGGATGATGCGACCATTCGGACGGGCCGGTTTGGTGGAGAAGAGCGTTTTGGCCGGTTCACCGGCCATGGGTTGCGCTCCGGGCGCGGGTTGCGGATTGGCCGGAGGACGCGGTTTCGGGGTTGCGGGATGTCTGGGCGGCGCGGCCTGGGTTGGTGGTGCGGGCGAGGCTGCCGGCGGGGGCGCGGGGGTTCGTTCCCTGGGGGCATCGGCAGGCGGCGGTTGCGTTGGTGGCGCGGCACCACGGTTGCGGCGCAGCACATGCCAGATGTAGGCGAAGAAGGCCAGCGTGAAGAGCAGGTCCGAGGTAAAATTCTCGCTCTCGCGCTGGTTCAACAGTCCCAGGATGAGAAAAACGGCCATGGCCGTCAATAACAGGAGTCGCAGTTGGTTCACGTTGGCATCCTGACCAGGGTTGCCGTGGAGCGTCAGCATGGTCGTTCCACGGGTGGGGGAGAGGAAACTCCACCCATCAATCTTTAAGTTCGCGGCGGACAATGCGACACGCCGTTGACCATAATCTAATCCTTTCCGATCCGCACTGCCAGTCTCTCCCGCAAAAAGGCGGTTCGTTCAAGGTCGGGCGGTCCGGGAGGCGTCGCGGGGGTCGGCCTTCTCCGCTTCTTTGGGGAACAGGGCGGCGCGCACATCAGCGATGTGCGGGCGACCGGGCAGAATCGATTCGGCCTGACGGATGTACTCCCGCGCCTTGTCCGGATCGTTGCCGAAACGTTTCGCCAGACTCAGGAACCGGTCCACGATCTCCTCCAGCCCCGCCTTGGCGTCGGCATTCTCCGGCTCGATCTCCAGCACCGCCCGGAACCGTCCCAGGGCGTTGCCCTCCTTGGGTTGGATCAGGCGCCATTCGTCGAGATCCGCGCGCCCCAGCTCCAGAAGACGGGCGACGATCTGCCGGATCCGGGCGGCGGCCTCGGCGTTCAGGGTTTCGGATTGCAGGAGCTTTTGATAGAGCTCCAGGGCATTGCTCCCCTTGGGACGGGTCAGGCGATCCTCCTTGAAGTGGTCCTCGGCATCGCGCATCAACTCTTTTTCCTCGCGCTGTTTTTGCAACTGGGCGCGCTTGGCCTGACGCTCGAGGGCGGACAGCTCCTTGGGATCCGCCTCCTTGACTGCCGACTCCCTGGATTTCGCCTCCCTGGTGGCGACTGACTTGGACTCGGGCTCCTTGACGGGGCTCTCCCTTGATTCCGCATCCCTGGCCGGGGTTGGCGTGGCGTGACGTTCCGACGGCGCCACGTCCGAGGTGACGTGGGTGGTCAGGGAGGCCACCAGTTCGTGTGTCTTGCTGGCGGGTTGCGCGTCGGTGACGCCGCTTTTTTCGCCCGCCGCCGCGCCCTTGCGCAGAGCCGTGGGAGGTGGGGGTGGCGTGGGCAGGCTGTCGAGGGTCAGATCGACCACCGTGTCCTCGTTAAGCTCCAGGTCATACGAGACCGGGCTGAAATGCTCTTTTTCCAGGCGCAGGGCATGCATGCCGATCTTGACGCGACCCACGGTGAACGGGGTGGTGCCAAGTTTCTGTCCGTCGAGGAAGATGGTGGCGCCGGGAGGTTTGGTTTCGATGCGCAGAAGCAGGGTTTCGGAGGGGTTGCCCTCGGTTTCCGGAGACGGAGGCGCGGGCAGATTCGCCATGGGTACGGCGGCTTCGGCGCCGATGGGCATGGCCGCGCCAACGGGGGAGTCGGACGGGGAGGAGGGGGCCGCCATCGGAGGGGTCGCGACCGCCAGCCACAGGGTCATGGCGGCGAGCATCGCGCCGCCGCTCATCGAAAACAGACGCGCGCGCAAACCGGTCACAAACGATAACCGCGCGAGAGAGAGTGTGAGTATGCGTCGTATCATGGCGTTCATGGTTGGATCCTTCCCCTGTTGATCGAACCTCTCATGCCAAGGGTGTGCCATCCTGTCTAACATAACGGGATTTCAATGAAATGTCAGGAAATTTTTTATGAATTCAAAAAGAATCGCGCATGGGGCGTGGCGTGGGTGTCAATAATCGGCTATTTTGAATGGGTTCCATGGAGATTCAGAGCCAATTGTCGAAAAAAAGGTTTCCAGAATGATCGATACATTTCCCAATCCCTGCCCACAACGCGACTACCGGATCGACATGACCTGTCCGGAGTTCACCTGCGTCTGCCCCAAGACCGGTCAGCCGGATTTCGCCGAAATCCGCATCGCCTACATCCCGGATGCTTTGTGCGTGGAGTTGAAGTCCTTGAAGATCTATCTGTGGGGCTATCGGGATCAGGGAGCCTTCCACGAAGCGGTCACCAATCGGATCCTGGATGATCTGGTGGCTGCGGTCGCTCCGCGCGCCATGACCGTCACCGGCGCTTTCAACGTGCGCGGCGGCATCACCACCGTGGTCACCGCCCACCACGGCGCGTCCATGGGGTCGTTCCAGTTCTGATCTCCTTGGGTTGTTCAAGAAAACGGGGAGCCGCAGCTCCCCGTTCGTGCCTGAAAAACGGCTGGGCGGGTTCGGATCACGCCTCCTGCTGGCGCTGCTGCAACTGCTGCTGATACAACGCCATGAAGTTGATCGGATCCAACACCACCGGCGTGTAACCTCCCTCGGTCACCAGGCTGGCCACCACCTGACGCGCAAACGGGAAGATGATGTTGGGACACTCGATCCCCAGCATGGGAGCGATGTGCTCACGGGGGATGTTGCGCATCAGGAACAGACCGGCATAGGTGACATCGACCAGAAACAGGGTCACCTCGCCCACCAGCACCTTGACGGTGATGTGCAGGGTCGCTTCGAAGTGCTCCGGCCCCTTCTGGGTGGCATTGCTCTCCAGTTGGTACTCGGTGCGCGGCTCGCCGGGGTCGCGGAAGCTCTCCGGCGCGTTGGGGTTTTCGAAGGAGAGATCCTTCAGATAGAGCTTCTCGACGCGAAAAACCGGTTGACCGGCGGGCGGGGTTTGGGTGGATTCGTCCGACATGAATGTTTCTGCCTTGCGTTAGGGGTGATGGATCCTTTGGGATGTCTGGGGATCGACTGGGTTGAGAACCGGCCCCACTTATGAGCGTCGTATGATCGCAAGTCAAGAGTTCCCGGCACCTTGAAGCTCCTTGGGCAGGGGAAAGGCGAGATGCTCGCGGGAGACCGCCAGGGTCTCCACCCGGTCGATGCGTTCTTTCAAATGTTCGAGCAGTTCATCGATGAGAATCTCCGGGGCCGAGGCCCCGGCGGTCACCCCCAGCCGTTCCACCCCCTCCAGCCACGCCTCTTGCACGTCCCGAACCGATTCGATCAGATGCGCTCGCGTGCCGCACCGCTCCGCCACCTCGCGCAGCCGGTTGGAGTTGCTGCTGTTGGGCGCGCCCAGCACCAGGATCAGGTCGCACCGTTCGGCCAGGGATTTGACCGCGTTCTGACGATTCTGGGTGGCGTAGCAGATATCTTCGCGGGTTGGTCCCAGAATGTCCGGAAAGCGGTTCTTGAGCGCTTCGATCACCCCGGCGGTTTCGTCCATCGACAGGGTGGTCTGGGTGACGTAGGCCGTGGGCGTGGCCGGTTCCAGGGGGAGGGCGTCGATCTCCTCGACGCGGCTGATCACCGACATCCGCCCCTCCGGGATTTGACCCAGGGTTCCTTCCACCTCCGGATGGCCCTTGTGACCGATGAGGATGACGTGTCGTCCCTCGTGGTCGCGCCGTTCCGCCTCGCGATGCACCTTGGAGACCAGGGGGCAGGTGGCGTCCAGGATGCGCAGCGGGCGACGGTTCCCCTCGGACTCCACCGCCTTGGAGACCCCGTGCGCGGAGAAGATCGCCACCGCGCCATCCGGGATCTCGTCGAGTTCATGCACGAACACCGCCCCCTTGGCCCGCAGGGACTCCACCACCCAGCGGTTATGGACGATCTCGTGGCGTACGTAGATCGGTGGCGAAAAGGTCTCCAGCGCCTTCTCGACGATGGCGATGGCCCTCTCCACGCCGGCGCAGAAGCCGCGGGGTTCGGCGAGCAGGACGATCATGGGGGGTATCCGCGAGCGGTGGATGGCATGGGGATCACCTTTTGACGGGTGGCGGATTGGGTTGGGCAGTCGGGGTGCGTGGCACCTGGACGACCCTCCGAGGCTCGGGCGGCGGCGGTTCTGTCCCGTGATCGTCGTTCATGTTTTCAGCCTTCCGGTCAGGCGGGACGGGTTGTCGAGTCCGCGGGTGACCAGGTAATCCTTCAATCCCGCGATGATCTCGCCTGCGATCAGGGGTTTGTGGAACAGGGCCGTGCCCACGCCGACCGCCGAGGCGCCGACCAGCATGAACTCCACCGCGTCGCGTGCCGAGGCGATCCCGCCCTGGCCGATGATCGGGATGGCGTGCGGCGCCGCGACTTCGTGGACCCGCCACACTTGCAGCAGGGCTGCCGGTTTGATCGCCGGGCCGGAGAGTCCCCCTTGCACGTTGCCGAGGATCGGTTCGCCTGAGTGCCAATCCACGGCCATGCCCATGTAGGTGTTGACTGCCGAGAGCATGTTGGTGCCGGAGTCGATCACCGCGCGGGCGATGATGCGGATATCGGTGACGTTGGGGGAGAGTTTGGTGATCAGCGGTTTGCTGGTCGCCTGGCGGACGGCCTGGACCACCCGTGCGGCCATGATTGCATCCGAGCCGAAGGCCACGCCTCCCTCTTTGACGTTCGGGCAGGAGATGTTGATTTCGATGGCGGCCACGGGCGAGTTGTCGAAAATTCTGGCCACTTCGGCGTACTCTTCCACCGTCGAGCCGGCGATGTTGGCGATGAAGCGGGTGGGGAGGTTGTGGATGCGTGGCAGGATGGCATCCACGACGTGGCGGGCGCCGGGGTTTTGCAGGCCGATGGCGTTGAGCATGCCGGCTGGGGTTTCGGCCACCCGTGGGGGAGGGTTGCCCTCCTTGGGGTTCAGGGTGGTGCCTTTCAGGCAGATCGCGCCGACCGAGGTGAAGTCGAACCCGTCGATGCGGGTCAGTTCTTCGCCGAAGCCGGCGCAGCCGGAGAGCAGCAGCAACGGATTGGCGAGGGTCATGCCGGCGAGGGTGACCTGGAGAGTGGGTTCCATGGAAGATCCTCGTTGCAAGGCGTGGTCAGGACAGGAGATATCGCATCACGTTGCGGGGTGGAGCCGGGGACCTTCGGTTCCCCGTCCCCGCTCCCCGGCAACGGTTTTCAGGCCTTTCCGGGGCTCCGCCCCGACCCACGACCCTCAGCCGTGCCCAACCTGAAACACCACCCCCTCCTTGTTCAACAACACCGCCAAATCTCCCAGAATTTCTTCCAGCCGCGCCTGACTCGTCGCCTCGGCACGCGCCACCAGAATCGGTTGCGTGTTCGATACCCGCAACAACCACCATCCGTCCGCCACCCGCACCCGCGCGCCATCCATGTCCGACAAGGCCGCGCCAGCATCCCGCAAACGGGTCAATACACGCTCCATGATCACAAACTTCTGCTCGTCCGGACACGGAATGCGCAACTCCGGCGAGGCATGCATGACCGGCAGATCGTTCAACTCCTCCAACAACAACCCCTCACGCGCCACCGCCAGCTCCAACAACCGCATCGCGGCATACAAGGCGTCGTCAAAACCATAATAACGGTCCGCGAAAAAGAGATGGCCGCTCATCTCGCCAGCCAACGGCGCACCCGTCTCCCGCATCTTGCTCTTGATCAGCGAATGCCCGGTCTTCCACATGATCGGCTCGCCACCCGCCTTGGCCACGGCGTCGAACAGACGCTGCGAACACTTCACATCCCCAATCACCGCCGCACCCCGATCCCGGGCCAGAATGTCCCTGGCAAACAGAATCATCAACATGTCGCCCCACAGAATACGACCCTGGGCATCCATGGCGCCAATGCGATCCCCGTCGCCGTCAAAGGCAATCCCCAGCTCCGCGCCGGTCTCCCGCATGCGCGCGGCCATCATCTCCAGATTCTTCGGCTCGGTCGGATCCGGATGGTGGTTCGGGAAGGTGCCGTCCACCTCGGCGAACAACACCTCGCCGTGAATCCCCGGCAGACGCCGCAGGATCTCGCCGGCCACCACGCCGGTGGCGCCGTTGCCACAGTCGAAGATCACCTTCAAGGGGCGACCGGGATGAAAATCCCGACAGATCCGGTCCACATAGGTGGCCAGGATCTCCTGCTTTTCGGAGGAACCACCGGGAAGGGCCGGAAAGTCCCGCGCCTCCAGACGACGCTTGAGCGCCTGGATCTCCACGCCGTAGACCGGACGTCCGGCGCGCATCATCTTGATGCCGTTGTGATCCGGCGGGTTGTGACTGCCGGTGATCATGATGCCGGCGTCGGCCTTGAAATGGTGCGCCGCGAAATACAGTCCCGGCGTGGGGGTCAGCCCCACGTCGATCACCCGCATCCCGCCCAACACCAACCCGTCGATCAGCCCCTGGGCCAGAACCGGCGAGGAGATTCGACCGTCCCGACCCACGGCGACGGTCAGATTGGCCTGTCGTCCCTCGGCGCGCAGATGCGCGGCAAAGGTCCGACCCAGATCGCGGAACAGCTCGGGCGACAGATCCTTGCCCATCACGCCGCGAATGTCATACTCCCGAAAAATGAATGGATTGACGACGATCATGTTGCCCTAGCGTCCCACGCAGACGTAATGGAAACCCGCCCGACGCATCGCGGACGGATCGTAGATGTTGCGAAAATCACAGAACAGATACCGTCCGTCCGGACGGGCGCGCATCCCGGCGCGGATGGCGTTGAGATCCAGGTTGCGGAACTGGTTCCATTCGGTCAGGATCAGCACCAGATCCACCCCCTGGCAGGCCGCGTAGGCGCTGGTCGCGAAACGCACCCTGCCACCGGGGAAGTTCTCCTCGGCGGTGCCGCGGATCTCCGGATCAAAGGCGACCATTTGCGCCCCCAGTCGCGCCAGCTCCGGCACGATCACCCGCGAGGGGGAGTCGCGCATGTCGTCGGTGTTGGGCTTGAAGGTGAGACCGAGCACGCCGATGGTCAGACCGGCCAGCTCACCGTCCACCGCCTTGACCACCTTGTCCACCATGCGATGCTTCTGTTGGGTGTTGGCCTCGATCACCGCCTCGACGATGGTCATCGGCTCCTGATGATCCGCGGCGGTGCGCACCAGGGCCTGGGTGTCCTTGGGAAAACAGGAGCCGCCGTAACCTGGTCCGGGATGCAGGAACTTGCCGCCGATGCGGCGATCCAAACCCATCCCCTTGGCCACATGATGCACATCCGCGCCCACCGATTCGCACAGGTTGGCGATCTGGTTGATGAACATGATCTTGGTGGCCAGAAAGGCGTTCGAGGCGTATTTGGTCAACTCGGCGGTGGGGATGTTGGTGATCAGGATCGGCGTTTCGATCAGGTACAAGGGACGGTAGAGACTCTTGAGCACCTCCACCGCCCGTTCGTCCTCCACACCGATCACCACCCGGTCCGGACGCATGAAATCCTCGATGGCCGACCCCTCGCGCAGAAACTCCGGATTCGAGGCCATGGCGAAATCCGCCTCGGGGTTCTCCTGACGGATCAGCTCGGCGATGCGCGCGCCAGTGCCCACCGGCACCGTGGATTTGGTCACCACCACCGTGAACCCCTGGATGTATCGGGCGATCTCCCTGGCCGCCGCGAACACGAACTGAAGATCCGCCGCGCCGTCGCCACGCCGCTCCGGGGTGCCCACCGCGATGAAGACCGCTTCGCTCTCCGCGACCGCCTTGCCCAGGTCGGTGGTGAAACTCAACCGTCCTGCCACGGTGTTGCGTTGCACCAGCCGGTCGAGACCGGGTTCGAAGATCGGAATGGTCCCTTCCCGCAGGCGTTGGATCTTCCCTTCGTCGGAATCGACACAGGTGACGTGTACCCCGAATTCGGAAAAACAGGCCCCGGAGACCAAACCCACATATCCGGCGCCGATCATGGTGATGCGCATGGTGATTTAGGATCCTTGCTTGGTTTGAAGAGGTGTCACCCCTGACTCGCGACCAGATCGCGCAGGAAGGGCAGCAGCCGTTCGCGCAGTTGCGGACATTGCAGGGAGAGGGCGGTGTTGGCCATTTGGAAGCCCACCTTGTCGCCGCAGTCGTAGCGGATGCCGCGGAAGCGGAAGGCGAAGACGGATTGCTGCTCCAGAAGACCGGCGATGGCGTCGGTGAGCTGGATTTCGCCGCCCACCCCCTGATGGCGCCGCTCCAGGTAGTTGAAGATCTCCGGGGTGAGGATGTAGCGTCCGATGACCGCCAGGTTGGAGGGTGCGGCGGCGGCGAGGGGTTTTTCCACCAGTCCGGTCACCTGGAAGCAGCGGTTGGCCTCGGAACGGGTATCCAGCTCCTTGTCGAGCGGCGCGACGATGCCGTACTTGTTGGTTTGATCGGAATCGACCGGCATCACCGCCACGATGGAGGATTGACGCTGTTCGAACTGGCGGGCCATCTGCCGCAGCACCGGTTCGCCATCCGCGACATCGATCAGGTCGTCCGGGAGGATCACGGCGAACGGCTCGTCGCCGACCACGTTGCGACCGCACCACACCGCGTGTCCCAGACCCAGGGGACGGTTCTGGCGCGTGAAGAGCAGGTTGCCCGCCGCTGCGGGGATGGTGGATTTGGCTTCGGCCAGCAGGTCCAGCTTGCCGCGTGCGGTCAGGGTCTCTTCCAGTTCCGGGGAGTGGTCGAAGTGATCCTCGAGGATTTTTTTGCCGCGACCGGTGATGAAGACGATTCGTTCCATGCCCGCGGCCCAGGCCTCCTCGACCGCGTACTGGATCAACGGCTTGTCCACGACCGGGAGCATCTCCTTGGGCATGGTCTTGGTGGCGGGCAGAAAACGGGTTCCCAGGCCCGCCACCGGAATCACGACGGTACGAAGTTTCATCATCAGTTGTTCTTGGCTCCCTGATTGACCCAGTTGCGCAGGATCTCGATTTCGCAGGCGGTGAGTCGTTTGCGGTTGTGGGGCATGCGGATGCCGGCCCGTCCTTCGACCAGGACGTTGAGGTTGCTGACCATGGCATTGCCCGGCACCACCACGGGTCCGAAGCGGGTTCCCTGCATCAACCCTTCGTAGGTTTCGAGGTTGAGACCCGAGAAAGCCAGACCCGGCGCGCCGGCCTTGTGGCACTCCAGGCAGCGGTTCTGGAGAATGGGGAAGACATCCTCGGCGAAACTGACCCGACCGCCCCCGCCCGGCGCGTTGGCCGCCGCGCCACCCGGAGCAGCCGCCTGGGACGGATTGGCCAAGGTCATGCCCAAGCCGAGCAGGGCGGCGACCGACCAGAGGGTGAATCGAGTACGCGTGCGCATGGTAATCCCCTATCAATTGGTTTGGTTGAAGGCTATGCCGCTTCGATCGATGCACGGGGCTTGCATGGGACCGCATCTCGTCGATCCCGATGGCGGGGCTCCCGACTCACCGCCATCCGTGAAACGCCCTGTGGTGATCCATGGGTGAAATACTAGCATGGTTTGCGCGTTCGCGCGACGGCATTTGTACGGACCGGAGGGTGTTTTTCGCGGCTTGGGCCGCGCGTCACGGGGCGGGAAAGCTCTCCGCGAGCCGGCAGGAAAAGGCCTCGATCTCGAGCGGACGGCTGAAGAGATACCCCTGGAACTGATCGCACCCCTCGTTGCGCAGAAAGGCGAGTTGTTCCGGGGTTTCGACCCCCTCGGCCACCACCTTGAGCCGCAGGCTGCGACCCAGGGCGAGGATCGCCGTGACGATGGCCGCGTCGTCGGAGTCGAGGGTCAGATCGCGCACGAACGACTGGTCGATCTTCAACACGTCGATGGGGAGTTTTTTCAGGTAGGTGAGAGAGGAGTGACCCACCCCGAAGTCGTCCACGGCGATGGTCGGGCCCAGGGCCTTCAGACGGGTCAGAATGGCCACGATGTCGTCGAGATTCTCCATCATCAGGGTTTCGGTCACTTCGAGTTCCAGGGCATCGGGAGGGAGTCCGCTCTCTTCGAGGGCGGCGCGCACGTCGTCCAGGAGATCGGCCTGCCGGAACTGGCGGATCGACAGATTCACCGCCACCCGCAGATGTTCGAAGCCGGCATCGTGCCATTTTTTGGTTTGCAGGCAGGCCTGCTTGAGCACCCGCGATCCCAACGGCAGGATCAACCCGCTCTCCTCGGCCACGGGGATGAATTCCGCCGGCGAGATCATTCCATCCCTGGGGTGACGCCAGCGCACCAGAGCCTCCATGCCGGAGATGCGTTCGGTGCGCAGATCGACCTTGGGTTGGTAGTGCAGCAGGAATTCGTCCCGTTCCAGACCCTGGCGCAGGCTGTTTTCGAGCGCCAGACGCCGTTCCGCCTCGGCGCCCATGGCCGGGGCGTAGTATTGACAGTTGTCGCGTCCGGCGGTCTTGGCGCGGGCCACCGCCATGTCGGCGTTGCGGATCAGAAGATCCGCCTCGTCCCCATCTTCCGGACAGAGGGTGACCCCCATGCTGGCGGTGACGAACAGTTCCTGCTCGTCGATGTAGAAGGGTTTGGCCAGGGCGTCGGCCAGCTTGCGCACCACCACGCCCACATCCTGGGAGTTGCGGATGCCGCGCAGGATGAAGCCGAAGGTGTCCCCGGCCAGACGGCTCACCGTGTCCCCCTCGCGCACGAAGTGGCGCAGACGTTCGGCCACCCCCTTGAGCAGACGGTCGCCGACCGTGTGACCCAGGCTGTTGTTGAGGTTCTTGAACAGATCCAGATCGAAGATCAGCACCATCACCTTGTCGTCGCTGCGCCCGGATTGGCCGATTGCCTGCCGCAGACGGTCGTGGAAAAGGGCGCGATTGGGGAGTCCGGTGAGGCTGTCGTGGTAGGTGCGGAAGTGCAACGCCTCCTCGCTGCGCTTGATGGCGGTCAGATCCTGGAACACGGCCACGAAATGGGTGATGGTCTGGGTGCGGTCGCGGATGGCGGTGATCGTCTCCCATACCGGATGGGCCTCGCCGTTTTTGCGACGGTTCCAGATCTCGCCGCGCCAGGAGCTGGTCTCGCCGAGCAGGTCGTGCCACAGACGGGAATAGAAGAGTTCGTCGTGGATCCCGGATTGGAGCATGGCCGGGGTGTTGCCCAGCGCGTCGTCCGCGTCGAAGCCGGTGATCACCGAAAAGGCCGGATTCACCGAGACGATCCGTCCGCTCCGGTCGGTGACCATCACCCCCTCGACCGCGTTCTCGAACACCTTGGCGGTGAGCAGCATGTGGGATTCGGCCTCTTCCATCGCCCCCTCGAAGACCGAGGCGGCGATTTTCAGACGCTGTTCGGCCTCGCGCTGCTCGGTGCGGTCGTGCATGGTGCCGGCCATGCGCATCGGCTTGCCGTCGGCGTCGCGGATCACCTCGCCCATCTCGTGGACCCAGCGGATTTCGCCGTTCGGACGCAAGATCCGGTGATCGAACTCGAAGGGGGTGAGTTCAAGCAGCGCGTGTTGGATGGTCTGTTCGACCCGTGCCCGGTCCTCGGGGTGGGAGATGGAGAGAAAGGTCTCCAGGACGCCGTGAATGTCGGAGTGCAAGGGAATGCCGACGATGCGGCGCGCCTCCTCCGAGCAGATCATCGCGTCGCGGGCGATGTCCCACTCCCAGTTGCCCAGATGGGCGATGCGTTGCGCCCGCGCCAGACTCTCCCGTTCGCGGCGCAGCGAATGGACCAGATGTTCGATGGTTTTGAGATCGCGCCAGGCGCGCAGGGCCACGGTCACCGCGGTGATCAGTTTTTGGCTGGTCAGATCGCTTTTGTCGCGGTAGTCGTTGATGTCGTACTCGGTGATCACCCGCGGTTCCGGGGCCTGTCCGGCCTGCCCGGTGCGCAGGATGATGCGCACGAAGCCGTTTTTCATCACCTCGCGCACATGGCGCACCAGATCGAGGCCGGCCTGATCGGTCTCCATCACCACGTCGAGCAGCATCACCGCGATTTCCGGATTGGCTTCGAGAATCGGAATCGCCTCGGCGGCGGAGTGGGCGCTGGCAAAGGTCAGACCCGCGCCGGCGAAGGTCAGATCGCGCAGCACCATGCGGGTGAGGGCGTGGATGTCGGTATCGTCATCGACGATCAGAACCGTCCATGGCCCCTGGGCGCGACGCGGACCGGGATCCTGGGTACAGGGGGCCGGTGTCGGATGCTTCGTCGGGTCGGAAAGCAACAGCTCGATGGGATGCCGGTCGGTCATGAATGCCTTGTCACCCAGTGAATCGGGTCGATTTTTTTCGATCGCGACGTGTTGCATGAAGGCCGATCGGTCATGGCTGAACAGTTCCACGAATTGGGAACGGGTCTCAATTCGGAGTATACGGCCAAATACCATTTTTTACAAATTTGATTTGACTTTTGCAAGTATATGCGCGAGCATTTTCGATAATTTTCATACTTTCGAGAATCCGGCGATCGGCGATCGCGCGATACCGGTGTGAACATCATCTGTGGAATGGGGAACTCATTATGACCGTTTTTTCGTCTGTCAAGCGTCGCGTCGCGCGGGCCGGTCGGCCCTGGATCCTCTCTCTGGCGGCCATGCTGTTTGTTGCGCCGCTGATGTCTGGCTGCATGGACAGCCGTGCCCAGCAGGGAGCTGGAATCGGCGCGCTGGGTGGCGGTCTGGCCGGCAGTCTGATCGGCCCCTCCAAGAACAAGGAACAGAACGCCTTGATCGGCGCGGCCATTGGCGGTCTCATCGGCTACACGGTCGGCAACGAAATGGACAAGAACGACAAGGCCCGTCTCAACAACGCCCTGGAGACCATGCCCACCCGTCAGACCACCACCTGGGTCAACCCGGATACCCGCGCCGAATACGCCGTCACTCCGCAGGCCCCTTATCAGGTTGATGGCCGCGACTGCCGTCAGGCCGAGATCTCCTCGGTGATCAACGGCAAGCGCGAGACGGTCGTCAAAACCGCCTGCCGTCGCCCGGATGGTCGCTGGGAGATTTGAATCGTCCGCGGGGGAGACCCCCCGCACCCTTCGCGCGTCCCGTACCGTGGAGCTCCCCTGGCGGGAGTTCCACGGTAACTGTTCAGACCCCCACGAGTGCAGGGGACGGGGGACCGAAGGTCCCCGGCGGAGGTTCGGAGGCAGAGCCTCCGAGGTTCTGTCTTTGCTTTTGACTTTGTTTTTGACTTTAGCTTTTGAGCGCGCTCTTCAAAAAAAGCGTTTTTTCGCGCCTTTTGCGAAAAAACGCTGCGCGCTGCCTTGGCTGCGGCATCGTTTCGCGTCTTTGGCGAAACGATGCCGCGAACATGGCCCGGAATCAGGCCACCGGAGGCGACGCGCGAACCAGTGCCCCCCCGTTGGCAAGTACCGGAAGGCGACGCGCGAGCCAGTGCCTCCATTGGCTGGCGCCGGAGGAGGCCCACTTGAGACCGCGCGCTTGCGCGATTTTTCGCGGGTTTGTGATGGGGGAATCCCCCTCACCCCCCCCGCCGAACCATCCTCCCCTGGTCGTGGTGAATCCATGAAGAACCGTGTCACGTTCCGGCGTGATACGGTTTTTTTGTCTCCATTTCCATAATTTATATAATAAACGAAAGGAGCGTTCCCCATCCGTCGCATCCGCCGTCAGGAAGCGGTGCGACACTGCTCGGAGCAGAAGAGATGGTCACCGCGCACCAGGGCGTTTTCCGGCGGGATCAGGGTGGCGCAGCGTTCGCAGCGCACCAGCTTCGAACCGCTTCCTGCGGGCGGGGCGTTGAGCGTATCGTTGGCCGGGGCGATGAAACGACGCACCAGTCGATAGATCAGGTAACCGGCGGCGATGGCCAGAAGAAAACGGAGCAGTAGCATGCGATCTCCTTGAAATTCAATGGATAAGACGGTCCGGCGCGCCGAGGGATGTCGCGGGCGGAGTGGATGACACGGACAACCTGGAACCTGCTCGGCATGGGCGGTTAGCGTTTCTTTGGTTGAAAATCCTCGGCCAGCAACGCCACCAGGGCGTCGGCGAGCTGGTTCATGGCCTCGGTTTCGGCGCGCATGCGCGCCGCGTGGCTGGCCGTGCCGGAGCTTGGCTCGTAGTAGGTGGCCACCCCCTTGACCGACGGATAACCCGGCTCGCTCGGTTTGCCGTCCACCTCGAGGACCGGGTGGGCGGTGATCATGACCCGATACTGATTGGCGCGACCCGAACTGTCCTCGAGCACCAGATCGCGGCTGACCGCATCCAGTTGCACCCGCAACCGTTTGGAACCCTCCGCGCTGGAGGATCCCGCGGCAAACGGACCCATGCGGGTGGTGAGGTTTTCGTGCAGGATGCGGGTCAGAACCGCGTCGGAGCGGGATTTGACCTTGAGTTTCTCCTTGTCTTTGGCGGGGCTGACATCCTCCACCACCAGCACGGTCCGGGTCCAGCGACCCTGTTCGGTGTTGGCGAGCCGTTCGCCGGGAAAGCGGTAGCCGCATCCGGCGAGCAGGGAGAGGGCGAGCAGCGCGGCGGTCAGGCCGGCGCGGGCGTGGGACAGGCGGTTCATGCTGGGGTTCTCTCCCTGGGTGTCCATGGGGTCCGTGGTGTGATCCCGGTTCATGGCTTGACCACGATGTTGATCAGCTTGCCGGGCAGGGTGACCATCTTGACCACCGTCTTGTCCGCCAGATGGGGTTGGACGTTGGGATCCGCCAGGGCGAGCCGCTCCTGTTCGGCGCTCGGGGCGTCGGCGGGCATGGCGATGCGGGCCCGCAGCTTGCCATTCACCTGAACCACCACGGTGACCGTCTCGCGCACCAGCGCCTCGGGATCGACCATCGGCCAGCGTGCCGCGTGCAACCGGCCCGGCATGGCCAACGCCTCTTCCCACAACTCGGCGGTGAGGTGCGGGGCAAAGGGGTTCATCAGGATCACCACGGTTTCGGCCATCTCGCGCAGGGTGGCGGCCTCCTCGGAGGAGAGGGCCCCTTCGCCGGCCTGGTTGAGGAACAGGCTGCCGGCATTGATCAACTCCATCACCGCGGCGATGGCGGTGTTGAACTGATGGCGTCCCATGTCGCGGGTCACCTTGTCGATGGTCTCGTGGATCTTGCCGCGCAGGGCGCGGGCCGCCGGAGCCTCGGGCATGGCGCGGGCCGGCGGGACTCCGGGGGCCCGTTCGACGATCTGCCACACCACGCGCCAGATGCGGTTGAGGAACCGCCAGGCTCCATCCACGCCGCTGTCGTTCCACTCCAGATCCTGTTCCGGGGGGGCGGCGAAGAGCATGAACACCCGCGCGGTATCGGCCCCGTACCCCTGGATGAGGTCGTTGGGATCGACCACGTTGTGCTTGCTTTTCGACATCTTTTCGTTGCGACCGATGACGATGGGCGCTTCGCATTCGGCGCAGAGCAGACGACCCTCGCGTTCGAGGGTCTCGCGCGGATAGCGCCAGCCGTGTTCCGGGCAGCGGTGGGTATCCTTGCGCACCATCCCCTGGGTGAGCAGGCGGGTGAAGGGTTCGTCGCAGGCTACCTCGCCCACGTCGCGCAGCGCCTTGTGGAAGAAGCGGGCGTACAGGAGATGGAGCACCGCGTGTTCCACGCCGCCGACGTATTGATCCACCGGCATCCAGTGGTTGACGCGGGCGGTATCCAGGGGGGCGGTCTTGAGGTCCGGGGAGCAGTAGCGCAGAAAATACCAGGAGGACTCCATGAAGGTGTCCATGGTGTCGGTTTCGCGTCGCGCCGCCTGGCCGCAGGTGGGACAGGAGACCTGTTTCCAGGTGGGGTGTCGCTCCAGGGGGTTGCCCGGCTGGCCGAGGAGGTCGAGGATATCCTCGGGCAGGGGCACCGGCAGATCGGCGACCGGCACCGGCACCACGCCGCACGACGGGCAGTGGATGAAGGGGATCGGATTGCCCCAGTAGCGTTGTCGGGAGATGCCCCAGTCGCGCAGCCGATATTGCACCGTGGCCCGTCCGATTCCCAACGCCTCGAACCGTTCGGCGACCGTTTTTTTGGCGACTTCGTTCTCGAGATCGGTGAATTCGCCGGAGTTGACGAGCCAGCCGGGACCGGTCCAGGCTTCGGTCATGGTGTCCGGATCGAGGGGGGCGCCCACGGGTTGGATCACCACCCGGATCGGCACGTCGTGGGCGCGGGCGAACTCGAAGTCCCGCTGGTCGTGGGCCGGCACCGCCATCACCGCGCCGGTGCCGTAGCTCATCAGCACGAAGTTGGCGATGAAGATCGGTACTTTTTCACCCGTCAGCGGATGAATGGCATGCAGACCGGTGAAGAACCCCTTCTTTTCGAGACGCTCCAGGGCCTCCTCGCTGGTGCCGGTCTGCTGGCACTCGGCGATGAAGGCCGCAGCCTGGGGATTCCGTTCCGCCACCCGCGCGGCCAGCGGGTGTTCCGGCGCGATGGAGCAGAAGGTCACCCCCATGATGGTGTCCGGACGGGTGGTGTAGACCGGCAGGGTACCCTCCTCGCCGTCGATGGCAAAGGCGAACTCCACCCCGTGGCTCTTGCCGATCCAGTTGGTCTGCATGGTGCGCACGGTCTCCGGCCAGCCGGGCAGGGTGGCGATCCCCTCCAACAGCTCATCCGCGTACCGGGTGATGCGCAGAAACCATTGGGAAAGCTCCTTGCGCTGCACCACCGCGCCGCTGCGCCACCCCTTGCCGTCGATCACCTGCTCGTTGGCCAGCACCGTCTGATCCACCGGATCCCAGTTGACGAAGGAGAGCTTGCGATCGATCAGACCTTTTTCGTACAGCTTGAGGAACAGCACCTGCTCCCAGTGGGCGTAATCCGGATCGCAGGTGGCGAACTCGCGTGACCAGTCGTAGGCCAGCCCCATGGATTTCAACTCGTTGCGCATGGTGGCGATGTTGTCGTGGGTCCAGGCCTTGGGGTGGCGTTTCTGGGCGATGGCGGCGTTTTCCGCCGGCATGCCGAAGGCATCCCATCCCATGGGTTGCAGCACCTCGCAACCCGACAGCCGTTTGTGACGGGCCATCGCATCGCCGATGGCGTAGTTGCGCACATGGCCCATGTGGATCCGTCCGGACGGGTAGGGGAACATCACCAGCAGGTAATACTTCTCCCGCTCCGCGCGTTCGTCGGCCCGAAAGCTCCGTTCATCCTCCCAAATGCGCTGCCATTTGGCTTCCACGGCCTGGGGATTGTACTTTTTCATGACTTCTCGATTTCGATTGGAGATGAATGGGGCGTCACGGGCGCTCAATCGGCGAGGCGTTTCCCGATCGAGCCGGCATCGAGGAGCCGTTCGCTCAGCCGTTCGAGACGCTCCAGATCGGCTTGTTCGATCTTCTCGCGCGCCCACTCCGGTATTGGAGCAAAGCGGCGTTTCATCAGACGCGGCGGCAGAGCGACCGCCCCTTGTCTGAAGACTCGCTGCCTTCCCAGGTCAACACGTCCTGGAAAGCGACATTTTCAGGTTTCCAGGGTATCACGAATCGGCGTGTCGCGGCAAACGGCATTTCCGGACTCCTGTTTTTGCGGGCGACCGGTGGCCAGAGGTTTCTGGCAGGATTGGGGGCCGAAAGGCGAGCCTATCCCTTTCCGGCCATCTCCTTGTGCCGTTCGTCGAGCAGGCGGGTCACCTCGGAGCGCAGTTTCTCGATGGAGAAGGGCTTTTTGAGCGTGATGTCCGCGCCGCTGATCTTGGCCACATCCACCAGGATGTCGGCTGGAAAGACCCGGTCCCCGCCGGTGATCACCATGATCTTGACATGCGGATCCCACTCCCGCAGATCCCGCACCACGCTCAACCCCTCGCGGTTGGGCATGAGAACGTCGGTGATCACCAGATCGATGCCGCGATGATGATGGATGATCTCATACCCCACCTGACCATCCGGGGCGGTGAGGACGGTGCCCAGAGAGCGCAAGACCTCCTCGAGCAGTCGGAGAACCTGTGGATCGTCCTCGATGACCAGAATGGTGGGCATGGCGGGCTCCTTTGGGGGGGGTGGAATGGTCATTCGGGGTTGGAGAGCGGCTCTGGTGTCGGGCATTGTTCCATGGCCTCGATGAGTTGCGCCATGGAAAAGGGTTTGCGCAACACCTCCGGAACGCCGAAATCCTGAACCATGCGTTGCACCTGATCCGCATCCAGATAACGACCGCCGCCGGTCATGGCGATGATGCTCTGGGTCTGGTTCCATTGGCGGATTTTGATGATGGTCTCGATTCCGTCGGGTCGTGGCATCAGGATATCACACAACACCATGTCCCAGGGACCCTGATTCTTCAAAAGTTCCAGGGCCGTCCCGCCGTTGTCCACGGAGCGGATCGCGTATCCCGCCTCGCCGAGCATTTCGGTCAGCATACGCAGAAATTGCGGATCGTCGTCGATCACAAGAATGCGTTTCATGGTTTGTCTCCCGAATGCGGTCGTATCAAGGTGTTGAGCGCTTCGCTCAAGGGACGGATGGGGGTTGGTTTGTACACGATCCGGTCGATGACCCGTCTTTCCGGATCCTCCTGCATTGCGCCGCTGTCCATGCCGGTCAGGAGGATCACCGGGAGATCGGGCCGAATGGCGCGGATGCGGGTGGCCAGCTCCACCCCGGTCATGCCCGGCATGGCGTAATCGGTGATCACGGCCTGGAAACGGTCCGCATGGGCGGCAAAGTTGGCCAGGGCCTGGTACGGATCCGTTTCCGGCTGCACCCGATACCCCAGCCCGGAGAGCATCCCCTCCAGAAGCGACAGCAGTTGCGGTTCATCGTCCACGATCAACAGGGTGCCGCGACCGGCGATGGGAACCAGGATCTCCGTCAGATACTCCGGCTCGGCGCGCGCCGGGTCGATCATCGGCAAAAACAGTTGAAACAGACAGCCCTTGCCCCATTCGCTCTCCACGGTCACCGCGCCGCCGTGGCTGGTGGCGATCCCATGCACCACCGCCAGTCCCAATCCGGTTCCCTTGCCCACCTCCTTGGTGGTGAAGAAAGGGTCGAAGATCTGTCCGATCACCTCCTGGGGAATCCCGTTGCCGGTATCCCGCACCTGGATCCGGGCGTAGTGTCCGGGGGTCAGCGCCTTGATCGGCAGGGGGCCTTCGGTCAGATCAACCTGGTCGAGGGTGAAGGTGATCCGGCCCCGATCGCCGAGAATCGCCTGACGGGCGTTGGTGCCGAGGTTGAGCAGCATCTGGTGGATCTGGTTGCCATCGCCATGGATCATCATCTCCTCGGCTTGAATGTCGGTGATGATGGCGATGGAGGAGGGGACGGAGATCCGCAGGAACTGGCTGACCTCGCGGACGATGCGCGCCAGTTTGAGGGTGGCGCGACCGACCGGATTGCCCCGACTGAAGGTGAGCAGTTGATCGACCAGACCCTTGGCACGGTTGCCGGCGATGGCGATCTCGCCCAGACAGTGGGAGACCCCCGCCGGATCGGCGCTCTTGATTTGACCGAGTTCGGCGAATCCCAGGATGATGCCGAGGATGTTGTTGAAATCATGCGCGATGCCGGCGCCCAGGGTGCCGATGGCCTCCATGCGGCTCGCATGCAGCAACTGTCCTTCCAGCTTCACGCGATCCAGGGCGATGGCCAGCAGATCGGCGATCCGTTCCAAGGCGGTGATGTCGTCGTGGGAGTAGTCCCGTCCGCTGTTGCCGACTGCGATCTCGGCCACCACCCGGCCCCCCTGCATCACCGGCACGGCCAGGAATCGATCCAGGATCAGATCGTGTCCGATCGGCAGCGAAAAGAAGTGGGAGGTGCGTTGGGGGGTGTTGAGCAGCAGGGGACGCTGGTGCTCGATCACCCAGCCCCAGATGTCGGTGTATTCGGTGAAGAGAATCGGTGGCCGCATGGTGGACAGGATCGGCAGATCCCAGATGATGGCGCGGTTGCAGGCATGACCGGTCCGGGCATCGACCTCGTTGATGTACCCCTGGCAGCTGCGCGTCACCGCCAGACAGAAGGCCAGTACCTTCTTGGCCAGCGATGGAATGGTCATCTTCTGGAAGGCGAGCAGCTCCTTGCCCAATCCGGCCAGGATCTCTTGCAGCTCCTTTTCTTTCAGGATGATCGCCTCGTCGCGCTTGTGCAGGGTGAGATCACGGGCGAAGGAGAGCATGCGCCCACCCGGTCCCGAACTGCTCACCGACACCTCCACCGGCCAGAGATTCCCGTTCTTGGTTTTGTGCCAGGTCTCGAAACGGTCCCTACCGTACCGTTCGATCCGGGCGATATGGGTTCGAACGTCCCAGGCATCCTCCAGCGACTCGAGATCCGGGATTGACATGCGCAACAGCTCCTCCCGATCGTAGCCGGAACGCTCGGCGTAGGCGTGGTTCACATCCAGCAGGCGCCCGGTGGCCGGATCGACCTCCCAATAGCCGTCGTGGGTGGTTTCGATCGCCTGTCGGAAGGCGTGTTCGCGGGCGAGGATCTCCTGTTGCATCCGTTCGATGTGGGAGATGTCGCGGAAGAACCCCTGCACGATGGACTGCCCGGCCAGATCGATGCGACAGCCGGCGACTTCGACCGGGATGTTCATGCCCTGTTGATTCACGATCCAGGTCTTGATCGGCAGGAATGGGTCGATGGCGGTCTGGCGTGCGTGCTCTTCGAAGCCGCACGAGATGGTCTGGCTGTTCTCGTCGTTTGGATGCAGCTGGCGATGATGGGCGCCGCGCAGCGCCTTCAGCGGTTTGCCGATCAGCCGGCAGGCGGCCTGGTTGGCATCGATGATGAGGCCGGTCTTGGCATCGGCCAGGAAGATGGCATCCGGGGCCTGGTTGAACAGGGCATGCCAGCGGGTTTCGCTCTGCCGCAGGCGGCGGTTGGCGATGGAGAGCTGAATGGCCAGGGCGATGATGGCGAGCACCGCCAGCATGGTGGTCATGATGATCCCGTGAAACTGGCTCCACAGATCGTTCCAGCTCATTGGTCCGTTGCTTTCGAACGGCGGCAGTTTCAGGACGCGCGCCACTTTATCGACCAGGGTATAATCCGCGGGCATCACGAAGCCGGCCACCCCTTCCGGGAGATGGAACGGGTGCTCGCCGAGCGTCAGGAGGGCGGCGACGATCTGTTCGTGCAGGTGGTTTTGTTCCTGTTGGGCAATGGCCACGAACGGCCATTCCGGATAGAGCCGCGTGGAGCTGATGAACGGCGCCTCGAGCCATTGCTGGCCATGGATCACCTTGAGTTGCCCCTCCGCCAGCTTTCCTGACTTCAGCATGGCCTCCAGCATGCCGGTGCGGGTGAAGGCGACATCGGCCTTCCCTTCCAGAACCTGGGTGATCCCCAGTTCCGGATAGACCCCCACAAACTGGATCTGACGTTCCGGATCGATGCGAATCCCGGCCTCGTGGAGTTCGTACATGGGGGCCATGTAGCCACCCAGGGACTCCGGGAAGGGGGCGGCGATGCGTTTTCCGGCCAGATCCGCCAGGGTGTTGAGATCGGTTCGTCCGGCGCGGGCCAGGATCACGCCGCCCAGGGCGCTGCTGCCGCCGCGTGGGGATTTGACCGACAGGGTGGCCAGGGGGCTGGAGAGGGTGTATTGCTGTCTGAGTTGGATGTAGTGCAGAGGGTTGGTCAGCAGGAAGTCCAGGGCGCCGTCGGCAATGCGTCGGTTGAGTTCCGTGTAATCGGCCACCACCAGCTCGATCGGTTGGGACAGTCCGACGTGCGTGGTCAAATAGTCGGCCAGGGGCTGCCAGGGGTGCGAGTCGCCCGAGGAGAAGCGCCGGTCCAGGATGCCGATGGTCAGGGGCCGGTCGGCCCAGGCCGTCTGGCAGCCGACGAGCAGATGGATGAGCAGGAGCAGCCAGGCCCAACCGGTTGCGCGTGGCTGGGCGATCGAACGGGCAGAACGGGATGGTTGGGTCTGCTTGCCTTCCATGATGTGGCCATTGCGTCGGGAGACATGCTCAAGGTGGCAGGGGTCGGTCCGATTCGGAAAAGGGACGTTCGAATATAGGGTCTATTATTTATATGAATGATAAGCCCTATTGTCAAAGGAGGATAGACAAGATCCCAACAAAGTGCAATTGCGATTATTTCATATTTTTCGGGAAAGGTGGCGTAATTTGCAAGATACGAGGTATAGAAATTGCATTCGGATCGGAAGCCGATCCGGTCCGCCACACATGGAGGGATGTGGCGTGCAACGCGCGCCGGGCCAGGCGCTTGCGAAAGGTCTTGGTCCAGGCAAGGGGCTGGGGCGGGATCACCAATCCTTCAGGCGTACCTGCAACGCCTCGTGCTTGGCGGTCACTTCGCCGGCCATCCGCGCCACATGGGCCCGATAGCGGGTCGCGACCGCCGCATCCCCCAGGGCCAGAATCCGCGCCGCGAACAACGCCGCATTGCGGGCCCCGGCCTTGCCGATGGCCATGGTGGCCACCGGAATGCCGCCCGGCATCTGCACCGTGGCCAACAAGGCATCCATGCCCTGCAACTCGGTGGCCGACAACGGCACGCCGATCACCGGCAGATCGGTGATCGAGGCGACCACGCCGGCCAGATGGGCCGCGGCTCCCGCGCCGACGATCAACACCCGGAGGCCGCGTCCGGCGGCGGACTGGGCGTAATCGTGGGTGCGCGCCGGGGTGCGATGGGCCGAAGTGACGGACATCTCAAAGCTGATGCCGAACTCCTTGAGCACCTTGCCGGCCTCCTTCATCACCTCGAAGTCGGAGTCCGAACCCATGAGAATCCCCACCAGGGGAGCGTTGTCCTGCATCATCGCGTGATCCTTCAACCTCAAGAACGCTCCCGCGCCACGGCGCGGTAGCCGATGTCACGACGGTATTGCACCCCGGACCAGTCGATCCGGGTCACCGCCTCGTAGGCCCGCTGCTGGGCGGCGGCCACCCCGTCGCCCAGGGCGGTCACCCCCAGCACCCGTCCGCCGGCGGTGACGATCCGTCCCTCCAGGCCGCGGGTGCCGGCGTGAAACACCATGGTATCGGTCACCTCGGCGGCGCGGTCGAGTCCGGCGATCGCATCCCCCTTGGGATAGGCGCCGGGATAGCCCTGGGCCGCCATGACCACGCACAACGCGGCGCGCGGATCCCAGTCGATGGACATCCCCTCCAGGGAGCCGCTGGCGCAGGCCAGAAGATACGGGATGATGTCCGAGCGCATGCGCATCAGCAGCGGCTGACACTCCGGATCGCCGAAGCGAACGTTGTATTCGAGGATGCGCAGATCATCCCCATCGATCATCAGGCCGGCGTAGAGGATGCCGCGATAGGGATACCCCTCGGCGGCCATGCCGCGCACCGTGGGCAGGATGATCTCTTCGACCGCGCGTCGCACCAGGGCCGGGGTCAGGCATGGCGCCGGGGAGTAGGCCCCCATGCCGCCGGTGTTGGGTCCGAGATCCCCATCGAAGATCGCCTTGTGATCCTGGGCCCCGGCCAGCGGCAACACCCGTTCCCCATCGACGAAGGCCAGCAGCGATGCCTCCTCGCCCTTCAGGAACCCCTCCACCACCACCTCGTCGCCCGCGGATCCGAATTCGCGTTCCACCATGATCCGGTCGATGGCCGCGTGGGCCTCCTCCAGGGTCGAACAGACGATCGCCCCCTTGCCGGCGGCCAGACCCGAGGTCTTGACCACGATCGGCGCGCCCTGCGCCGTCACGTAGGCATGGGCCTCGGCGGGGTCGCGGAAGGTGCGGTAGGCGGCGGTGGCGATGGCGTGACGGTCGAGCAGATCCTTCATGAAAGCCTTGGAGCCCTCGAGTCGGGCGGCGGCCATCGACGGGCCGAACACCGCGATGCCACGCTCGCGCAGCCGGTCGGAGAGCCCCAGGGTGAGGGGCGCTTCGGGACCGATCACCGCCAGGTCGATGGCCTTCTCAACGGCGAAGGCGGTGAGGGTGTCGATCGCCTCGGCCTGGATCGGCACGCATTCGGCGTGCAGGGCGATGCCCGGATTGCCCGGCGCGCACCAGAGTTTCTCCACCAGGGGGGATTGGGCGATCTTCCACGCCAGGGCGTGTTCCCGTCCGCCACCCCCGACCAGCAATACCTTCATGCCCATGTCGCGCCTCTGCTTCGATTTGTGGAATGTGCCGGTTTTTCTGGTCGGATCCCGGATGGTTTCGGGCATCCAGACGAGAAAAGCGGAATTAACGCAAAAACCGGGCTGGAAGTCCAGCATTCACGCGCGGGGATTGCACGGGAGGATCACCCTTCGGTGTCCGGGATGTTCTCGTCGAAGATGTAGTCGATCGTTTCGCGGATGCTGGTTGTGGTGTTGCGGAACTTGAGCCGCTTGAAGGCCTTGAGTCCCAACGCCCGCACCCCCTCGGCCAGCAGGGCGTTGAGAAAGCTGTGCGGCGCGGATTCGACATCCGCGAAATCGAACACGATCACCTTGCCTTCGTGAATCGCCGGCATCAGCCGTCGATCCTTGAAGTTGATCGCCTCCTGCTTGTTTTCGGCGTAGCGGCCAAAATCGTTGTTGATCACGATGTGGCAGGCGTTGCTCTGGCCATCTCCGGCGCCGCGTGCTCGAGGCTCTTGCGCGTGATCAACGACCAAAGGATCACCTTCGGGAAGATTCCAATTGAAATGATGGAGCACGGAATCAAAATCGACCACAGAATGATTCCGGAAAGAACAAAGATTCGGGAAGATTCGGAACCGTCATAATGCTAAGGTCCGTGCGCCGGTTGCCGAAACCAACCAACTGGCGCGCCTGTAATTTGCATGATGGGGGGAGCCCCCTCACCCCCCGTACCGTGGACCTCCCTGACGGGAGTGCCACGGTAAAGAATCAATCCTCGAGGATATCCCCGCGCAGGGCCATCTTGTGGGCCACGGGCAGCACCCCCTCCTCGCCGTCGTCCGGGTTGTAGAAGGCGCGCACCGAGCCGACGCGGCCATAGCGTTCGAACAGACTGTTCCACCCCTTGACGTACATCGGGCAGTCGTCGTTGAAGCAGACGAACATGAAGTCGCTCACGAAGCCCATGCCGTCGCCACAGAAATTATGGCCGGCAGCGGCCCATTTCTTCATCGCCACCCCGCAGTGGGGACAGTCGCAGGCGGTCAGGCCGATTTTTCTTTCCGCGGTCATCCGATTCTCTCCTCGATCCAGGCGGTGGCGAATGCCAAGGCCTCGTTGAGCGCTTCGGGGCGGGTTCCGCCCCCCATCGCCATGTCCGGACGGCCTCCCCCCTTGCCACCCACCTTGGGCGCCACCGCCCCCATCCAGTCGCCGGCCTTGATCCGCCCGGTCAGATCCTTGGTCACCCCGGCCAGCAGGCTCACCTTGCCCTCTTCGGGCAGGCCCAGAAAGAGCGCGCCGGATCCGAGCTTGTCGCGCAGCCGGTCGGCCATCTCCCGCAACCCCTTGGCATCCACATCGTTCACCCGCGCCACCAGATAGCGGACGCCGTTCTTCTCGCGGGCCTGGCCGAACAGCTCGTCCACGGTCGAGCCGGCCAGGGCGGCCTTGGATTTCTCCAGCTCCCGTTCCAGCTCCGCGCGCCGGGCCAGGAGTTTCTCGACCCCGGTCAACGCCTCGCCGGGTGGGAGTTTCAACAAGCTGGCGATCTTGCGCAGCAGCTGGGCATCGGACTGGAAGCTCGTCCGCGCCGCCGCGCCGCACACCGCCTCGATGCGCCGCACCCCGGCAGCCACCGCAGCCTCGGAGACGATGCGCATCAGGCCGATATCTCCGGTGCGGGTCACATGGGTGCCGCCGCACAGCTCCATCGAGGGGCCGAGCCGCACCACCCGCACCCGATCGCCGTACTTTTCGCCGAACAGGGCGGTGGCTCCCTGGGCGACCGCTTCCTCCGGACTCATCACCTCGGTGACGCCGGCCTCGTTGGCCAGGATCCAGCCGTTCACCAGCCCCTCGACCCGTTCGATCTCGTCGCTGGTCAGGGCCTGGAAATGGGCGAAGTCGAAGCGCAGCCGTTCCGGTCCCACCAGCGAACCGGCCTGCTTGACGTGCTCCCCGAGCACCTGCCGCAGGGCCAGATGCAACAGATGGGTGGCCGAGTGGTGCCAGCGGGTCGCCTGACGGCGCGCGCCATCGACGGCCAGATGGACCGCATCGCCGACATGCAGAGAGCCGCTCTCCACCCGCGCGGCATGGACGATCAGTTCGGGAATCGGACGGCGACAGTCGGTGACCGAAGCGCGCGACTCGCCGACCGTGATCACCCCGGTATCCCCCGTCTGTCCGCCCGACTCGCCGTAGAACGGGGTGACGTCGCAGATCACGCTCCCCTCTTCGCCGGTTGCCAGGGTCAACACCCGTTCTTTGCCGCGCACCAGGGCGCGTATCCGTCCCGAGGCGCTCTCCTGGTCGTGGCCGACGAAATCCACCGGGCCGCCGTCGGCCAGGATCTCGTGGTAGACCGCCGCCACCCCTTCATCTCCGGAGCCGGCCCAGGCGGCCCGCGCCATGGCCTTCTGACGCGCCATGCGCGCCTCGAACCCCTCCATGTCCAGTTCGATGCCGCGATCGCGCAGGATGTCGGCGGTGAGATCCACCGGGAAGCCGTAGGTGTCGTAGAGGGTGAAGACCACCTCGCCGTCGAGCCGGTCGCCGGCTGAGAGGTTGATCATGGCCCCATCCAGGAGTTTCATCCCCGAACCGAGGGTCAACACGAAGCGCCGCTCCTCGTTCTCGATCACCGCCTCGATGGCCGCGCGGCGCGCCTTCAGCTCCGGGAAGATCGTGCCCATCCGCTCCACCAGGACCGGGACGAGGCGATGGAGGAACGGCTCCTCCATGCCCAGCAGGCGACCATGCCGCATCGCCCGGCGCATGATGCGGCGCAGGACGTACCCGCGTCCCTCGTTGGAAGGCAACACCCCGTCGGCGATCAGGAATCCCGCCGCGCGAACGTGGTCCGCGATCACCTGCAACGAGACGGTCTCCTTCGACCAGGCCGACGCCCCCCCGGAGGCGGGTGGGGCCACCGGGTGGCCGGTGAGGGTGGCCGCGGCCCGCATCAGGGGTTGGAACAGATCCGAATCGTAGTTGTTGGTCCGGCCCTGCATCACCACGGCCAGACGCTCCAGCCCGGCCCCGGTGTCGATGCAGGGGCGGGGCAGGGGGGTCATGGTGCCGTCCGCGGCCCGGTCGAACTGCATGAAGACCAGATTCCAGATCTCCACGAAGCGATCCCCATCCTGATCCGGCGAACCGGGCGGTCCGCCCGGAATGTGGTCGCCGTGGTCGTAGAAGATCTCCGAGCAGGGGCCGCAGGGACCGGTCGGGCCCATGGACCAGAAATTGTCGCTGGTGGCGATGCGGATGATCCGCTCCGCGGGCAGGCCGAGTTTTTCGTGCCAGATGGCATACGCCTCGTTGTCTTCGGCGTAGACCGTCACCAGCAGCCGCTCGAGGGGCAGACCCAGCTCGCCGGTGACGAACTCCCAGGCCAGGGGGATCGCCTCCGCCTTGAAATAATCGCCGAAGGAGAAGTTGCCGAGCATCTCGAAGAAGGTGTGGTGACGGGCGGTGCGACCGACGTTTTCCAGGTCGTTGTGCTTGCCGCCGGCGCGCACGCATTTCTGGGAGCTGACCGCCCGCGTGTAGGCGCGCCGTTCCTGGCCCAGAAAGGTGGCCTTGAACTGGTTCATGCCGGCGTTGGTGAACAACAGGGTCGGGTCGTTGTCGGGCAGCAGGCTGGAGGAGGCCACCACCGTGTGTCCCTTGCGTTGAAAGAACGCCAAGAAGCGCTCGCGAATTTCGTCTGCCGTCATGGTTTCCTCGATCCATCCCATGCCAACTGGCGGCATGATCCTTGATGAAATGATCAGCGCGCCCTTTTTTGTCGAGGGGCGCGCGCCATACCTATGTTTGATCGTCTTCGTTCAGGGCTGCCGCGATCACCTCCGGCTCGAAGCCGCGCCGCAGCAGAAAGGCGTATCGTTTTTGCCGGTCGCGCCAGTCTGATGCGGTTTGCGCGCCGAATTTCTTCTCCATGACCCGACGGGCCTCGACCACCGGATCCCGGTCCGGCTCCTCCGGATCGCGCAGCGCCGCCGCGATCCATTCGGCCTCCACCCCCAGGCCGTGCAGTTCGGCGCGGATGCGCAACGGGCCCCAACCCCGTTCGCGGCGCACCCGTGCGCGGGAAGCGGCGAAGGCCCGATCATCCAGATACCCCAAATCGCGGCAGCGCGCCAGGGTCGTTTCGATGGCATCCGGCGCGACCCCCTCTCTTTCCAGGCGGCGCCTGAGTTCAATCGTGCCGTAAGAGCGTCCGGTCAGCAGCCTCAGGGCCAGTCCATACCCGTCGCCGCGCCTGGACCTTGTTCGATCGTCATCCGGAGAGGGCGCGTCATCGCACCCGTCCCGAACCGGTTCCTCACCGCTCAACGCCGCATTCCGCGCAGGCCGTAGACATAGGCCAACACCTCGGCCACGGCCTTGAAGAGATCATGGGGGATCACCCGGTCCAGATCCACATCCTTGAAGAGCGAACGGGCCAACGGCGGGTTCTCCACGATCGGCACCCGATGGCCCCTGGCCATTTCGCGGATCCGCTCGGCAACGTGTCCGCGCCCCTTGGCGATCACCTTGGGCGCGGCCATCTTGCCCTGCTGGTAAAGCAGGGCCACCGCCACATGGGTCGGGTTGGTGATCACCACATCCGCCTTGGGCACTTCGGCCATCATGCGACGCTGGGCCATTTCGCGCTGGATCTGCCGGATGCGGCTCTTGACCAGCGGATCGCCTTCCATCTGCTTGAGTTCGTCCTTGACCTCCTGTTTGGTCATGCGCAGGGATTTCATGTGTTCGTAGCGTTGATACATGAAATCGAACAGCGCGAAGGCCAGGAAGGCGAGCGACACCTTCCACAGCACCGACAAGGACTCCTTGCCCAGGGCAAAGGTGATCTGTTCGATGGAGGTGGCGGACCAGCCGAGGATCTCCTCCATGCTCCCCTTGATGGAATAATAGACCACCAGGGAGATCACCCCCATCTTGAGGATGGATTTGAACAGATCCACCAGGGAGCGTTTGGAGAAGAGTCGCTTGAGGCCGCTCCAGGGGTTGATCTTGGAGAATTTCGGCATCAACGGTTCCCAACTGAAGAGAAAACCGTGTTGGATCAGCGAGCCGAAGATGGCCATGAACACCAGAACGAGCATGAAGGGGGCCAGATCGATCAGCATGCCGATCAGTACGCCATCGAGCAGCACCGAGAGTCCGTGGTGGGTGAGATCGTCGCTGATGGCGCCGCTCAGGAAGAAGCGCATCTTCTCCTGGAAGGCGTTCCAGAGGGTTTCGCCGTGGAAAAAGAAAACGCCGGTGGCGCCCAGGAGCAGCAAGGCGGTGCCGACCTCGCGCGAGCTGGCCACCTGGCCCTTGTCGCGGGCATCGCCGAGTCGTTTGCCCGTGGGGTCTTCGGTTTTTGATTCGTTGTCGGCGTCTTCGGCCATGCACGACCCTTCCCGAACGGAGGCTTGACGAGGATTGGCCGGGGATTCGGGGATTCGGGCATCGGGATCGATCCGTGGGATTCATCCGTCGCGCGCCCGCGGACAAACCGCGACCAACGGATTATTGTAACCCGGATTGATTGGTCTGGGAAGGGTGGGCGATCAAGGGGGGTGGGGTGGGGCGATGGGGGCAACCACGGGTTCAGGACCGGCTGGCGCGGCCTTGAACCCGTGGGATCACGCGGGGGTCTGGATCAGAAATCCTTGCTCAGGCCGAGAACAACCTGGTCGCGGGCCAGTCCGGGATCGACCGCCTGCCACACCTTGGCGCGGTGATCGGAGGTGCTCCAGGCCAGGGAGGCGTTGATGCCGAGCAGCTCCTTGGAGAGGGAGACGGTGTAATCGTTGTAGAACTTGATCGATCCGCCCTCCGGGCTGTCGAAATAATCGCCCCAGGAGCGTCCGAAGTGTCCGGCGATCTTGAAATCAGATGGCAGCGGATAGGAGGCGGAGAGGTCCAGGTAGGAGGCGGAGTTGCTCAGCAGGGAGCCGCCGAAGCTCGGCGAGTAGCTGTACTTGCCGTTGAGCGACAGCTTGACGGGGAGGGTGTATCCCAGGCCGAGATAGTATTCGTCGTAGTAGAGTTTCAGGCTTTTGTTCGCGCCCGGATAGGCGTAGTGGACGAATCCCAGGTCCACGTTGACCCCCTGGATTGCGCGCGCCCAGCCGATGGCCGGGTCGAGTTCCATGTAGGGGCTGTCCGTGCCGGGAGGCATGATGAACCGGACATTGCTTCCGAACAGGGAGGCATAGATGCCGCTCGGCTCGTGGGTGATCTTGCCGGTGGCTTGCACGACCGGATTGTGTTTGTTGTTGGAGACCCCGCGGGAAACATAGTCGGTCAAGGCCGTCACGTTGGCGTTCAGGACCAGGCCCGACCCGAGCTTGATGCCGGTGGAGGAGGGTTCCGCCTCGGCGGCGGGGGCGCCGTTGCCGGGGGCGGTGATTCGCTCCTCGGCCACGGCGGATCCAGCGCCAACCATCAGACAGGCACCCAGGACGGGCAGCCATGTGTTGTTCATGGGATATCTCCTTGGAATGACGGTAAAGAGTGATGATCCAAATTCGTTGCGGCGCAGTGGCCGGGCATGGTCTGGTGTTGGAAAATGCATAATTCGGGCCAGTTCTGTTTTTTTCCGATCCATGGGCCAGGATGGCCCATGCCAGATCGGCATGAACGGAAACAACCGTCATTTTTTCGGTGGCGCGTTGCGGCGGCGCGGCGGGCCGTGGCAAAAAAAGGTTTTCTTCAGGCAGGGGGAGAGGCTAGGATGTACCGCGAGACAACGAACGGGCCAGGCATCAGCCACCCGAGCCACCAGGTTTGCGCGGGAGGCGCATCGCGACGACATGAATTCCCTGCCCATTTCGGACGATCTGTTCGCCCGCCGGCAACGGCTCGACGAGGCGCTGCGCGGTCTGGAACGGGTTCTGGTGGCCTTCTCCGGCGGGGTGGACAGCGCCTATCTGGTCGCGGCGGTGCATGCGGCGGGGATCCCCTATGTGGCGGTCACGGCCAACTCGATCACCATGCCGGCCCGTGACCTGGAGGATGCGCTGGCCCTGGTGAGCCGGTTCGGCTGGCGCCACCGCCTGATCGAAAGCGGCGAGATGGACGACCCGGCGTTCACCCGCAACGCGCCGGACCGCTGCTTTCATTGCAAGAACGATCTGTTCGGTCGCCTGACCGAACTGGCCGTGCGGGAAGGGTTTGCCCATGTCCTGGACGGCAGCACCCTGGACGATCTGAACGACTACCGACCCGGCATGCGGGCCAAACAACGCCACGCCGTGGTCAGTCCGCTCATGGAGGCCGGTCTCTCCAAGGGGGACGTGCGGGCGTTGTCCCGCGCGGCGGGATTGCCCACCTGGGACAAGCCGGCCTCGCCGTGCCTCTCCTCGCGCATCCCCTACGGCGAGCCGATCCTTCCGGAGTCCCTGCGCATGGTGGAGACCGCCGAGCATGGCCTGCGCACCCTGGGATTCACCACCCTGCGGGTGCGCAAACAGGGACAGACCGCGCGCATCGAACTGCCGGTGGACCAGATCCCGCGCCTGCTCGATGAGGCGTCGCGCCAGGAGGTGATCCGTCTGGTGCGCGGTTGCGGCTTCGGGTTCGTCACCCTGGATCTGGAGGGGTTCTCGAGCGGCAAGCTCAACCGGGTGATCCCCCTCGTTCAGCGCGTGGAGGCGTCGTCGTCGCCCCCGGACTCCGCCGCCCCGCCGCCTGCCGCCTCGTCGTTCGGCTCCTGAGCCGCGTCGGTCAGCACCTTGCACAGATACGCCTCGACCGGCATGCCCAAGGCATCGGCCTGGCGCATCAACCGTTCCACCACCGCGTCATCGACGTGACGCACCCGCAGATGTCCCATGGTTCTCTCTCCTGAAATTCAAGCCGGTCCGGTGCGTGAATGGTTTCCGCATGGGCAAGGTTAAGCATGGAGACGCGCACCCTGTCAACCTCGGCATGTGAAGTTTTTTTTGCCTGGCCCTCTTGACGCTTTCCGACGAATGCTTACATATCACTCGGAATCCCGAAGGAACCGAAACCGTATCTCGCCAAGGATCGGGACTCCCCCGCGCTGTTCAGCCCGGCCTCGTGCGCCTTTGTCGATGGATGCTCGCGGCTATTGTAAATTTATCGTAAGGTACAACCGTCATAACGTCTTTGTGGAGAAATCAGCATGCTGAAATCGAAATTGCGTCCGCTGCATGATCGCGTCGTCGTCAAGCGCACCGAAGAGGAGAAAAAAACCGCCGGTGGCATCATCATCCCGGATACCGCCAAGGAAAAGCCGATCCAGGGTGAAGTCCTGGCCGTGGGCAAGGGTGCGATCCAGGAGAGCGGCAAGCATCGTCCCATGGATGTGAAGGTGGGCGATATCGTTCTGTTCGCCAAGTATGCCGGTACCGAGGTGAAGCTCGATGGCGAAGAGCTTCTCATCATGCGCGAAACCGACATCATGGGCGTCATCGGTTGATCCTCGGGATCCCGGAATTTCGACGACCCAACGAGTTTCATCAACGACACACCTATTTTGGAAAGGTAACGAGAGATGGCGGCTAAAGATGTGAAATTCGGTGAAAACGCCCGTGCCAGAATTCTGGCCGGCGTCAATGTGCTGGCCAACGCGGTCAAGGTGACCCTCGGACCCAAAGGCCGCAACGTGGTGCTGGACAAGTCCTGGGGCGCCCCGCGCGTCACCAAGGACGGCGTGAGCGTGGCCAAGGAGATCGAACTCGAGGACAAGTTCGAGAACATGGGCGCGCAGATGCTCAAGGAGGTCGCCTCCAAGACCTCCGACGAGGCGGGTGACGGCACCACCACCGCCACCGTCCTGGCCCAGAGCCTGATCCGCGAGGGGATGAAGGCCGTGGCCGCGGGCATGAACCCCATGGATCTCAAGCGCGGCATCGATGCGGCGGTCGAGGCCGTGGTCGTGGCGCTCAAGAATGCCTCCAAGGAGATCACCAGCTCCGAGGAAGTGGCCCAGGTCGGCACCATCTCCTCGAACAACGATGTCGAAGTCGGCAAGATGATCGCCGAGGCCATGGACAAGGTTGGCAAACAGGGCGTGATCACCGTCGAGGAGAACAAGATGCTCGAAACCACCCTGGAGGTGGTCGAGGGGATGCAGTTCGATCGCGGCTACCTGTCGCCCTACTTCGTCACCAACGCCGAGAAGATGCAGGTGGAGATGGAAGATCCCCTCATCCTCCTGGTCGAAAAGAAGGTCAGCAATCTCCAACAGATCCTCCCGGTGCTCGAGGGTGTGGTCCAATCCTCCCGTCCGCTTTTGATCGTCGCCGAGGATGTCGAGGGCGAGGCCCTGGCCACCCTGGTGGTCAACAAGCTGCGCGGCGGCCTGAAAGTGTGCGCGGTCAAGGCTCCCGGCTTCGGCGATCGTCGCAAGGCGATGCTGGAGGATATCGCCATCCTCACCGGTGGCACCGTGGCCTCCGAGGATGTGGGCGTGAAGCTCGAGAACGTCTCCGTGGACATGCTGGGCAGCGCCAAGTCGATCATCATCACCAAGGATGACACCACCATCGTCGATGGCGTCGGCTCCCAGCAGGATATCAAGGCCCGTGTCAGCCAGATCAAGGCCCAGATGGAAGACACCACCTCCGACTACGACCGCGAGAAGCTGCAAGAGCGTCTGGCCAAGCTGGCCGGTGGCGTGGCGGTGTTGAAGGTGGGTGGCGCTACCGAGGTCGAGGTGAAGGAGCGCAAGGATCGGGTCGAGGATGCGCTGCATGCCACCCGCGCCGCCGTGGAAGAGGGGATCGTGCCGGGTGGTGGCGTGGCCCTGCTGCGCGCCCGCGCCGCCCTGGAGAACCTCCAGGTGGCCAACGCCGATCAGAAGGTGGGTGTGGCCATCGTGCGTCGCGCCCTGGAAGAGCCGGTGCGCATCATCGCCGAGAACGCCGGTGCCGAGGGTTCGGTGGTGGTCAGCAAGATCCTGGAGAACAATCGTCCGTCGTTCGGTTTCGACGCCTCCAAGGATGAGTACACCGATCTGGTGGCCCGCGGCGTGATCGATCCGACCAAGGTGAGCCGGCATGCCCTGCAAGCCGCGGCCTCCGTGGCCGGTCTGATGATCACCACCGAGGCGATGGTCGCCGAGCTGCCCAAGAAGGATGCCGCGCCGGCCATGCCGGGTGGCGGTGGCATGGGCGGTATGGGTGACATGGGGATGTAAGGGGTTCATGACGGGTGCGGGGTGTTCTCCCCGTACCCTGCGGATCTCCGGGGAACGTCCGTCCGGGCGTTCCCCGCCAAAAAATAAAGCACCCCCGGTTGCATCCTGGCCGGGGGTGCTTTATTTTATCCGTTCCCATTTCCAACCCCACGCACCGCCACGCGCGACGCGCGGGGTATCCAGCACCCTTGACCGGAGAAATCCTCAAGATGGCCATCTTCAATCTGCTCGTCGTCGGATTCGTTGTCTGGGTCTTTGCCAAGGCCATCGGGGCCGGCATGAAGCACGACTCCACGGACCGCTATTTCCAGACCGTCAAGATCAAGACCGGCAAGAAGTTTCACAACTTCTTCGGGGTTCCGAACGCCAACTTCAAGTGACCCGCGTGTCCACTCCCCACGCCATGGACACGGCCCGCATGATCTACGCCGACAGCGAATCGTCGGCGGATCTCTATTACGCCACCCGGTTCTTCGCTCCGGATCCGTTTCTCTATCTGCGCGATCCTTCGGGTCGTGATCACGTCGTGGTCACCGCCCTGGAGGTGGATCGCGCCCGCCGCACCGCGCGGGTCGATCAGGTCCACGAGTGGAGCCGGATCAAATCCCGCTGGCAGGAGCGGCATCCCGACCAGAGCGCCACCACCGAGGCGCTGACCCTGTTCCTGCTGGCCGAACTCGGCATCCAACGGCTCGCCACCCCCGACGATTTCCCTTTGCTGATGGCCGACCGGCTGCGCGAGGCCGGGATCGAACTGATCCCGGAGAGCGGCCCCTTCTGGCCGGAACGGGCCATCAAAAGCGCCGAGGAGATCGCCCACATCGAGGCGGCCCTCGAGGTGACCGCGATGGGGATGCAGGCCGGCATCGAGATGATCGCCGGGGCGGCCATCGGCGCGGACGGGATCCTCTGGTCCGGCGGCGCGCCGCTGACCAGCGAGCGGGTGCGTGGCGAGATCCATGCCCGGCTGGTGCGCGAGGGGGCCTCGCCGCGTCACACCATCGTCGCTGGCGGTCCCCAGGGGGCCGATCCCCACGAGGAGGGACACGGGGTGTTGCGCGCCTCGCAATCGATCATCCTCGACATCTTTCCGCGCATGGAGAAGAGCGGCTACTGGGGCGACATGACCCGCACGGTCTGCAAGGGGCGGGCTCCGGAGCGGCTGCGTGCCCTGTGGGACGCGGTGAAGGCGGCCCAGGAGCTGGCTTTCGAGCGGATTGGCGATCAGGTCTCGGGTCTGGCCGTACATCAGGCGGTGACCGATTCGATGACCCGTGCCGGCTTCGTCACCGGCATCGACGAGGCCGGACGCCAGATCGGTTTCTTTCATGGCACCGGCCACGGTCTGGGGTTGGAGATCCACGAAGCCCCGCGCATCGGCGGCAAGGATCAAACCCTGCTCACCGGTCATGTGGTCACCGTGGAGCCGGGGCTCTATTATCCGGATCTGGGTGGGGCGCGGCTGGAGGATGTGGTGGTGGTCGAGGCCCACGGCTGCCGCAATCTGACGCGGTTTCCAAAATTCCTCGAGGTTTGATTTGTCCTCGACCCTCGTTCTGGTCCACGGCTGGGGCTTCGGTGCCGGGGTCTGGCGTCCGGTGCGGCGCGGACTCCAGGCCTGCTCCTCCCACGCCCTGGATCTCGGCTTTTATCATCCGGCCCGGACCGCGTTCCCGACTGAAGATGGTTTCATCGCCATCGGCCATTCGCTGGGTTTTCTCTGGCTGACCCGACACCTGCTCCTCGAACCGGATCTGGCCGCCCGCTGTGGTGGTCTGATCGCGATCAATGGTTTTTGTCGCTTCGCGCGCTCCCTGGATTTTCCGGCGGGTGTGGCTCCGCGTATCCTGGAACGGATGGTCTCTCGTCTGGGGATCGATCCCCGGGCCGTATTGAGCGATTTCCAACGACAGGGGGGGCTGGATACCCCGCTGAACCTGCCGGCCACCCTGAATGCCCACGCCCTGGCCCAGGGGCTCTCCTGGTTGGCCGAGTGGGACAGTCGCGCGCTGCTTCCGGCGTGGAACAAGCCGCTTCTGGTGATCTCCAGCCGGGATGATCGGGTGGTGACGCCGGAGATGGTGCTGCAACAGTTTCAGCCCGGCGCGTTCACGACCCTGGAGTGGTGCGAGGCGGGTGGACATCTGCTCCCCTTGACCCGACCCGAGTGGATCGCCGCGCGCATCGATGCCTTCGCGCGTCTCCATGGGGCGTCATGAGCGGCGCCGGTCCGGTGACCCGAGCCTTCGACGCGGCGGCCTCCCGGTATGAGGCGCATGCCGGTCCCCAGGCCCACGCGGCGGCGCGGCTGGCGGCGCGACTGTCGGAACTCCCTTTGCCCGAGGCGCCGCGGATTCTGGAGATCGGCTGCGGGACCGGATTTCTGACCCGACACCTGGCGAGTCTTGACCCCAGGGCCACGATTCTGGCCACCGACCGTTCGCTGGCGATGTTGCGCGTGGCCCGCGCCAATCTGGCCGGTCATGGGGGGATATCCTTTGCGGCCATGGATGGGGAGCGGCTCGCGGCAGGTGGTGGATTCGATCTGATCACCGCCAATCTCGCCTGGCAGTGGTTTTTCGATCCCTTTGAGGCGGTGGAGCGCTGTCGGGCCTTGCTCAATCCGGGGGGATGGCTCGCTTTTTCCACCCTCGGGGAGGCGAATTTCGCCGAGTGGCGCGCTCTTTGCGCTGTCCGCGGCCTGCCCCACGGTTTGCGCGACTATCCGAGCCTGGCCGCGTGGCGCAGCCGTTTTCCCGCGCCATGCCTCATCACCGAGGAGCGGCATCCCACCACCTATCCCTCCGCTCTGGCGTTCCTGCGCGCCTTGCGCGCCATCGGCGCCCAGGCCCCGGTCAGCGGCCACCGACCGGCCCCGGCTGGCGCCCTGCGTCGGGTGCTGCGCGGGCAAGAGGCCGGTTTCCGGTCAAGTTATCATTTTCTGCATGTTTTGATTCAATCGTATTGATAAATATAGGGTCACGATTCAGGATCCCTGCATTTGGCGGGGTCCAGGGGCCAATGGCTCGCTTCTCCTCCGGGGCGGTATGACTCCGGGCCATGTTCGTGGCATCGTTTCGCCAAAGGCGCGAAACGATGCCGCAGCCAAGGCGGCGCGCAGCGTTTTTTCGCGAAAAACGCGAAAAAACGCTTTTTTTGAAGAGCGCGCTAAAAAGCCACAGTCAAAAGCCAAACCTCGGAGACTCCGTCTCCGAACCTCTGCCGGGGACCTTCGGTCCCCCGTCCCCTGCAATAGTAGGGTCCTGAATCGTTACCATGGATCTCCTTTCGGGAGATCCATGGTACGGGGGTGGGGGGATTCTCCCAGGCAAGTTATCCGGATTTCAAGTTGCCGTGGCGTGATACAGCTCCCCGTGGACCGCAGGCGAGTTGGCGGCGGACAAGGTGAGAAAAATCCCGGTGACGCTCTCCGGAGTCGGGAGTGTGGCGGGGTTTTCGCCGGGAAAGACCTTGGTGCGCAGCGCGGTGGCCATGGGACCGGGATCCACCGCCACCATGCGCACCGGGCTGTTGGGGGTTTCGGCGGCCCAGCAACGGGTCATCTGCCAGAGGGCCGCCTTGGAGGCGGCATACGAACCGCGAAACGGGGTGGCCTCCGTGGCCTCGCGACAGATCACCTGGATCACCACGCCGGCGTCGCTCTTCTTGAGCAGGGGCATCATCTCGCGGGTCAGGAAGAACGGCGCGGTGGCGTTCACCCGCAGCACAGTCTCCCAATCCGCCGGGCAGTGCAGCTCCATGGGGGTGCGCGGTCCGATCTGGGCCGCCGCGTTGATCAGCACATCCAGCCGACCGAACCGTTCGAACAGCGCCTTGGCCACTTCGGGCACGCGATGCAGATCGCTTTCCAGGTTCAGGGGGACGATCCCGGCCTCGCCGCCCGCAGCGCGGATGAGATCGTCGGTTTGTTTCAGCGGTTTCTGGCGGCTGCCGAGCAGGAAAACCCGCGCGCCGGCGCCCGCGCAGGCGATCGAGACGGCCCGGCCCAGGCCGGATCCGGCCCCGGTGATCAGGATGATGCGATTGTCCAGCGACATCTCAAGACTCCCTTCCAACAGCGCGGGATCCCCACAAACTGGTGGGGTCCAGGGGCCAATGGCCCCTGGTGGGATCCAAGGGCAAAGCCCTTGGGACTTTTCTTTTGCCTTGCGCGCGCTTTTACGATAAGCGCTTTTTCGCGTTGTTTGCGAAAAATCGCGCACGCGCGCGGTCTCATGTGCCCCCTCCTTATGCCCGCCAGGGCATAAGGAGGGGGCGAATCGCTCACGGAAGACGAGTCGCCTCCGTCGGCCTGATTCCGGGCCATGTTCGCGGCAACGTTTCGCCAAAGGCGCGAAACGTTGCCGCGGCGAAGGCAGCGCGCAGCGTTTTTTCGCAAAAAGCGCGAAAAAACGCTTTTTTTGAAGAGCGCGCCAAAAGCTTAAAGTCAACAGCAACAGCGAAAAGATTAAAGATAAAAAGCAAAACCTTGGGAGAGGAATCTCCCAAACTCTCTCTTTTTTTTTAACGGTAAAAACAACACATTCCAAACTGGGCGCGGTTTGAAAGCAACCCATGCCATGCCACGCCGGGCGCGCCTCACAACGCCTTGCGAATGCGCCGCAACTCGTTGAGTTTGCCCACCTCGAAAGCCGACAACAAACGGGCGTTCTCCGGGGTGGGATCGTGGTAGTAGGCACGCAGCAATCGCAACCGCTCCACCTCCGCCGGAGTGAGCGGCGGTTCCCAGGGATGGATCACCAGCCAGTCGGCGGCGATGCGCACCAGCTTTTCCTGAATCGGGAACTCCCGGTAGGAGAGAATCTTTCTCCCGCCCGAACCCCAGATCCCCTGTCCGACGAACCGCTCTCCCCCGCCATCCGACGAAACCCCGCCACCACGCCAGCCGACCCAGTTCAACGGACGACCCGCGTCCCGATACCCCTCCCAGCGCACCACCCGATCCCCGACCACGCGACCCGGCGAGTCCAGCACAACCATTTTCTCTTGCAACCAGGCCACCAAAATTACATGATGAACGGCGTTGGTGGGCGAGGGGGCCAGTGTCACCAAGCGAAGATGTTTTTCTGAAAAGCCGCTTTCGTCGAGCAACAACATCTTGGCGATGGCGTAATCCTCGCAGTCCCCGCCGTCGCGGTAGGAATCGACCGGGGCCAGCCAGATGTTCTCCGGATCGTCCTGATAACGGATGCGGCGGTTCACCCGATCCTGAACCGCCTGCAAGCGGTCCGGCATGGGCAGGGCGCGCACCTCGGCCAGATCCTCGTCCCACGAAGCGGGCTTGGCCTGGGCGTGGCGGTTGAACACCCGCGCCCATTTCTCGCTGCGTCCGCTGTCGTCTGCGCGCGAGGCGCTCTCCTGGAACAACCGCATCAGCGATGAGCCCCTCTCCGGATCGCCCGCCTCGGATGTGGGAAGCGGCAGACCCGCGACGATGAGAAGTGCATAAACGACCGAACGCCACCCCATGGCATTCTCCACCCGAACCCGAGGTTTTCGCGATGAGCGCCGATTCCCAACCCGTCACCTTCCACCCGGAACCCCAACGCCCGAAACTGGGCGTGGGGCTCGGTTATACCGTCTCGTTGGAGTTCGAGGCGATCTCCCTGCCCCCCTTCAAGGATATCCTGATCCTGGCCAAGAAGTGCCCGGTGGGGATGATCGGCATCAGCAAGTGTCTGGGACTGATCGCCCCGGACGGCTTCGAACTCCACGAGGTGGAAGACCCGGTGGTCGAGGCGATCCTGATCAACAAGCAGATCACCAGACGCCTGCCCTTGTCAACCGTGCTCGATATTCTGCGTGCCCGGGTCTTTCCCTACGTCTCCCGTGGCGAACTCATGAGCATCGATTTTCATGTTCGCCTGCGTCACTACCGCATCGAGGGAACCTTGCTGCCCGATGACGACCATTGAGCCCTTGATCCGTTCCCATTCGTGCGTGGTCGAACCTTTCGCCGGGGTCGAGGCCGTGGAGGAGCTGTTGTTGCGGCAAGGTTTTCTGGTGGTGATGGATGGCGCGTCGTTCCTGGGGCTGATCGTGGTCGAGGACATTCTGGAGTGGCGTCACACCCTGGTGATCGACTGTGTGCGTCCCAAGCCGACCATTGGACCCGGCGAGTCGCTGCGACGCGCTTTCGGACTGATGAAGCGTTACCGTCTGCCGGTGCTGCCGGTGGTGGAACGCGAACGTTTCATCGGCGTGGTGACCCAGACAGCCCTTCTGGAACATCTGGCCGATCGCGGGGACTCCTTCGAACGACGCATCGCCGCCCATGCGCGTGAACTCTGGTCTCTGAACCAGTCCCTGACCGCCGAGATCGCGTTGCGCAAACGCGCCGAAAGCCGCGCCCGCGAGGCCAATCGCGCCAAAAGCCGCTTTCTGGCCGATGTCAGCCACGAGATCCGCACCCCGTTGCATGTGGTGGTCGGGCTTTGTCAGCGTCTCGGGGAGCAGGCGACCGGGATCGACCGCGATACGCTGGTGGGTCAGTTGCGTCGCATCCAGGAGGCGGGCGAGCATCTGTTCGGCCTGGTGGAACGGATGCTCGATCTGGCCCGCATCGAGGCGGGTCTGGTGACGGTCCGGCCCGAGCCGCTGGAACCGGCCCGTTTCCTGGAAGATCTGACCATCTGGTTCGTGCCGGAGGCTCGTGTTCGGGGCAATCGTCTGGAGCTGAGGGTGGATGGGGGGATCGGCACGGTGCTGGCCGATCCGTTGCGTCTGCGTCAGGTGCTGTTCAACCTTCTGGCCAATGCCAACCGTCACACCGATCGGGGGGAGATCACCCTTGCGCTTGAGCTGGTGACGGCGGATGCCGGGCGCCGGGTGTTGCGTTTCCAGGTGGAGGATACCGGTTGCGGCATTCCAGCCGAGCGGATGGAGACCCTGTTCGAACCGTTCGTGCTGGGTGCCGGAGGTCGGTGCGACGCGACGGGGGGCAACGGGTTGGGATTGGCCCTGAGCCGCGCCCTGGTCGAGGCGATGGGCGGCGCGATCGAGGTGACCAGCCATCCGGGGGAGGGGAGTTGTTTCTCCTTTGTCCTCGACTGTCCGATCGCGTCCGGATCCGACCGGGCGACGGATCCGTCCTCCGAGGCGTTCGTCGTGGCGCCGATGACCCTGTTGTTGATCGAGGATGATCGCCTGAGCCGCGCCTACATGCGTGAGCTGCTTGTCGCCGAGGGGCATCGGGTGGTCGAGTCCGGGGATTCCGGCCAGGATCCGTTATCCGCGCTCGGTGCAGAATCGATCGATCTGGTGCTGACCGATCTGCGTCTGGACGATCGGGATGGGGTGGAGATCATCCGCGCCATGCGCGCCCTGCCGGATGCGCGGCTGGCGCGGGTGCCGATCGTGGTGTTGACCGCCGATACGCGTCCGGAGCGGCATCAGGCGGCGCTGGAGGCGGGCGCCTGGGAGGTGCTCACCAAGCCGCTCCTTCCCGATGGTCTGCGTGCCGCCCTGGCGCGGATCCAGAAAAAGATGCCGGATCAGGCGGGCGGCGGGGATCCACCGTTGTGTCCGACGGTCTTGTTGGATGCTGCCCTGCTCGATGCCGGAGCGCGAACCCTGGGTCGGGAGCGGTTTCTGGCGATCTGTGTCCAGTATGGCGACACCGAGGCGCGGGGACGCATCGAGTTGGCGGAGGCGCTGGCCCGCTCCGATTGGCCTGCCATGCGTCGGGTGTTGCATCGGATCAGCGGCAGTGCCGCCCATCTGGGCATGAAGGCGCTGGTGGCGCATGCCGGAGCGTGGATCGAGATGCTTGGGGAGTGGATGCCCGAGGATCAAAGCGGGCGGCTCGCGGCCTTCGATGCCCTGTCGAAACGGTCGCTGGAGGCGCTGGAACGCTGGATGGTCGCGAATGCGGGAGCGGGGTGATTGACGGAGCGGGCGAGTTCTGAATCATCCTGGATCCGGCAGTTGCCGGTGATGGCATGAGCGGACATCCTGGTAACGATTCAGGCTTCCCACGATTGCATGGGATGTTTGCGTCCCAAAGGCTTTGCCCTTGGATTCCATCAGGGGGCAGGGGCCCACCCCGCCAAATTGCAGGGGGGTTCTGAACGGGGACACGAATTTTTTTTGGGGGGATCCGCAGAGTTTTTTTGGGGGGAGTGTCCCGTCATGCGAAGAGACAAAAGCGTGGCTGGGCCGCCAGGATTCGAACCTGGGGATACCGGAATCAAAATCCGGGGCCTTACCGCTTGGCGACGGCCCATTATGGAAAGCCATCCTACACCATCCGACCGCGCGGGAAAAGGGAGGACGTGCGTTGGAGCGAACGGGAGGGGAATTTTTTACCGTGGAACTCCCGAAGGGAGGTCCACGGTACGGGGGGTGAGGGGGTTCTCCCCCCATCCTGTCAAGTTACCGTGGAACTCCCGAAGGGAGGTCCACGGTACGGGGGGTGAGGGGGTTCTCCCCCCATCAGGCACGTTGGCCTGGCAGGTTCAGGGGGAAGGGAGGTGAAGCCGCGCGCAGGGGCCATTTTTCCGGTTGTCGGGGTGGAGCGGTTTCCTGCAACCGGAAGGCGTCAGCGCTTCTCCGTCGGGGAGGCGGGGGGATTGCTCAAGTGCGGGGTGACGTTCAATTTCACCGCGCCCGGTGTCTCCAGGCTCAACACCACCAGCTCGAAGAGACGTTGGGCGCGCGCGCCGCTTCCATCCTCCAGATGGATGCGCAGGGGATGGCGACGTCCCCAGGCCGCCCCGTCGCCGGGCACGAACGGCGCCTCCCCGCGCAGGGTCAACGTCGGACGCGGCTCGCTGCTCCAGGGTCCGTCGCAGCCAGCGCCCACCATCCCGTCGGGATCAAACCGGAGTTTGTCCTTCAGCGCCCCGCCAGCCGCCAGGGCGCGGCTCTCCACGCACCAGCGATAGGGAGGGATGCCCTGGTGCGCAAAAAAGGTCACACTGCCGTAAACGCTCTCCTCGAATCCTGCCGGCAGCCGATCCACCACCACGGACAACCCTTCGAACCCCTCCCGCTCCTGACAGCCGGCCACGGCACGCAGGGCATCCAGGCTCATGAACTCCAGGAGATCATCCAGATCATCGGTGATGTCGTCCGGCGTGCCGCCATTGTCAAAGGGGGGATTGGGGATGGGCGTCGCCACCTCGATGGCCCCGGGTCGCTTGTCCGGCTGGCCATCCACCTGGTTGACCCGGCCATTGCGACCGTGACTCCAGAGCGTGAAGGCGATGTTGGCCTGTTTGTCCACCGCCAGGCGGGTGGTGGTGGCCGCGCAGATGGCGTTGGGCGCGGTCAGAGCGGCATCATGGGCGTATTGGATCGGATTGAGGAAGCCATCGAGCGGACGGGGCAGCCGTGTGGCGATCTCGCCGGCCTCCGGGAGCCGGGCCTGGGCCGCCACGAAACCAAGCAGGGCGTTGCGATCCGCCCGCAGCGCGGCCACACTCTTCTCGCGACCCACGCTCTCCAGATTGGGCCACAAAAGGGTCAGGGTGGAGAGACTCACCCCGATCACCATCAAAAAGAGCGCCAGGCTGATCAGGCTGAAACCAGCGGATTTGTCGGACTGCATCGCGCGCCTGCTCTCCCCCGTTGGGATACGACCGGGCAACTCACCCCTCTCACGGCTGCACGAACAGGCTCAATCGCCTGCTGGTCCGGTGGGGCTGCCGATTGCCATCTTGCAGATGGACCACGAAATCATACGGTCCGCCTTGATCCGTCGCCACGAAGGGGGCCAGGCCGTGCATGGTCAGGGTGTCGCCGACGACCCGGCGCTCCCCGCAACCATCGAAGGCGTCGGCTGGGGTCAGATCCCCATCGGCCTTGAAGGCGAGCTTGCCGGCGCGCTCCTGGTCCGGAAAGGCCACGCACCACCCATACGGCGGCTTGCCACCCTCCGGGGTCAGGGTCACCGTGCCGTAAGGGGCGCCGACGCGCGCCACCGGCAGGGCGCTCACCAGGATCTTCAACCCCTGGCTGCCGCAGCCGGCGGCGGCCTGGAGTTCCGCCAGGGTGGCCCAACCGACCAGATCGTCCGCCATGTTCTCCGCATACGGCGGCACCGGGTAGGGGGTTTGGCCATCGATGGCCCCGGTCGGTTTCTCCGGGCCGGTGCGTCCGTCGTAGCCCCGGCTCCACACCACGAAGGCGACGTTGATCACCTCGAAGTTCACGCTCCCGTCGGCTTTGAGCACCTGGACCGACAACGGGGTGTCATCGCGCCGACAGAGTTGGTTCATCTCGAGCAGGGCGGCGTCCAGGGCGTATTGCAACGGGTTCAACTGGGCATCCTGCACTGCGCCCACCACCCCGGCGTGACGGAGCTCGCGTGGCAGGCTCTTGTGGGCTCCGGCAAAGCCGATCAGGGTCTCGACCGCCTGCCTGACGATGGTCTCGTTCTTGTTTTTCAGGGCCTGGCGCATCGAGGGTTCGTAGATGCCCACCCCGCCGGCGATGATCAGCCCGATGATGATCATGACGATGGAGAGTTCGATCAGGCTGAATCCCGCCTGGTGGAGGCTCCTGGACCGTTCGGCGGTGTGGGTGGCGCTCTTCATCGCGTTCACCCTGCCATGCTGTAGAGCGGCATGAACATGCCAACGAGCAGCAGCACGAACAGTCCGCCACCCAACACCAGGGCGATCGGTTCGATGCTTTTTCCCAGGGTTTTCACCACGTCATCCAGGCGGCGGCCATACTCTTCGGCGGCGAAATCAAGCTGCACCGACAACGCGCCGCTCACCTCGCCGATGCCGATCAGGCGCACCACGAAAGCGGGGAAGATCCTGGCCTCGGCAAACGAGGCGCGCAGTCCCAGACCGTTGAGCAGCCCGGCCCGCACCTCGCGCATCTTCATCCGGTAGATTTCGTTCGACAGCGAGGCGCTTAAAATATCGATGCTCTTGATCACATCCACGCCGGCTTTCAACAGCAGGCTGAAATAGGCGGTGATGAAGGCCAGATTCGAGGCATGGATGATCGTTTCGATGATCGGCAGTTTCAGCATCAGCGCGTGTATCTGGCGCCGGAAGGGCGGCAGCTGGCGCATGGCGCCGCGAAAGGCGAGGATCAGGCCAAACAGGGTGAGAAAAAGCGTGCCGATATGATCGCGCAGGAAATTCGCGGTGGCGATGATGCCTTGGGTCAGGGCGGGCAGCTCCTTGCCGGTAGCCTTGAGCAGCGGCAGCACCATCGGCACCACCGCATAGAGCCAGAAGGCCATGGCCAGAAAGATCACGGTGAACATGATGGCCGGATAGAGCAGGGCCCCCCTGGTTTCGCGCACGATTTTGTCCACCTTGATCATGTGACGGGCGGCATCCTGGATCGTGCGGTCCAGGGAGCCGGTCTCCTCGCCGATGCGCATCAGAAACAACGTGGTTTCGGGAAAGTGGCGATCCCATTTTCTGGCGGCTTCCGAAAGGCTGGAGCCGGCGTGGATGCGGCTCACCAGATCGCATCCCACCATGGCGATGGTGGGGTTGTCGTGGTCGGCCAGGGCATCCTGGATCGCCGCCACCACCGGGATGCCACCTTTGAGCATGATGGAGGCGTTGTTCAACGCCTCGGCCATGGTGGACACCTTGACCCGGGTTTCGAAGAACCGTTCGAACACCCCCCAGGTGGCTCCCAGCCATGGATGGAGTGGATTGGCAAAGATCACCGTCCCCCCCTGGCGTTCCAGGTAGGCGATGGCGGAGAGGGGGTTGTCGAAGGGCAGATGGATCACCCCGCCCCGAACCTGGCCCTCGCGGGCCACGAGTTTGTAATGGAAGTAGGCCATGGCTATCCCTCAATGCGCCTCCGCGCCGTGACCCAGCACCCGGATCACCTCCTGGACGGTGGTATGACCGAGTTTCACCTTGCTGACCGCGTTCTGGAAGATGGTGCGGTGCCCGGCCTGCAATGCGAGCTTTTCCAGGGTATCCACATCCACATCCCGACCGATCATGCCGGCCAGGTCGCGGTTGGTGCGCAGGATTTCGTAGATCAGGGTTCGGCCCATGTAACCGCTTTGATGGCAATCCGCGCAGCCGCGTCCGCGCCAGAGGGTTTCGAGGGTGGGATCCCCCAGGTAGGCCCGTTCCGATTCGTCCGGGGTGTAGCTTTCGCGGCAGCCGGGACAGATCTTGCGCACCAGGCGCTGGCTGACCACCCCGCGCAGGGAGTCGGCGAGCATGAAGTTGGGGATGCCCAGGGAGCGCAGACGGGGGATGGCGCCCAGGGCGGTGTTGGTGTGCAGGGTCGAGAGCACCAGGTGACCGGTTTCGGAGGCGGAGACCGCGGTCTGGGCGGTTTCGGTGTCGCGGATTTCGCCCACCAGGATCACGTCCGGGTCGTGGCGCAGGAAGTGGCGCACCGCGCTGGCAAAGGTGTAGCCGGCCTTGAGGTTGATCTGGGTCTGACGGATCAGGGGGATGCGGTATTCGATCGGGTTTTCGACCGTGAGGATGTTTTTTTCGGTGAGGTTGAGCTGGCGTACGGCGGCATAGAGGGTGGTGGTCTTGCCCGAGCCGGTGGGACCGGTGAGGAGCACGATGCCGAAGGGTTCGTTGAAGATCTGGTTCAGCATCTCCAGATCCTCGTCGAAGATGCCGAGCTGGCGCATGCTCATGAAATCCCCCTTGGCCGGGAGCAGGCGCAGCACCAGGTTTTCGCCGTAGGGGCAGACGGTCGAGGAGACGCGGAAGTCGTATGGGGTGTTGAGGATCGATTCGGAGAAACTGCCGTCCTGGGGCAGGCGCTGTTCGGCGATGTCCATGCCGGCCTTCATTTTCAGGGTGGCGACCAGCCGCTTGAAGGTCGGAGGCAGGGCGAACTGGGCGCGCATCACCCCATCGACGCGGAAGGCGATCGAAATCGACCGGTCCATGGGGCGGATGTGGATGTCCGAGGCGCGCGACTTGACCGCCAGTTGCATGAGATGCAAGACGAAGGTGTCCAGGGAGCGCACCCCGTCCCGATCCGTGGCGAGCTGCTGGATCTCCTTTTGGATCAGGGTTTCGACCGGGTTTTCCAGAAAGTGGTAGTAATACTGCACCGCGTTGATGATCTTGCTCTTTTCGCCCTGGCGGATGCGCGGTTTGAGTCCGGTGGAGCGGGTGATGAACTTTTCGAGTCCCTCCACATCATCCGACCAGGTTGCGACGATCACCTCGCCGGCGTCGGTGTGGTAGGGGAGGAACTTGTGGGTGAGACAGGCCTGCATGTTGAACAGCCGCAGACTTTCGGGGGAGGGACGTTTCTGGTCGATGTCCACGTATTTGCGGCCATCCTGATCGGCGATGGCCATGGCGATGTCGTATTGGGAGATGAATCCCAACCGTTCGAGGATCTCGCCGACCCGCTCCCGCGTCACCTTCTGGTCCTGCAAGGCCAGATCGATGTGGTCGGCGTTGATCAGACCACGCTCCTTGAGGAGTTCACCGATCTGTTTGGTGACCTTTTCCGTTTCGGACATCGTTCCCACCTCACCCCATGGCGTCATCCCCGGGCCGCGTCGCGACCACCGTTGATCAAGAGCATAACCAATCGCGACCCCTTTTTAAACCCTCCGCCGCAAAATCACTCGATGCATCGGGATTCGGCATGGTATATGGTGTTTCGTGGGGTCCGGCGATCCCGATTCCAGTCCAGACGGTTCGTGGCCGCATGCATCTTCTCTATTATGTCACCTTGTCGCTGCTGGTCCTGATCACCCTGCCGATCTGGATCTGGCGCTATTTCACCACCCCCAAGTATCGCGGCACCCTCCTGCGTCGGCTGGGGTGGATTCCGGTGGCCGAACGGGCCCCCGATCGGGGGCGTCCGCGCATCTGGCTGCACGCGGTCTCGGTGGGCGAAGCCATGGCCGCCCGCGCGTTGGCCAGCCGCATCACCGCGGCCTTTCCGGACCACGACCTGGTGATCACCACCGTCACCCGCACCGGTCAACAGGTGGTGCGCGACAAGATCCCCGAGGCGTGCGCCCACCACTTCCTCACCCTGGATCTGCCGGTCTGCGTCCAACCGCTCGTCGATGCGATCCAACCCGCGGTGCTCATCATCATGGAGACCGAACTCTGGCCCGGTCTCTTTCGTGTTCTGGCCCGACGCGGCATCCCGATCTGCGTGGTCAACGGGCGCATCTCACCGCGCTCCTTCAAGCGCTACCACGCCATCCGCCGGCTCACCCGCCGGCTGCTGGCCGATGGTCGCCTCTATCTCATGCAATCCCCAGCCGACGCCGAACGCCTCATCGCCATGGGCGCTCCACGAGAACGGGTCCAGGTCACCGGCAACCTCAAGTACGATCAGGCGATGAACCCCCCGGATGCCGCGCTGCTGCGTCGCCTGGAGGCGCGTCTGCCCGCGCCGGTCGCGCCGGTCTGGATCGCGGCCAGCACCCATCCGGGCGAGGAGGAGCTGCTTCTGCCCATCCATCGCGCCCTGCTCGCCCATCCGTTGGCGCCACGCCTGATCCTGGTGCCGCGTCATCCGGAACGGTGCGCGGAGATCCTGGAACGCATCGGCAAACAGGGGTTGATCTGTCAACGCTTCTCCCAGCTTCAGGGCGACTGGAACACGCCGTTGCTGCTCGTCGATGAGATCGGCTGGCTGGCCGGGCTCTACCGTCTGGCCAGGGTGGTCTACATCGGCGGCTCCCTGGTGCCGCGCGGGGGTCAGAACATGCTCGAGCCCGCCTCCTGGGGGGTGCCGGTGCTGTTCGGGCCGCATGTCTTCAACTTTCGCGACATCGCCGCGCAACTGATCCAGGCCGGTGGCGCCATCCAGGTGGCATCGCCCGCCGATCTGCACACCCGGTTGAACGCCTTGTTGGAGAGTCCGGAAACCTGTCGGACGATGGGCGAGGCGGCCCGCGCCGTCATTCCCGCCAACGCCGGCGCCCTGGAACGCACCCTGGACGCCCTCGGACCGCTGGTGCGGAACCTCTGAGCCATGCAGACCCTGCTCCCCTGGTTGCGCGGCGAGCTGGTTCCGGATTCCAGGATGGGGCGCGGGTTGCTGCGTGTGCTGGGTGGATTGGGAGCCATCCTCGCCCGTTACCAGAGATGGCGCGTGGGGCGTTACCGGCGCGGTGCGAAGCGGGGCTATCGCGCCCCCTGTCCGGTGATCAGCGTGGGCAATCTCACCGTGGGGGGCACCGGCAAGACGCCGATGGTGATCCGGCTCGCCCGCTGGATTCAGGCCTCCGGGGGGCGGGTGGCGGTGGTGAGTCGCGGGTATCGGCAAAAGTCCCGCGCCAAGGTTACCGTGGTCTCCGATCACGAGCGGGTGCGGCTCGCCCCGCCCGAGGCCGCCGACGAGGCGGCGTTGCTGGCGCGCACTCTGCCGGGGGTGGCGGTGTTGACCGGTTCGGACCGGGCCGCCCTGATCCGTCATGCCACGCAGCGTTTGGGGAGCGACTGGATCCTGATGGACGACGGGTTTCACCGGCTGGACGTGGTGCGGGATCTGGATCTGGTGTTGCTGGATGCCCGTCGGCCCTTTGGCAATGGTTTTTTGTTGCCGGGTGGGATCTTGCGTGAGTCTCCCGAGGCCTTGGAGCGTTGCGACGGGGTGATTCTCACCCGGGCCGAGGATGCGGAGGTTGCGCGGGGGGCGCGGGAGATGTTGCGAGAGCGTTTTTTCAAGGGGCGGATTCTTGCCGCCACCCATCGACCGACCGGTTGGATCGACGCGCGGCAACCGGGTGCGGTGGCGCCGTTGGCGGGGTTGACGGGTTCGGTTCTGGCCTTTTGCGGCTTGGCCGCGCCCGAGGGATTCCGTCGGACCTTGGAGAGGTTGGGGGTGCGGGTGGCGGGGTTTCATCCGTTTCCCGATCATCACGCGTTCACCTTGGGCGAGGTGAGGGGGTTGGTCGATCAGGCGCGGCGGTTGGGTGCCGGTGTGTTGGTCTGCACGGAGAAGGATCTGGTCAAGTTGGATCGGGTGGTGGGGATGGTGGAGTTGCCGGTTCTGGCGTTGCGGGTGGAGATGGCGATGCTGGAGAATGGCGAAGCGTGGCTGGAGGCGTGGCTGGGAAAACTGGCGGGGTCCAGGGGCCAGGGGCCCCTGGTGGGGTTCGGGGCGAAGCTCTGAGGTTGTGATTTTTTCTTTGTGACGTTGATTTTCGTGCGCTTTTCACAGCACAAGGCATGGAAGTCGCGGCCTCCGAACCTCCGTCGGGGAGCTTCGGTCCCCGGTCCCCCGCAACAGCGGGGGCGCTCACTCCACCGTCACGCTCTTGGCCAGATTGCGCGGCTGATCCACATCCGTACCCTTCAACACCGCGATGTGATAGGCCAACAACTGCAACGGCACCACATACAGTATCGGCGCCGCGAACATCCCACACGCCGGCATGGCGATCACATGATCCGCCGCGAAGGGGAGCTTCTCCTCCCCATGTCCGCCTGAAGTGATCACCACCAACCGACCACCCCGCGCCCGCGCCTCTTCCAGATTGCTCACCACCTTGTCGAACAACGGATCACGCGGGGCCACGGCCACCACCGGCAACTGCTCGTCGATCAACGCGATCGGACCATGCTTCATTTCGCCGGCGGCATACCCTTCGGCATGGATGTAGGAGATCTCCTTGAGCTTCAAGGCCCCCTCCAACGCGATCGGAAAACAGGTGCCGCGCCCCATGAACAAAAACCCGCGCGCGTTCATGAACCTTCCGGCGATGCGCTGCAACACGCCGTCCTGCAACAACACCTGCTCCAGACGGGCCGGCACGCGCATCAGTTCCTCCACGCTGGCCCGCTCCACCTCGCGGGTCAGACGGCCATGGGCTCGCGCCAGAGCCAGCGACAGACAGGCCAAGACCATCAACTGGGTGGTGAACGCCTTGGTCGAGGCCACGCCGATCTCCGGTCCGGCCTGGGTGTGCAACACCCCGTCTGCCTCACGGGCAATGGTCGATTCCGGCACGTTGACGATCCCCAGCACCTTCTGCCCCTGCGCGCGACAAAAACGCAGCGCGGCCAGGGTGTCGGCGGTCTCGCCACTCTGGGAGATCACCACGGTCAAGGCATCCGGCAGCGACGGGGGTTCGCGATAACGGAACTCCGAGGCGATGTTCACGCTTACCGGCAGGCGGGCGAGTTGTTCGATCCAGTAGCTGCCCACCATGCCGGCGTGATAGGAGGTGCCGCAGGCGATGATGTTGACCGCCTTCACCTGGGAGAAATCCACCTCTCCCTGAAGGTCGTGCAGATCCACGCTCAGATCCGAGGCGCGGATCAGACCTTTCAGGGTCTCGCCGAGCGCGGTGGGCTGTTCGTGGATCTCTTTCTGCATGAAGTGCCGATAGGGCCACTTGTCGGTCAGATCCGCGCTCACCTGGGAGATCTTGACCGCCCTTTCCACGGCGTGACCGCGCAGATCGGTGATGCGAACGTTGGTGCGGGTCAAAACCGCCAGGTCGTCGTCGTTCAGATAGACCATGCGCCGGGTGTAGGGCACCAGCGGGGTGGCGTCGGAGGCGATGAAATTCTCCCCCTCGCCGATGCCGAGAATCAGTGGACTGCCGCGTCGCACCGCGATCAGCAGATCCGCGCCCTGGATCAGGATGCCGAGGGCATACGCCCCTTGCAGAAGTCGGATCGCGGCACGAACCGCCTCGGCGGGCTCCGCGCCGCGATCCAGTTCCCGATCGATCAGGTAGGGAATCACCTCGGTATCCGTGTCCGAGGCAAAGGTCACCCCCTGCCCGGTCAACTCGCGGCGCAACTCCTGGTAGTTCTCGATGATGCCGTTATGCACCACCGCGCAGCGGCGTGACTGATGGGGATGGGCGTTTTTTTCCGTCGGAGGACCGTGGGTGGCCCAGCGGGTATGGCCGATGCCGACCAGTCCGGTGCACGGGCTTTCGGCCAGGCGGTTCTCCAGGTTGACCAGCTTGCCTTTGGAACGGGTGATCCCGATGGATCCATCGCGGGTGATGACCGCGATGCCGGCGGAGTCGTAGCCGCGGTATTCGAGCCGTTTGAGACCCTCGACCAGGATGGGGGTGGCGTTGCGTTCGCCGATGACGCCGATGATGCCGCACATGATGGTGACTCTCCCTTCAAGTCTCCACTGTCGCAGGGGTCCGGGGACCGAAGGTCCCCGGCGGAGGTTCGGAGGCAGAGCCTCCGAGGTGTTGTTTTTGAACTTGACTTTGATCTTCTGACTTTGGCGCGCTCTACAAAAAGGCGTTTTTTCGCGCCTTTTGCGAAAAAACGCCTGCGCGCTGCCTTGCAAGCACCCATCGTTTGCGCCTTTGGCAAACGATGGGTGCTTGCCTTGCCCCAAACAGGCCGCCGAAGGCGCGGCTATCTGCCGCGTGCAATTCGCCCCCTCCATTGCCCTGACGGGCAACGGAGGGGGCACATGAGACCGCGCGCTGGCGCGATTTTTCGCAAGAAACGCGAGAAATCGCTTATCGTGAAAAGCGCGCGAAAGGAAAAAGTCATAAAGAACACAAATCAAAACCTCAGGGCTTCGCCCCGAACCCCACCAGGGGCCAGTGGCCCCTGGACCCCGCCAGTTGCAGACCTTGCCTGGACCCCGCCAGTTGCAGCCCTGTCACGACCGATGCTTGCCGCGCCGCTCCGACCAACCCATCACATGGGTCTGATGGGCTCTTGAAATGGCCAGCGAATCCGGCGGCACATCCTTGGTCACCGTGGTGCCGGCGCCGATCGTGGCGCGCGCGCCAATCTGCACCGGGGCCACGAACTGCACGTCCGAACCCACGAACACCTGATCGCCGATCACCGTCCGATGCTTGTGGAGCCCATCGTAATTGCACGTAATGGTGCCTGCGCCGATATTCACCCCACTGCCAATCTGCGCATCGCCCACATAACTCAAATGGTTGACCTTGGATCCCGCGCCAATCGATGATTTCTTGATTTCACAGAAATTTCCCACCTTCACCTTGGGCGCCAAACGCGCGCCAGGTCGCAGCCGGGCATGGGGTCCGATGACACACTCGGATTCGATCTCCGCACCTTCCAGATGGCTGAATGGCAAAATCACACTGTCTGCCGCAACCATGCTCTCCGCGATGTGACAGAACGGACCGATCCGACACCGCTCGCCAATCCAACTGCCCGGTCCCAGCACCACGTTCGGTTCGATCACCGTGTCGATGCCGATCTCGACATCCGCCGCCACCCAACACGAATCCGGATCCACGAACGAAACCCCGCGCGCCATCCATTCCGCGACGCGCCGATCGCGAAACGCCCGTTCCAACTCGGCAAGCTGCGTCCGATCGTTCACCCCGGACAAGGCCACGGGATCGTTCAGACACCAGGCCGCCGCACCCCCTTCCGCCACGGCCATGGGCAGAATATCGGGCAGATAATACTCCTTCTGGGCATTCTCGTTGCCAATGCGCGCGATCCAACCTGGCAAATGTTCAAGGGACACACAATAGAACCCGGTGTTGACCTCACGAATGGCACGCTCCGCCTCGCTGGCATCCTTCTCCTCGACCACCCGCGCCAAACCGCCCTCCGCATCACGCACCACCCGTCCATAGCCGTGCGGATTGTCGAGTTCCGTGGCGAGCAGGGTCGCCGCCTGCCCGTTCTCTCGATGAGAGGCGAGCAGACCAGCAAGAATGTCGGTCGTGATCAACGGATGATCGCCGTTGAGGATCAACAGATCACCCGAACACCCCCGCAAGACCGGCAGCGCGCACCGCACCGCATGCCCGGTGCCAAGCCGCTCCTCCTGCCGAACCCAATGGATGTCCGGGGCGGACATCTCCCGCTCCACCTGCTCGGCGCCAAATCCGGTCACCACCACCAACCGCTCCGGCTCCAGACCACGCACCGCGCGCAGGATGTGCCACAACAAGGGACGCCCGGCCAGGGCATGCATCACCTTGGGAAGATTGGACCGCATCCGGCTTCCCTGACCCGCGGCCAACACCAGCACCGAACAACGCTTCATGAGGCAACCGTTCCCTTCCGTCAGACTCCCCGCCTGTCGGCATTCGGACAATCGCGGAGAGCATGCACGACAACGGGGTCCAAAGGCATCTTTCAGCCTTGACCCCGCTGTCCGAAAACATCACTGTGTCAGGGCGAAGCGATCAACCCTGCTCTTTCTTGAGCAACTCCTGACAAACTTTAACAAAATCCATGCGCGCCTTCCAATAGGCGATCAATGTGGTCTCCTGATCCCCCTCGGCCTGCGCCAGCTTGGTCTCGGCCTCGTGCTTTTCGTCGGCCACCAGTTGCTTGGTGATCTGCTCGCGGGGCAGGGCGCGTTCGGTCAGAATCGTCACCTTGTCCGGCCTCACCTCGGCAAAGCCGCCGGCGATCACATACTGCCTGGCATCCTCGTCTCCGGCTCCCGCGGAGAGAACCCCCGCCTTGAGAAGCGTGACGAACGGGGTGTGACCGGACATCACCCCGAAATAGCCATCGACACCGGGTGCCGTGACCAGCATGAACTCCTCGGAGAGCAGCAACGCCTCCGGTGTGACGAGTTCGGTTTGAATGACAATGCCCATGGACGCTCTCCCGCGCTACTTGGCCAAACGACGAGCCTTCTCGATGGCGCTGTCGATGTCCCCCACCATGTAGAAGGCCGCCTCCGGCAGGCTGTCATGCTTGCCCTCGACGATCTCCTTGAAGCCGCGGATCGTCTCCTTCAAGGGGACATAAACCCCCTTCTGACCGGTGAACGCCTCGGCCACATGGAAGGATTGGGACAGGAAACGCTGAATCTTGCGCGCCCGGAACACGGTCAGCTTGTCATCTTCGGAAAGTTCGTCCATGCCGAGGATGGCGATGATGTCCTGAAGCGATTTGTAGGTCTGGAGAATGCGCTGCACCTCGCGGGCGACCTGATAGTGCTCCAGGCCCACCACCTGCGGATCGAGCATGCGCGAGGTGGAGTCCAGGGGATCCACCGCCGGATAGATGCCGATCTCCGCGATCTGACGCGACAACACCGTGGTGGCGTCCAGATGGGAGAAGGCGGTGGCCGGGGCCGGGTCGGTCAGGTCGTCGGCGGGCACGTAGATGGCCTGCACCGAGGTGATCGATCCGCTGGTGGTCGAGGTGATGCGCTCTTGCAGGGCGCCCATGTCCGTGGCCAGGGTGGGTTGATAGCCCACGGCGGAGGGGATGCGGCCCAACAGCGCCGACACTTCGGAACCGGCCTGGGTGAAACGGAAGATGTTGTCGATGAACAGGAGCACGTCCTGCTTGGCCACGTCGCGGAAGTACTCGGCGACCGTCAGACCGGTCAGGGCGACGCGGGCGCGGGCTCCCGGCGGCTCGTTCATCTGGCCGTAGACCAGCGCGGCCTTGGAGTTCTTGTAGTCGTGCGGATCGATGACCTTGGAGGCGATCATTTCATGGTAGAGGTCGTTCCCCTCGCGGGTACGCTCGCCCACGCCGGCGAAGACCGAATAACCGCCGTGCCCCATGGCCACGTTGTTGATCAACTCCATGATCAACACCGTCTTGCCCACGCCCGCGCCACCGAACAGACCGATCTTGCCACCCTTGGCATACGGGGCCAGAAGATCCACGACCTTGATGCCGGTCTCCAGGATCTCCGCCTCGGTGGACTGATCCGCGAAGGGCGGAGCCGAACGGTGCATGGAGAACTTCTGCTCGGTCTTGATCGGGCCGAGCATGTCCTGCGGATCGCCCACCACGTTCATGATGCGGCCCAACGTCTGGTCGCCGACCGGGATCTGGATCGAGGCGCCGGTGTCGATCACCTCCTGACCGCGCACCAGACCATCGGTGGAGTGCATCGAGATGGTACGAACCTGTTTTTCACCCAGATGTTGGGAAACTTCCAGCACCAGACGGTCGTTCTCGCCGCGGTTGATGTGCAGCGCATTGAGAATGGCCGGCAGTTCGCCGTCAAAGCGCACATCCACCACAGGTCCAACCACCTGAATCACCCGTCCAACATTTTTGCTCATTGATCGCTCCGTCTTGCGCATGAATGGATCGCCATACCCGCGCCATCCGTCGGCGCGGGGGAGATTACCAGATCATCATCCCTTCAAAGATTCAGACCCGCCGATGATTTCCATCAGCTCGGTGGTGATGGCGGCCTGGCGCGTTCTGTTATAGGTAATGTTCAGCTTTTTCAACATCTGACCCGCGTTGCGGACCGCGTTGTCCATGGCGGTCATGCGGGCGGCATGCTCGGCGGCATTGGACTCCGTGAGCGCCTGGAACACCTGTACCGCGATGTTGCGCGGCAGAAGCGCCGCCAACACGCTCTCTTCGTCCGGTTCGAAGATCGGGCTGGCCTTTTTCTCGTCATCGACGATGGCCTCGACCGGCGCCGGAATCAGCTGCCGCCAGGTCAGCTCCTGGGTCATGGCCGATTTGAAGGCGTTGTAGACCAGATGGCACTCGTCGAAGAACCCGGCGTCGAAATCGATCAACAGCTTGTTGGCGATGATCCGTTCGGCATGCTCGAAATTCAGATGCCGGGTCATGCCCACATGCACATCGCGGGTGATGGCGCCGTACTGCCTTTTGAGCACATCGTGACCCTTGCGGCCCACGAAGGTGACGGTGACCGAATGCCCCTCTTTCGTCAACTGCGCGATGTGAGAACGCACCGAGCGGATGATGCTCGAGTTGAAGCTGCCACACAGGCCGCGATCCGCGGTGTAGACCACCAGATGGATCTTTCTGGCCCCCTCGGGTGGCCGGGCAAGCAGGGGCAGGGCGTTGTCCGAGGAGGTCAGGGCGGCCAGACGCTGGATCATGCCCCGGATGCGTACGCTGTAGGGCCGCGTCGCCAGGGCCTTCTCCTGGGAACGACGCAGCTTTGCCGCCGAGACCATCTTCATGGCCTTGGTGATCTGCCGGGTGTTGTTGACCGAACGAATCCGGTTGCGGAGACTCTTGAGATTGGCCATGCGCCGGTCCCTTCGTTAGTGTCAGGCCTGCGACCGTTCCATGAACCCGGCGATGAAGCGGGTCAGGACCGAGGTCAGGTTCTCCTCCATCTCCTTGGTCAGCTTCTCTTCCTTGGTGATCGTCTCCAGGATGAGTTTTTGCTGGGTGTTCATGTGCTCGACGATGCCGCGCTCCACTGCGGGAACCTGCTTCACCGGCACATCGTCCAGGAGACCACGGGTTCCGGCGAACAGCACCACCGCCTGCTCGGCCATGGACATCGGCTGGTATTGGGGCTGCTTCAGCAGCTCCATCAGACGCTCGCCGCGATGGATGAGTCTTTGGGTGGAGGCGTCGAGATCCGAACCGAACTGGGCAAAGGCCGCCATTTCGCGGAACTGGGCCAGATCGAGACGCAGCGAACCGGCCACCTGCTTGGTCGCCTTGACCTGGGCCGAACCACCCACGCGGGAGACCGACAGACCCACCGAGATGGCGGGACGCATGCCGGAGTAGAAGAGTTCGGATTCCAGGAAGATCTGCCCGTCGGTGATCGAGATCACGTTGGTCGGGATGTAGGCCGACACGTCGCCGCCCTGGGTCTCGATGATCGGCAACGCGGTGAGCGAGCCGCCGCCATTGGCGTCGTTGTACTTGCAGGCGCGCTCCAGCAGACGCGAATGGAGATAGAAGACGTCGCCCGGATAGGCTTCGCGTCCCGGAGGACGACGCAGGATCAGGGACATCTGACGATAGGCCACCGCCTGCTTGGAGAGGTCATCGTAGACGATCAGGGCGTGCATGCCGTTGTCGCGGAAGTACTCGCCCATGGCGCAGCCGGAGTAGGGGGCCAGGAACTGCATGGGCGCCGGATCCGAGGCCGTGGCCGCAACCACGGTGGTGTAGGCCATGGCGCCGTGCTTCTCCAGGGTTTTGACCACCTTGGCCACGGTGGAACGCTTCTGTCCGACGGCGACATAGACACAATAGACCGGTTTGTCGGTTTGATGGGTGCGCGCCTGGTTGATGATGGCGTCGATGGCCACGGCGGTCTTGCCGGTCTGGCGGTCGCCGATGATCAGTTCGCGCTGGCCGCGTCCGATCGGCACCAGGGCATCGAGGGCCTTCAAGCCGGTGTAGAGCGGTTCGTGAACCGATTTGCGGGGAATGATGCCCGGCGCCACCACCTCGACCAGGGAGCGGTGCGGGGTGTCGATGGCGCCCTTGCCGTCGATCGGCGCGCCGAGGGCATCGACCACGCGACCGAGCAGCGCCTTGCCCACCGGCACATCGACGATGCGCTGGGTGCGCTTGACCGTGCTCCCTTCCTTGATGTTGCGGTCATCGCCGAAGATCACGACGCCCACGTTGTCCTCTTCCAGGTTCAGGGCCATGCCCTGGGTGCCATCCTGGAACAGGACCATCTCGCTGGCCATCACCTTGTCGAGACCATGCACGCGGGCGATGCCGTCGCCGACGGCGATGACTTGACCCACCTCGGAGATTTCGGCTTCGATGCCGTAGTTGGCGATCTGTTTTTTCAGAATTTCGCTGATTTCGGCGACGCTGATTTGCATCGGCTGTTATCCTCTCATCTGTGCTTTAAGCCGGTTCAAATGATTGCTCACGGAGTAATCCATCATCAGGCTTCCGATTCGCACGACAATGCCACCCAGGAGGGCTGGTTCCACGCGGCTGTCCAGACGGACCTCCTTGCCGGTGATCCGGGAAAGGGCGGACTTGAGATCCTCCTCGACACGTTTATCCAGGGAGACGGGCGTTTGAAGCTCCACGGCGATGCGTCCGCTTCGGGCCTCGGTCTCCCGCTGATAGGCGTTGATGATCGCCTCGACGTACTCCATGCGCCGCTTGTCGATGAGCAGCTTCAGAAAATTGCCGAGGAGCTTCGTTGGAGCGGCATGGGCGATGAAGGCATCGATCGCCGCGTGTTTGGCTTGGGCCGGAGCCGTGGGACTGGTCAGGAGCAAACGCAGTCCTGGGGTGGTGTTCACCACGTCCACGAAGCGGGTGAGATCTTCGGCCACGGCGTCGAGCTTCTTCTCTTCCGATGCCAGGTCCGCCAACGCGGTTGCGTAACGTTTGGCCAGGGCAGGATTCAACACGATGGTTCCTCGACCTTTTGTGAATGATTTTGGTGTGGAATTTTTTTTTGCTGCAGAATTTTCGAATGGCATTGAAATACCATACCTTGAGGAGCGGTTCAACGGTTCGTGATACCCCGATCGAGAATTTTTTTCGCGCTGCAATAACTCCGTCGCTTTCCATGGTGTCGTCCAGACGCCATGGTATAATCCAATCGGGATCAATTTTTTTGAGGAGCACCGGTGGACCATGGCGCGCACGTTGTCGCTTCTGTTCGTGATCGTCCCGTTTGTCGAAATCTGGTTGTTGATCCTGGTTGGCCATGAAATCGGCGGGGTGAACGTGCTTTTGACGCAGCTCCTCGCCGCGTTTCTCGGCTTTCAGGTGATCCGGCGCGCGGGCATCAAAACCCTGCTCGAAGTGCAGGGGCAGCTCGAACGCCATGAGCAACCCGGTGCGGCACTGCTCGCGGGGGCCTTGCGCATCCTGGGTGGCATCTTGCTGATCGTGCCGGGATTTCTTACCGATCTGACGGCTGCGGTCCTGCTTTTCCCGCTCACGCGCGGCTGGGTGATGCGGTTCCTGTCGAGCCGTTTCGCCCACGATCCGCCGCCCTCGGAGACCATCCTGGAAGGGGAGTTCACCCAGGATTCCGCCGCGAATGGCCCGACCCAACCCGACCAGCGCGGCACGGAACGGACGTCCGACCAGACTTCCCGTTCCGGTACCGGGCTGATCAAACCCCTGGTCGCGCTCTTCTCGGCGCTCTGCCTGCTGACGACTTCGGGCGCGGCGCTGGCCAAGGACAAGGAGAAGGACAAGGAGAAGCTCAGACCTCGCGAATCCTCGCGTCTGATGGGCTATGTGGTGCTCGGGGAGAAGGGCCACGCCCTGCGCGGCGAGACCGTGCCCGTGGCGCGTCTGATTCTCGAGCATGCCCAGGGGTTCAACGATGCCACCTGCGACGGCATGACCATGCACAACGAGCGCGGCACGACCGTGCGCCTGACCGTGCGTCCCAATCCGGACACCCGCAACCTGCCGCTCACCATCTGCGAGGCGGCACTGCCCGTGTCGGATCGGTTCCTGTCCGAGGGGGAGAGCTGGGAGGTGCGGGCCGGCAACGGACAGAAATTCCAGGTGCGACTGCCCACGGTCGGCATGAGCCCGGAGGTGGCCCTGATCCTCGGCGATACCGGCTGTCGGGAGAACAAGGCCCAGACCTGCGGCGATGATTGGCCGTTTCCCTCGGGCATGGCCAGGAAGATGATCGAGACGCTCGCCAAACAGGCCAAACCCGCGCTTCTGATTCATGTCGGAGACTTCAAGTATCGCGGCAAGAACAAACCCAAGGCGAGCGGTGACAACGACGGCACCGGCATCAAATGGAGCAACTGGAAGGCCGATTTCTTCCAGCCCATGTTCGGGGACGGGGAGCGATCCAACCTGTTCGCCATGGCGCCGTGGGTGGTGGCGCGCGGCAATCACGAGCTGTGCGATGCCATGGGCAACAACGGCAACGGCTGGTTTTTTCTGCTTGATCCCACCTCGGTGGTGGCCGGCGATCCTCCCGAACTGGTCGAGGCCCACACCTGTCGCGGCGTGGCCGATGGCATGACCCGTCCGTACCGGCTCGATTTTGCCCACGGTCTGAGCCTGGTGGTCACCGACACCGCCGGCCTGAGCGAGACCAAGGAGGTGTGCGAGGTGGAAAAGCAAAAGCTCATCGCCTGGTATCAGGAGATGGCCCGGCAGTTCAAAAAGGAGAGATCCACGGCCTGGCTCATCACCCATAAACCGATCTGGGGGGTTGCGGGAGGCTGCGACAAGGTTTCATTCAGCAATGCCACCCCGCAGGCCGCCCTGGAAGGGTTGGAACAACACGCCCTGCCGGAGAATTTCAAACTGGTCGTGGCGGGTCACAAACACATGTACGGACGCTTCGAGGTCAATCCCAACGACGAGCGCCGGCGCATGCTGCAACTCGGGGTGGGACACGGGGGGGTTGTCCTGAATGCCAAGACCTATCGCGGCTGCCTGAAATACGACGGCACGGCGGACGTGAAGAGATTCCGCGCGGATGTGGCCACCATGAGCCGCTTCGGCTTCGTGCTCGCCCAGGTCGAACCGAATCCGAAAAAGGACGGGATCAAGGGGTGGAAGCTCACCAGTCTGGCGTTCGAGAATCTCAAGGGCCCCAAGTGGGGGGATCTGAAGAGCGCCGAGGTGTGCGAATATCCGGTCAGAAGCGGCAAACCGGCCTGCGAGATTCGCGACAAGTCGCTCTTTCCCAGGGAGTGCGGCTCTTGCGAGCCGGTCCCGGCTCCGGACAAGATCGCCTCCAGATGCGCCTCGGACGAGGATGACGAGTAGAGGCGCGCTTGCGCGGTCGTTCCCTGGCCGGATCCCGACGCGGCACCCTGTCCATGGTCTTGGTACGTAGGCATCATGACGGCTGAAACGAACATGTCCGTGCAACCCTTTGCGGTTCAAGCCGCCTCTGGCAAGAAAATCTGGTGTGCGCTGTCGGGTCATGGCTTTGGCCATTGGGGGCAGATGGCCCCCTTGCTGCGGCAGTTGATCCGCCATCTGCCGGATCTGGCCATCCACGTCACCGGCGCGCTCCCTTCCCAGGTGATCGCCGACATGCTTGGCCACCCCTTCACCCACGATCCGGTCAACCGCGACGTGGGATTGGTTCAATCCGATCCCCTGGTGGTGGATCTTTCCGCCACCCGTGACTCCTTGCGCGCGCTTCATCAGGATTGGTCCGGCAAGGTGGCCGACGAGCGGCAACGCATGGCCGACTGGGGCGCGGACCTGATCCTCGGCAACGTTCCCTATCTCTCCATCCAGGCCGGGGCGGAACTCGGCATTCCGAGCGTGGCGTTGACCTCGCTGACCTGGGATCGGGTGATGGCGGCCTATTTTCCTGCCGGGGATGCGGAGATCAACGCCTGGTGCGACACCATGCGCCAGGCGTATGGTCGCGCCTCCCTGGCCCTGCGCGCCACGCCGGCCCTGCCGGACCATCCTTTTCCCGAGGCGGTGGAGATCCCGCCGGTCAGCACGTTTGGGGTCAACCGGCGCGCGGAGCTGCGCTGGCAGTTGCAGATCGACCGGAGCGATACCCGACCGCTGGTGATGGTCTCTTTCGGGGGGATTCCGGCGGAGCGTCTGCCGGTGGCGGCGTTGCGGGCTCGACGGGATTTTCATTGGCTGATCGATCGAAAGTTCGACCACGGTGATCATGCCTGTCACCTCCATCCGGTTCAGTCGGTCAAACGGTGGCCGTTCGCCGATCTGTCGGCTTCCGTGGATCTGATCGTCAGCAAGCCGGGTTACGGCATGGCGATCACGGCGGCGGCCCACGGTCTGCCGTTCGCGTATGTGCGCCGTGGCATCTTTCCGGACGAAGAACCGATCCTCTCCTGGTGCGACCGACACAACCGCATCGCGGAGATCGACCGGGAGGCGTTCGAAGCGGGTCGGTTCGCGGAGAAGCTGCATGAGCTGCTGGCCCGTCCCGCCCCACCCCGACCGGCCATCGACGGCGCCGAGGTCGGCGCCCGGATCCTGCTGGAGCGCTATCTGGGGTGATGCCCCTGAATCAGGTCAACTCGGCAAGCGCCCGTCGGGCCGCATCGATCACCCCGGCCCAGTCGCCGGGGGTGGCCTGACGGAACAGACGCATGGTCGGATACCAGGGGGAGTCCGGGCGCGTCTCCAGCCAGCGCCATTCGCAGGCGGTGTGCAACAGGGTCCAGACCGGCACACCCAATCCCCCGGCCAGATGCACCACCGCGGTATCCGTGGAGATCACCAGATCCAGATTGCGCATCAGGGCCGCGGTTTCGGTGAAATCGGTCAACTCCGCTTCCAGGGGGATGATCCCGTGCCGGGCCTGGATCTCCGGGGTGAGTTGCGTCGCGGGCGGCCCCTTTTGCAGCGCGTAGAAGGTGATACCCGGCACCTGGGTCAGCGGAAGAAACATCTCCAGGGTGCAGGCCCGCTCCCGGTTGACCGAGGCGTTCGGGTTGCCGGACCAGGAGAGGCCCACGCGCAGACCTTGCCGGGGTCCGAGTCGTTTCGTCCAGGCGGCGATCCGTTCTTGGGGTGGGTGCAGATAGGGGACGCGGGCCGGCAGGGTGTCGAGGGTGGTGTTGAAGCGCAACGGCAGGCTCATGAGCGGGATGTGCAGGTCGTAGTCGAACGGTGGTGGATTCTTGTCCTCGGTGTCGCGTGCCGTCACCCGTTCGGCCAACGCCGAGGCGGCGAACAGCGACAGCAGTTCCGGGCGGCACTCCAGGCGCACCGTGGCGCCCAGTCGGTTCAGCTCCTGCGTGAAACGGGCGAACATCAAGGCATCGCCGAATCCCTGCTCCGTGTAGACATAGATCCGCTTGCCGGCGGGGTCGGAGCCGTCCCAGCGCGGCGCCGGACAGATGCGCGCCGAGTGGTTGGCGAGCCGGAAGCGCCATTCATACTCCGGCCACGCCTCCAGGAACCGTCCGGTCTTGAGCAGCGAGGCGGCGATGCCCATGTGGGAGGTGGCGTTGTCCGGATGGGTGCGCAACGCGGCGCGAAACCGCTCGAGGGCCGCCGCGTGGGCGTTCATGGACTGGAGGATGACTCCCAGGTTGTGATGGGCATCCTTGTGATCCGGGTTGAGCCGCAGGGCCTCCTCGTAGCAGGCGATCGCGGCAGGGGTGTCGCCCTGGTTCAGGCGCACGTTGCCGAGATTGATGTGGAACTCGGCCAGCATGGGGTTGAGGGCGATGGCGGTCGCGAAGGCCCGTTCGGCTTCGTTGAGCTGTCCGAGGGTGTGCAGGCAGGAGCCGAGATGGAAATGGTAGAGCGGTCGATCCGCCTGAAAGGCGATCGCCCTGGCGAGCAGTTGGCGTCCCAGTTCCGGGTGGTTCATGGCATTGGCGTTCACGCCGAGCAGATACCAGGCATCGGCGTGGGTGGGATCGCTTTCGAGCACCTGACGCAGGAGGGTGTTGACCTGCACATGCTCCTGTTTGGCCAGGGACTGGGTGGCGCGGGCGATCAGATCGGGGATGGCGATGCCTGACATGTCGAGTGTTCCAGTTCGGCGAGGAGTTGTCGGACAGGATCGCTCCAGGAGTCGGCGTTCGACTGTCGGACGAGACGCATGGAGCGATACCATGGCGTGGTGTCGCGTTCGCACCCCCAGCGCCAGTCGGGTGCGCGTGGCAGGAGCGTCCAGACCGGTCGTCCCAGCGCGCCGGCCAGATGGGCGGTGGCGGTATCGATGGTGATGATCCGATCCAGATGGGTCATCAGGGTGGCGGTGGCCGCGAAGTCGGTCAGGAAGCGGTCGAGCGGGGTGATCGGCAGCCCCTCCGGAACCGGCGGTTGAGGGCGTTCGGGATCGGTTTTTTGCAGGCTGAAGAGTCGAATGCCGGGCACGCGGGCCAAAGGCGCCAGATCGGCCAGGGTGCAGGAGCGGCGTCGCAACGGATCGTTGGCGTGCAGGGGTTTGCCTTCCCAGACGAGCCCCACCTTCAGCCCCTCTCCGGCAAGCAGCGGCGCCCAGGCCGGATCCGGATCGCGGGGCGCGGTGAGATACCCTTCGGCGCCGGGGATGGTGGAGATGCGGGTGTCGAGCGGGCCGGGCACCGAAAGAAGCGGGATCTGGTAGTCGATGGGTTCCTGGAAGTCCGGATGGGCCTGGACGCGGGCCAGACCGGGGGCCTGTGCAAACAGCCGCGTCAGCGGCGCCGGGACCAGGGCCAGCACCCGCGCTCCCTGGTCGGCCAGGGGTTTGGCGAAGCGGATGAACTGGATCATGTCGCCGAACCCCTGTTCCCCCAGCAGCAGAATGGTTTTGTTTTCCAGGGGGTCTCCGTGCCAGCGCGGCACCGGGGGCGGTGGGGCGAACAGGCTGGGTCGGTCGAGTTTGAAGCGCCATTCGAAGGCCTGCCAGCCGGCGGGATACGCTTCGAGCATCAGCAGGGCCATGGCGCGGTTGACATGGGCCTCGGCATGGTCCGGTTGTCGGGCCAGGGCCTCGTCAAAGCTTTTGAGAGCCTCACCGGGTTGGTTCCGGGATTTTTGACACAGCCCGAGGTTGATCCACCCTTCCACCAGATCCGGTTTGAGGCGGGTGGCGCTGGTGAAGCAGTCGATGGCCTCGGGGATGTTCCCCTGATCCATATGGAGATCCCCGAGATGAAATCGGGCGATGGCGGTTTTCGGATCGAGACGGATCGCCTCGTTGAACCGTTCCATGGCCGGGGCGCGGGCGCCGCGTTTTTTGAGCAGGATCCCCAGATCGAGTTGAAACAGGCTGTTGTCCGGTTGAATGGCCACGGCGCGGCTCAAGGGGTCGAGGGCGCCGCGCAGGTCGCCGGATTCGCGTTTGGCCACGCCGAGCAGGTGGAGGACGAGGGGGTGGCCCGGGTGGGCGCGGGAGAGGGTGGCTCCTTTTTCCAGGGCCTCAGGCCAGGCTTTGGCGTCGATGAGGTTGGCCAGTTCGGCCAGCCCGACGCGCAGCGCGGCGGTGGCGGGGGAGGTGGAGAGGGTGGAGTCGGGCATGGGCGTCAACCGATCAAGATGGTCATGCGTATCGGAAATTGGGCGGTCTTTACGGATGGGGTCAGGGGCCCCATGGCCCCTGGTGGGATCCAAGGGCAAAGCCCTGGGAGTCGGCCATTATGACTTTGCTTTTCGCGCGTTTTTCACGATCACACACGCATCTTCCCGGACCCGGACGGACCCACCATAAAGATTGAATGGCCCGAAGTGCGTGGGATGCAATTTCCAGCCGCGCGCAATCCTCGAAGAACTCCAACGCGTCGATAGCTTAATCTCAAGCCCTCCCGTTGGCCACCGCATACGCCACTCAAGCGCGAACCATGCAAATTCACAGCCATGATCAGCAGGCTATGAGACTGGCCGGAAAATTGCAAGATTTCTTCATCGACAGCCAGCGAAAGGGCGGTTCCATCCCGTTTTCATGAGGGGGGAGAATCCGCTCACCCCTCCACCCGAGGAGATCCCTGACGGAATTTCCACGGAAAAACAGGCGAAAAAGAGCAGACCATGCAGGATACGACGCGCGATATGTCACTGGGTCCGATTCTTATGAACCGGTTCGGAGAGCGCTATCTGCCCTCCATCAACCAGGAGGCCTTCTCCCGGGTCGGATCCGAAAACCTCTTTCAACAGCAGTACGGCGATTTTTTCACCCGCGAAAACGCCCTCTATCTGATCGTCGGGGCCGATTCCGGATTGCTGATCCAGTGGCTTTGCAAACGCAGGCGTCCCGAGGGATCGCGCTTTGTTTTCATCGAGTTGCCTGAGACCAGACAGGTTCTGGAAACACACCGGCTCCTGCCCGGGAAACTCCCCCCGGAGCTGATCGTCACGACTGCCGAAACCTGGCTCGCCGAGGCTGAGGCGTTCTCCCTGCGCGACTATTTCTATCTGGATGCGGTCTTTCTGGCCAAATCCCTGGCCGTGATCGATGGCGTCCACGACGGCTATGCCGGGTTGCTCAACGAGGTGGAACGCACCTTCGGACAATACCGGCTGCAAGTGGGGCAGGAGATCGGCAACCGGGTCTTCATGCTCAAGGGACTGGAAAATCTTGCCGAAAACCGCTTTCCCGCCGGAGACCTGCACCAGACCTTCCAGGGTCGAAGCGCCATTCTGCTGGCGGGCGGACCCTCCCTGCCGGAGAGCTTTCCCTGGATCCGCGCCCATCGCGACCATCTGACCGTGCTGGCCGTGGCGCGGGTGGCCGATCAGCTCAAGGGGGCGGGGATCATCCCGGATCTCTTCTTCGCCATCGACCCGCACGACGTGATCTTCCATCAGTCCAAGGGGATGCTCGCCTTCTGGCGCGAGTCGGTGCTCATCAACATGTACCACCTCAACCCCACCCTGCTGGGTCAGTGGCGCGGACGAGGGGCCTTCATGGGCACGCTGTTTCCCTGGGAGTGCCCCTGCAACCCGGTCAACGTGAGCTATCCCGGCATCACCGTGGGCCATCAGGCCCTGGGCATGGCGGTGGACATGGGTTTCGAGACCATCGTCATGGCCGGCTTCGACCTCTGTTTCAGCCGCGAGGGGTTCACCCATGCCGCCGGCAGCGTGGAGCAGGGTATCGGTCCCTACATCGCCCGCGGCGATCTGATGGTGGAGACCAACGGCGGCTGGATGGCCGAAACCCGTCACGACTTCCTGAACGCCATTCCGAGTCTGGCCGCCCTGGCCCGGTATGCCGCCACGCGCAACTGCCGGGTGATCAACCCGTCGCCGGGCTCGGCGCGCATCGAGGGGATCGCGCACCTCCCCTGGGAGAGTCTGATCCCCCAGCCGACCAGCGACACAGCCCGCGACCGTTTGCGGCAATTCCTGCCCGAGGAGACCTCGACCAGTCGCGTGGATCACTACCGGGCCATCGAACAGGAGTTGGCCTCGGTGCGCGGGGTGGTGGTGAAGGTCAAGGAGTTGGCCGTCGAGGGGATCGATTGCAACGACGGCCTGTTCGGACGGCGCGGCAAGAAGCCCAACTTCAAGTTCAAGAAGCGCATGGACGAAATCGAGGTCACCCTGGACGAGACCTACCGGGAGGCGAGCCGGCTGGTGAAGAAGTGGGGACTCGGGGCGATGTTGCGCCTGAGCCGTCCGGACAAGGAGCGCGCCTGGAGCGACGAGGAGGTGGAGCGCACCGGTCGCCTTTATTACGAGATCTACCGCGACAACGCCACCTCCCTGATCAAGCAGCTCGACGTGGTGCGCCAGCGCATCCGCATGCGCATGGAGGAGGAGCGCAACCGTCCCGATTTCAAGCAGATGGTCAAGCAGTGGCGCGAGGATGGCCAGCCGGGTCGGGCGTTGGTCTTTCTCGATCGGCGCGGCTGGAGCGTCGAGGATCTGCCGGAGTCGGTCCGCGCGCCGTTTCGGCAGTTGATCGGCGAGTATGAGTCCCTGCTGGATAAAACCGATCACGACTACAAACGCTACATCCTGGCCATGCAGAGTTCGCCCCAGGAGGTGCGCGCCAAGGCCCAGGCGTTGTTCCGGGGGCGCGAACGGGAGCGGTTGGTCCAGTTCGCGGCGGGTCTGGAACAAAGCACCCTGGAGGAGCGGATCGATTACGACCATCTGCTGCGCGGCTATCTGGCGGAACTCGATGGGGATATGGACGGGGCGATGCGCGCCCTGCGCCAGGTGACCCACGCGGTGCTGCTGCCGGATGCCCTGCGTCAGATGTTCACCATCGCCTTGCGGCAGGGGGATATGCTGACCGCCGTGGCGGTATCGCAACGGCTCTCGGATCTCTCTTTCCTGCATGTGCCCCACCATGCCGAGCTGTTGCGGATCAACGGTCAGGCCGAATACGCGGCGGCGATCTACGAAGAGTATCTCAAGGTGGTGCGCAAGGATTTCGTCTCCATGGTGAAGCTGGCGCGGACCTATCTGGAGCTGGGACGCAAGGAACAGGCAAAGGCCACATTGGAACGCATTCTGGCCGAGGATCCGGACAATCAGGCGGTACGGACCCTGCTGACCGATCTGGAGCGCCTGGGCGTGGAAGGTGAGGCATGAATCCGGTGATCATGCGGCGCATTTTGCGACGCGAGCAATCGTTGTTCCAGTCGGATCTCGAAGCGCGTCGCCAGGAGATTCGCGATGCCCTCAAGGGATCGCGCATGCTGGTGATCGGTGCGGCGGGATCGATCGGTTCGGCCTTCGTGCGCGAGGCGGTGCACTGGCCGGTGGATGCGCTGCGGCTGGTGGATCCGAGCGAGAACAATCTGGTGGAGCTGGTGCGCGATCTGCGCGCCTCGGATCTGACCCCACCCGATGACTTCGCCACCAGTGCCATCGCCATGGGCACCACCGAGTTCAATCACTTTCTCGATGCCCAGGATCCGTTCGATTTCGTGCTCAATTTCGCGGCCTTGAAGCATGTGCGCGCCGAGCGGGATCCCTTCACCCTGATGCGCATGCTGCATGTCAACGTGCTGGCCCTGGATGAGCTTCTGGGCGAGCTGGCCCGTGGTCCGGCGGCGCGCTTCTTTTCGGTCTCCTCCGACAAGGCGGTCAACCCGGCCAATCTGATGGGGGCCAGCAAGGCGTTGATGGAACAGGTGATGTGGTCCTGGTCCGAGCAGTTGATGACCGTCACCTCCCGGTTCGCCAACGTCGCCTTCTCCGACGGGAGCCTGCTGCACGGCTTTACCCGGCGCATGGAGAAACGTCAGCCCCTGGCCGCACCGCTGGATGTGAAACGCTATTTCATCTCCCACGAGGAGGCGGGACAGCTCTGTCTTCTGGCGAGCGTGACCGGCGGCACGCGCGAGATCTTCATTCCGCGCCTGGATGCCGGTGAGGATCTCTCCACCTTTGCCGAGATCGCGGTGATTTTTCTGCAGGAGCATGGCTACACGCCGCGCATCTTCTCGGACGATGCCGAGGCGCGCCGTTTCGCGGCCAGCATGTCTCCGAGCGGCGGGGAGTGGCCGTGCTGCTTCACGATGAGCGACACGAGCGGCGAGAAGGACGAGGAGGAGTTCGTGGGGAGTGACGAGTCGGTCGATGGGGATCGTTATCGGCGCATCGGCGTGATTGGTGGCGCGGAGGCTGATCCGGAGCGGTTGCGGCAGTTTCTCGAGGCGGCAAGGCGGGTGCGCGGCGAGCCGTCGTGGGAGATGGGCGAGCTGGCCTGGATCATCGAACAGGCGGTGCCTTCCTTGCGCCATTTGTCCACCGGGCGGGATCTGGACGGCAAGATGTGAGTCCCATGGAGCCTGTGATGCCACACCGCATTCCCCTGGCCGAGCCGGATCTGACCGGCAACGAGGCCCGTTATCTGGCCGAGTGCGTCGAGAGCACCTTTGTCTCGTCGGTGGGGCCGTTCGTGGAGCGGTTCGAGTCCATGGTGGCCGAGGCGAGTGGCGCCACGGGCGCGGTGGCGGTCAGCTCCGGCACCTGCGGACTGCATGCCGCCCTGACCGCCGTGGGGGTGAGGGCCGGGGATCTGGTGATTCTCCCGTCGCTCACCTTCATCGCCAGCGCCAATGCGGTGGCCCATTGCGGCGCCACCCCGTGGATCCTGGATGTGGATCCGCTCAGCTGGAATCTCGATCCGGCGCTGGTGGAAACGTGTCTGGCCACCGAAACGACCATGCACGCCGATGGCCGGGTGATTCATCGGGAGAGCGGACGCCGGGTGGCGGCGATCCTGCCGGTCCACACCTTGGGGCTGGCCGCGGAGATGGCTCCGATCGTCGCCGCGGCGAAAGCGCGCGGGCTGCCGGTGATCGCCGATGCCGCCGCCGCCCTCGGGGCGCGTCAGCACGGGCGACCGGTCGGGGCGTTGGGGGCCGATCTGTCGGTGTTTTCGTTCAACGGGAACAAAACCGTCACCTGCGGCGGGGGCGGGGCGATCGTCGGGGATGACCCCAGGTTGTTGGCCCTCGTGCGCCATCTGACCACCACGGCGCGGGTTGGCGCGGACTATGACCACGATCGGGTCGGCTTCAACTACCGCATGACCAACCTTCAGGCCGCGGTGGGCTGCGCCCAGATGGAGCGGTTGGAACGGTTCGTCGCCGCCAAGCGGCGCATTCGCGCGGCATACGATGCCGCTTTCGCGGCGCTCTCCGACCGGGTGGCCCCCTTTCCGGAGCCGGCAGGGAACGCGGGGGCCTGCTGGTTTTCCGGCTTCGTGGACCGGCGCGCCGATCCCGATGGGGTGGCCGGCCTGCGCGCCAGACTGAAGGCGGCGGGCATCGATGCCCGTCCGTTCTGGAAACCGATCCATCTCCAGCCCCCCTATCGGGAGGCCCCGCGTACCCCGCAACCGGTGTGCGAGGGGCTCTGGTGGCGGGTGGTGACCCTGCCGTGCGCGACAGCCTTGCCGGAGGCGGATCAGCAACGGGTCATTCTTGCCGTCCGTGCGCTTCTGACCGACGGTTGATGTTAAGGTAACTTATTGAATGTTGGATGGTTCAAGACGAATCGGGTCTGTGATGCGAGATGGTCCATGAATTGCAAAACGGTCAAATCATCCTGGGTGGCGGCGGACACGCCCGGGTGGTGCGCGATACCTTGCGGGCGTTGGGATGGCTCGCGCGGGTGCGCGGGGTGGTGGCCTTGTCGATGAGCGAGGCGGAACGGGTCGCCCTGGGACTCCCGTATCTGGGAGCGGACGCGGTTCTGGAGTCGTGGGCAGGCACGGGGATCGAGCTGATCAACGCGGTCGGTTCGGTGGGCGCGACCATCCGGCGTCGGGAGCTGTATGAACGGTGCCGGGGGATGGGGTTTGGTTTTGCGACCCTGATCCATCCCAGCGCCTGGCTCGCCGGGGATGTGGAACCCGGCGCCGGGAGCCAGTTGATGGCGAAAGCCCTGGTGCAGAGCGGGGTTGCGGTCGGCGAGAACGTGCTGATCAACAGCGGGGCCATCGTCGAGCATGATTGCCGGTTGGGCGCGCATGTGCATGTGGCCAGCGGTGCGGTGTTGTGTGGCGGGGTGTGCGTGGGCGAAGGGGCCCACGTTGGCGCGGGCGCGGTGGTGCGTCAGGGGATCGGGATCGGCGCGGGCGCGGTGATCGGTGCCGGCGCGGTGGTGGTCAGGAACGTGCGGGATGGGGCGGTGGTGATGGGGTGTCCAGCCGGGGAGAGGGTGCGATGAGTCGCGAACAGGAGCGGTGGAGAATGATTCTCGTCCGTCCGGATCAGTCGATCCTGGAGGCGGTGCGGGTGATCGACAAGGGGGCGTTGCGTCTGGCGCTGGTGACCGACGCGGCGGAACATCTGCTGGGTGTCGTGACCGACGGGGATGTAAGGCGTGCCTTGTTGAAGCGCGTGGATATGAAGGAGCCGGTGATGACCATCATGAATATCTCCCCCACCTTTGCCAGACCCGCCGATTCGCGGGAGCGCATCCTGGCAATGATGCATGCCAAACGGATCGAGCATGTGCCGATCGTCGATGACGAGGGGCGGATGATGGGGCTCGAAACCATGCACAACCTGTCGGTGCCGGCCCCCCGCGACAACTGGGTGGTGCTGATGGCCGGCGGTCTGGGTTCGCGCCTGGCGCCGCTGACCGACGTGATCCCGAAACCGCTGCTCAAGGTCGGGTCGAAACCGATCCTGGAGGTGATCCTGGAGAGCTTCATCTCCCACGGCTTTCACCGCTTTTTCCTGTCGGTGAACTATCGCAGGGAGATGATCAAGGAGTACTTCGGCGATGGCTCGGCCTGGGGGGTGGAGATCGTCTACCTGGAGGAGAACGGGCGGCTGGGGACCGCGGGTTCGCTGTCGCTCTTTCCCGAAAAGCCCACCCAACCCTTTTTCGTCATGAACGGCGATCTGCTCACCCGGATCAACTTCAACCATGTGCTCAATTTTCATCTCGAGCATCAGTCCCGCGCCACGCTGTGCGTGCGCAAGGTGGAGCAGACGGTTCCCTATGGGGTGGTGCGTCTGGACGCCCACCGGCTGGTGACCATCGAGGAGAAGCCGGTTCAGGAGTATTTCGTGAATGCCGGGATCTATCTGTTGGACCCCGAGGTGTTGCCGCTGATCCCCCCGAATCAATATTTCGACATGCCGACCCTGTTCCAGGCGATCATCAAGCAGGGCGAAACCACGGCGGCCTTCCCGTTTCTGGACTACTGGATGGACATCGGACGCATGGGGGATTTCCGTCAGGCCTGCCGCGACTATCCGGAGGTGTTCGCGGCGTGAACGCGGCCTGGTGACGGGCCGCGCGAGTCCTCCATCCGCTTGCGCGCGGGATCGCCCGCATCCGATTGCAGGGGGGCGCGGGATCGCCAGACGGGGATCGGTTCCGTTTTCAGGGCATGTGATCCATCAGCATTTCGCCGAGGCGCATGTTGAGGATTTTGGCCTGATCCTTGGAAAACACGGATTTGAAGGTGTTGATGCAATCCTTCTTGAAGAACTCCATCAGGGCGGGGAACATCTTGTAGTTGAGATTGGCGGTGATCTGGGAGAATTTGAGCAGGCTTTCGTATTCGCGCAGGGAGATTTCGTATTCGGTCAGGTCGTTGATTTTGCAGTCGATATACTCGTAGAACTTCTCCACGAACACGAACTGTTCGAAGGATTGCGGATCTTTGAGGATGTCGTGTTTGACGTAGTTGCCGTTGACATCCTTGGCGTCGCGGGAGACGATGAATTTTCCGTATTCGAGCATGACGCTCTTGGTGCAGCCCTGTTCCACGTCCACGTCGATGACCGCCTGATCGGACTTGATCCGGTTGCAGAAGCTCTCCTTGCCGTACAGCTCCTTGACCAGCGACACCGTGTTTTCGAACACATCTTTTTCCTGCAATTTCTTGCCGGCGACATCCATGCTTGGCTCTCCCTTGTCCGTCATTCTCGACTTGTCATTCAGACCGCGAAATTCATCCGTCCATTGTAGCAGCTACGCGACGGGAGTAAATCGAAAAAAAACGGGGATCCAGACCAGGGTCCGCGCGAGACGTCGCGGGTGGGGTCACTCCGAAGGCATGGACTCCAGGTGGCGCGTCATGGATTCGATGGTCTCCTCGACCTTCTGGACCAACCCCTTGCGATCGGCGCGGCTCAATCCCTCGGTGGGGATGGGCGGACCGATGCGCACCCGGATGGTGCCGGGTTTTTTGAGAAAGGAGTGGCGCGGCCAGAACAGACCGGCGTTGTGGGCCACGGGCACGATCGGGGCGCCCGCCGCCAGGGCCAGGGAGACCCCGCCCGGATGATATTTGCCGGTGGTGCCAGGCGCGGAGCGGGTGCCCTCCGGAAAGATCAGCACCGCGACGTGTTCGGAGAGCTGTTTGCTCCCCTGTTCGTGGAGACGGTGCAGGGCGGCCACGCCGCGACTGCGATCGATGGCGATCTGGTGGGTGGCCTTGAGCGCCCAGCCGAAGACCGGGATCCAGGTGAGGCTCTGCTTGAGCACCTGGACGCACGGATAAAACAGGGAGACGAAGGCTGCGGTCTCCCAGGCGGATTGATGCTTGGCCAGGATCACGTAAGGGGGCGGGGGTAGATTCTCCATCCCTTCGATGTTCTCGTGCAGATCGCAGGTGATGGCCAGGATGCGGCGCGTGAAGGCGGACCAGCGACTGGCAAGCCGGCGACGTTGCGCGATGTTGGTGATTGGCCAGGCCAACGTGATCGCAAGACCGAAGAACGTGATTCCAGCGACAAAAAAGGTGAAAAAAAGTGCGGAACGCAACCATCCCTTGACCAGGGCACCTGCTGACATACAATACTCCATTGCATAATAAGGATCGTTCGCAAGAGCCGTCTCATCCCGCGAGCGCGGAGCCTCCCCCCATCTCCCGCTCGACCCGCGCAGTCTAGCACGTTCACGAGGTGGCATGAAACCCATGACGACAACATCCTTGGTTCCGGTGGCCGATCAGGGCGATCTGGTCCGATATCTGGGCGAGATCAACCAATTCCCCCTGTTGACCCCGGAAGAGGAGTTCGCGTTGGCGGCGCGCTTCCACGATCACGCCGATCTGGAGGCCGCCCATCGGCTGGTGTCGTCCTATCTGCGCTATGTGGTCAAGATCGCCAGGGAGTATGTGGATTACGGCTTCCGGCTGATGGATCTGGTGCAGGAAGGATCGTTGGGGCTCATGCAGGCAGTGAAAAAATTCAATCCTTACAAAGGATTCCGCCTGGCCACCTACGCCATGTGGTGGATCCGGGCCTCGATCCAGGAGTTCGTCCTGCGCTCGTGGAGCCTGGTCAAGATCGGCACCACGGCCATGCAGCGCAAACTCTTTTTCAGCCTGCGGCGAAACAAACGCTCTATCGAACGGTTGAATCACGAAGAGGCCCGCCTGCTGGGCGAGAAACTCGGCGCCCGCACCCGGGATATCCTGGAAATGGATGGCCGGTTGGCCAACCGGGACGACTCCCTCAATCGCCAGACCCTGGAGGATGGGGAGGAGCTGCAAAACCTGATTCCCGACGCGCGCGGCAATCAGGAGGTGATGCTGCTGGCCGCCGAAAGCGCCAACCTGAACCGCCGTGCCGCCATCGAGGCGCTGCGCGCCCTCAACGATCGGGAACGGGCCATCATCACCTGGCGAATCCTCGACGACTCGCCCCTCACCCTCGAGGAGATCGGACGCAAGCTCGGGGTGTCGCGGGAGCGGGTGCGCCAACTGGAACAACGCGCCCTGGTCAAGATGCGTCAGGCCATCCTGCCGATTCCGGTGGAAGCGCCGGCCTGATCCCTTCGGCATCAACGCATCGGCCCACTGCCGGCCCGACCCCTTCGGCATCAACGCACCGGCCCGACCCCTTCGGCATCAACGCACCGGCCCACTGCCGGCCCGACCCTTTCGGCATGAACCTCCTCCTGGCATGAACCTTCGACAGATCGAATATGCCCTGGCCGTGGCGCGGGCACGCAACTTCAACCGCGCGGCGGATCTGTGCCATGTCAGTCAGCCCTCCCTGAGCGTGGCGGTCAAGTCCCTGGAGGAGGAGCTTGGCGTCCCGCTGTTCGAACGCTCCCGCAACGAAATCAAGGTCACCCGTCACGGCCAACTCGTGCTGGAGGCGATGCGTGCCGCCCTGGAGTCGGTAGAGCGGATCCGGCGCGTCGCCCAGGAGTGCGCCGATCCCCTGGCCGGCTCCCTGCGTATCGGCGCCATCCTCACCGTCGGCCCCTATCTTTTCCCCGGACTCGCCGCAGCCTTCCATGCCGTGGCACCGCGCATGAAACTGCTCATCGAGGAGAATTTCACCGCCATCCTCACCGAACGGCTCAAACGTGGCGATCTGGATGCCATCTTCATCTCGTTTCCGTTTCAGGAACACGGGTTGGAGGTGTTCCCCCTTTATGACGAGTCCTTCGTGGCCGCCGTGCCCGCCGGACACCCCTGGGAGCGCCGCGATGACCTGAATGGGGATGATCTGGCCCTCACCCAGTTGATCCTGCTCGGCAAGGGGCACTGCTTTCGCGATCAGGTGTTGGACATCTGCCCGGAGTGCATGCGCCTGGATAGCAGCTCCGGCGGTGCCCGCAACATCATCGAGGGAACCTCCCTGGAGACGGTCCGGCATATGGTGGCCACCGGCGCCGGGGTGTCGGTGCTGCCCCAATCCTCATTGAACAGCCTGTTGTGCAACATGAATGCCTGTCCGGTCCGTGAAGACCATCTGGTCCGCTACGTGCCCTTCGCTCCCCCGGTGCCGAGCCGGCGTGTGGCCCTGGCCTGGCGGAGCAGCTTTCCCAACCGCGAGGCCATCGAGGCCCTCGCCTTGGCCGCACGCCGCTCCCTGCCTCCTGGAACAATCGCGGTGACTTGAACGATAGAAGACGACTATCGATAATATATCGAAATAGTATTGGACTGATCGATAGTTAATACCTACCCTTCTCCCAGACCATCCACAAAACCTCCACCCTGGGAGCCTCGAACATGATCCAATCTGCCTCCGCAATCCCCCACGTCGTGTCCGCGTCGCATCTGTCCGACGCGGGCTCTCGTTTTGTCAATCCTGTCCGCATCCTGACCCTGGCCACCCTGTTGAGCCTGATCGGGATCGGGGAGGGGGTGGCTGGAGCGGATCTCCTCGAGCAGGCCCGCCAGCAGTTCAAGCCGATTCCCACCTCGGCCCCGGAGATCAAGAACAACCCCTCGAATCCGGACAAGGTGACCCTGGGCAAGATGCTCTTTTTCGATCCGCGCCTTTCGGCCAGCCATCTGATCAGCTGCAACACCTGTCACAACGTCGGCATGGGAGGGGATGACAATCTGGAAACCTCGGTGGGTCACGGCTGGGCCAAGGGACCGCGCAACGCGCCGACGGCGTTCAACGCGGTGTTCAACGTGGCGCAGTTCTGGGATGGCCGGGCCGAGGATCTCAAGGCCCAGGCCAAGGGACCGGTGCAGGCCGGGGTGGAAATGAACAACAAACCCGAGCAGGTGGAGAAGAGCCTGCGTTCGATTCCAGAGTATGTGGCCCAGTTCGGCAAGGCGTTTCCGGGGGAGAAGGAGCCGGTGAGTTTCGACAACATGGCCAAGGCGATCGAGGTGTTCGAGGCGACCCTGATCACTCCGAATGCCCGATTCGATCAGTTTCTGGGCGGCAAGCGCGAGGCGTTGACCGACGAGGAGCAGAAAGGTCTGGCCCTGTTCATGGAAAAGGGGTGTTCGAGCTGCCACAACGGGGTGAATATGGGCGGACAGGATTATTACCCCTTCGGCGTGGTGGAGAAGCCGGGCGCCGAGATCCTGCCCCCCGGCGATCAGGGTCGCTTCGCGGTGACCAAGACCGCGAACGACTCGTATGTGTTCCGCGCCGCGCCGTTGCGCAACATCGCCCTCACCGGACCCTATTTCCACTCCGGCAAGGTGTGGAGCCTGGAGCAGGCGGTGGCGATCATGGGTCAGAGCCAGCTGGGCCAGAAGCTCACCGACCCCGAGGTGAAATCGATCACGGCCTTTCTGACCACGTTGACGGGTGATCAACCCAAGGTTGAGTATCCCATCCTGCCTGCCAGCACCGGGAGCACCCCCAAACCGGTCACCATGACCTCCGAGGCGAAGTGACGGCACCGACAGGCGTCGCATGCCGGGCACGCATCATTCACAGACAAACAGGAGCTTTTGCAACACCATGGAAACCAAACAGAATCTCAAGACCGCCTTTGCCGGCGAAAGTCAGGCCAACCGCAAATATCTCGCCTTTGCCCAACAGGCGGAGAGAGAGGGGTATCCGGTGATCGCCGGGCTGTTCCGGGCGGTGGCCGAGGCGGAGACGATCCATGCCCACACCCATCTGCGCAATCTGGGCGGGGTGGGTGACACCCTGACCAACCTCACGGAGGCGGTGGCCGGCGAGAATTATGAGGTCAACCAGATGTATCCCGGCATGGTGGCCACCGCCGAGGCCGAGGGGGAGACCCGCGCCGCCCAGGGGATGCGGTATGCCATGGAGGTGGAGAAGATCCACGGGCAGCTCTTCGAACAGGCGATCGCCGCGTTGCGCGGCGGCAAGGATCTGGCGGCGGACAGCTTCCACATCTGCCCGGTTTGCGGCCACACCGAGTTCGGTCCGCCTCCGGAGCGCTGCCCGGTCTGCAATGCCAAGGGGTCGTCGTATATTCTGGTGCGGTGAACGCTCCCATCGATCGGCCATAACGAGCGGGCGTCCTCTTGAACAGGGGACGCCCGCATCGTTTGGAACCTGCCGGATTTCCTGGGTAGCGCCATGATCGTTCAATGGGAGTCCGGGAGGTGTCCCTGGATCCGGAATTCAGCAGCCGAGCATGGGTCTGTACCCTTCCGGGGGTCGATGGGATCCGGATTGGCGTTTGATCCGCCAGCCGATACGAAGCCAGCGCGGCCAATACCATGAGCGATGTTTCGCGGAAAAGCTAATCCGAGAAGAGCTCTTCCAGGGATTGCGCATCCACGAAGCGGAGACTCCACGCCTCGAGCAGGGAGGAGTCCGCCTTGGCGATGCGCTCCTGGATCCAGTCTGGGAGTGGACCGAAGCGGCGTTTCAATTGGTTGGTCAGGAGTCTGGCCTCGCCCTCCAGACGACCTTTCAGCTCGCCCCGCAGCTCGCCCCGCAGCTCGCCCCGCAGCTCGCCCCGCAGCTCGCCCCGCAGTTCCCCAATCCGGATCCCTTCCTGGCGGCCTTGCAGAACCAGCTGCTCCAGTTTCGGGATGGCGATCAGCTCCTCTTCGGGCATGACGTCCAGCAGGAAATCGAACCACTCCCTGCCGAGCAGCGCCACCTGCTCCGGGCTGATCCCTTCCATCTCCGGGCTGTTCAACGAACCTTGCATGAGCAACCTCCATAAGCCGATCACAGTTTGACCAAACGTCACCGAAATCCGAAACAGGCCGGTCTGTTTGATGGTCTCAAACGCTTTTTTTCTCTCCGCCTGGCGGCTGGCAAAGCACTTCAGCGGTGCGTTTCGTTTTTCGTCCGACAGTTCGTTCAACAGAATCAGACGGATCGTTCCGCCCCAGAGCGGTTGGCTCGCGTAGACGCCGCCGGGTCCGAACGGGAGAAAGGCGAATCGCTCCAGGAACTCTGGCCGTGGCGTGATGGCCGCGATCAAAACACTCTGCAACTGCCCCCTTTGCAGCCCCGCGCTCTCCAGGAACAAGGTGTCATACATCGACAGCCGGGAGAGCGCATCCTCCGTCAGGCTCTCGGTGATCTTCAACTCCACCAGAATATGATCGGCTGCCAGATCCACCAATCCGTCCGCCAGCAACAGGCGTTGGGCTTCGGTCCAGCTTTCCTGTTGACGCCGGATCAGAATCAGATCCGCCCTGGGAGGCGCGGCGGTGACCGGCACTTCCATGCGGACCTCGATCCCAACCGGTTCCAACAGCTCCTTGAGGGTCGCCCCAACCAGATTGTGCCAGTCGGTGTTGCCCACCCAGGTTATCCTTCTGCCGTCTTTGAGAACCGTTTCCGGGTATCATCCGTCAAGACGTGCCGTTGGGCAAGAGAAATGTGTGGGCTTGTGGAGTCGGTGGGGAGTCGGGAAATCCGGAGAGGACAACCGGAAATCCGGCCCGCGCGGACAGGGCAATCCGCGCGGGCCTCGGGATGAGGTCAGTACAATCCGCCGTCCATGTCGCCCTGGCCCTGGCGACCCGTGGCCGGAGGCTGGGGGCGACCGCTCGTGGGGGGGGGAGCGGTCTGGGCCGGCCTGGTCGCTTGAACCGGAGCCGGTTTGGTCGCCTGAGCCGGGGCCGGTTTGGTTGCCTGAGCCGGTTTGTTCGTCGCCGGGGCGCTGTTCCAGGAAGAGGAGGGAGCCGTGGCCGCCGGGGCGCTGTTCCAGGAAGAGGAGGGAACCGCGGGGGCTGATGGAGCGGCGGGCGCATCATCCAGAGGCAGGATGGTCCAGGACGAGGAGGGGACGCTCTCCGCCGGAGGGGTGGCCGGGGTTGGGGTCGGTTGTTTGGTGCCGGTCGCCGGCGCGGGTGTCGGTTTGGTCGCGGTTGGCGTTGGAGACGGCTTGCCACCTGCCGGGGCGTTACCCCAGGAGGAAGAGGGGAGGCCGCCCGTCGGGGCCGGGGTCGGCTTGCCACCTGCCGGGGCGTTGCCCCAGGAGGAGGGAACGTTGGTCGGTTGACCGGTCGCCCCGTCCGCGGATGGATCCGAGGTGAGCACCTCCTCTTCGGAGCTTTCCGGCGCATGCCAGCCCGAACCGCCGCTCTCCTGGGTGGCCGCAGCGGTCAGAGGCATCTGACCCGCCTTGAAGGCCTCGAATACCCGTTGCGTGGTTTGCGCCGAGGGCAGTTCACCCGTTTCGCCGTCGATCTCCTCCAGCGAGATGCCGGGGGGCACGGTGAAGTCGGTGACCGGCTGGTCCTTCAAGGCCTCCTGCATGTAGTCGATCCAGATGGGCAAGGCGGCGGTGCCGCCGGTTTCGCCCAGAATCGAGAAGTCATCCATGCCCACCCACACCCCGGCCACCAGCGACGGGGCCAGGCCGATGAACCAGGCATCGCGGTAGTCGTTGGTGGTGCCGGTCTTGCCGGCGATGGGACGGTTGAGCACCAGGGCCTTGCGTGCCGTGCCGTAGCGTACCACCCCCTTCATCAGGTTGACCACCTGGTAGACGCTGGCCGGATTGAGGGCCGGCTTGCCGAATTTCGGGGTGCTCGGGGACTCGCCCGCCTGCGGGATGATCCGTTCCGGCTCCTGGTGGCAGAGTTGGCAGTCGCCGCCGGAGTGGCGGAACACGGTGCGTCCGAAGCGGTCCTGCACGCGGGTGATGTAGACCGGTTCGACCCGCTTGCCGCCGTTGGCGAAGGCGGTGTAGGCTGCGGTCATCTTGAGCGGGGAGAAGCCCATGGAGCCGAGCGACAGGGAGAGATCCTGCCGTTCCGCCGGGATTTCCAGGCCGAAGTTTTTCAGGTAGACGGCGATTTGCGGGATGCCGATGCTTTTGGCGATGCGCACGGTCACCAGGTTGCGCGAGTGGGTCAGGGCCACGCGCAGGGTGGTGGGACCGTAGTATTTGCGTTCGTAGTTTTCCGGCTGCCACACCTTCGACTCGCCGGTGTTCGGATCGCGGTAGGTGATCGGCAGGGGACTGTCATCGATGCGATCGACCGGGGAGAACCCTTTCTCCATGGCCGCGGTGTAGATGAATGGTTTGAACGAGGAGCCCGGTTGACGCTGACTCTGGATGGCGCGGTTGAACTCGCTGCGCGCGAAGTCGTAGCCGCCCACCATCGCCCACACCTGACCGGTGTGCGGATCCATGCTCACCAGGGCCGCCTCGGCGATCGGTTCCTGGGCGAGGGCGTAGTGGGTGCGTTTGCCTTCCGGCGGATCGACCAGCACCACATCGCCCGGAGCGAGCACGTCGGCGATCTTTTTGGGCGTGGGACCGAGATCCTTGCCGTCGCGGCTGTCCTTGGCATCCTTGCGTTTCGGGCGGGCCCACTTCATCCCTTCGAAGGGGAGCTGGATCTCCTTGCCGTTGGTGAGCATGGCCAGGGCCGGGCCCTGCTTGGGGATTTCCAGGATCAGGGCATGTACATATCCGGCGGTGGTGGGTCGGCTTTTCTCGTGGCTTTTGAGCCACCCCTGCCGTCCATGCGGGCCGTGATCGGCCAGATGGGTCAACGGACCGCGATAGCCGTGGCGGCGGTCGTAGTCGGTGAGTCCCTTGTGGACCGCGTGCTGGGCCGCCCGCTGCAGACGTGGATCCAGGGCGGTATGCACTTCCAGTCCGCCGTTGAACAGCTGGTCGCTGCCCCATTCGTCCAGGATGGTGCGGCGCACATGCTCGAGATAGTGCGGGGCCACCTGTTCCAGGGACTCCTTGGGGCGCACCAGGTTGAGCGGCGCCTCGATCGCCTCGTTGACCTCCTCGGCGGTGGCCAGGCCCAGCTCCATCATGCGGTTGAGGACCAGTTTCTGGCGCGCTTTGGCTTTTTCGGGATCGCGCCACGGGCTGTAGTAGCTGGGCGCCTTGGGCAGGCCGGCGAGCATGGCCATCTGGCCGAGGGAGAGTTCCGACACGTCGCGACCGAAGTAGGCGTGGGCTGCGGCGCCCATGCCGTAGGCACCGGCGCCCATGTAGATCTGGTTGAGGTAGAGTTCGAGGATCTCGTCCTTGGAAAAGCGTTTTTCGATCTGCAGGGAGAGGAGGATCTCCTTGACCTTGCGTTCGAAGCTTTTGATCGACGTGAGCAGGAAGGTGCGGGCCACCTGTTGGGTGATGGTCGAGGCCCCTTGCCGGCGGCCACCGGCCTTGAGATTGGCGACCATGGCGCGGGCGATGCCGGTCATGTCGATGCCGGGGTGTTGATAGAAGCGCGAGTCCTCGATGGCCAGCACCGCATCGACCAGGCGTTGTGGCATATCCGCGCGCGGGATGAACAGCCGGCGTTGGATGTAGAACTCGCCCATCAACTGGTAATCGCGTGCATAGACGCGCGTAAGGAGATTGGGGCGATAATCGGCCAGACCGTTCAAGGTCGGCAACCCCTCGGAGTAGTGCAGATAGATCGCCCAGACCGCGCCGATGCCCAGCACGATCCCCAACAGGCCGAGCAGGAACAACCGTTTGGTCCAGCGCCACAGAAAGCCGCCGGATTTTTTGGGCGGTGGAGTTTTGGAAGCGGGTTTGCCGGAAGTCGGTCTTCCCTTGGACGGAGCCGTTGTGGGTGGGGGCGGTGGCTCGGGGATGGCGCCCGGACGGTCGTTGGGTCCGATGAACGGTTCATCGCCCAAACGGGCGCCTGAGGGGGGTCGGGTCGAGGGGATGGCGCCCGGACGGTCGTTGGGTTCGATGAACGGTTCATCGCTCAAACGGGCGCCTGAGGGGGGTCGGGTCGCGGGGATGGCGCCCGGACGGTCGTTGGGTTCGATGAACGGTTCATCGCCCAAACGGGCGCCTGATGGGGGTCGGGTCGTGGGGATGGCGCCCGGACGGTCGTTCGGTTCGATGTACAGATCGGGTTCGCGGGTATCCACGGCGACCGGCGCGAAAAGATCCGGTTCGATCGCCTTTTTGCTCTTGTCGCCGCGTCTGCTGACCGTGCCCATGGGCGATTCTCAAACCTTGTGCGTGGACAATGAACGGCTTACGACCGGAGAGGGGCAGGCGGGCGGCGTTGTAACTTAGCATGATGATGGTAAGTATGTGTTGCCACGGCGCGCCGCTTCCGGTAAAGTCAACCCTGTTTTTTTAGACGATTCATCTTCATCCGTCCAGAGTTGGTAACGAAAAAAATATGGCTGACTCCCTTTCCGCCACAGCGCGGACCCTGACCGTGGATCTCGGACCACGCTCCTACGACATTCTGATCGGAGCCGGGATCCTCTCCCGCTTGGGCGACGAGGCGCGCATCCGCTTTCGGGGACGACGCCTGGCCGTGGTCACCAACGCCACGGTGGCCCCGTTGTTCCTGGATGCCACCCGTCGAGCGCTCGTCGAGGCCGGCTACCAGGTGATCGGGATCGTTCTGCCGGACGGCGAGACCCACAAGAACTGGGTCACCCTGCAATCGATCTTCGATGGTCTGATCGCCAACCGTTTCGAACGCGGCGATGGGTTGGTGGCTCTTGGGGGTGGGGTGGTCGGCGACATGACCGGTTTCGCCGCCGCCTGTCATCTGCGCGGAGTCCCCTTCCTGCAGGTGCCGACCACGCTTCTGGCCCAGGTTGACTCCTCGGTGGGCGGCAAGACCGGCATCAACCACGCCCTGGGCAAGAACCTCATCGGCGCTTTCCATCAACCGTGCCTGGTGCTCATGGACATCGATACCCTCGCCACGCTGCCCAAACGGGAGCTTCTGGCCGGCCTGGCCGAGGTGATCAAATACGGCGTGCTGTGGGACCGGGCCTTTTTCGAGACGATCGAAACCCACCTGGAGGCGGTTCTGTCCGGTGATCCGGGCCTGATGATCGAGATTCTCCATCGCAGTTGCGCGATCAAGGCGGAAATCGTGGCCCAGGACGAACGGGAACAGGGGGTGCGGGCCTTGTTGAATCTTGGCCACACCTTCGGGCATGCGGTCGAGGCGCTGACCGGCTATGACCAGTGGTTGCACGGCGAGGCTGTGGCCATGGGCATGGTGGTGGCCGCGCGGCTGGCGGTGCGGATCGGTCTCTGTCCGCCGGACGAGGAGCGGCGCATGACCGCTTTGATCGGGCGGGCCGGTCTGCCGGTGCGGCTTCCGGTCCATCCGGTCGAGGCGTATGTCGAGGCCATGGGCCACGACAAGAAGGTGGAGGCAGGTCGGATCCGCTTCGTGCTGCCCGAGCGGATCGGTCGAACGCTGGTGCGCGCCGATGTCGATCTCGACGCGGTGCGTGCCACCCTCGCGGCATGCATGGCTTGAATGGTCGGTTCGTTCGACCCTTGAGTAGGGATTGAATGGCATGCCTTCCTTGCACCATCTCACCATGGCCCAGCGCATCGCCGCCGGATTTTCGGTGCTGATCGCGCTCCTGTTCGTCCAGTTCGCCCTGTTCGACCATCAAAACCGCCAGTTGCAGGAGATCCAGCAGCGCATGGTGGAGCACCCGTTCAAGGTCAACGGCGCGGTGCAGAAGTTGGACAAGGAGGTACGGGAGATCCGATACGCCAGCGTTCTGTTGCTGACGTTCCAGAACAAAGAAGAGATTCAACGGACCGAGACCCGCTTGCAGGCCACCTGGAACAATCTCCAGGGTCAATTGGGGATCATCGAGGCCCGTTTTCTCGGGGATATGGAACGGGTGCGTGAAACCAGGGGGTTGTTGGAGAGCTGGTGGCATATGTTGTTGCATCGCGAGATCGAGTTGCTGCTCGAGGGCAGGAGTCGCGAAGCGGCGGCGTTGCACGAGGAAGAGGCGTATCGGCGCAGACTGGCGCGTATCGAAGAGAATATTCATTATATCACGGAGTTCTCGTACAATAAGGCGTTTCTCTTTTCCCAGGAGTACGAACAGTCCGTGGCCGCGGCCAGGCGGGTGGTGATCGGATTTTTTCTGTTCATCGTGGCGCTGGGGTTGTTCGTGGCGATCCAGGCCACCCGTGCCATCACCCGACCGTTGCGCGCCTTGAATCAGGCGGTCACCAACCTGGCCGAGAAACGGTTTTCGACCGCCGTGCCGGGTACGGAGCGGCAGGACGAATTCGGCGCCCTGGCCCGATCGATCGGGGTGTTGCAGGAGATGGCGCGCCGCACCGACGAGGAGACCTGGATCAAGAGCGAGGTCAATGCCCTCTCCACCCATCTTCAGCAGCGCACCGACACCGAGTCGTTCGCCGGACAGTTGGCGCATCGGTTGACCCCGCTTCTGGAGGGGCGTCACGGCGCCTGCTATCTGTTCGACGAGGGGCGTCGGGTTTTGGAGTTGAAGGGTGGATATGGTCTGGACGAGGCGACCCTGACGCGCACCACGATCCGGATCGGCGAGAATCTCGTCGGTCTGTGCGCCCAGAAACGGCAGGTGTTGACCCTCACCGAGCTGCCCGAGGGGTATGTGAAGATCGGCTCGGGACTCGGGGATGCCACGCCCCGTGGTCTGCTGCTCGCCCCCCTGGTCTTCCAGGATCGCATCCTCGGCGTGGTGGAGGTGGCCTCGTTTCTGGCGTTCACTTCCAGGCATCACGCGCTTCTGGAGACTCTTTTGCCGGTGATCGCCATCAACCTGGAGAGCCTCAACCGCCACCGGCGCACCACGGAACTGCTCGAGGAGTCACGCCACCAACAGGCGTTGCTCCGGCAATCCGAAGAGGAGTTGCGCGTCATCAACGAGGAGCTGCGCGTCAAGAGCGACGATCTGGAACGGCAGGCCATGGAACTGCGTCACTCCGAGGAGGAGATGCGCGTGCAGGGCGAGGAGCTGCTTTCGGCCAACGAGGAGTTGCGTGGCAAGCACAACGAGCTGGAACGCCACGCCCGCGAGTTGCACGCCGCCCGCGAGCTGGCGGAACTCAACGCCCGGGAGGTGGAAAAGGCGTCGCGCTACAAGTCCGAGTTCCTGGCCAACATGTCCCACGAGCTGCGCACCCCCCTGAACAGCCTGCTGATCCTGGCCCGCTCGCTCGCTTCCAACCCGGAAGGGAACATGAACGAGGATCAGCGCGAATCGGCCCAGATCATCCACGACAGCGGCACGGATCTGTTGCGTTTGATCAACGACATCCTGGATCTCTCCAAGGTGGAGTCCGGCACGATCGAGATCGTGGAGGAGCCCCTTTTCCCGACCCAGCTGGTGGCGCGTCTGGAGCGTCGTTTCCAGCCCCTGGCCCAGGAGAAGCGCCTGGAACTCGGCATGCACATCCTTCCTGGCGTGCCTGTCGCCCTGCTCACCGATTCGAACAAGCTCGAGCGGATCCTGATCAACCTCCTGGCCAATGCCATCAAGTTCACCGAGACCGGGCGGGTTTCCCTCACCATTTCCAGTGCCGTTCAGCCGGGAGCGCGGGAGGCGGACCAGCGGATCGTGATGGTGGTGCGGGATACCGGTATCGGCATTCCTACGGGGATGGAGGAGCGGATTTTCCAGGCGTTTCAACAGGTGGATGGTTCGACCAGTCGTCGTCACGGCGGCACCGGACTGGGACTTTCCATCGCCCGCGAGCTGGCGCGGTTGTTGGGTGGCGAAATTCAGGTCGAGAGCAGCGAGGCGGTGGGCAGTACCTTCACCCTCACCCTGCCCCTGCGCGAGGCGGTGGTGACGGGCGAGGAACCGGTCGCGCCGGTCGAACCGCCCGGCGTCTCCGCACCGCCTCCGGTGCGCGGGGATGAAAAAAAGGTTCTGATCATCGACGATGACGCGGTATTCGCCAATATCCTGGCCAACCTGGCCAGGGAGAAGGGGTTTGCCACCCGTGTCGTCGCCAGCGGCGAGGAGGGGGTGGACGCCGTGGCCCGTCTGCGCCCGGACGGGGTGATCCTGGATATCGGTCTGCCCGGCATGGATGGCTGGGCGGTGCTCAAACGTCTCAAGGAGGATGCCGCCACCCGTGACATCCCGGTGCATGTCATCTCCGGGCGCGACGAACGGCGACACGGACTCGACGAGGGGGCCGAGGCCTTCTGGATCAAACCGGTCAGTCAGGCGCAGATCGAAACCGTGCTGGGTCGCATCGCCAGGAGTCAGGGAGGCCTGTTGCAACCCCGCCATGTGCTGGTGATCGAGGATGATCCGCGCACCCGCAAGGCGATCGCCAAACTGCTCGAAACCAGGGAGGTCAAAGCCACCCTCGTGGGTCGCGCCGAAGAGGCGCTCGAGCGGCTTAAACAGGAGCGTTTCTGCTGCATGGTGCTGGATCTGAACCTGGGGGGCGTCAGCGGTTTCGATCTGCTGGAGCGGGCCCAGACCGACGGAATGGATCTCCCGCCGGTGATCATCCACTCCGGTCGCGAGCTGACCGATCGGGAAACTTTGCACTTGCGTGAGTTCACCGATCACATCATCATCAAGGGGGAACGGTCGGCGGAACGGTTGCAGAGCGAGGTCTCCCTGTTCCTGCACGAGGTCTTTTGCGGCGGCGAAAAGAGCCTGCCCCCGGCCCAACCGGTCAAATCCGCCATCGACCACGATCCGGTCCTCTCCGGCAAGTGCGTGCTGATCGTCGATGACGACATGCGCAACATCTTTGCGTTGTCCAAGGCGCTGCGCGCGCGCGGTCTCCAGGTGCTCATGGCCCAGGATGGCCTGCGCGCCCTGAATCAGTTGCGGGAGAACAGCGCCATCGATCTGGTGATCATGGACATCATGATGCCGGAGATGGATGGCTATGCCGCCATGCGCGCCATCCGCAGCAATCCGGATTGGCGCGGGTTGCCCATCATCGCCCTGACCGCCAGGGCGATGAGCGGTGAACGCGAGAAGTGTCTCGAAGCCGGCGCGAGCGACTACCTGGCCAAACCGGTGGATCTCGACCGGCTTCTGGCCATGATGCACCGATGGCTCGCGTCCGCGTCATGACCATCCCGTCCATCCCGGAGATCGAAACCCGCCTCTTCCTGGAGGCCCTGAAACTCCGTCATGGTTATGACTTCGGGGGCTACTCCCCGGCCTCGCTGCGCCGGCGCCTGGAGACCCTCCGCACCCGCCACGGCTGCGCCTCCCTGCTTGAGTTGCTGCCCCGCCTGCTCCACGAGGAGCGCTTCGTCGGCACGGTGATCGGGGATCTCTCCGTGCCGGTCACCGAGATGTTCCGGGATCCTGCCCTGCATCTGACCCTGCGTGACCAGGTGGTTCCCTATCTCGCCACCTATCCGCGCCTGCAGGTGTGGATTCCAGGGTGCGCCAGCGGTGAGGAGGCATTCTCCCTGGCGATCCTGCTCCATGAGATGGGTCTGCTCTCCGTGACCACCCTGTTCGCCACCGACATCAACGATCAGGCCATGGCCGTCGGCGAGGAGGGAGTCTATCCCCGCGCGCGCGTGAGCGGATTCGCGCGCCATTACCAGCGCTCTGGAGGTCATGGATCGATCCTGGACTATTTCGAGTTGGATCAAGAGCATGCCCGGGTCATCGCACCGATTCGTCAGCACATCGTCTTTGCCCACCACAATCTGGTCACGGATGGCGTGTTCGCCGAAACCCAGCTGATCTATTGCGCGAATGTGCTGATCTATTTTAAAACGCATTTGAAAAATCGGGTGCTCGGCATGTTCCGCGACAGTCTGGTGCAGGGTGGTTTCCTGTGCCTCGGCTCCCAGGAGAGTCTCACGGGCAGCGTGGTGGATGACGCGTTCGCCGCGGTGGATTCGTTGAGTCGGGTCTACCGCTCCCGTTATGTCCATCCACACCCGTCACCTGGACGCGCGTCGAGGTTCACCGGATGAGCGAATTGTTGCCCAAATTGCTGGTCGTCGATGACGTGCCGGCCAATCGCCTGGCCCTGCGCAAACTGTTGCGCCAGGTGCGCGCCGAAATCCTGGAGGCGGCATCCGGCAACCAGGCGTTGAATCTCTGCCTGGAACACGAATTCGCCCTGGTTCTGCTGGACGTGCAGATGCCGGACATGGACGGCTACGAGGTGGCCACCCTGCTGCGCGGCGAGGAGCGTACCAGGGACTATCCGATCATCTTCGTCACCGCCGCCTACAAGGATCTGTCGCACCGCATCCATGCCTACGGCGTGGGCGCCGTGGACTACATCGAAAAGCCCATCGATGACTACACCCTGCTCTCCAAGATCCGGGTGTTTCTGGAGCTTTATCACCGCCGCATCACCACGGATCATCTCCTGGCCGAACTGGCCACGGCCAACGACGCCCTGAAAAAGGAGATCGAGGCTCGGGAACAGTTCGAACAACAACTGCGCGAGGCCAAGGAGCGGGCAGAGCGTTCGGTGAAGGCCAAGAGCGATTTTCTGGCCGCGATGAGCCACGAGATCCGCACGCCGATGAACATCGTGCTGGGGATGAGCGGTGTGCTGTTGGAGAGCGACCTGACCCCCGAGCAGCGCCATTTCGTGGAGATGATGCACCGCTCCGGAGGGGCGCTGTTGACCATCATCAACGATATTCTCGACTTCTCGCGCATCGAGTCCGGGCGGTTCAGTTTAAGCGAGGCGCCTTTTTCTCCGAGCGCCCTGGTGGAGGAGATCTGCAATCTGATGCGTCTCTCCGTGGAGCAGAAAGGGCTCAAACTGGCGGTCCGGATCGCTCCGGATCTGCCCAGGGCCATGCTCGGGGATGATGGCCGGGTGCGGCAGATTCTGATCAACCTGATCGGCAATGCCATCAAGTTCACGGAACGGGGACGCATCCGGGTTACGCTTGAACGCCATCCCGAGGATCCCGAGGCGCTTTTGTTTTCGGTCGCGGACACCGGCATCGGCATCGCCCCGGAGTTCCAGACACGCATCTTCGAGCAGTTCTCCCAGGCCGACACCGGCATCACCCGGCGCTTCGGGGGCACGGGTCTGGGATTGACCATCTCGCGTCGGCTGTTGGAGATGATGAACGGTCACATCTGGGTGGAGAGCCGTCCGAATGCCGGCAGCACCTTCCACTTCTCCCTGCCGATCCGGGCGGTGGATTCGTTGCTTCCGGTTGTGTCGAATGTGGCCGACTCATCCGGCGAGGCGCGCCGGTTGAAAATCCTTCTGGCCGAGGACTGTCCGGAGAATCAGATTCTGTTTCAGGTTTATCTGGAAAAATCCCATGAACGGGTTGTGACCGTGAAGAACGGTCAGGAGGCGGTGGAGCGGATCCGCCAGGAGTTGTTCGACCTGGTGTTGATGGATGTGGAGATGCCGGTGATGGATGGGCTGACCGCGACCCGTCTGATCCGGCAGTGGGAACAGAAACGCAATGCCATGCCCATGGTGATCCTGGCCCTGAGCGCCCACGCCACCCTCGACCGCCAGAAGGAGAGCCTGGCCGCCGGCTGCGATGACCATCTGGTCAAACCGGTGAGCAAGAAGGAGCTGCTTAAAGCGATTCAGCAGGCGATCTGCGCGGCGGGTTGAGCGAACCGCCTGGGCGTGTGGTGTGTGTGGATGCGGATCGGGTGGCGGGGCGGCTGGGGGCGTTCGTGGAGGGGCTGGTGGCCCCGGCCTGAAAGACGCTGTTCATCCGGTGGGGGATTCCGGTGCATCACAGTCGGCGGGTGGAGGGGGTGACCAAAAAAGCCGGATGCGGGAGCATCCGGCTTTTTGCATTCACGGGTTTGAGCCGCCCGGTCAGGCTTGCGGACGGGTCAGCTCTTCGGCCACCTTGCGGATGCGGATCATGGCCTGTTCCAGATCCTGCATCGAGGTCGCGAAGGAGATGCGGAAGTAGGGGTCCAACCCGAAGGCCGAGCCGGGCACCACGGCCACGCCGACCGCTTCGAGCAGATAGGCCGAGAACTCCAGGGTGTCGTTGATCACCTTGCCGTCGGCGGTGCTCTTGCCCATCAGGCCGGCCACGTTCGGATAGACGTAGAAGGCCCCCTCCGGGGTGCGGCAGGTGATGCCGGGCATGGCGTTCAGGGCGGCCACGACGAAATCGCGCCGTTCGCGGAACGCCTTGACCATGGGCTTGATGCACTTTTGCGGGCCGGCCAGGGCGGCGGCGGCGCCCTTCTGGGCGATGGAGGTAGCGTTCGAGGTGCTTTGCGACTGCATCTTGATCATCGCCTTGATCACCTCCTTGGGTCCGACCGCGTACCCGATGCGCCAGCCGGTCATGGAGTAGGCCTTGGAGACGCCGCTCAGGATCACCGTGCGGTTTTGCAGCGATGGCATGACCCCGGTGATGGTGACGAACTTGAACGGCTTGTAGACGATCTTTTCGTAGATGTCGTCGGTGATCACCCAGACATGCGGATGACGCTCGAGCACGGCGCCGATGGCCAGCAGTTCCTCGGCGGTGTAGGCCGAGCCGGTCGGGTTGGAGGGGGAGTTGATCACCAGGAAACGGCTTTTCGGGGTAATGGCCGCCTCCAGCTCCTCGGCGGTGAGCTTGAAGCCGTTCTCCTCTTGGGTGGCCACGCACACCGGCACGCCATCGGCCAAAAGCACCATATCCGGGTAGGAGACCCAGTAGGGGGCGGGGATGATCACCTCGTCACCCGGATCGATCGTCGCCTGGATCAGGTTGTAGAAGGCCTGCTTGCCCCCCACGGTGACCACCACCTGGTCCGGGGTGACGGTCATGTTGTGGTCCTTGGCGTAGCGACCGATGATGGCCTGGATCAGCTCGTCGATCCCCTCGACGGCGGTATACTTGGTGAACCCTTCGCGCAGGGCGCGGATCGCGGCTTTTTTGATGTGCGACGGGGTGTCGAAATCCGGTTCGCCGGAGCCGAGACCGAGCACATCCTTGCCTTGCGCCTGGAGCGCCTTGGCCTTGGCCGTGATCATCAGGGTGGGAGAGGGCTTTACGTTCTGGATGCGTTGCGATAAAAGAGACATGGGATTTCTTCCAGTTGGGTTGATACAGCGAATTCTGACCAAATAACCAGCAAAAAATATCATCTATTGCAGTGCAACGTCAACAAGGCAGTGTTCATCATGGCGCTTTCCCTCTACAACTCCCTGGGTCGCAAAAAGGAACCCTTCACCCCGCGCGTGGCCGGTCAGGTGGGCATTTATGTGTGCGGCATCACCGCCTATGATTACTGTCACATCGGCCATGCCCGGGTGATGGTGTCGTTCGACGTGCTGGTGCGCCATCTGCGCGCTTCGGGGTTGAAGGTGACCCATGTGTGCAATTTCACCGACATCGACGACAAGATCATCCGCCGTGCCATCGAGGAGGGGATTGCCATCGATGCCCTGACCACCCGTTTCATCGCCGCCTTCCACGAGGACATGGCGGCCCTCGGGGTGAATCCGGCGGATATCGAGCCCAAGGCCACCGAGCATCTGCCCGAGATGCGCGCCATGATCCAGACCCTGATCGACAAGGGGTTGGCCTATGAGAGCGGCGGGGATGTCTTTTATGCCGTGGACCGCTTCCCGGCCTATGGAAGGCTCTCCGGCAAGCATCTGGAGGATCTGGAGTCCGGCGCGCGGGTCGAGGTGGATGGTCGCAAGGCCAATCCGCTGGATTTCGTGCTCTGGAAGGGGGCCAAACCCGGCGAACCCCACTGGCCTTCCCCCTGGGGGGACGGGCGACCCGGCTGGCACATCGAGTGTTCGGCCATGGGTGTGAAGTATCTGGGGGAGTCGTTCGATCTGCACGGCGGCGGGCGGGATCTGATCTTTCCCCATCACGAAAACGAGATCGCCCAGACCGAGGGGGCGACCGGCAAGCCGTGGGTGACCTGCTGGCTGCACAACGGCTTCGTCAACGTGGTGGACGATCAGGGCAACCGCGAGAAGATGTCCAAGAGTCTCGACAACTTCCGCACCATCCGCGATCTTCTGACCGCCTGGCGCGGCGAGGCGATCCGGCTGTTCCTGCTCGGCAGCCACTACCGGGCTCCTCTGGATTTCTCCCTGGAGCTGCTCGACGCGGCCCGTGCCGGACTCGACCGGCTCTATGTCGCCCTGCGCGGGGCCAAGGCGGCGCTGGGTGGCCTGCCCGAGGCAGCCCCGATCGCCTGGGAGGGCGAGACGGGGGACGACGACCACGCGTCGCGCTTCCGCGAAGCCATGGACGACGATCTCAACACCCCGCGCGCGCTCGCCGTGCTCTATGATCTGGCCAAGGCGGTCAACCGCTCGGTCGCCGAGATGGATGGCGGCGTCGATCCGGCCCGTCTGCGTCAACAGACCGCGCTGCTGCTCGGATTGGGCGCCATTCTGGGGGTGTGCGGCGAGGATCCGGAGCTGTATTTCAAGAGTCTGGCCGAGGAGTCCGATACCGCCGGAGGATTGAGCGATGCCGAGGTCGAGGCGCGCATCGCCGCCCGCGCCGAGGCGCGTCGCAACCGCGACTTCCAGGCCGCGGACCGGATCCGCGCCGAGTTGGCCGAGGCCGGCATCATCCTGGAGGATGCACGCGGGCAGACCACCTGGAGACGCGAAGCGTGACCCCCGACGCCGAGGTGCTGTTCGGCTTCAATCCGGTTCTGGCGGTGCTGTCGGATCCCGCCCGCCCGGTGGAGTCGCTGTGGATCGTCACCGGACCCCACGGCAACCGCATGCGCGAGGTGGAACGTCTGGCCTCCGAACGGGGGATCCGTCCCAAATTCGTCGAACGGGTCGTGGTGGATCGTCTCGCCGGCGGGGCCACCCATCAGGGAGTGGCGCTGCGGGTCGGGGCGCGGGTGCAACCCACCTGGGATGACCTCCTGGCCCGCCTGGACGGGGTGGTGGATCCGGTGCTTCTGCTGCTCGATGGCATCGAGGATCCGCGCAACCTGGGCGCGATCATCCGCTCCGCCGAGGCGTTCGGGGTCGAGGCGGTGATTCTGCCCCGTGATCGCAGCGCGCCACTGTCCGGGGTGGCGGTCAAGGCTTCGGCAGGCGCCGCCGAGCGGGTCGATGTGATCCGTGTCACCAATTTGGCGCGCGCCATGCGCGAACTCAAGGCGTATGGCGTGCGGGTGATCGGCCTGGATGGGGATGCCGGGACGATGCTGGCTGGCGAGAGCTGGCACGGAGCGGTGGCGCTGGTGCTGGGCGGCGAGGGGCGGGGGTTGCGACGCCTGACCCGCGAGCACTGCGATACGGTGGTGGCGATTCCGATGGTCGGCGGGGTGGGGTCGCTCAACGTCGCGACCGCCGCCGGAATCGCCCTGTATGAGGTGCGGAGACGACGGGCCGGCGAATCCGCGCGGGATGGGTGATGGTTGTTTTTTTCGGGCCGCGGCCAGGCTGGTCCCCCTGGCCGGGTCGGGTGTGAAAGTCGTCGTGTTATTCGGATCGATCGCTTCGCCAGGCCGGATCGGCCCAACCGATCCACGGGCGTGCGCCTCATCGGTCTGGCCGGACTCCTCCCGGCGCGCTCCCCCCTTTTGCTACGCGGTTTCAACTTCCCGTTCAATCCCATGATGTTGTAAGGGTCAATCCGACAGGCGCCAGCGGAGCCGATCCGTGGAGCGTTGTCCGAATCTTTGTGTTCGATGCGGAGCGTGGAATCACGCGGTTCTCCGGCGCGGTCGTGGTGTGTCACGATTGACAACATCAAGAATATTACTGTATGTGTTGCCATTGCCGGGAATCACCTGTTCCTCGGCTCGATTCTGCGCGGTCTACACGCTGTGGACCAGGACAAACAACCAGGATGCGCCGGTCTGACGTGGCCATGAAGGGTGCGGAGAAAAAATATTTAAAAGGATATATTAACTTGACGAATCGATTTCGCTGTGCAAGCATCCATAAAAGTGGATCTTTCGTGGGGTTTGCCGATAAATTAGCTACTATCAACAAAAAAACGACATCACCGGTTGTTATCGGGTTACGCATCCGACCGGACGCGGAAAGGTGATCCATCCTCAGGAAAGCCGGGCGAACAACCAACCCTCCCAAAGATTCCACGGCGGATGCTCTACCGATCCGAAACGAATAAGGTTTGTCACTTCAACACACTTGCTCAACAATAGGGGATCGACATGGGAAATGAAATTCAGTTGCCGATGCACACGCATGTGGGTGGCTCCGGCGAAATGAAGCTGCTTTGCACGAGCGGAACCGGTTACTCCTGGGTGTTGACCTCGATGCCGGCCTGCGTGGGGTTGATGGATGTGAGCTCCGCTCCGGTGGGTCTGCCCCTGCCCGGCGCGATGCTCGTCGAAACCTTCACGTTCATCGGTCTCAAGATCGGTGACGGCATGTTGGAATTCAAACTGATCCGCCCCTGGCAGCCCAGTGCCCCGATGGATGTCCGCAAGGTCAAGGTGTTCGTCGAGCCGGCCATTCAACTCTCCGCCGACCTCGAGGAGAGCATCGGCAAGGGGCAGTTCCTGCCGCCTCTCACCCACACCACGGTGATGGATCCGATGCCGGCCTATGGTTACCCGGTCCCGACGACCGATGCCCAGGTCCGTCCGCTCTACGCCTATCCGATGGATGGGACCCACTACCCGCCGCTCCTGAAATACGGCTATCCGCCGCTCTTGAAGTACGGCTACCCGGTCCCGATGGAGGTGAGCCTCGAGAAAGTCGCCAATCCCGGCACGCCCACCATGATGCAAAGCCATCAACAGTGCACGGTCAAGTACGGCACCCCCTGGGGTGAGGCCAGTCAGCTCGGCCATTGCACCATGTTGTATGCCGTGCCGCTCGGTGATAAGGACAAGCAGGCCAGTTGACCGGCTTGAGAGGAATCCTCAGCCGTGACGTGCGCGGTCCGGTCGAACGCACGGCTGAGTCAATCCCAAAGTCTCCATCGCACCCCAACCCGAAGCCCACCATCACCGTAGTCAACCCCCAGCCAGGAGTCATGCATGGCCAACTCTTTCGAGGAGCATCCCATTACCGGCGTGTGGGAAATCACCATGGGCTGCAATATGCGTTGCCGGCATTGCGGTTCCGGATGCGAATCCCCATTGCCCGATGAACTCACCACCGAGCAGGCGCTCAAACTGGCCGACGACATCGGTCAACTCGGCATGCGCTGGATCACCCTGTCCGGGGGCGAACCGCTGATGCGCAAGGATTGGTGGCAGATCGCCCAGAGATTGCGGAAAGCGGGCGTGGTACCCAACATCATCACCAACGGTTGGTATCTGACCCCGGCCATGATCGACAAGGCCATCGAAAGCGGGGTCGGGGTGTTGGCGGTGAGTCTGGACGGCCTGGAAGCCTATCACGACCACATGCGCCAGCCGGGATCGTTCCGGAAGGTGGTGGAAGGGCTGCGGCTGATGAAGGAAAAAGGACAACGCGCCGGCGTCATCACCACGGTCAGCCGGGCCAACCGGGCCGATCTGCCCGGTCTCAAGAGACTGCTCACCGAACTGGATCTGGAAAGCTGGCAGTTGCAGATCGGTCTGCCGATGGGCAACTTCCAGTCCGCCCCCGAGTTGATGCTGGATCCGGAAAGCGTGGATGAGGTTATCGATTTTTGTCACGACACCACCCTGGAAGGGGGGATCCGGGTGTTTCCCGCCGATTGCGTGGGGTACTACCATCTCAAGGAGCTGGAAACCCGGCGCATCGTTTACCGCACCGAAGCCTTTCCGATCTGGGATGGCTGCAATGCCGGACGTCGCAGTCTGGGGATCCTGCACAACGGGGATATCCTGGGGTGTACCTCGATTCGCGACCGTCATTTCATCGAGGGCAACATCCTGCAACGACCGTTGGCGGAAATTTGGCGCGACGACCAGGCGTTCAAGTGGAATCGTCATGTGGCCAAACATCACCTGGAAGGCAACTGCCGGATCTGCCAGTACGGCGATCAGTGCCTGGGAGGGTGCCCCAACACCCGCCTGACCGTCGAAGGACGACTGCACGCCGGAAACGCCTACTGTTCCTACAGTTTGCGGTTGACCCGAACCCGCAAGCGGCTCATGGAGTCCACCCAGGTTCCGGAACTGCTCGAAGTCGGGATGGGATTCGTGCGACAGGGGGCCTATCAGGTGGGCGCCATGACCCTGGATCGGGCTTTGGAACTCGAAGCCGATCACCTGGAGGGGTGGCGATATCTGGGGTTCGCCCACTTCATGCTCAACAACCTGCCGGAGTGCGAAGCGGCCAATCGTCGGGCGTTGGGTCTGCAACCCGGCGACCCCTACGCCAGCAAGGGGCTGGGATTGGCGTTGCATCGACAGGGACGCAGCCAGGAGGGGATCGAGCTGTTGCGCAAGGTTCTGGCCGAGCTTCCCGCCGATGCCCACGAGGCGCGTCGGGATCTGGAGCATGACCTGACCGTCGTGTTGCACGAAAGCCGTCAGGTCGCCTGATCGCGTCGGTTTCAGTCGGTGCGGGCGCATTGGTGCGTGCGCGTCGGTTTCAGTCGGTGCGGGCGCATTGGTGCGTGCGCGTCGGTTTCAGTCGGTGCGGGCGCGTCGTGCGCGCGGCGCTCCAGACGCCGTGGGTGTCGCGTCGGCCAGTCGAACCTGGCCACGCGACACGGAACCGGCGTCAGTGGTCTCCGATGGGCCCGGATCGGTGCGTCCAGTCGTCACGAAAGGGGAGGGGAGGGGATCCCCTTTCCCACCCTCCGTTTCCAAGAGTGCCAAGGCGTGACCGTGAATGCGATCAATCCCGGTCGAGCACGAACCGTTCCTTGCTTCCGTCGCACTCCGGACACTCCCACCCATCCGGCAGATCCTGAAAACTGGTCGAGGCCGGAATTTTCATCCTCGGCAACCCGATCCGTTCATCGAACAGGAAATTGCACACCGGACAGCGCCATTTGCGCATGCCGGGCTGCTTTTTCATCGCCTTGCGCACCTGATCGACGATCTGATTGCGCAACGCGGTGTACTGGTGCGGCGCGGCGGCCTCGATCTCCTTGAGACAGGCCTTGTAGTCGATGGTCAGTCGTTGCGACTCCTGGATGATCGCGTCGGCTTCCGGGGAGTGGCTCTTGCTGGCCAGAAGCGCGGCGGCGCGAGGCGTGGCCAGGGAGGATTGCAGCCCGAGTTCGATGGCGCGGGCAACGAGGGGTTCGAGAGTTGGGGTCATGGTGACGGCAGCTCACGGTGAATGGGCGAGAGGGTTCCGTTTCTGGTATGATGCGTGGGATCGTGGCGCATGGGCGCGACCAGCCTGGTGCGCGCGTCGTGAATCGCCAGTTGAAATGGGGTTGTAGCAAAAGACGGGCCATGGCATGAGTCATGTTGGCCGGGATGCCCGAAGGCAGGGGCAGGGAGGGTGCGGAGAGGGCGCCTTTCAGGTCGCGCGGGGGATCGCTGAAAAACGCCGCCTCCTTGATCAGGGACTCCAGGTGTCGCAAACCGGAGAGCATCGCCAGCTTCTCCAGGGCGTCGGCCCTGGCATCAAGAGGGTTGGCGGCAGGCCTGGAACAGATCCTTCAGGGTGATGTCATAGCACATCCGTTCATTCGCCGATCATCATGAAGGCGGCCCAGATGTAGGGATGGCGCCATTCGCTGGATTCGAGCAGGTCCAGTTGCGACTCCCGCAGGGCGCGGTGGGCGTTCATCCCCTCGCCGAGTCGGGCGTAGAGGCTGGTCATGAGCGCCTGGGTGCCGGCGTCGTTGACCTCCCAGAGCGAGGAGATGACCGATTTGACTCCCGCCTCCTGGAAGGCGCGGCGCAGACCATACACCCCTTCGCCCTCGTGCAGCTCGCCCAGTCCGGTTTCGCAGGCGGAGAGCACCGCCAGTCGGGTGCCGGTCAGGTCGAGGTTGAGCACCTCGAGCGCGGTGAGCACGCCGTCGTTGTCGGTATCCATCTCTCCCAGGAACTTGGCGTTGGCGTTGATGCCCGCGAAGGCGAGTCCGGCGCGCAGCAGCGGGTTGTCCCCTGGCGGGGGCAGGTGTTGTTCGCCGCCTCGGACCAGTTTCAGGAGTCGCTTGCGCAGATTCTCGTCCGGTTTCAGGAAGAAGCCGTGGGTGGCGATGTGCAGAATCTCCGGGGCGTGCTGCAAGGTGAGGAGGGTGGCCTCCTGGGCTTCGCGTCTGACCAGGAAGTCGTTGCTCTTTTTCTTCTCCGTGGCCAGCGCCGCGATCAGGCGCCCCTCCTTCTCGGCGCCTGGCAGGGTGTCGAAGCGCAGGCCACGCATGCCCGAGGCCAGGGCGCGCAGGTTTTGTTTCATGTCGCTGGAGCGTTTGCCGCTTCCATCCTCGAGGGCGGCCTTGGCGTGCGCGGCGCCACCCAGGGTGTCCGCGTCGTAGTCGGGTCCGGCCAGGATCAGATAGTTCCCCTTGGCTTCGGGCAGGTTGACAGGCACCAGATCGCGGCTCGAGGAGAGCAGATGCAGATCCGTGCCGCGCGCCAGATAATCGCCCTCCGCATCCACCATGGCTGGAAACGGCAGGATGTTGAGCAGACCATCCGGGACCACATGGACCAGTTCGCGCTTGCCGATTCGCTGGCGGATCGGCGCCCAGATGCGATCGTGGGCCTGACGTCCGACCTTCTTGACCGACTCTTCGTCCCCATCTTCGTCCTGGATGGCGGCTCGGTAGTCGATGATCAGTTTTTGAATCGCCTCGGGATCCGGGTAGACCACCAGATCGAAGAGCGGTCTGCCCTGCTCCTTGCGCAGGATGGCGGCCAGCAGACCGGAGCGATCCTCGTCCTTGTAGAAGAAGAATTCGGCCAGGGCCGATTTTTCCGGCAGATGTTTGATCAGATCGTCGATGGTCACCGGCACCACCCCTTTCTGGAACCGCTTGCTGGCCTGGCCGAGTTCCAGTTGCAACCGTTCCACCTCGGTTTCCAGGCCGTGGATCACCTTGAGATGGGTGCCGGCGGTCTCCGGGGTGGGTCCGGAGAGGGTGAGGGAGGCGAGCTGTTTGCGGGTTTCGGTGAGCTTGTCGCTGGTCGCCTTGAGCTTGGGGTTGTTGCCCAGCCGGACGATCTGGCGGATCTCCGAGGTGGTCTTGAGCAGCTGACCCTTGCGCCGCAGACCGACTTCGAGGGCTTCGCGTCCGGCGATGGCCGGATCCATGCCGGCCAGCAGGGACAGATGGGTGTTGAGTTCCGGGGCGTAGAGACGGATATACCCCTCGCGGGCGTTGTCGGAGGTGGCCCAGAGCATGCGGTCCAGGAAGTCGGAACGGCGGGTGAACAGCTCCTTGCGCAGCTTGAAGGCATCCGGATGCTTGCCCTTTTCCAGAATTCGCGCCAGGGTTTCGATGGTCTCGAACACGTAAGGGTGCAGCGGTCCCAGGGCCTGCTCGGCCAGGGCGCGGGCCTGACGGGCCAGCTCCTCGGCCTCTTTGGCGCGGCCCATGTCGAGCAGCAGACGGGCCAGATCGTTCATCGAGCGGATCACATCCGGATGACGTTCGCCGAGTCCCTTCTTGCGCAGTTCGAGGGCGCGGGTGAACCGTTTGTGCGCCTCGGCGTGTTCGCCCAGCTGGTGCAGCACCCGCGCGGAGTTGTTGAGCGCCTTGAGGGTGCGTGGATGCTGTTCGCCCAGCGTGGCGTTCCAGGTGTCGAGCACCGAGTCGAACAGCGGTTTGGCCTTGGCGTAATCGCGTTTCAGCAGATGCAGATAGGCCAGATTGTTCACCACGGCCTGGGTATCGACATGCCGCTCGCCGAACCGTTTGCGGTAGGCGTCGAGGGCATTGAGATAGAGAGGTTCGGCCTTGTCGAAGTTGCCCTGGCTCTCGTGCAGCAAGGCGAGATTGTTCATGGTGGTCAGGGTGAGGGGACGATCCGGACCCAATTTGCTCTGGGTCTTCTCCAGCGCCTGACGCAGCAGGGGTTCGGCGTCGTCGTAGAGTCCGGCCTCCTCGAGCAGTTGACCCAGATTGTTCAGGGTGGTCAGGGTGGTGGGATGATCCTCTCCCAGGGTTGTGGTCATCCGCTCCAGGGTCTTTTTCAGTCCGATCTCCGCCTCCGGATAACGGCCCATTTTCTCGAGGATCGCGGCCAGCTCCACGTTCATGGAGAGGGTGGCGGGATGGTCGTGGCCCAGCTCGGTTGCGAACTGCTTGACCAGTTTGCGCGCCAGGGTTTCGGCGACGGGCAGCTCCCCCTGGTCGGCCAGCAGATGCAGCCGGGCGGACAGCGCCTCGATGGCCAGGGGATCGTTCACCTGGATCGGCTCCTTGGGAAGAACCGGTTTCAACAGCTCGTCGGCCCGCTTGAGATCCCCCATCCGACGGTTGGCCTCGGCGGCGGCGATCCGTACCGGTGGCAGGGTCGGATCATCTCCGGCCATCACCCCCTCCAGGATTTCCAGCGCCTGTTCGAGAGCCTCGCGCCCATCGGCGAAGGCCTCACGGGCCAGGTTGACCCGCGCGAACCCCTCCAGGCAGCGGGCGGTCTCCGGATGGTGATAGCCGTGCAGGGCCATCGACCGGGGACAGCTCTCCCGCAACAGGACAGCGGCCTCCTCATGCCGTCCCTGCTCCCGGAGCGCCCCGGCCATGGCCAGCTCCGTGTCGATGGCCAGCGGGTGGTCGAGGCCAATCCGGGCCTTCCAGGCGGCGCGCGCGGCCTGATGGATCTTGAGGGCGTCTGCGGATTTGCCCTGGCTTTCGAGCAGATCCGCCAACGCCCTGTCGCAGGCGAGACTCTCCGGGTGTTCGGCTCCCAGGGCCTCGCGGGCGTGGGTCGCGGCCTGGCGCAGCAGCGGTTCGGCCTCGCCGGGCTTGCCGGCCAGGGCCAACAGGGTTCCCAGCTCCCGTTCGCTCATGAAGGTGGCCGAGTGCCTGGTCCCCAGATTCTCGCGCGCCAGATCCAACGCCTGTCTGGCCATGCGCACCGCCTGGGGGAGATCCCCCTTTTCGGCAAGCGACTGTGCGTTTTCGCGGCTCTTGGCCCACGCCTTGGCGGCGCCGGCCTTCTCCTTGGGGATGCTTCCGGCCTTCTCCAACGCCTCATCCACCCAGGCGGGCATGGCGTTGACCAGCTGCGAGATGATTTCGTTGGCCTGACCGGCGTTTTTGGCATCTTTGGCGCGGGCGGCCAGAGAGGCGGCCTGTCGCAGGTGCGAAAGCGCCTCGTTGGCGTTGCCCGCCTCGAGCTGCTGCTTGCCGGTGGCCAGCAGCGCCTCGGCCTTGGCATCGACTGGAATGGCGGGAGCCGTCAGGAGGGGCTGAGCGGTCAGGTCGGGCGTGACGAGCGTGAGCAGGCCGCACAGCGTGGAGAGGGTCAGAAAAGTCCGAAAGAAACGGATCCGGGCAGGCAATGTTCCGTGAGATGGGGACATGGCGCGTCTCCTTGACGGGGATTTCACGGGAAGAGTGGTCGAAGAATGAGGCATGGTAATCGATTTTGCGCCCCGTTTCATTCTAATCCGCGTGGTGGTGTGGATTTTTTGGTCTGGTGGGGATCGTCAGGGGAGAAACACGGGGGGATCGCCCGCATAGAGCGCGATCGTGCGGGTCATGATCTCCCGGACCTGGACGGAGAGATCGTCCAGGGTGTGCAACAGGGCGGGTTCCGGGAGGATCCCGGCCTTGCCGCGCTCTTCCAGATGGGCGCACAAGGCGGCCATCCGTTCGGCGCCCAGGGTGGCTGCGGCCCCCTTGAGCCGGTGGGCCTCGATGTAGAAGTGAACCGTGTCCCCCATGGCGTGGGAGTGGGCCAGCAGACGCAGCCGTTCAGGCAGAATTTCGAGGAATTTCTCGACGATATCCCGAACCTGCCCGCCAACCTCGTCATGCAGCAGACGCAGCTTGAGTCCGTTGTCGAGCAGGGGTGTATTCTCAAAGTCATGCATGGTGTCGTATGGAACCCTGGTGGGTGTGATGGATCACCCTTTCTTGCCCACATACCAGACCGCGAAGGTCTCCATGGCGCCGCGCAGGGTCTTGGCGGCCTCGCTGTCGAGGAGGTTCTGGCTCCGGGCCGGATCGAGATTGAAATCGGTGGTCAGATCCTCGGCGAAGCGGAGCAGGGTATCCCGGATCAGGTCACGGGAGTCGTTGAGGATTTCATCGACACGGCAGGTCATGGCGGATTCCTTGGTTGGGTGAGACGGTTTGGGATTTGGATTGACCGGATCGTTTAAGTTTATCGTGACCGGAGGCGGGAAAGCCACAAAAATTTGTGATTCGTGCATCAACGATCGTCTGGTCGGGTCGGCGGTGCGTGGTGGGGTGGTATGGGGAGAGAACGCCCTAAACCCGGACTTGGAACTCCCTGGCGGGAGTTCCAGGGTATGAAAATCAGAGGCGCGCTTGACAGTCTCTGAAAGGGGCCTCTGCCATTACGGATCCACGCCCAGAGACAGGGTGGTCCAGAACCCGGTTTGATAGCTCCAGCGCGGGACGGTGGTCGCAAGGATCGGCAGGGCGCCCGGAACCACGAGATTGAATTGGATCTCGGTGGTTTTGTTGTTCACGGTCCGACTGTTGTCGGTGGTGAGCCCGGCCACGTAGCCGGTGACGCGGATCGTTTCCAGCGCGGCGGTGCAGGCGGTCAGGGGGTTCCCCGCGCTCTGACACGGGATATCGAGGGGGTGCCATTCGCCGGATGCGAGGTTTGGCCCCGCCTCGAGCCCCAGGTGCAGCCGATAGTCGGTCACCCGCAAGGCGTTGTCGCTGGCCGGATCGACCGAGCGTCCCCAATAGCCGGGTATGCGGGTGTCGTCCGAGGCGATTCCACCCTCGCTGAGCAGTTGAAAGAGGTTGCGGCTCTCCTGATTGAGCGCCATGAGATTGCCGGACTCCTGGGCGATGTTCAGGATCATGCCCAACAACTGCCAGAGCACCAGGCCGATGATCAGCGAGAGCGCGCTGCTGATCATCAGTTCCAGCAGCGTGAACCCGGCCTGATGCCGTTGGTCTTGACGCGTGCCGAAGGTGCGCGCGCGGTTCGGCCAGCCGGGGTGTCGGTCTGCCTCCGGAAGCGGATTCGAATCGCTTTTGAGTCGATGCCACGTCGTCATCGGCGCCCCACGATGGTGCGAAGGGTCAGGGTGGAGATCGGTCCCCCCCAGGGTTGCGAGGTCTGGGAGTCGCTCTCTGGAAAGAGGTAGGGATAATCGAGATAAAGGGTGAGCTTGCGACACCAGCCACCACCCGCATCCCCCGTGTAACAGGGTTGCGTGGTCAAGGGCTCTTCAGTCCAGCTCAGCTCGCCGGTGATGCGTCGTTCGGGATCCAGCAGAATCACGTTGCGGGCGGTCGGATCCAAACCCGCGGGTTGATGCAGGAGTATTTTGCCCGGCTGATCCAGCGCGGTGGTTGAATAGACGATCAGGTTGTTGGGCACGGTCTGCAAAATCTGGTGATCCGCTTGCGGGTCGAGGTGGGTGGCAGGGTAGCCACTGGTTTTCCAGGTGGTGAAGTTTACCTGATGGCGATTGAGGGCCGCGATTCGTTCCATCTGGCCATGCAGGGCGAAGATGGCTTTCTGGCGCAACTGGAGGGCGAGGAATTCGCGTGCGAGCAGATCCCAGATGCCGACCATGCCGATCATCAACAGTCCGATCATGATCACCACCAGCAGAATCTCGATCAGGGTGAATCCCTGATGGGCGGGTTTGGAATGTGGCGTCGAGGCGTTCACAGCAGGGTATCGGAGAGGCTGATGCCGTTGAGCCAGTCGAGCTGGATCTCCCGACCGGAGCGTGGGGCGGTTTCCAGACCATTGACGGGTGGCGGGTAACGCAGGACCACCACCCGGCCTTCGCCGCCGATGGTGTTCGGATCGGCAGAGACCCACCCGGTGGCGGTGGATTTATCGGTGGCGGTGGTGCAGGTGACGCCGCCCAAGGCATGCACTGCGACCTGATCCTGGGCCGATTGTCCGCCCGAGTAGTTGGTATCGCGCAGGACGGCCCACACCTCATATTGGATCGTATCGGTGGTGGTGGTGATGAGACCGTCGGCAGGCAGACGGACCATGAAGCAGAAGTTCCCGGCCAGGGAGAGATCGACCCCCAAGCCGTCCTGGAGGGTCTGTTCGTTGTCGGAATTGATCAGGGTTCGGGTGCGCCGCAGCTGGATCTGCTCCTTGGCGGAGATGGCCATGAGATAGGGTTTGGCCTCTTCTGCCGCGACCGAGACCGCGTGTTCACGCAGCGAAACCGATGCGAGGTTGACCAGGATCCCCAGAATCACGATCACGATCAGGATTTCGATCAGGGTGAAGCCATAATTATTATTATGATGTATTCTAACTGAAATTATCAATCTTGGAATCCACTTCAGAAAATGCTGCATAATGAATGGTATAAATAGACAGAATAGGTTCTTGGTGTATCCTTTGCTGTCATTGGAACGTCGTTTTGATGGAAGTGTCAATAAACAATTTTGATAATCAGTGATACACGGAAATCTAATTTTTCATAATTCATTTTCCTTGTCAATATGTTTATAATTGTGTATTCTGTATCAAATATTTTATATGTATTATAAAATGTCGCATCGCAAAAATGAATGATCAAACGGTTGCGCTTTTAAATCAATGGCTTCATAAAATCTAAAGGTTCTATTTTCGGTTTTAATCTATGAGGAAGCAGACCGTGGCGACGCATATCAAAAATCAGAGGGTAAGCACAAAAGGCAAAACAGGCAGAGGAATCCAGAACCTCTTGTTTGCCTTGATCCTCGGCTGCCTGTTCGTGACTTCACCACTCTTCGCGGATGAGATCCCTTGGGACCAGGACAAGCGCGAAACCATCGGGTCGTGGGATTTCTACAAGCCGCTTCCCGTGGTCGCGTTGTTGAAACTCATTTTTCAACCCATGAAGATCATGGTGGTCGTGAATGGCAAAATCGAGGACGAGATCCCTTCGACCCAGCAGTACATCCGCCATTCGCCCAGGGAAACGTTCAAGGAGCTTTGCGCGGACTACAGCCTCGATCACATATATTCCAAAGAGGCGAAGACGATCACATTCTCGCGAAAAGACAACAAGTTGTTCGTCAAGGATGTGTTCTATCCCCGGCATGCGGATGCCCGTTTTCTGTTTGGCGAAGCGAACAATCTGCACGATGGAGCGGCGCGTGGCGCCCGCGACAAACTTCTGAGCGTGCGTGGAGTCAAGTTGGAGATCAAGGGCAAGGGGATTGTCCTGAGCGGCGATCCCGGCAAGGTGAGCGAGGTTCGCGCGTTGTTGAAATCGATCGACGAGGGCATCCATGCCGAGAGCCTGCGCGCCCAAGCGGACAACGATCTGAAAATGCGCATCGAGGAGGACAAAGAGTTCCGGGGACGGATCGAAACCCGCATCATCCCCTTGCGGCACGTCTCGGTCGGTCCGTCGGACATCACCTTTCAGGGCAAACGGTATCAAACCCCTGGCATCATCGACACGCTCAAGCATCTTTTTTCCGGAGAAGACGTGCGGGTGGTCACCCGCGAGGAGGAGAAGGAGGTCGAAAAGAAGGAACAAAAAGAGGTCAAGGAGTTAATGGAGGGGAAGATTGGCGGGATCGATCCGACCAGGCGACACGTCACCATTACGACGGTCATGCCGGATGTGCTCAACAACCAGTTGATCATCCGCGGCACGTCCAAGCAGCTCGATGAGATCAGTGCCATGGTGTTGTTCCTCGACAAGTCTCCGGATCTGGTCGAGGTCGAGGTGATCATCGTGCAGGGGGAGGATCAGCTCTCACGAGAGCTTGGCATTCGCTGGGGCGGGGTCGGGTATCTCGGCGGCAACTCGCAAATATTGCCCACTGGCATCGTTGGACCGGCCAGCAAGCTCTCGTCCACCGCCACCAACAGCGGCAGTTTTTCCCTGTTGGGCAGTCCGTTCCCGAAGGAGGTCAGCACCGCCGGATTCCTCTATCAGGGAACCCGTTCGCTACTGGACGCGACGTTGCAGGCCATGGAGAACGCCAATCAACTCGAAACCATCGCCGCGCCGCGCGTGATTACCCTGAACAACAATCAGGCGCGCATCACCAACGCCAACAATTACCACTTCGTGGTCACCAACACCGAGAAGATCAACTCTTCGTTGCATGTGGTCAACACCGGCGTGCAACTGCTGATCACGCCGGCAGTCGTCCGTCCAGATCCGAGCAAGAACGTATCGGGTAAGGAGGAAGACAAAAATATGGTGCGCCTGGTTTTGAATGCCCGCAACAGCATTCCCACCGGTCAGACCGGGGATACCATCAGCACCAATGAACAGGAGATCAATACCACGGTTCTTGTCCCCGAGATGGCCACCTTCGTGCTGGGCGGGCTGTTCAACAATCGGCGCGAGGAGATCACCAACGCCATACCTTTGCTCGGAGATCTGCCGCTTCTTGGCCATATGTTCAAGTACAAGAAATCGGATGATCGAAAGCTTGAAACCGTGTTCCTGATCACACCGCGCATCGTCAGTCCCGGTCAACTGTTGCCCGGCAACCATGACGTCACGCGCGATTATGTGGGGGGCAGAAACGACGAGCTGAAAAAGAAGCGCCTGGAGCTTCGCCAGGAGTCGCAACTGCTATCGAAACCCACCACCACTTTCCGCGAGGAGGAGTGAGGGGCATGTGGGACGGAACGCTGTCATACATCGCACGCGCGAGCATGGTCGGCATGGTCCTGTGGATCATCGTCGATCCGATTTTGCATGGTTTGACCCAGAGGCGGGAGAGGGAAGGGGCGGAAAACGTTTCAAAAACGTTGTATTCAAAACTGGAAGAGAAAAAGAGGGAGAACAATCGTGATCTGAGCGGGGATATTTCACCTCTGCTCAAGGAGATCGGTGTGGATGTTGGCAATCAACAAGATTCTCGGCGCTATTTCGATTATCAAGTGTTCACCGATGAGAATGGGATGGGTGTCAGGGCTGTTCCACGGTTGGTCCAACTCAAGGAGATATCCATGGTGCCAGGGATCTATGTCGTGCAAAAGATCAAGGGTGATGTGCGCGGAAACTGGTACCCGGAAGGGGTGAAGCACCAAAGCCTGCTTGGGCTGTTCGGCTCGGAGTTCCGATGAGGAAACGATGAAGATAACAATGCAACGTCTGTCGATGCTCGTCATGATGATCACGCTCGGAATGGGCGGATGCAAACCGTACATATTTGGACCGCTTCACCCTTCCGAAGAGCCGGCTCCGGTCTGCACGGTTTCGGAATCGTGCGCGCAACCGAAATGGTGTCAGGGTGACTTGTGGATTTATGACGACGGCTACCAGTTGCGTGTCAACGAGGTTGTCGGCGATTTGACGACCTTTTCCCTGATCGGCAAATCGGACCAGTGGGTGCGGAGACGCGGATTGTTGCGCGAATCCTCCAATTTGGGTGACATGGAACGGAGGATGGTCTATCGCACCGGTCAACCCTTGGAATCGCTGCGTGATCTGCTGCAATCCAAGCCTGGAACCGCCTTCTCGTTTCATCAGGAGTACCGGGCCGGGGAACAGATGATACGCCAGAAGGTCCAGGTGCGCCTGGATGCGCGTGAGCAGATCACGGTCCCTGCGGGAAAATTCGACGATGCCCTGGTTTTGACCTGGACCACGGAGAGTCTGACCAGTGCCTGGACCAGCCTGGAGCGGTGGTGGTATGTCCCGGAGATTGGTCACTATGTGCGCCTGGAATACAAGTACGGGAGCGGACCGTTCGGTTCCCGCGTCTTGATCCGGCATTGCGCGCATGATGACAAGGTTTGTCAGAAAATTTATGGCAGATAGCGTTCCGGTATTCGATCTGTCTCATCACGCAGCTTGTTGCACTTCCATCAGGAGAGGCCGATGAATCGTCCATATGCGCATGTCAGCAGGGAAGGTGGTTGGACACTGTTTGAATTGATGATCGCCGTGACCATCATCGGAATTCTCGCTTCGGTGGCGATTCCGTCGATGGTGGGTTACATCTACGAGGCGGAGAGCAACGAGGCGGTGGAAATGGCCGGGCGTATCAGCAAGGCGGTCAAGATCTTCGTGGAGCAGCGTCCGAATGTGCCTGCCGAGGATATCGAGGCGCTCATTGCTCCAGGTTCCGGGAAAAAGGGCAATCTCGTGCCCGGTGGCGCTGCCGCAGATCAGTTGACCAGCATCATTCCGACACTGACGATTCCCACGGATGCACGTTTCAAATATGAAATATCTTTGGATGTCATCGAGCAGCCGTTCGCAGTACACATGTGCATCAGGGCGGTCTCCTTATACAATGAGCAACGTGAGATCCTGTACTCCAATGAGGCATCCAAACTGCCGACCTGGGACAACAATGTTTATCGGACCAAATTTGTCGATACCACGAATGCCCTGCTGCCCGGCAAATGGTGTAACGCGGATGGGTCGGTGGCCACGACGGATCAGGGTTGACGGTACGAGAGCGGGGAGTGACGGGTATGAGCAGCTCGAAAGAAGGGCGCGGGCCGGCCAATCAACCGGCATCCTTAGTCCGCGGCGCGGATGAGGAGACCCGGGATGCGGGTCAGGGGGAAAAAACGGGTAAAAATGAGGATGAGGGCTTGAAGCGGGCCAGAAAAGAGAGCGACTTACAGAAAGAGAAAACCTCGGATGACGACTATGTGTTCGCGCATGTCTTGGGAAAAGGGGGGTTCGGTGAAGTCTGGCTCGCCTGTTACAAACAACTGTCGCTGATGTGCGCCATTAAGATCATCAAACCTGTGGATGATCAAATGTCGCCGAAAGAATTTCTGGCGTCGCTCGTGGATGAAATCAGAACGATTCGGGAAGTATCCAACAAGGAGTATCTGTGTCAGATTCATGATCTTTATGTGGGCAAGAAAGGGATGGGACTGGTCATGGACTGGCTTCAGGGAGAATCGCTTGCTTCCTGGATCACGAACCATGAAAGTCAGATCCTGGAAACCTTGTCAGAACGGTGGCGCTTGTTCCGAGAGATCGTTCGTGGTGTCGCCGGCCTGCATACGATCGGTTTTGTGCATCTGGATTTGAAGCCGGAGAATGTTTTTCTGGAGCAACGGGAAAATTCTCCGGTCCTTAAGCCTAAGTTGATCGATCTTACCAACATGGTGTGGTTCAGATCGTATGTGGACAAGAAGCAGATGACGCACTTCACACCAACCTATGCGGCTCCGGAACAGATCGTTTGCACGGCGGACCGATTGGACTTTCGGTGCGACATCTATTCGCTCGGCATGATCGGATACGAGTTGTTTGGCGGCAGAGCAGTCATCCATGAAATCAAGAAAATAAAAAAATTTTTATATCGAAGTGGTCTGTCATGCGATGAAGATGTACAAGGTTTTATTACAATACATAAGGATTTCATGGATCGCAATCCCCCGCATGCTTTTCTCGGGGTCATGCCGAAACCCTTCAACAACCTGTTGTTGCAGATGCTCGATCCGGAGCCGGAGCAAAGAGGTTTCTCTCAGGCAAGTGAGGTCGATGCGGTTTTGGCAGCCATGGAGCAAAGCCATCCCATGCCTTGGGTGGATGTGGAGATGGCCTTTGCCCAATCCCTGTTTGGGGATCGCATGCGGATTCAGATTCCTGCCGGATCGTTCTGAATTGCCTATCCTTTCATCGGCGGTACCTGTTCAGGACCCCCCGTACCATGGAACTCCCGAAGGGAGGTCCATGGTACGGGGGGTGAGGGGGTTCTCCCCCCATCATGTCAAGTTACAGGGGTCCGAGGAGCGCAAGGCCCCCGGCGGAGGTTTGGAGGCAGAGGCTCTAAAAGTTTGTTTTTTTGTTTTATCGTGAAGAGTGCGCGAAAGGATTAACGAAAAAATCCCAAGGGCTTTGTCCCTGGATCCTGCCAAATGTAGGGGTCTTGAATGGTTGCCATCGGAGTTTCTGGTCATGCATGTGCCTAAGTTCGCCATGTCGCGTTTTCCGGTGACCCGTATCCAGTATTGGCTCGCCGTGCAGTGTTGCGTGGTGCCGCCACATCCGGAGTTTCAGGATGAGCCGGATTATGTCGCGCGCGATCTGCCGGTCACCGATGTGACGTTCGCCCAGGCCAGGGCCTTTGCCAAATGGGTGGGTGGGGATCTGCCCACGGTCACTCAATGGGAATACGTGGCCATGAACGGCAACGAGAAACGCCTTTTTCCGTGGGGAGCCGACCTTGAAAAGGGCAAAATTCCCCCTTCGCACGCCTTGGCGGAAGAGCGCTCCAGTGGGCCCCTTCCGGTGGGGAGCTGGCCGGCTGGTCGTTCCGCGCATGGCGTCGAGGATTTGTGTGGCAATGTGTTTGAATGGTGCCTGGAGACCGGCGACGACAAGCCTGTTCCTGCCGGAGTGATCAAGGGAGGAAGTTATTTTTCCCCGACGGCAGATTGCAAGAATGGGGTCAGTCAGACTCTTGATCCATTGCAAGGATACCCGTTCGTTGGATTTCGTGTCGTTTGGCCCGTGCCGTGAGTGCTCTTTGGATGATCTGGTGAGCCATGACCACCCTTACTGAAATTCTGTCATCCGATCCATCCCTGCGCGAGTTGCTGGATCTGAGTCAGTGTCATGCATGGATGCAGAATGGACGCAAATCCTTGTGGTCGGTCCTGCTCCATGAAGAGGAGCCGTTTCGAGAGAAATTGGGACCACTTTTTGATCAATTGAAGCAGGTTTTTTTATTCGATCATTATCTTGTCGATCATGAAGATCAAAAAGAGGATCTCATCAACGATCTGATGAGCGAAATTTCCCAACCCGATTGGCTTACCACCGAGGGGAGCAAATTCGCGCGAATCTTGATCCTGTCGGATCTGAATGTGCCCGCCGATCGGGTTGATGCGCTCAATACCCTCAAACCGGGGAACCATCCCCAGGAACTGCCGCTGCGATTCATCGCCGAGGATCCGTGGGATCCCAGATTGCGTTCCTGGTTGCGTCGCAAGAGTGGACGTCGGTTGCTCAAGGGCGGTTTGATCCGTCCCGCACTGCTGCGAGAGCTGCTGTCCATGCTTGCCACCAACACCCCAACCAGAAAACACACGCCTGGCGCCATCCATATCGATCCGAAAGAGGATTTCAAGACGGGCGGCAAGCACGCCTTCGATGCGGAAAGGAAAGTGAAGTACTTTCTCGCCCAGGCCATCCGGGAACGCGCTTCGGATATCCATCTGGATCCAACCGACAGCGACATGCAGATTCGCATGCGCGTGGATGGTCTCATGCGCGAGATGGATCGCATTCCCAGGGCGCTCCATCCGGAATTGATCGCCCACATCAAGATTCTGGCGCGCATGGATGTGGTTGAAAAAAGAAGACCCCAGGATGGCAGTATCGAGGTGAATTATTTGTATCAGAAGTTCGATATCCGTACCGCCACCTACCCGACCATCCATGGCGAAAAGATGGTCATGCGCATCCTGCGTCGCGAGTCCGCGGTCCAGGAGATGAATGATCTGGGTTTGTCGGGCGCTGAGCTTTTGCTGTTGAAAAAGCATGTTCAGGAGCCGCATGGGTTGATTCTGGTCAGTGGCCCCACGGGTAGCGGCAAATCCACCACGCTGTTCACCCTGCTGAGTGCCATCGACCGTGAAGAGCGGAACATCATGACCATCGAGGATCCGGTGGAATACCGGATCGCCGGCGCCCATCAGATGCGGGTCAATCCCAAAATCAACCTGACCTTTGCCGAGGGGTTGCGGGCCATTTTGCGTCAGGATCCGGATGTGATCATGGTGGGTGAGGTCCGTGACTCGGAGACCGCCGCCATGGCCTTGCAGGCATCGTTGACCGGTCATCTGGTTTTTTCCACCATCCACACCAATGATGCCGTTGGCGTGGTGGTACGTCTGCTCAACATCGGCATTCCTGCCTATCTGGTGGCCAGCGCGTTGAATCTGGTGGTCGCCCAACGTTTGGTCCGCTTGATCTGTCCGCAGTGCAAGAAAAAACTATCAGCAGATGAAATGCACGAAAAGCTGAAGAAATATGAGAAATATGATGATCGGCTGAGAGCGATCGGATTGAAAATTCCGCGTGCCGGAGCGGTATGGGGTGAGGGGTGTTCGCACTGCCGTTCAACCGGTTATCGTGGACGGCGCGCGGTGTTCGAGCTGTTGCCCATCAATGCGACCATTCAAGAACTGATTCTTGCGCCACAATGCAACGAAGCCGCGATTCGTCAGGCAGCCATCGAGACATGCAACATGAAGCCCATGGTGACTTTTGCCAAGCAGTTGCAAGAGAAGGATGAAACGACCTTCGAGGAGATCTTGCGTGTGCTGGGTGGGGATGAAAGTGTGGAGTCGATATGAGAAACAGCAATTTCAATGAGCTGTTGGTCTTCACGCGTCAATTTGCCTTCATGCTCAGCAGTCGTCTGCCGCTGGTGGAGGTGCTGGAGAACCTGGCCAAGGAGACCTACAACACCCGTTTGCGTGCAACCGCAGAAGAGTTGGTCAGGCAAGTGCGTGGTGGTCATGACCTGGCCAATGCCATGGGAATGCATCCGCATTTCTTTGACTCGGTGTTTGTGAATGTCATCCGTTCTGGTCTTGCCTCTGGGCGTCTCGACCTTTCGTTGCTCATGATGGCCGAATATCTGGAACGCCGGGAGAACATGCGTGACAAGATCGAGAGAGCCATGGCGTATCCGGCTTTTCTGTTTGTCGCAATTTTATTTTTGGTGATTTCGATCATCAATTGGATTCTGCCCAATTTTGAAAAAGTTTTTAAGAGTCTGAATGCCGAGCTGCCAAAACCAACCCAGATCGTGCTGGATATTGCCCAATTTGTCCGTCAGCACGGGGTCGAATTGTCGATAACCATTGTGGCTGTTGTCGCAATCATGCTTGTTTTTTTTTCCAGACGCACAGGACGCGCCTGGTGGGATCAATTCAAACTGAATTTGCCCGTTTTTGGCAGACTTTATCGGCAAGCGTCGCTGTCACGCTTTCTGAAGACGTTCTCGGTGCAGATCAAGAACGAAGTGGAGATTCTCGAGGCGCTCGAGTATGCAGCCGGGGCCGCGGACAATCTGTTTATCGAGGCCATCATATTCGCCATCATCCTGGATGTCCGGAGAGGGGTGACCGTGAGCCAAGCCTTCAGAAAGCATCAAGTGTTTGAAGGTCTGGTCATGCAGATGATCAGTTCCGGCGACGAAGCCGGAGAATTGAGCGATTTGACCTATCGCGCCGCCAATTATTTCGAGCAGTTGTTGGAAAACCGTCTCGACCAGCTCGTGGCCCGCATCAATCCGATCATGACGTCGATCCTGGGCCTGGTGGTGGTCGGATTGATGCTGGCCATCTTCGCGCCCATCTTCGATTTGGGCAATGCGGCGCGCGCCAGTCAACATCAGCAAATGGTTCGTCCCCCGTGAGCGCGTTTGGGAAGGGGGAACACGGTTCGATTCTGGTGCTGACCTCTGTGGTGGTCATGACGTCCATGATGGTGACCGGGTATCTGATCGAACACTTCTGGCTTGCCGAGGCGCATCAGGTCGAGCGCAGTCTGGCGCAATTGCAGCTGCACTGGGCACGGGTTGGGATTGCCGACTATCTGATGAGCCGATCGCGTCAGGAGGCATCCATGCCCGCTTCCGATGCCGAAAAGAGTATCCTGCTTGGGAATTATGCAGCCGAGCTTGTGGATCCTGGTCAGACCGAAGTGAAATTTGTTTATCCGGAAATCGGTTCAGACTATACCTTTGGGATCAAGGCGCAAATCGTGGATGTGACGGATGTTGCGGACGGTTTGATGCGCGTGGATGTTGGCGTGTTCAGCGTCGGAAACCTCGAGATTTTGCGAAATCTTCCCGCAGCGAACGTTGCGTGGTCACAAATCACACTCTGCATGGGCCCGGGTACGGGGTGTCCCAGCCTTGCGGTTGGGCAGTCACGAATGATGCGCACAAACACAGATTAAGTTGTTTTTTTACATGAAGGCGCGCAAAAATATTATAAGGATCTGTTGACATGATCTCTGAGAGACTCGAAAACATATTTTTTGGCCGACTGGAGGCTCATCAGAATTCAGAGGATCCCAAACCGGCCAAGCACATTCAGAATCGGCATGTCATCATTCAGGCAGATGCCCTGGGCGTCCGATACAATTTCTATTCCAATGAAGACACACGGTATGGCTGGACCGACGCGAAACTTGATCAGGCCAAATTTTCGGATTTTTTCGTCCATGATCTGGGTAAGAAAGGCTCTAACCAGGTCATTTTTGAGCAAGCGGAAAAATTCTGGAAAGAGTTTGATGGTGGAATGCTCAAAAAGAAAGCCAAAAGCATTGTGATTGCGGTCGATGATCTGCCGTTTGAGTTCATCGAGCCGTCGGATTCGGTCTCAAAGGAGACGGATACCTATCAACAGTGCCGGGAAGTGGCCGGCTATCGTTGGGGAGAGGATCCGGTGCTGCTTTGCACCGCATTCATTCCCAGGCGAACGGATGACGCCAGCAAGGGCGGACAATGGAGCATGGCGGCAGCCATGCATATTCGACATATTTGCAATCTTCTTCCGAACCCATCGATGCGCGAGATTGCCGTTGATGCGGTATTGTCGATGCCATTGTTGATCCTGGAGCATTTGATAGAACAGGCGAGGCTGAGACAAAAGGTTGAAGCCGTATTTTTTTTAGGGGTCAGTCAGAGTTATTTCTTATACGTGGATCCAACGAATGAGATCATTTTTGCGGACAGAGTATCTTTTTGTCTGCTTTCGTTGCTCGCTGTTATAAAACAAGGTCTGCCAATCAGCAATGAAGCCACAGTTCTGGATGTTTTGAGTCGGGTTAAAAGTGCGCTTCAGGCAGAAGATACGGACAAGACCTACAAAAAAGCCAAGCCGGAGTTGCTCAACGAATTCAAATCATTTGGACGTGAATTATCCGATATTCTCTGCCATTTGCAGTTCGATCGAAGAACAGGACCGTTGGATTCCATGCAATTGATGGGATACTGGCAAGAATTTCCGGAGATCAAGGACACGTTTTATCAAGAGTCTGTGCTTCCTTTGCTGGAAGCGGCACACAAGAAGATCCTGGCTGGAAATCCTCAGGCGACGTCCCAGACGCTTCCTTTTCCCCAGAAGAGCATGCCAGGCATGACCACGGAGGCCATTCTGGAGTTGATTGTGCAACGTGTTCGAAATTATGAGCATGGTACGGATCCTTCCAATCTGATTCTTGGGGCATCCGAGGAGGTCAATCAAATCGACGATCAGGCTTTCAGGATCAACAAAGGCACGATTTATAATAGAAAAAAGAGATCCCTGTCCCCGAATTCAATCATAATCAAGTTTTGGAAGTCGCAGCCTGATGAAAAAAACAAGGAGAACGATACCTCATCTGCGGATAAAGAATCCACATTGCCACAAGGAGGTGCATATAAAATCTTGCAGGAGTATGAGAAAGTTATTCCGTTGTCAATGATGCTTTTGTCTGTGGTGATTTGCTATATTATATTTCTATCTTTCAATACAAAAAATAGCAGTACTTATCTTTCCGACATCAGTCAATGGTCTAAACTGTTGACGGAAATGAATGGGAAAGAGGCTAAACTGACACAATTGCATGGCTGGGATCAGTACGAATCCTCTGATCGATTGTCCTGGTCCCAGAGACTGAATCGACTTGCCTTGTCTGTTTCCCCCGCGATAAAACTGAACTATGTTTCAACGGTTCATGAGAAGGAGGAGAAAACAGGGGGTACGCTACGCAAGTGGGTGATTCGTGGGTTCGCCAACACCAGTGACCCCGAGCACATGAAGGCGTTGAACCTGTTGATCACCCATTTGAATGGCAAGAACAGTCCTCTGGCCTTGGATGGGGAAGAGGTGTCTCTCAAAGGCATGGAGTCCGGGTTTGAACCACATGTCAACTCTCGTGTCATTTATTTCACCCTCGAAGCGCGGACCAAGGTTTCGGTTGCAAAATCCACGATGGGACAGTCAAAATGAGAAATTTTCTTCTGTATATATGGAGAAAACACTGGATACTTATCATGCATCTGTTTGCATTGGTATTGATCTGGACCATTTTTGTGTTTTCGGTATATTATTATCCTGGTAAAATGGCACAGAAAAATATCAGGAACGCTTATGGTGAGATTAGCAAGAGAAATGCAAAGCTTGACAAGCAGAACGAGAAGAGCAACAGAAAAAAAATCTCGTCCACAGTTGGTGTTACCATGCAACAGACAGCAGATCGTCATTCAATTTTATTGCAGTACATCCGGCCAAGCGCTGCAAACAAGAATATCATGATGACTGAATTTTGGTCGCATTATAACAATCTTCAAAATTTTATTGTTGATCTTGAGAAGCAGTCGTTGGATGTGGTCGAATTGGAGATCAATGAAACCGATGCCACATCAAAAAAAGGTTCGGCGACCGATCACAAGAAGGAACCGCAACAGTTGTATGTGCGTTTGGGGCTTGTTTTCCATCCGTCACGCTCCGCTTTTCAGGAGGCCAACAAACCAGAGTTGCAGCCCGTGAAACGAGATCCGTTCTTTTTTGTCATGAACGAGAATCCCGTGGTCGATCTGCCAAGTCTGGACATCAAGGGTATCAAGGTGACTGAAGAGGGATCGGACGAAAAGGGTGCCGTGATGTTCGGAAACCAGATCTGTTTCGAGGGCGAGATCTGCAACGGCTATCTTATCAAGAGAGTTGAAAGAAATCAGCTGTTTCTGGTTCCGGAGAATCTGCAAGGGACAGGCAGGGGGGTACGCTATTGGTACATCGATGCTCGAAAACAGTCCCAGAATCCATCGTCGCGGCCAACCGGGCCGGATTCTTGAGAGTCAACCACCTGGATTCATGATGTCTCGGGCCGGCTCCATGATGTCAACCGGGCCGGATCCATGATGTCTCGGGCCGGATCATGATGCCAATCGGGCCGGATCATGATGCCAATCGGGCCGGATCATGATGCCAATCGGGCCGGATCATGATGCCAATCGGGCCGGATCCATGTGAGACGACCATCTGGATCCATGTTGGCCAACCCTGGTGGAGTCATAAGGGGTGGGGCGATCGGATTGTAGCCCCAACCTGGTTTGCATGGCGTCCAGCCCGGGGGTGCGTGCAGTCCGGCGCACATGGACGGGAGTCACGCCAGAGGTGCGTATGCCAAGTCACACCAACGACGCATGTGCGAGAGGTCGTGACAACTGGATCCCATTTCACTCCTCAGGCTTCCGGTCATCGCGAGGGAGATCCCACACCTGTTGCAGATTCCTGGCCAGTTCGCCGATTTCGTCCGTGCCGAAATCGTCGGCTGGTGACGGCCTCTCCCCTGCCGATATCCGGGACGCCATCTCCCGCAGACGGTGAATCGGCGTGATCAGTTGTTGGAAGAACCAGAAGGTTACCCAACCGATCACCAGGAAGATCACCGACAACGACAGCATCAAACTGACGGTTGCCCCGTCGATGCCACGCTGCTGGACTCCGGCATTGACGGCCATCAACTGTTGATGGCTCTCCGTCAGGCGGGTCGCCTGGGTCAGGATGGCGTTGTTGATCTCCCAGAGCCGTTTGCGATGCGACGTCATCAGCGGCAACACCTGCTTGAGACGCTCCACCTCCTTGCCATAGCTCTGAAAGATCTCGGTGAGCAGCGCTACGTCCGGACCCCTGTCGCTGCCCGGCAAGGCGGAGATCGTGGCACGCAAGGTGTCGAGCGCCTGTTCGAACAATTCGCGGCTCTTGCGGTGACCCCGCATCAGGAAATCCTTCTCACGGCGGCGCAATTGCAGCAGATCCACCAGACAGGGGTAATCCTTGCGGGTGGTCAATTCGCTTTCCAGCACATGGATCTGAGTGCGCAGGCGGCCCTGAATGCCCGAATCCTCATCCTGACCGATCTCTTGCCGCAACTCCATCACCGCCAGATCGTGCTCCTTCAACTGGGAGAGCAGATGTTGGATGGCGCGCAGCGGTTGGGCGGTCTCGAGCAGGGCCGGGGAGTGTTCCACCCGTCCGAGGGCCTTCTCCAGGGTGGTGATGTCGGTTTCGATGCGGGCGATCTTGTTCTTGATGGCTGCGTCGGGTGGTTCGGTCGGATCGCCGGGATTGGATTCGTTCTGGAGAAACTGGGTCATGAGCAGTTGCAGCTCGAAGGTGCCGAAGGCCACCTGACCGATGAGCAGGCTGACGTGATCGATCCGTTGATTCTGGATGGTGGCGTGACGCAGGTCGTTCAGGTGGCTGCCGACGCTGCCGGCCACGGCCAGAAAGCCGAGGGCCGTCACGCCAATCAGGATGAGTGATTTGCCTCGGAGTCGAACGTTCTGCAAGCGGGAGTCGAGCCGGCGCATGGTGGTTAGCGGCTCCCTTCGAAGGTGATGCGCGGGTCGGCGATCACGTAGGTGATATCGGTGATCAATTTGGTGATGAGTCCCAGGAGCGTGTAGAAATAGAGGGTGGCCAGCACCACCGGATAGTCGCGGTTGATCACCGATTCGTAGCCCAGAAGACCCAGACCGTCGAGGGTGAAGATGGTTTCGATGAGGAGACTGCCGCTGAAAAAAGCGGCCACGAAGGCGCCGGGAAAGCCGGTGACCAGGGGGATCAGGGCGTTGCGGAAGACGTGACGGTAGAGCACGGCGTTCTCCGTCAACCCCTTGGCCCGAGCGGTGAGGACGTACTGTTTGGAGATCTCCTCCAGAAAGCTGTTCTTGGTGAGCATGGTCATCACCGCAAACGAGCCGACTACGGATGCGGTGACCGGCAGGACCATGTGCCAGAGGTAATCGGTGAGGCGACCGAACCAGGAGAGTTCCGACCAGTTGTCCGAGACCAGACCGCGGATCGGGAAAAGATCGAAGAAGCTCCCGCCGCCGAACAGGACGATCAGCAGCACCCCGAGCACGAAGCCGGGGATCGAGTAGCCGGCCAGGATCAGGGCCGAGGTCACGGCGTCGAAGCGATCCCCATGGCGCACCGCCTTGCGGATGCCCAACGGGATGCTGACCAGATAGGTGAGCACGAAGGTCCACATGCCGAGCGAGATCGATACCGGCAGCTTGTCGATCACCAGATCCACCACCTTGCGGTGATGGTAGTAGGATTCGCCGAACTCGAAGGTGAGGTAGTTGCGCATCATCAGGAGGAAGCGTTCGACGGGGGGGCGATCGAAGCCGTAGAGGCGGTTCAAGGCGGTCAACTGCTCATGGGTCAACCCCTTGGCGCCGCGATAGATCCCGCCGCCCGCCGATCCCGACACCTCCCCACCGCCATGACCGCCCGCCGCGCCCGCCTCCATCTGAGCGATCATCTGCTCCACCGGTCCGCCGGGTACGAACTGGATCACCAGGAAGGTCAAGGCCATGATCCCGAACAGGGTCGGGATCATCAGCAGGAGGCGTCTGGCGATGTAGGCGCCCATCTTACTTCATCCACCAGGAGAGGAGCCAATCTTCGGGTTGATAATACAGCGGCGCGGTCGCCGGGCGGGCGAAGCGATCCCAATAGGCGATGCGGTGGTAGTTGAGATGCCAGTTGGGCACCAGATAGTGTCCGGCCAACAACACCCGGTCGAGGGCGCGGCAGGCGGTGACCAGCTCCTGGCGGGTCTTGGCGTAGATGATCTTCTCCACCAGGGCATCGACCGCCGGATCCTGGATGCCGATGCGGTTGTGGCTTCCCTTGATGAGGGCGCTTTCCGAGTGCCACATGTCGCGCTGTTCGTTGCCCGGCGATTGGGACTGTCCGAAGCCGTTGACGATCATGTCGTAGTCGAAGTCGTGGACGCGGCTCTGATAGAGGGAGGTGTCCACGGTGCGGTATTTGAGCGCGATGCCGAGTTTTTCCAGATTGGCGGCATAGGGGGCCAGGATGCGTTCGAAGGCGGGGGTGGCCAGGAGCATTTCGATCTCCAGCCGGTTGCCCTTGCCGTCGGTGAGGATTTTGTCCGGTCCCAGGGTCCAGCCGGCCTCTTTCAGCAGTTTGGCGGCTTCTTTTAGATTCTGACGCAACCCGTGGGGCGGCGTGGTCGAGGGGGGCGCCTGGACCGGTCCGAAGACCGCCGGATCGAGCTTGTCGCGCAGCGGTTCGAGCAGGGCCAGCTCTTCGGGCGGGGGTGCGCCTTGTGCTGCCATCTCCGAGTTGGAAAAATAACTCGTCGAGCGGGTGTATTGACCGTGGAACAGGTTGTCGTTGCTCCATTCGAAGTCAAAGGCCAGGACCATCGCCTTGCGCACGCGGATATCCTGGAAAAAGGGGCGACGCAGGTTGAAGATCAACCCCTGCATGCCGGCGCCGCGTTTGTGTCCGAGGGTCTCCTTCTTGATCAATTTCTGGACGAATTTCGGCCCTTCGTAATCCCTGGCCCACTGTTTGGAGTTGTTTTCGTGCATGAAGTCGAATTCGCCGGCCTTGAAACCCTCGAGGGCGACCACCGGATCCTTGTAGAACTTGAGCACGATCCGTTCGAACGAATACAGGCCGCGATTGACCGGACGCTTGTTGCCCCAGTATTTCGGGTTGCGGCGATAGGTGACGATCTTGCCGGGGCTGAACTCCTCGACCACGTAGGGTCCGGTGCCGAGGGGCGCGATCATCTCCTTCTCCGCGCCGAAGGGGTGTTTGGCGAAAAAGGCGCGGGAGAGCACCGGGATCTCACCGGCGATGAGCGGCAGTTCGCGATTGGCCTGACGGAACTTGAAGCGGATCGAGCGCGGGGAGAGCACTTCGGCGGCCACGATGTCGCGCCAGTAGGACTGGTGGAACGGATGGGCCTTGTCCGATTGCAGGACCTCCAGGGAGAATTGGACATCCTCGGCGGTCACCGGCGACTCGTCGGAGAAACGGGCCTCGGGATCGAGATGGAAGGTGACCGAGAGTCCATCCCCGGCCACCTCGACCGATTGGGCCAGGAGTCCGTACTGGGAGAAGGGTTCGTCCATGGACTGGACCATCAGGTGTTCGAAGACCAGCGGCGAGAGCAGGTCCGGATGGGATCCCTTGAGGGTGAAGGGATTCATTTTGTCGAACCCGCCGATGGCGTGCAGGTTCAGGGTTCCGCCCGGTTTGGCGTCGGCGCTGGTGTAGTCGAATCCCTTGAAATCGGCGGGATATTTCAGCGTACCATCCAGGCTGATGCCATGGGCGGCCAGGGCCTGGGAGGCCAGCGGAAAGATGAACGCGACAAGGAGGAGCAGGATACGCATGGCGATCGGGAAAAAACCTCGTATGATTTCATGATGGGGGGAGCCCCCTTTCACCCCCTGACCATCGAACGCCCTGGCGGGTGTTGCACGGGCAAAGGGAAACAGGGTGGCTTGCATCCGACCTGGATTGCACGCACACTTTTATTAACATGGATCCCTGCGAGGGGTTCCAGGGGTGGGGATGAACGTGAGCGCTTCATCCCGCATGAACTGGCAGTGTAGCCGTTATGCCGGGTGTTTGACCAGATTTTTCGATGCGGTTTGGATTCGGGCGCCGGTGGGTTCCGGAGGGTTTTCCAGCGTGGGTGGTGGTTGGATGGAGGGTGCGATGAACAACGAACGGGTGCGTCAACCGGCGGTGGCCGGGATGTTCTATCCCAAGGAGTCCAAGGCGTTGCGCGCCATGGTCGAGGGGTTGCTGGAGCAGGCCCCGACGGTCGCCAACGAACCCCTGGCGATGATCGTCCCGCATGCCGGGTTCATCTATTCGGGATTGACCGCCGCGCATGCCTACAAGGGGCTGGTCCGCGCGCCGGCCACCGCGCCACGCCGGGTGTTTCTGCTGGGGCCGAGCCATCGGGTCTGGCTCGACGGGGCTTCGGTGGGGGATTACGATGCCTATCTGACCCCGCTGGGCAGGATTCCGGTGGATCGCGAGGGGGTGGAGTGCCTGGCCCGGCGTCCGGATGTGAGTCGCGACGAGGAACCGCACCGCCTGGAGCACTCCCTGGAGACCCAACTCCCCTTCCTGCAGGTGACCCTGGTCAATTTTCGCATCGTGCCGATCGTTTATGGGGAGATCAGCGGCGGACATCTGGCCGATCTGTTGGAGGCGTGCGTCAAACCGGGGGATCTGATCGTCATCTCCACCGATCTTTCCCATTATCACCCGTATGACGAGGCCAGACGCCTGGACGGGATCAGCAATCAGGCGATCCTGGCCAGGGATCCCAGGAGCATCGCCGGATGCGAGGCGTGCGGTCGCATCGGGGTGGGCGCCATGCTCGAGACCGCGCGGCGGCGGCGTTGGCGTCCGGTGCTGGCCGATCTGCGCAACTCCGGGGATACGGCGGGGGACAGGAACCGGGTGGTGGGGTATGCGAGTTATCTGTTTCATGCGGATGTCGGAACGGCGGATCACGCCCCGGCGTCCCCTCCGGTCGGAGGGGGATCCGCGCCGGGAGGCGTCGCTCCGGCGGTTCTGTCCGGCGAGGCACCGGGTCTGCCCGAGCTGGTGCGCGCCCATCTGACCGCCTCCCTGGAAGGGCGTTCCGGGCTTTCGGCGGAGCGGCTGATCGAGGAGTCCCCGGAGTTGGCCAGACAGGGGGCCTGTTTCGTCACCCTGACCCGGCGCGGGGCGCTGCGCGGCTGCATCGGCTCGCTGGTCGCCCACCGTCCGTTGGCCGAGGATCTGCTGGAAAACGGACTGTCCGCCGCGCTGCGCGATCCCCGATTCGCGCCGTTGACCGCCGCCGAGCTGGCCGGAACCGAGATCGAGGTGTCGCTTCTCACCCCTCCCGAACCTTTTCCGTACCGGGACGCGGCGGATCTTCTCGCCCGGCTGAAACCGGGGGTGCATGGGGTGATCCTCTCCAAACAGGGACGACGGGCCACCTTCCTGCCCCAGGTGTGGGAGCAGCTCCCGGATCCGGTGGCGTTTCTGGGCCAGTTGTGCCGCAAGGCCGGTCTGGATGGCGACAGCTGGCGCGAAGGGGCGCGGATTCAGGTTTATACCGTGGAGAAACGGCTGGAAAAGGGACGGAAAGGGTGACATGGCCGATTTCAACACCCATCTGGCCGTGGCGGCGGTCTCCGGCGGGGTGGCGATCACCGCGTTGATGGTCGCGGGGGTGGCCGACGCCCAGCTGGGGTTGAGCGGCTTTTTCGCGGCCATGATCGGCGGCGTGCTCCCGGATGTCGATGCCGAGGAGTCCTGGACCCTGGATCTGGCCTTCACCCTCTTCGCGTTGCTCGGTTCGTTTTTCGTCATGTTGAGTCAGGTGGCGCGTCTGTCGATCGGCGAACTGGTCATGCTTTGGCTGGTGACCTATCTGTTCATCAAACTGGCGGTGTGCGAACTGTTCATCCGCTGCACGGTCCATCGCGGTATCTTTCACTCGTTGCCTGCCGGGGTCTTTTTTGGAGGTCTCACCGCGGCCCTGCTTTATCATCTGTTTCATCAGGCCCCCTGGTTCTGCTGGATCGTCGGGCTGTTCGTGACCGGCGGGTATCTGGTTCACCTGGTGCTGGACGAACTCTACAGCCTCAATCTTTTCGGCGAGGGGGGAACCTCCAGCTCTCTGGGCACGGCGCTCAAGATCTGGTCCAACGACCCCTGGGCCGCCTTCACCATGTATCTGGCTGCCGGCATGGTGGTGCTTCTGACCCCCGGCCTGCCGGACGTGCTTGCCCGGCTCTTCTCCCACCACACCCTGGAGGCCATGCAGTTGCGCATGTGGCCCGCCGATGTGTGGTTCGGCATGCCCTTTCTTTACAATGTGCGGTGAGAGACGCAAGAGGGGATGTCGGCGCCGCTTGAGCGAGGCGGGTCGCGAGGCGCACGATCCTCGGCGCGCATTTGCCGTGGAACGCCCTCGGGCTAGGTCTGCGGGGCTTCCATCCTGCAAGTTTGTGGTTGACAAACCACATTGGGCTGGTCTATTCTATGCGCTCAAGCCCAGATGGCGGAATTGGTAGACGCGCTAGATTCAGGTTCTAGTGGCCGAGAGGTCATGGGAGTTCGACTCTCCCTTTGGGCACCAAATTCGATTCCAGAGACTCCCAAGAGTTTCCATGAAGCCAGCAAGATTAAACACTTGCTGGCTTTTTTGTTTCCAAGGCGTTCCAAGGGTGTGTATAACATCCAGGTTTGCTGTGTATGGTATCGTGTGTAGATCGGGTGCATGGAAACCAGACTACACACAGTTGTCGCAAACCTAAAGAATCACACCATATCCCTGACAGATATCCAACTGCGCAACCTCAAGACGACACCCTTGCCCGAGAACCTCGCGGATGAGTGCGGCGGGAACGATATGGTCGGCCAATGAGCATAACGGTTACATTCCTCGTGATTTCATGCCGGAGGAGTTGGAAAATCATGGAAACATTCAAGAAGCAAAAATAAATAATAGTTTTTTTCTGAACTTATGAGTTATCCAAAGTTACAGAACGCCGAGGGCGCGCAATCTGGGTAATTGCGTGGAAAATTGGTGCGCCTGAGCCATCAGATTGCCTAAACTTTCATGGACGGGCAAAGGAACCGCATCCTTGATGCGATTTTCGTTGGGTAGAGCAAATCGTTGCCAAACCCATTCTGCCCAAGCCTGCGGGGTTTCGTGTCCCAAGGAAAGCGCCCGCAGAAACAATCGCGGGATGCGTCGCAGGATAACGGCACTGCCAGTCACTGGGCTGGCCAGATGGATGATGTTATCAGAATCCTCGGCCAGATTGATCAGAAAATTATTGAGTCGTTCGGTATGCGGTCTGGCGTTTTCGATCTGTTCTGGCGACTGAACCTGAACGATGATGTTTCTGGACATCAGCGCCAAAATGGCGTGCAGGATTGCATTCAGATCGATGCCATCGTTTCGCAACTCATCTTCCAGTGCTGCGATGGTTCTTGGACGATAATCGGCCAAGGCATCCAGCACCACAGCGAAGCGCTCTGGATCCAGAGGAATTTCTCCTGGAATATCAAACGAAGCCTCATGAACACGATCGCGGGAGATGTTCAGAATGACCCGTTGCTGCCGCAGCGAGACCAGACGTTCCCGTGGGGACAAACGACGTGGACCTTTGATCCAGTAATCCTGACGGAACTGTTGGTTGATCATGAAATCCCGCACGGTTTGTTGAAATATCGGATCCGGAATATCTTGCAAAAAGCGTTGTTGTGCTTCCGTTAAATGATAGGCGTCCAGGTGATCGAGCGTGTTGGCCGATGCCGCAAAAGTGACTTTGGCAGGTTCGAGCGAAATGGCGGTTTCGGTGAAGGAAAAGGAGTTCCATGCCTGGTTGAAAAATTCATGGGCCAGATAATGGGGATCAGCCTGTTTGATCCAATGGAATTGCTCTGCCACCCGAGGATTGGCGGTTATGAAAGCGGGTTGCAGTTGCACTAATTTTTCACCGAAATCAAAAGCTGCTTCAACACGTCCAATCATGGACTCTCCTGGAGGAACCATGACTTTTGCATATTCGTCAAGCAGATGTCGAAAAGGAAGCCGCGCAGCCCAGCCAGGCTGTGTATTGTAACTGAGGTAGCATATACCACCGACTTTTAGTTTTCGGCGTATAAAATCGATGATAATCTGACGATTGTGCGGTTGAATCCAACTCCACACGCCGTGCAGACCGATGAAATCGAAATCCGGCAGATCGGTTCGTTGACAAAACTCCTCGAACGATTGATCGTACATGTGGGCAGAACAACCGGATGTGGCGATCAATTGTCTGGCAAAGGCAGTCTGGGTTGGGTGAAAATCCGTGGCCCACCATGCCACAGGAGCGGTGGCAGCATGAATGGCCGTGCTGAGCCCCTGTCCAAAGCCCAGTTCGCAGGCTACATGAATATCGGGCGTGGCAAAACCGGCATTCAGAAGCGGGAGTTGACAACGCCCCGGATTCAGTTCTGCACAGTAACTAAAAATATAATCCGTAGAAACAACATATCCTTGAGACCAGTCACTCATTGAATTATTTCCTAGAATAAGATTGTTTTTTATTTTTATGTTTTAATCTTCCAAGAAAAACATAAAATGATATCAAATTGTATAGCTTGTCAGCTTCATATCGTCAGCATTGTGCCAGTAAAACACTGTTATATCAAGATATGGTGATTCTGCTTTACCATGTTTGGGTCGCCCGAAAGCGCTGTTGCACGATTTAAGTCCAATGCTGACCTGCAAGTCGGTTCAGATGGCCCAGAACACCTTCCGGACTGAAGACCATTTGCCTAATCATCTCCTTTTTTTGCTCTGGAAGGAGGCGGGCCATGGACTTGGGGAGATTGTTATGATTTAGGGCCTCGTCAAAAAGCCATTACCAGTCTTGCGTCACCCGGCAAACAGAACATTTTGAAAAGCTGCAGCAGCAACAGCCGCTGATATTGTATGTAGATCTGGCGCATAAAAACCATACTAAATGCATTTAATTAAAATTTAAAGATATAAGTCATTTATCTGACCGATACCCAACGGCGCGACCTCAAGCCGACACCCGCGCCCGAGAGCCTCGCGGATGATGGCGGCTTGTCCATTGGTCAACCGAACGGGGCCAAGTGGTGGCGCTTCCGATATCGATTCGACGACAAGCAAAAGCTCCTGGCCTTGGGTGTCTACCCCGATGTGTCGCTCAAACAGGCGTGAGAGAAACGCGACGATCGTCTTCTGTTGGCCGGGTGTGGACGAATACAACACCCCGAGCCGTACCGGAAGCGGCACCCGCTTTCCGAGAACCGCACCTTTGATGATTGCCCGGTTTGCTGGCGGAACGCTCCCATCTGGTTCATGTGCGGCGTGCAGACCGGGGATCCGTCGCGGCAGGGCCAGGAAAATCACTCCAGCCGGAAGCGGGCGACGATCCCCTTGATCGATTCGGAGAGGCGGGACATCTCGCCAGCGCGCTGACTCAGTTGCGCGCTCATCCCCAGCACGTCGGCCACCGCCTGGCGCACCGGCTCCATGCTGGCGGCGATCTCCAGCGCGGTGTCGGCGGCATCGTGCACGTTGCCGGTGATGTTCCGGCTCCCTGCCGAGGCCTCGGCCACGTTGCGGGTCATCTCGCCCACCCCCACCGACAGCTCGCCCACGTTGCGGGTCACCTCCGCGATCCCCAACGACACCTCGCTCACCGCCCGGCTCACATCCTCCATGTCCTGATTGGTGGCCACCATCCCTTCGGTGACCGAACGGGTCCGCTCGGCGGCCTCGTTCATCGCCTGGGCGATGCCGCGCGCCGAGCGGTCCTGATCCTCCACCGCTTGCAGGATCTCCTCGTTGGCCGAGGCGATGGCGTGGATCTTGACGACGATCTGATCCGCCGCGTCGGTGGCATCCCTGGAGTGGTCGCTCATGCGCACGATCGTTTCCGAGATCATGCCGGTGGCCGCGGCGGTCTGTCGGGCCAGCTCCTTGACCTCGTTGGCCACCACCGCGAAACCCTTGCCCGCATCTCCGGCGCCGGCAGCCTCGATCGAGGCGTTCAGGGCCAGCATGTTGGTCTGTTCGGCGATGCTGTTGATCACGTCCACCACCTTGTGGATCTCCTGGGCCGACTCCAACAGCCGTTCCATCACCTCCTGGGTCCGTTCCGCCTCGTGGTTGGCCTGTTCCGAGGATTGGCTGGCCATCAGACAGCGTTGACGGATTTCGCCCAACGCATCGGTCATGGCGCGTACCGAGCCGGCGACACCGGTGACGTTGCCGCTGGTCTGCTCGGCGGCATCCTTGACCTCGGCCATGCGCTGGGTGGCCTGTTGGGCCGAGGAGACCACCTGGGTGAGGCTGATGCTCGCCTCCTCGGCGGCGGCGGAGATGGTGTTGAGGTTGTGGCTGGCCACCTCGGCGGCATGGGAGAGGGTGGACAGGTTGGCGCTGGCCTGTTCGGCGTCGGTGGAGATCTGCTGGAGGTTGCGGCTGGAGCGGTTCGCGCCGCCGGCCACGCTGCTCGATTGTTCGGTGAGCAGTTCGGCGCTGGCGTTCAGGGCGCCAGAGACCTGGGAGAGTTCGCGGGCCGCCTCCGACAGGTTGCCGGAGCCCTCGTTGAGGGAGGCGAAAATCCCCTTGAGAATGGCCGCCATGCCGGACATGGCCAGGATCAGTTGACCCAGTTCGTCGCGGCTGACCGACTTGAGTTCGGTGGTCAGGTCCCCTGCGGCGATGCGGTTGACCCCGGCCACCGCCTGGTCGAGGGAGGAGGAGATGCGGCGGGCCAGTTTGAGCCCGAAGCCCACCATGAACAGCACCACGATCAGGGTCACGGTGTAGACCAGGGCCTGGCCGGTGCGGCTGACCGAGGCCGAGGCGCGGGTGGTCTCCTCGTTGAAGCCGTCCACGGCGGCGCCGATCTTTTCGAGCTGACCGAGCACCTGTTGTTGGATCGACTCGGCGTTCTTGCGGCTGGTTTCGATCTGGTGTTCCACCTCCAGGCCGTTCCAGGCCAGGGTGTAGACCGCCTCGTCCCCCTCGACGAGCAGTTTGACCAGGGTGTTGAACTCCTTGTCGAGTTCGGTGGCCAGTTCGGCGAGGCCGGCCTGGGCCTGATCCGAGGCTCCCTTGAGGGCGGTGATCGACTGGCGACCCAGATCCACCGCGGGTTTGAGCTGATTGGCCTTGAGACTGGTGAGCAGATCCGGGGCTTTTTCCAGGCGGATCTGGCGGCTTAAAATTGCCAGGGTGTTGACGCTGGCCAGACTTTTTTCGGTCACCTGGGCGATCCGACCCGCGCCGCCCGAGATCATCTGCACGGCCAGGCTCTTGAGATCCTCCGCGCTCCGTCCCTCGAGAGCGCGGCGCGTCTGGCGTTTGCCGCGCGTCATGGCCAGGTTCACCTTGCCCTTGATCCCCTCGGCGTGGGTGGTCATGCGCTCCACGGTCTGGTCCAGGGCGGTGATCTGGGTTTTGAGTTTCTGGCGGATCTCCAGGTCGCGGCGCATCTGTTCGCGCAGACGGTCATCCTGTTCCAGGAAGGCGGCGTGGGCCTGCTTGAGTCCCGACAGGATCGGCGCCATGTCCGGAAAGGTCTGGATGGTCCGGCCCAACCGTTCGAGTTCGGCGTTGAAGCGTCCATCGAGCGGGCCGCGAGCCGGGAGTTTGCCGAGGGACTCCAGGGTTTGGGTCTGGAGCAGCTGATCCTGATGGGTGAGGTACTCCAGAAGCAGCGCGCCGATGCGGCGTCCGGAGGCTTCCAGTGGGAGCACCTGCTCGACGACCCGCTGTTGCAGGCCGGTGAGGCGGATGGTGGAGTAGGCGGCGGCGCCGGCCAGGATCAGGGTGGCCACCACCCCGATGGCCACCCACAGGGTGAGCAGACGGCGGATGGTCGGATCGAAGGGCCGGGTCACGAGCCGCCCCGTCATGGCCGGAGCGTTGCGGGTGGGGTCGGTCATCGGGGAGTTCATCGCAGTTGGCTCCAGGCGAATGGTTGGAACTCCCCATGCACCAGGCGGGTCGGCCACACCTTGTGGCTGGCCTGATGGTCCTTCGGATCGAAGCGCACCGGGATGCCGATGCCCAGATCGAAGTCGTTCAGGCTCTCCAGGGACTTGACCAGGGCTTCGCGATCTTCGCGCGGTTTGCCGGTGGGCTTGGCCCGTTCGATCCCTTCGACGAGCAGGCGCGCGGCCAGATACCCCTCCAGGGAGAGAAAATCCGCCGTGGCCTTGGGATCGAGCTGTTTGAGGGCCTTGTGATAGGCCTGCACGCCGGGGAGCGTGTCGCTCAGGGAGGGGGTCACCTGGGTGACGATCACCCCTTCGCCATCCTTGCCCAGGGCCTTGGCCAAAGCCGCGCTGCCGACGAACGAGACGTTGATGAAGAGGGCGTTGGGGAGATCCTTGCGTGCCTCGCGGATGAAGGCCGCGCAGGCCGGATAGGCCCCCACCATGATGATGGCGCGCGGTTCGGTTTCGGCGTCGAGGATCGAGGCCAGGGCCCCTTCGATGTGGGTGGTGTTGCGGGTGTAGCGGCCATGGGCCAGGGTGTCGGTGTCGGTGAAGCCGTGTTTTTTCAGGGCGGCCACCGCGCCGGCGTGTCCGGAGTCGCCATAGCCGTCGTTCTGGGTGAAAAAGGCGATCTCGCGGGGTTTGATGCCGAGTCCCAGCAGACCGTCGATCATGGCGGCGGTCTCTTCGGCGTAGCTGGCCCGGTAGTTGAAAATATACCGTTCCGGCGGGTTCTTGCGCAGCAATCCGGCCCCGGTGATCGCGCCGATCAGGATGGTGCGGGTTTCGTTGGCGATTGGGGCCGCGACCACGGCGGTCGGGGTGCCGACATTGCCGATCACCGCCAGCACCTTTTTGTCCTCGATCAACGCGCGCATGTTGACCGCGGCCCTGGTCGGTTCGTAGCCGTCGTCGAGGGCGATCAGTTTGAGGGTCTGGCCATGCACGCCGCCGTTTTTGTTCACGGCGTTGAAATAGGCCTCCACCCCCAGTCTGGTGTTTTGGCCCAGGGCCACCGGACCGCTCTCCAGGGGGGTGGACATGCCGATGGGGATTTCGGCGGCGGCGACCGGTTGGATCGAGAACAGCGCCAGGACGAGGGTGGCCTGGCGGAGTGCGGAGAGAAAGGTGGCGCGCATGATAGACCAGAAGGGCGGATCCGGGTTGATGTCATCTAAATGTTGAATAGGATAGCAGCCCGGCAGGCGAAAGACAAACAGGATTTTGCAAGATTTTCAGTGAGTAACTGTTTTCAGGCCACAGGTGTCGCAGGGACGGGGACATAAGCGGAATCAGGGGGTTGACGGTTTTTGAACGCTCTCGCGGATGAAGGCCACCAGCAGGCGCGCCAGTTCCTTGCCGCGTGCCGGACGCCTGGCCGGATCCCGGTTCAGGGTCTGGTCGAGAATGCGCTTCAAGCCCGGCGGCATGTCGGGTCGAAGGGCCGTCAGATCCGGGGGAGGACCGTGCAGGATCCGTTCGCGCAGACTTTCCGGGTCATCCGTCCGGTGGGGCGGATGACCGGTGAGCAGATGGACCAGAATCGCCGCCAGGGCATAAAGATCCGCGCGCGCCTCGCCATCGGTATCCAGGGCGTCCGCGTCTCCGGCCACCAACTCCGGCGCGGCATGGGGCGAGAGGCTCCCCGAGCCGGGATCGATTCCCAGGTAGCGGGCCAGGCCGAACTCTTTGATCCACACCTCGCGGCTCTTGGGATCGTAGAGGATATCCTCGGGCCTTAAGTTGCCGTGGGTCAGGCCGCGTTGATGGGCGTGGTCCAGGGCCATGGCGGCGCGGGTGGCGATGTAGAGGATCAGGGAGAGGGGCAGGGGGTCATCCGGGTGGAGATGGCGTTCCAGGTTGCCATGCACCGGGAAGTGGGCCATGACCAGATGGGGCGGTTGGGCGGACAGGTGGATGCCGAGCAGTTCGACCACCCCTTCGTGATGCCATTTCAGCCCCTTTTCGCCATCGGCGAGGAAGCGGCGTCTGGCCTTTTCGGCCTGTTCCGGGGAGGGGTGACGCGGGGGGTGGGGCAGACGCAGGATCACCGGTCTGCCGGTGAGGGGATCCCGACCCAGTTCAAGGAGCCCCAGCGGGTCATGGGAGAGTTCCGCGACGATCGGATAATGGCCCACGGTGCGGGCAATCCGGGTCTCGCCGCTGGGGAAGGCGGGAGCGGACGCCTCGCCACCCTCTCTGGTCAGGCGGTTCTGTGCCGCGTGGAGTCGCTGTTTCAGGAGGGTGTCGCCGGGGGCGAAGCGCAGCATGCGGTGATAAAGGCGCGCGGCGTCGGCATGGCGGCTGGCATGCTCCAGGTCGCGGGCCAGATGGTCGCTCATGGCCATCAGACGGGCATCCATGGGCGCGAGGCGGAACTGCTCCTGGGCCAGCTCCCAGCACATCTGTCCCTGATAGGCCAGACCGAGGGCCAGGTGGAGGTCGTGTTCGCCGGTCCGGACGTTGGATCCTTCCGGCGCGCCGAACCACCAGCGCAGCAGCAGCGGCAGGATCGCGCCGCTGCCGAGGAGGGCCAGGGGGGCGACCATCGGCACCCAGAGTCCGTGGAGGTCGAGCAGTCGGACGTGGGCCACCGGCACGGCGATGGCGAGGGCGACCGCGCCGGCCAGGGTCGCCAGGTGGGCGCCGATGCCGAGCGGGGGGGCCAGAAGCAGCAGCAGGGTCGCCAGGCCGAACAGGATCAGGCGACCGGAGCGGGCCCAATCCGGGATGAAGAAGGATTGTCCGTCGAGCAGGGCGGTGACCGCCTGGGCATGCAGTTCGAGGGGGGACATGGCGCGCGGCATGGGGGTGGCGAATCGGGTGGTCAGGCTCTCCGCATCCGGGCCGATCAGCACCACCAGATCCCGGAATCTCTCGGGGGGAACCTTTCCTTCCAGGATGGCGAGCATGGAGAAATGGGCGAACTCCGGGTGTTGATTGACGCCGGGATGGAACCAGGGGCGGATGCGCCAGCCGTTCTGGGTCGCGATCCGGGTGTCGGCGATCTCCAGCGTGCCGAAAGGATCGGGACGCACCGCCTCGGTGGGCGCGCGCAGGGCGGTCATGGTCACGGCCAGGGGCAGGGTGGGGAGCAGTCGATCTCCGGCGCGCAGCAGCAGGGGCATGGCGCGGACAACCCGGTCCGGATCGAGGGCGGTCAGATTCGCGCCGATCCGGGCCGCCTGGGCGCCGGGTTCCTCCCGTGGCCAGTCGAAGGGGGTGACCCAGGGGGGGGCGGCATCGGGTTTCCAGGGTTTGGCCGGCGTCGGCAGGGTGGCGGCCTCGATCAGATAGGGCGGCGGAATGACGCTCCGTCCTGCCTCGGGGTCGCTCCACTCGACGGGCAGGGGCAGGACCACGTTGCCGCTCTGGCGGAACAGGGCGCCCAGGGCGCGGAGCGCTTCCTGGTCCGACGGGTCGTCATGGGCGGTGATCGGTTCGGTGAAGGCAAGAACGCGCGGTTCGGCCCGTTGCAGGATCTCCAGCAGGCGCAGATGGTGACGCGGGGCCAGGGGCCAGGGACCGAGGCGCGCCAGGGTGGGATCGTCGATGGTGACCAGGGCGATGCGGGTTTCGGCGGGACGGGCGAGGGCGCGCAGACCCCGGTCATAGGCGAGCCTTTCCAGGGGGTCGAGCAGGCCGAACTGATCGAGGATCAGAAACAGCAGTGCCAAGGCCAGGGCCGGCAATCGGTGGTTGGTCGCTTGAAGGCGGGTCATGCGTCAACGATCCAAAAGGCGGTTGGGCACAGGCCAAACCGCCGACGCGGGCCAGGGGTGGCCCGTCAGATTGCCAGGCAATTTTCAGGTTGTGGTGCGAGTGCCATTCGAAACCATGCGCGCCGGGTGATTCCATGGATGGAATTCCCAAACAGACTCCAAACAGCCGGAGGGCATCGATTCGGATCTGGAGCGACAAACTCTTTCAGAAAACCGGAGCGGGTCTTATGATACGCGCTCCATGCCCAAAGGACAATCTTGCAACCGCATTGGCCGATCGATGATTCGCATTCAGACCGAGGATTTTTCGCTGGAATCGGAGCAGGCCGCCCTGCTGGCCGGACGCACGGTGGTCGGCGGAGTGGTGAGTTTTGTCGGCACGGTGCGCGACTACACCTCCGGGGATCGGGTGGTGGCCATGGAGTTGGAGCACTATCCGGGCATGACCGAGGCGGAACTGGCGCGCATCGAGGCGGCGGCGCGGGCCCGGTTCGCCATCGAGGAGCTGTTGGTGGTGCACCGGGTGGGGCGTCTGGGGGTGGCGGATAACATCGTGCTGGTGGTGGCTGCGGCGCGGCATCGCGCCGATGCGTTCGATGCCTGCCGCTACATGATCGACCATCTGAAGCTTTACGCCACCTTCTGGAAAAAGGAGATCACCGCCGAGGGTGGGGCGCGGTGGGTGGATGCCTGTCCGGGCTGCGAGGCGGCGGCGGGACAGTGGGGAAGGAGCGAGGCGATGGGGTTGGAAGACGGGGCGTTCGACCATCGGCGCGATTGCGCCCATGGACACGGGGAGAAGAGGGATGGCCACGGTCATGGCCACGGTCAGGGTCACGGTCATGGCGCCGTCGAAAACCTCTCCTGGCGTGGGTTGCGGGTGGGGGTGCTGACCCTTTCGGACAGCCGCGACCTGCCATCGGACAAAAGCGGCGCGGCCCTGGAAGGGGAGGTGCTCAAGCTGGGCGGCACGCTGGCCGGGCGGGAGATTCTGCCCGATGAGCTGGAGCGGATCCAGGAACGGCTGGTCGCCTGGGCCGATGACCTGGGTCTGGATGTGGTCCTGACCACCGGGGGGACCGGTCCGGGGCCGCGGGATGTCACCCCGGAGGCGACGCGCGCGGTCTGTACCCGCGAGTTGCCCGGTTTCGCGGAGCTGATCCGCCAGGCCGGTCTGGAACAGGTGCGTTCCGCCGTGCTCACCAGGGGGGTGAGCATGTTGCGCGGCAATACCCTGGTGGTCAATCTGCCGGGATCGACGCGGGGGGCGCTGCACAGTCTGGGGGCGGTGGCGGATCTGATTCCCCACGTCCTGCGCATGGCGCGCGGTGGGGGGCATTGATGGAAGAGGAGGATGCGCGATGATCGGATTTGACGAGGCGTTCGCCACAGTGATGGCCGAGACCCGGCCCGTGGAGGGTGTCGCCCTGGTGGCGGTGGCCGAGGGTTTGGGCCGGGTGCTCTCCATGCCGGCGATCGCGCCGGCGGATGTGCCGAATCACGCCAATTCGGCCATGGACGGCTATGCGGTCCGCACCGCGGATCTGTCGCGGGAGGGGAGCGTCACCCTGACCGTGGTGGCCGATCTGCCGGCGGGCGACCGGCTCGAAAGAGCACTGGGCGCCGGGGAGGCGGTGCGCATCATGACCGGCGCGCCGATTCCGCCCGGCTGCGACTGCGTGGTGATGCAGGAACGGGTGCGGCGTGACGGCGACCAGGTGGGGATCCCGGCGGGGTGTCTGCCCGGCGACAACATCCGACCGGCGGGCGAGGATATCCAGGCCGGATCGGTGGTGCTCCCCAAGGGGTGCCGGTTGCGTCCTGCCCATTTGGGGTTGTTGACCTCCCTCGGCTTCGAGCGGATCGAGGTGTACCGGCAACCGGTGGTGGCGGTGCTCTCCACCGGTAACGAGGTGGTCGAGGCCGGAACGCCTCTCCTGCCCGGCCAGGTCTACGACAGCAACCGCACCGCGTTGCGCGCCGCGCTCCTCGCCCTGGGGGTCAAGGTGCTCGATCTGGGACTGGTGCGGGATGATCGCGAGGCCCTGGCCGCCGCCTTCGCCCGCGCCGGACACGAGGCGGACGCGGTGATCAGCACCGGCGGGGTATCGGTGGGGGATTACGATCTGGTCAAGGAGGTGCTGGTGGGCCAGGGTTCGATCCACTTCTGGCAGGTGGCGATGAAACCCGGCAAGCCGCAAGCCTATGGCCGTCTCGGTCAGGCCCGTTTCTTCGGTCTGCCGGGCAATCCGGTCTCCGGCATGACCGTTTTCATGCTCATCGTCCGGCCCGCGCTCCTGAAACTCATGGGCGCGAGCGAAGAGCCTCCCCGGCGCATGCGCGCCGCGTTTCGCGGCATGCTGCGCAAAAAACACAACCGCCGCGATTTCCTGCGCGGCATCGCCCACTTCGACGAAGCCGGCCCTTGGGTCGAGACCACCGGACCGCAAGGCTCCGGGATCCTCACCAGCGTGGCCAGGGCCAACGTCCTGATTCTTCTCCCCGAGGAGCCGCTGGAGCTGCGCGACGGCGACCCGGTGACCATTCAATGGATCGAACATGACTGATCAACCCCGCTTGACCCATTTCGACGAACAGGGCGCGGCCCGCATGGTGGACGTGTCGGCCAAGGCGGTGACCGAACGGGTGGCCGTGGCCGGCGGCACGGTGACGATGGCCCCCGAGACCCTGCGGCTGATCCTGGATCGGGGCGTGGCCAAGGGGGATGTGCTTGAAACCGCCCGCCTGGCCGGCATCATGGCCGCCAAGCGGGTGGATCTGTTGATTCCGCTCTGCCATACGCTGGATCTTTCGTCCGTGGCGCTCTCCTTCGAGCCGGACCTGGAGGGGAATCGCATCCTGATCCGCGCGGTGGTCAAATCCCTGGGCCGCACCGGGGTCGAGATGGAGGCCATGACGGCGGTTGCCGTGGCCGGGTTGACCATCTACGACATGTGCAAGGCGGTGGACCGGCGCATGGTGATCGACGCGGTGCGTCTTTTGGAGAAGAGCGGCGGCAAAAGCGGGCACTTCGTGCGCGACGGGGACGGGATCTGACCCCATGGCCCTGATCGACTCCTTCGGGCGCGCCATCCGCTATCTGCGCATCTCGGTGACCGACCGCTGCAATCTTCAGTGCGAATATTGTCGCCCGGCGGGCGGGCCGCTCATGCCGACCCACCAGGAGATGTTGACCCTGGAGGAGATCGTCCGGCTCTGTCGCCTGTTCGTCGGTCTCGGCATCGACCGGATGCGTCTGACCGGCGGCGAGCCGCTGTTGCGGCGCAATCTGATCTGGCTCGTGACCGAATTGACCGCCCTGCCCGGACTCGACGAACTTTCCCTGACCACCAACGCCATGCTCCTGGATCGGTTCGCGCCGGAACTGCGTCGCGCCGGTCTGGGACGGGTGAACATCTCTCTGGATACCCTGGATCCGGAAACCTTCGCCCGCATCACCCGCGGCGGCCAACTGGCCCCGGTGCTGGCCGGCATCGAGGCGGCGGTGGCCGCCGGGTTGCACCCGGTCAAGATCAACATGGTGGTGATGCGTGATGTCAACGCCCACGAGATCCCGGCCATGATCGCCTTCGCGGTGCGGTACGGTCTGGTGCTGCGCTTCATCGAGACCATGCCCGTGGGACGGGCCGGCATGCGTACCACCCCCCATTTCGTGCCGGCGGAGGAGATCGTGGCCCTGGCCCGCGCCGGCGGCGGGGCCGAGCTGATCCCGGTGGAGCGCTCCAGGGAGCGCGGCTCCGGTCCGGCCCGTTACTTTCGCATCGCCGGCAGCGATACCGAGGTGGGGATCATCTCCGCGCTGTCGCGCCATTTCTGCGACACCTGCAACCGCATGCGCCTCACCTCGCGCGGCGAGTTGGTGCTCTGTCTGGGCAACGTCGATCAGGTCGATCTCAAAACCCCCTTGCGCGCCGGCGCCTCGGATGCGGAACTCGTGGAGATCATTCGCGCCGCCGTGGACCGCAAACCGCTCCGTCACCACTTCGACACCGGTCCCGAGGTGGTCGAATCCCGGGAGATGTCCGGCCTGGGCGGTTGATGCCCTTTTCTGCGCGGTAACTTGCATGAGGGGGAGAACCCCGTCCGGGTTCAATCCGTCATGCCACGCCAGCCCCCGCAAACCCGACAACCCGGATCCTTGGGAATCGCCACCCGCATGAACAGATGATCCAACGGGTTGATCAACCACAGTCCCCCCGCGCGAACCGACTCAACCCCCAACGTCAGCAACTCGACCACCATCTTGGCCTGCAACGCGGCAATCTGACCCGCGATCGGTCCCAATACCCCCGCCGTGGCACAGGTGGGAACCACCGGATCCATGCCGCATCCCGTCTCAGGCTCCGGATGCAAACAGGCATAACAGGGCGCATAAGGGTCCACACCAGGCAAGAAAACTCCAACCTGACCCTCGAAACCCAGAACCGCGCCGGAAACATAGGGAATCCCCATCGCCAGACAGGCGCGGTTCAACAGATGACGGCTGGCGAAATTGTCGCTGCCGTCTACAGCCAGATCACAGGATTCCAACAGGGCGTGGATGTTCTCGGGAGTCACGCGTTCCGGGATCGGGGTCACCCGCGTTTCAGATGCGACCGATTGCAGCGCGCGATGCGCCGAAAGAACTTTGGGCTGGCCAAGACGGGAGGTGACATGCAGGATCTGACGGGGCAGGTTGGATAACGCCACACGATCATCGTCGGCGATTATCAGATGACCGATCCGTGCCCTGGCAAGCAGCAAGGCAAGCGGACAACCAAGGCCGCCCGCGCCCAGAATGAAGACCGTCGCGGATTGCAAACGGGTGTCGGGTTCCGCCTGGGTGGCGAAAGGTCGTGCGTCCAGTGGGATCATCAGGAGCGACTCGCCATGAACGTGACCGGCATGGGGTCACCAGGATCCCACCGGCGGGGGTGGATCGAACGATCCCCCACCCCCGCTGGGAGGGTCATCGTCAAGCCCTCGGGGTCAATAGTCCTTGTACTTGGCCACGACCACGCCACTGACGATCAGCTGACCCTGCACCTCGATCAATGGATAACGCGAGTTGAGCGGCTTCATGTATTGCCGGTTGCCATGCACGATCAACTGCTTCAAGGTGGCGCGATTGTCCTCGCTGGTGCGCGCGATCAGGTAGCGGTTGTGCTCGGCCTTCATGGTCGGATCCACGATGATCAGCTCACCCTCGGTGAACTCCGGCTCCATGGAATCATCCGGAACCTCGAGCGCATACGCCTTGGCGCTGGTGCGCGGGGCCACGGGGATCCAGGCCTTGACGTTTTCCGGATGGTGGGACTCGGCGGTCTCCGGCGAATAGGATTTGGCCTCTTCCCAGGTGATCAGCGGGATGCGGGCAATGACCGGAACACGATAACCCTCGGCGGACTCCGAGACGCCGCTCACGCCGGGGCCGGAACCGGGAGGTCCACCCAGGCTCATTTCGCCCCGTCCGGTATCCAGCCAGATCGGATCCACGCCGCAGGTCAGGGCGATGGCCACGGTGCGTCTGGAGGAACGGGAACGACCGCACTCCAGTTTATGCACCGCCGTTTGGCTGATGCCGACGCGATCAGCAAGTTGCTTCTGGGTGAGGTTGGCGTATTTGCGAGCCGTTTGGATGCGGTCGCTTAAAGTCAGGGTGCTGGTTCTGTCTGTCATGGTGGGTTTGCGTCCTTTAATGAAGATTGGTTGCGTCGAGGGTAGGTTTATACTTTTTGGAAGCCGATTGCAACCTTTTTTCTCAATACTTATCAGGAAATGCGTGGTCTGGAATGATTATTTGATTTGTTTTTTGAAAATTTTAAATTATTTTACATTTAGACATTCATTCCTGAAAAAATATTTTTTTGAATCAGAAATCAAAAATAAGAAAATTCGGTTATTTTTGTTGCTTGATATGATGTTAAAAAAATGCAATAATCAGTTGTCAGTGTCACGTTTTGAATGTCTTTCATTCACGGTAGTGATTGTTTGCTGGCCAATGGCGCGGCAGGGCATTTTTTCAAGTGGAGGTTGAGAGTGGCGACTTCATCTGGCAATAAACCGATTTCCAAGGATTCACGACCCAAGGTGACCGCCATCCAGACGGAACGGGTGGATGCCCTGATCGCTTCGGCGCGCAAGTCCAGGGATGAACGCATGGGTGGGTATCGGGAGCGGTCCCTGGCGTTGCACCCGTGGGTGTGCGCCCGATGTGGTCGCGCGTTCAATCGGGAGAACCTGAGCGAGCTGACCGTGCATCATAAGGACCATAACCACGATAACAACCCGGCTGATGGGCGCAACTGGGAAAATTTGTGTATCTATTGTCACGACAACGAACACGCCCGTTATGAAGAACATCAGGCATCTTTTTCGGGTGGTGGTCTCGCTGAGTCATCGGAATCAACCGCGACCTATCACCCTTTTGCCAACCTTAAGGAACTGTTGGCACGGAAACAAGACTGAAGATTATACCTTCTCGTTGTTTTAGACAAGTGAAAATGGAAAAAACTCCCAGGAAAATGCATCAGGGTCATGCACTTCTCGCCGGGACGGGCCGGGAGTTTGGTGGTGGGATGTAATTCTGGTGAGAAATGAAAGAGTTGTCGATTGTTGTTTCCAGGTCGGGAACAGGAAAAACTTTCAGATTTGAACGTGGGTGTTTGTGATGCGATCCTGACAACCATGTCGGAAAGAGGGAGCGATCAGGACTCCTCCTCGTCGCCCAGTTCGTGAAAACCAACCTGAAGGATGAGTCTGGCCAGTTGTTCGCTCATGCGTTGCGTGTGGGCCTTGCACAGCCCCTTCTCCGTCCCCTGCTCCTTCCAGCGGGTTAGAAGTTCCTTGCAGGAGGTGGTGCCGAGTTCGTCATGGAACCGTTTGTAGTAGATCTGCGTCAGGGTGTAAGCCTGCTCCTTGGCCTCCTCGTCTCCAGGCTGGTCGCGACCGGCCACCAGACCGATCGCCAGCAGACCGCCGGTCAACATGCCGCAAGTCAATTGCAGCTCCGAAAAGCCGCCGTTGAACGGGGTGGCCAGTCGGGTGACGGTTGTCGGGTCGAAACGATGCGGAGCGAAGACCTCGGCAAAAGCCCGCACGATCGCCTCGGCGCACGAGAACTGACCATCCGCGTAATACTGACGGGCCAGCGCGCCGATTCGGCGCACGATCTCCTCGTCGCCGGGGCGGGTTGAGGTGGACAGGTCGGGGGAATCGGGCATCGCGTGCCTCCAGGTGGCCAGTGGCCGGTTGGGTGGCCTGGCGAGCGTCAGGCGGGGCGACGGATGACGAGATGAATTTCATCATCGTTGCGCTGTTGGGTCTCCACCAGCAGCCCGCGTTCCTGAAGTCGCGGATAGAGCGGGTAGGGAATCCGGTTGTGGATCACCCGCAAACTCTCTCCGGGATGCAGGAAGGTCACGGCCTCCAGGATGCGCAGCATCGGTTCGGGAGCAGGCAGGTCGCGGACATCCAGACTGGTGGACATGATCAGGAAATCACTCGTCTTTGTGGGTGGGTGGAGAAGGTTTTTCCAAGCTATTTAAGCATATGTTAATACGCTTGCCAAGTGGGACGCGATGATCTACATAAGAGAGGCGCCCATCCGCTCCCTTGGATGGTCGAACGGTTCCCGCAAACAAGGGCGGGTGAAGGATGGATGAGACTCTTTTTCCCCTGTTTCTGCGTCTGAACGGGCGTCTGTGTCTGCTGGTCGCCGGTGGGGCGGAGGCAACCCGCAAGGGCGAGACGTTGCTGGCCGCCGGAGCGCGTCTGCGCATCCTGGCCCACACCCTGGACGCCGCCCTGGATGGAGCGGTGCGGGATGGGCGGGCCGAGTGGTTGCGCGGGCCCTTCGACGAGGGCATGCTTGCCGGGGTGTGGCTGGTGGTGAGCGACTCCCCGGACGAATCGTTGAACGCGCGTCTGCATGCCGCCACCCTGGAGCGCGGGATCTGGCTCAACGTGGTCGATCAACCCCGTTTTTGCACGGTGATCTGGCCGGCGGTGGTGGAACGGAGTCCGGTGACCGTGGCGATCACCACCGGGGGACGGGCGCCGGCCCTGGCGGGCTACATCCGGCGGCGTATCGCGTCGGTTCTTCCGGAGCGGTTGGGGCCATTGGCCGAGCGGTTGGCCGAGTGGCGGCGCGCGGTGCCGGGTGGATTGGCGGCGCGCGGGGCCTTCTGGAAGCGGCTGTTGGATGCGGGATTGGCGGAGCGGTTCTTGAATGGGGACGAAGCCGGCGCGGAACGGATGGTGCGCGAGGCCCTGCGCGAATCCCCGGACGAACCGTGATCGCCAGGATGTCGAGCTGAAACCTGGTTGGGCCGGGTGTCTGGATGGATGTTGGGGGGTTGCGCGGTGTGGAGGAGACGATGATCAAGAGAATTCCGGTTCGGCAGTTGCGTGCGGGGATGTGGGTACACGATTTCAATCACGACTGGAAGGATCCCTGTTGTCAGGATCGGGATCCGAACGCCTTTCGTGGCCCGAAGATGGTGCGTACCGACGAGGAGGTGGAGGCGGTGATCGCGCATGGGATCGCCGAGTTGTACATCGACACCGCGCGCGGTGTCGATGTGGAGGAGGCCCCCTCGGCGGCGGAGGTGCAGCGCATGCTCGAGGCGCAGCTGCGCGATCTGGCCGACGACGATCCGGACGAGATGGAGCGCGAGGTGCCGATGGAGCGCGAGATCCATCAGGCCGCCAAGGTCAAGGCCCAGGCCCGTACCCTGGTCGGCTCGATCCTGGAAGATGCCCGCCTGGGCAAGCAGGTCACCCTGTCGCCGGTCAAGGATGCGGTGCGGAACATGGCCGACTCCATGTTCCGCAATCCGGATGCCCTCCTGTCGTTGAGTCTCATCAAGCAGAAGGACGAATACACCTTCATGCACTCCGTGAACGTGGGGGTGATGCTGATGTCCTTCTGCCGGATGATGGGCATGGACGAGGAGGAGATCATCAACGTGGGTGTGGGCGGGATGCTCCACGACATCGGCAAGATGCGCACCCCCGAGGGGATCCTCAACAAGGCCGGCAAGCTCACCGATGAGGAGTTCCTCATCATGAAAAAGCATGTCACCTTCAGTCGCAAGATCCTCTCCGAGACCCCCGGCATCGCCGAGGTCAGCATGCATGTGGCGGCCCAGCATCACGAACGTTACGACGGTTCCGGCTATCCTCAGGGGCTCAAGGGGGATCAGATCAACACCTTCGGGCAGATGGCGGCGATCGTGGATGTCTACGACGCCATCACCTCCGACCGCTGCTATCACAAGGGCAACCCACCGCATCTGGCCTTGAAACGAATGCTTGAGTGGAGTCGCCATCACTTCAGCATTGAGCTGTATCAGAAATTCGTGCAGTGCGTGGGCATCTATCCCATCGGCACCCTGGTGCGTCTGGAGAACGGACTGTTGGGGGTGGTGAGCCGTCCCAACCATGAGAGTCTGCTTCATCCGGTGGTGATGGTGATCATCAACGGCAAGACCGGTCAGAAGCTTGTGCCCAAGGAGGTCAACCTTATGGCCTACAAGAGCGATCCTGCCTCGGGGTATTACATCAAGGGGCACGAGGATGTCACCAGGTGGCAGGTCAACCCGATCGATTTCCTGCCCAACGCCAAACTGTACGAGTGATTTCGCGTCCTTGCATGATGGGGGGAGATTCTCCTCACCCCCCTTGCCGTGGATCTCTCTTCGGGAGTTTCATGGCAACCATTTGGAATCTCCGATTGTTGCAGGGGACCGGGGACCGCAAGGTCCCCGGCGGCGGTTCGGAGGCAGAGCCTCCGAGGTCTGGCTTTTGACGTTGACTTTAGCGCGCTCTTCAAAAGAAGCATTTTTCGCGTTTTCGCGAAAAATGCGCCGCGCGCGGCCTTGGAAGGAGCGTCGTTTTGCGATTCTGGCCAAACGACGCTCCTTCGCCTTGCCTTGAACCAAGCCGCCGGAGGCGGCTTGTCGGCCAACAGGCACCCTTCCTCAATCCCTGAACGGAGGGGCCACCGGTGCGCGTTCGAAGCCGTTGCCGCAGGATCGCGGTCGTCGTCGGCTCTTGACAAGGTGCGACCTAATAGTTGATAATTTTACTAGGTTATGACGTCGAAAACAACCGCTCCTCCGTCGCGAGCACGGAGCAGCCGGATCGTGGGGATCGTGAAGGGGGAACATGGATCACATCAAGGATATCCTGGCCAGGAAACTGGCTTACGAGGCGGATGGCAAACAGGCCATGGGCGTTCATCTGCCTGGTGAGACCGCCAAGGCGTTGCGTTGGGAGCTGCATCAATACTACGGGGCCGATCCGGGCGAAACGTTGACCACGCTGTATGGCATGGAGGTGCTCTCCCTGGATGCCGGAGAGATCCGCTTCGAGGGGTGATCCGGTCCGCGCGGGCGGAGCGGGTGATGCGAGCGGGCGCCGGGCTCAGGCCGCGGGCCAGGGCAACCGTCGGGAATAGCGACCGAGGGCCTCGAGCAGGCGCGGCTTGGTGATCGGCTTGGTCAGATGTTCGGTGCAGCCGGCTTCCAGGGTCTGGCGTTCGTTCTCGGCGAAGGCGTGGGCGGTCAAGGCGATCACCGGCACCGGATCGAAGCGGTGTGCCCGCTCCCAGGCGCGGATCGCCCGCGTCGCCGCGTAGCCGTCCATCACCGGCATCTGCACATCCATCAGAATCAGATCATAATGGTGCCCGGAGGTGACCCGCGACACCGCCTCCTGACCGTTCTGGGCCACGTCGAGACGGTGCGGGGCGCGCTTCAGGAAGGTCTTCACCAACAGGATGTTGTCCTCGGAGTCATCGACGATCAGAATATCCAGTCCCGCCTCGGACGGGGTGCTCCCCGTCGCCTCCGACGCGACGCCGGAACCCTTCGCCAGGCGCGATCCTCTCCGGGTCGGATCCTCCGGGGCCAGGGTGAGGGGTTCGACCGGGGTGTCGCTCACCCGGAAACGGGCGGTGAAACGAAACACGCTCCCCTGACCCGGTTCGCTCTCCAGGGTCATCTCCCCGCCCATCAGATCCACCAGCCGCCGCGAAATGGCCAGTCCCAGCCCGGTTCCGCCGTATTGACGGGTCGTCGAGGCGTCCGCCTGGGTGAAGGCCTCGAACACCTGGGCCTGCTTCTCCTTCGGAATGCCGATGCCGGTGTCCGCCACTTCGAACAGCATGCCCGCCTCTCCCAGATCCGGACGCGGCACCACCCGCAGGGTGATCCGACCGGCGTGGGTGAACTTGATGGCGTTGCCGATCAGATTGATCAGGATCTGCCGCAACCGCTTGGCATCCCCCTTCAGGCCGTCCGGAATGGTCGCGGCGATCTCCAGGGTCAACTCCAATCCTTTTTCCCGCGCGCGCATGCCCATGATCTCGACGATCCGATGCAGCGACTCGCGCAGCGGAAACGGCGCGCATTCCAGCTCCATGCGTCCGGCCTCGACCTTGGAGAGATCCAGGATGTCGTTGATCAGTTCCAGCAGACTGTCCCCGGCCTTGCGGAAGATGCGCACGTAACGCATCTGCTCTTCGGTCAACTCCGACTCGGCCAGCACCTCGGCCATGCCCACGATCACATTCATCGGCGTGCGGATTTCGTGGCTCATGGTGGCCAGGAATTCGCTTTTGGCGCGATTGGCCTCCTCGGCCTCCAGCTTGGCTTCGAGGAGGGTGGACTCGGCCTTCTTGCGTTCGGTGATGTCCATGGCCATGGTGATGATCAACCCTTCCGGATCCCCGGTCGCCCCCATGGGTCGGGAACGCACGATCCAGAAACGCTGTTCGCCCGGTGACGGCTCGATGCGCCATTCGGCCTCCTTGAACGGCGCATCCGGCGGAAACGTGGCATCGAGCAGCCGCAACGCCGCTTCACGCTCTCCGGGCGGAAATACCCGTTCCACCCAGGCGGACAGGGTGCCGATCTCGCTGGAAAGTTGACCGGAAAGGTCGCTCCAGCGTCGGTTCACCAGGATCACCGCGCCATCGGCGGCATGGATCATGATCGGAATCGGCGCGTGCAGCACCGTGCGGCGCAGACGCTCCTCGCTCATCCGGTGGGCGCGGGTCATGGTCACGGCCTGGGCCAGCGCCCGTTCGCGACTCGAGGTCAGCGACCACCCCACCAGCCCCAGGGCCAGACTGATCGCCAGCCCCGCGATCAACACCAGGTTGGCGCTCAACTCCGGATGGAGTTGAAAGAACGCCGGGGTGGCGCTGAAACGGTGCAGCCAGCCGCCTCCCTCCTCGCCCCCCCGGATGATCTGGCTCCAGTCGGAGGGGTCCGGGGTGCCGGCCAGATCCGGGTGGGAGTCGTGGATCAGGGCGGTGGGGCGCAACACCGGACCATCGAAGAGTTCCACCCGGATCTGGCCGGACTCATCGCGAAACATCTGTTCGAAGAGGGTTTTGGCATCGTGGACGATCACCACCCAGCCGAGCAGGGCCTGACGTCGCTCCTCGGGGCTGGAGAGGACCATGCCGGCCCGATAGACCGGGGTGACGCGCATCAGTTCGTATTGGGGCTGGCGGTCCGGTCCGGGGCGGGGGACGGGCGGGGTGAAGTGGGAGAGGCCGGAATCCGCGGCCTGACGCAAGGTTTGGCGGCGTCGTTTTTCGGTGCCGATCTCCTGACCGGGCACAAAGGGACGCCGACCCTCCTCCAGGGTGAAATCGTGGGTGAGGATCAGAAGATCTTCCCGTGGTTCATCGCTGCGGAGGCGAAAGTTGGGATCGTTCAGGCGGCGTCGGGCCTCCCGTTCGAACCGCTCCCGATCCGTGGCCGCCACCGGTTCCACGAAGCCGATCTGGAGCACGCCCGGATGGCGTCCCCGCGGGGCGAGGGCGGCGGCGAAGGTTTGCCACTGTCGGGCGGTGATCCCCCCTTCCGAGGAGAACCAGGTGGCCATGACACGGGCGATGTCGGATCGGGCCTCCAGGCGATGGCGCGCGTTTTCCCGCAGCGCTTCGGTGAGTTTCAGGAAGCGGTCGCGACGGGCCTCCGCGTCACGGGTGTTTTCGTGTTGCCAGAACCACAAGGTGCAGGCAAACCCCAAGGCCAGCAACAGCCAGGGGATCAGGCGCGGATGGGAACCGGAGCGGAGACGGTCTGCCATGGGGAGCGCGCGGGCATCCTCGCGAAACGTAAGGGGTATGGGTCGTGCCTGTCGGTGCGACCGGTTGGGGATCCTGATCAACAGAATAGCGCAAAAAGATGGGGCGCGACACCTGGAAATTCGCTCTTGGCCGCAAGGATTCATCTGGGAGGAGGAGGAGATCAAGCTTACAGTAACGATTGTCGGGCCGCATGCGTCACGCATGCATGGCATCTTTGAGCATGGAGGGATCATTCCCATGATGGACAGACAGGACAGCCGGCGTGGGCTCCCGCCCCCTTCGGTGAACGCCCGGCCCACCACATCCAGTCGCTTCCGCCGCGATCTGGCCGAGCTGGGACAACAGCTGCGCGCGGTCATCGGGCATCGGGTGGACGGCTTCGACGTGGACCGGGTGGAGGCGGACGCGCGACGGCTGGAGGCGATCCGCTCGTTGCGCCATTTCGCGCGGGTCTATTTTCCCCATTACGTCTCCGACTCCGAAAGCCTGTTGCACACCTGGCTTTTCGAACGTCTGCCGCTTCTGGGCGCCGGCGCGGGTCGGGGGTGTCGGTTGGCGGTGGCCGCGCCGCGCGGCGAGGCGAAATCCACCCTGATCACCCAGATCTTCGTCCTCTGGCGCCTGCTCACCGGACGCAGCCGTTTCATCCTGATCGTGATGGATGCCCAACACCAGGCCGCGACCATGCTCGAGGCGATCAAGGCCGAACTGGAGGTCAACCCCCGTCTCAAACGGGACTTTCCGGATCGCTGCGGTGCCGGGAACGTCTGGCGGGCCAACGTGCTGGTGAGCCGGGGAGGGGTGAAGATCCAGGCCGCCGGCTCCGGGGCGCGGCTGCGCGGCCTGCGGCATGGGGCGGCGCGACCCGATCTGGTGATCTGCGACGATCTGGAGAACGATGAACGGGTGCGCATGCGCACCCAGCGCGACAAACTGGAAAATTGGCTGAAAAAAACCGTGCTGCGTCTGGGTCCGCCGGATGGTTCCATGGATCTGATCCTGGTGGGCACGGTGCTGCACCACGATTCGGTGCTGGCGCGTCTTCTGGCCGATGGCGCCTGGGAGTCGCGCCGCTTTCAGGCCATCGTGCGCTGGCCGGACGACATGACCGCCTGGGAGCGCTGGCGGGAGATGCTCCTGGTCGAGGGTGAGACCGCGGCGGACGCCTTTTATCGGGAACGACGCGCCTCCATGGAGGCCGGGGCCATCGTTTCCTGGCCGGGGATGCGGAGTCTGGAGAGCCTGATGAAGATTCGCGTTCGGGATGGCGCGGATGCCTTTGATGCCGAGTTGCAGAATCAACCCATGCAGGAGAACGCCCCGTTCGCGGCGCTCCATTTCTGGAACGGCGAGCCCGGCGCGTGGCTCTGTTTCGGCGCGGTCGATCCCTCCCTGGGGAAATCGGGTGGCCGGGGGGATCCTTCGGCGATCCTGGTCGGCGGATACGATCCGGCCAGTGGAGTCTTGCATCTGCTGGAAGCCGACATCCGGCGTCGTTCGCCGGATCGGATCATCGCGGATGTGATCGCCCTTCAGGCACGCCACGGGTGTCGGGCCTGGGTGGTGGAGACGGTGCAGTTCCAGGAGTTCTTCAAGGACGAGCTGGTCAAACGCTCCGCGCAGGCCGGGGTGCCGGTTCCGGCGCGTGGGGTCAAACCGACCCGTGACAAGGGGTTGCGCATCGGCGCGCTGCAACCCCATGTGGCCAATGGCCTGATCCGCTTCCGGCGCGAACAGACGGTGCTGCTGGATCAACTGCGTCACTGGGGTGAACCGGATGCCCATGACGATGGTCCGGATGCCCTGGAGATGCTGTGGCGTGCCGCCCGGGAGGGGGCCGGCACGGTGGGCGAGTTCCATGCCCTGGGCGTGCCGCGGGTCGGGTGGGAGAGTCTCGAACGGTTGGATGCGGGGTTGGGCGCGGAGGGGTTCGGAAGCCTGCCGGGAGGGGTGGGCTGGCACGGCTTTTGAGACCGGGTGAGGCGGATGCGTTGCGCGCGGGTCCGGATTTGTCGATAATTCGAATCTCGCCCCCTTGTTGACCGGATGGGGGCCTGGTGATTCCCCGCTCCGGGCAACCCGAGGCGGGGGTCCGTTCGACAACATCCGATCGGAAGCGGAGCGTTCAATCTTGGTCTGGCATCGTATTGTGGGGAGGCGTGCCCGCGTCGCGGGAGTGGCGGGCCTGGTCATGATGGCCCTGGTGGTGGCGATGGTCGTGCCGGTTCGGGCCGAGGAACGCCCGCTGGATCCGGAACGGCTCAAACGGATGTTGGCGGATTCGGAGCGGCAGTTCGGTCCGGAGAGCAGCGTTACCGCCACCGCCCTGACCCAGTCCGGCGAGATCGATCTGGCCGCAGGACGGGATCGGGAGGCCGAGGCGACCCTGACACGGGCCCTGGCAATCCTGGAGAAGCGTCTGGGGGCGGACCACCCCGAGGTGGCCGAGGCGCGTACCCGTCTGGCGCGCGCCAAAAGCCGACTCGGAAACTTCACCGCCGCCCGTGCCCTGCTCGAGGCGGCCTTGCAGGGGCTGGAGCGCTCCCTGGGCGCCGAGCATCTCAACACCGCCAGCGCGCGGATCAATCTGGCCCGTCTGCTCATGGCCGATCCGGAGCATCGCGAACGGGCGGCCAGGCTGGTGGAGGATGCTTTGCCACGCCTGACCCGCGGCCTCTGGGCCGACCATCCGCGCGTGGCCGAGGCGTGGATGGTGTTGTCGCGCATCCGTTTTGCCCTCGGGCGGCATGACGAGGCCCTGGTGGGATTGACCACGGCACTCACCCTGCGCGAAAAGAGCCTGGGGGGCGATCATCCGTTGGTGGCCGAAACGTTGCGCGAACGGGGTCATCAATTGACCGTGCGCGGCGAGGCCAGGAGCGCGGAACCGTTTTTGCGCCGATCGGTGGAGATTCTGGAGAAGGGGGGCGAGGGGGCCTTGCCGGAGTTGGCGGAGAGTCAGGAGCGGTTGGCCGAGGCGCTGATCGCCCTGGACCGGCGGCAGGAGGCCGAGGCGCTCTTGAAACGGGTGCTGGCGGCGCGGGAAAAGAGTCTGGGCAAGGAGCATCCGGCGCTGGTGAAGGTGTTGAACGATCTGGCGCTGTTGCGTCTGGCGGTCGGGGATGTGGCCGGCGCCGAGACGCTGTTCAAGCACGCCCTGACGATCGCGCGTCAACGGATGGGCAACGATCATCTCCAGGTGGCGTTCATCCTGGGCAACCTGGCCCAGATCGAGACGCGGCGCGGCCACAAGTCGGAGGCCGAACGTCTGTTGGATCAGTCGGAGGCCACGGCGGAACGGTTCTTCAAGGACAATCCCCTCGGGCTCTCCGACTGGCTGGCCAACCTCGGCGTGATCCTGCACAAGGAGGGGGCGCGGGAGCGGGCCGAGCGTCTCTTGCGGCGCGCCGAGGAGATTCTGGTCAAGAAACTGGGCCGGGATCATCCCCAGGTGACGCGGGTGACCCAGGCGATCCAGACCCTGGCGAAGATTCCGCCCGCCGCTTCCAGGGAGCCCTCCATCCCGGAGCCCCCGGTTGTTTCAGCGGCGCCCGCCGCCACCGGCGTCGCTCCCGTCCCGGCCAGACAGGCGACCGCTTCCGCGCCCTCCGCGCCCTCCGCGCCCTCCGCGCCTTCCGCGCCCTCCGCGCCCTCCTCCGCGCCCTCCTCCGCCCCCTCCTCCGCCCCCTCCGCCTCCTCCGGGGAGCCGGTCTTGCCGGCGGTTCGGCAGGCCTACACGATCACCCCGGCCACCATCGTGCCCCTGGAGCCGCTGTCCGCCCCATCGACCACCAGCGCCGCGACCGTTCCGTCGGTGGCCCCCGAGCGGGCGTGGCCCGCAGCGGAAACCGTGCCATCCACCGTCGTATCCGGGCAGTCGGCCCACCCCGTCAAGGAGTCGTCTCTCAAGGATGGACCGGCCAGAGAGGTGAAGCAGGGGGCGGTGGTGCATCTCTCCTGTTTCGCCACGGCCAGTCCGCACGCCGAACAGTTGGGCGCAAAGATCCGCGCCATGTCCTATCCGGTCTATCGCAAGTTGATCAAGAACGGGGAGACCCGTTTCGAATGTATTTTCGCCGGGCCGTTTCCCAGTCGTGCGGAGGCCGAGGTGGCGGCGGAGAAGATCCGGGTCGGCGCTGGGGTGGAGAATCCCCTGGTCGGGCGTTACACGCGCGGGGAGTAGGAGCGATCTCACCCCGCACCGCACCCGCCCAGCCTCGCGAGCGTTACACGCGCGGGGAGCAGGCTTTCGTTCCGGGAGCATGCGGGGTGTTTTTCCAGCCTTTTAGGACGCATCTGGCCGGTCTGGCCCTGTTCCGGGAGCATGCGGGGTGTTTCTTCGGCCTCTTGGTGCGCATCTGGCCGGTCTGGCCCTGTTCCGGGAGCGTGCGGGGTGTTTCTCTGGGGAGGTGGAAAGGGGTCCGCCTCCTCGTGCGTCAATCGGTTGGATCGTTCCTGGGGCGGCGGATGACCATCCAGGAAGGGGAGCGGAAACGGACGATCATCGCGTAGAGCGCGATGTAACAGGAGATGAAGATCCCCACGAAGATCACCAGCATCAGGGTGTTGTTCCAGAAGAGGATCGACGGCGCGATGGACAAGGAGGCCAGAACCCAGAGGTAGGGGGAGGTCAGGGAGTTGCGATAGGTGATGTCCGCCGCCTCCCGGGAGCCGACCATCCAGCGGACCAGGCGTCGATAGACCAGGGAGTGGAGATGGATGGCATCGGCGATGCCGGTGCCGGTACCGCGCAGGAATTTGCGTCGGTAGATGGTGAAGATGGTCTCCCAGACCGGATAGATCACCACCAGAAGCGGGAACCAGGGTGAAACCTGCGGATTGCGGGACACCAGCAGCACCGAGATTTCCGCGATCATGAACCCCCACAGATAGGCCCCGCCATCTCCGGCGAAGATCAGTCCCAGCGGATAGTTCCAGGTCAGAAAGCCCAGGGTGGCACCGATCAGGGCCAGGCAGTAGAGCATCAGATAGCGGTCGCCGACCTCGTTGCAAACATAGGCCAGGGCGCTTAAAATCATGATGACCACCATGCCGGCCAAGCCGTTGAAGCCGTCGATGATGTTGATCGAGTGGGTGAGACCGCCGACAGCCAACAGGGTGAAGAGGATGCTGATGAGGAACGATTCGGCCATCCAGTCATCGATAAGCGGAATGCCCAGGTGGGTGATGCGGGCGTTGAGCAGCCAGATGCCCAGTCCGGCGGAGACGAAGCTGCCGATCAGGCGGGGCAGGGGTCCGATTCGTTTCAACAGATCTTCGGCGATCCCGAGTCCCCAGACCGGCACGGCGACCAGAATCAGCAGCCAGGGGTGGATGACGTGGCCATGGAACTTGATGAGGGCCACGCCGGCGAGCATGCCCGCCAGCAGGGGGATGCCGCCGATGCGGGGGGTTTCGGAGTTCGCATGGAACTTCTGCGGTCCGCCATCCACGCTGTCCGAGGAGAGATGCACATGCAGACGCGCAAAGCGGATCAGGGTCGTGGAGCTCAACCATGTGGCCAGAAATGCGATGAAGAGGATGTCCAATGCTTGTCTCCGGGGCCATGCGGTTTGCCCCTTGCGTCAAAAATGACCGCGCGGATTCTCCTGGTTGAGGAGGGCCGTGCCCGGCTCGTCAAGCATGCGGGTTTTGCATGGTTTTTGCCGGCTACCATCTGAAACTTATCGGATCGCACTTTATCATGCATTGACGCTGATGACATCCAATTTGTTGATCGGGACGCATTTATTTTTTCGTCATTCTGCCAGGATCCTGTCGTGCCCACCCGCCATTGCCACGGATCCTGGGGTATGTTACAATACAATTTTGTTGATTAATCGATGAAAATTTTAATTATCTTTCCCGGTGCCGTCCGGATTGGATCAGGAACGCATGTCCATCACCGAAGAGACAATCCGTCATGTGGCCACGCTGGCCCGCCTGGAGATCTCCGACGCGGAGATCCACACCTACACCGACCAGCTTGCGCGCATCCTTGGTCTGATGGAACAGCTGCGTGCGATTCCCACCGACGGGGTGGCATCGATGTCTCATGCCGTGGCGATGACCACTCCGGAGCGGGAGGATCGGGTCGTCAACGAAAACCGTCGCGATGCCATGCTCGCCAATGCCCCGGATGCCGAGGAGGGGTGCTTTCGCGTCCCGAAGATCATCGAGTGATGACCCGTCGTTGAACTGGAATCCGCGTGGGGATCCCCCCGCGCGCCTCCCGAGCCCGCCAATCCCTGGGGGTGCTTTGGAAGTTCGGGAGTTTCAAGGCAGTACGTACCATTCAGCAAGGATACCCCGGAACGTGGAACCGACCATCCCGACCTTGGCGCAAGCGGCCCGAGCCCTGGCCGCGCGCGAGATCTCCAGCGTGGAGCTGACCCGCGCCTGCCTGGCGCGCATCGAGCGGTATCAACCGGCCTTGAACGCCTTCGTCACCGTGGACGCCCAGGGGGCCCTGGCCGCCGCCGGGGAGGCCGATGCCAAACGGGCGCGCAACGAGCCGATCACCCCCTTGACCGGCATTCCGCTGGCCATCAAGGATATCTTCTGCACCGAGGGGTTGCGTACCACCTGCGCTTCGCGGATGCTCGAAAATTTCCTGCCCCCCTACGAATCGACCGTCACCACGCGCCTGCGCGCCGCCGGGGCGGTGGTGCTCGGCAAGACCAACATGGACGAGTTCGCCATGGGCTCCTCCAACGAAACCTCCTTTTTCGGTCCGGTGGCCAACCCCTGGGATCTCAAACGCACCCCTGGCGGCTCTTCGGGCGGCTCCGCCGCCGCCGTGGCGGCAGGGTTGTGCGTGGCCGCGCTGGGCACCGATACCGGCGGCTCGATCCGACAGCCCGCCGCCATGACCGGCATCACCGGCCTCAAACCCACCTATGGCCGGGTGTCGCGTTTCGGCATGATCGCCTTCGCCTCCTCCCTGGATCAGGCCGGCCCCATGACCCGCGACATCGCCGATGCCGCCCTGCTGCTCCAGCAGATGGCCGGACACGATCCCAAGGACTCCACCTCCATCGACGCTCCGGTGCCCGATTACGGCGCCGCGCTCGATCAACCGGTCCGGGGCATGCGCATCGGTCTGCCGCGCGAGTACTTCGCCGAGGGACTCCATCCCGAATCCCGTGCCGCCATCGAGGCGGCCATCGAGGTCTATCGCGGGCTGGGCGCGGAAATCGTGCCGGTCTCGCTCGAGTACACCAGCCACGCCATCCCCACCTACTACATCATCGCCCCTGCCGAGGCCTCCTCGAATCTGGCCCGCTACGACGGCATCCGTTTCGGTCACCGTTGCGACCAGCCCAGGGATCTCAAGGATCTCTACGCCCGCACCCGTGCCGAGGGGTTCGGCGCCGAGGTCAAGCGACGCATCATGCTCGGCACCTATGTCCTCTCCTCGGGCTACTACGACGCCTATTATCGCAAGGCCCAGCGGGTGCGGCGCCTCATCGCCGAGGATTTCGCCCGCGCCTTCCGCGACCATGATCTCTCGGTGATCCTCACCCCGACCGCACCGGAGACCGCTTTTGAACTCGGCGCGAAGAATCAGGATCCGGTCAGCATGTATCTGTCGGATATCTTTACCATCAACGTCAATCTGGCCGGGTTGCCGGGTGCATCCCTGCCGTGCGGCTTCGATGCCAGGGGGTTGCCGATCGGCTTCCAGCTCATTGCCCGACCCCTGGATGAGTCCGCCATCCTCACCGCCGGACACGCCTATCAACAGGCCACCCAGTGGCATGCCGCCCGCCCCGGAAACACGCCATGACCATCCAGGACCGCTATGAAACCGTGATCGGGCTGGAGATCCACACCCAGCTCGCCACCCGTTCCAAGATCTTCTGCGGCTGTCCGAACCGCTTCGGCGCGCCGCCGAACACCCAGATCTGCCCGGTCTGCGCCGCCTTTCCGGGTGTGCTTCCGGTACTCAACACCGCCGTGCTCGATCTGGCCATCATGACCGGCCTGGCCCTCAACGGCACGATCCGCACCCGCAACGAGTTCGCCCGCAAGAACTACTTCTACCCGGATCTGCCCGCGGGCTATCAGATTTCCCAGTTCGAACTGCCCATCGTCGAACATGGCGCGCTGATGATCGAACTGGAGGATGCCCCGCGCAAGCGCATCGGCATCACCCGCGCCCACATGGAGGTCGATGCCGGCAAGAGTCTGCACGAGGGGATCGTGGGGGCCTCGTGGGTCGATCTCAACCGCACCGGCACCCCGCTTCTGGAGATCGTCACCGAACCGGATCTCCGTTCCGCCGCCGAGACCGGAATGTTCCTGAAAAAACTTCGCGCCCTGGTGCGTCATCTCGGGGTGTGCGACGGCAACATGGAGGAGGGATCGTTTCGCTGCGACGCCAATGTGTCGGTGCGCCGCTTCGGTGATCCCAAACTCGGCACGCGCGCGGAGATCAAGAACCTCAATTCGATTCGCAACGTCATGCGCGCCATCGATTACGAGGTCGAGCGACAGATCGACCTGATCGAGGCCGGCGAGAAGGTGGTGCAGGAGACCCGCCTGTGGGATGCCAATCAGAACCACACCCGCACCATGCGCGGCAAGGAGGAGGCCCACGACTACCGCTATTTCCCGGAGCCGGATCTGCCGGTGGTGGTGATCACCCCGGAGCGGATCGCGGCGGTGCGTGCCACCATGCCCGAGCTGCCGGACGAAAAATTTGCCCGGTTTCAGGCCGAGTTCGGCTTGAACGATTACGATGCCGGGGTTCTGACCGCAGACCGGGAGATGGCCGATTACTTCGAGGCCGCGTTGGCCGTGGCCCGTCCGGCGGATCCCAAGACGGTGGCCAACTGGGTGACCGTGGAGCTGCTGGGTCGGCTCAATCGCGAGGGAATGGAGATCGGTCAGTCGCCGGTGTTGGCCGAGGCGCTCGGCAAGTTGGTTCACATGATCCACGCCGGGGTGATCCACGGCAAGATCGCCAAGACCGTTTTTGCCCATTTGTGGGAGCAGGGGGGCGATCCCCAGAAGATCGTCGAGGAGCGTGGTCTGGTCCAGGTGTCGGATCAGGGGGCCATTGAGGCCGAGGTGGATCGGGTGTTGGCGGCCCACGGGGAGAAGATCGCGCAGTATCGGGCGGGCAAGACGCAGTTGCTGGGATTTTTTGTGGGTGAGGTGATGAAGGCGACCCGTGGCAAGGCCAATCCGGGGGTGGTGAACGGGTTGTTGAAGGATAAGCTGGCCTGAAAGTCGATGGTTGGTCAGAGGCTGTTTGGCAAGGGCCAAACAGCTTCGCAGATGCATGGAGATCCAGGGCCCCCATGGGGTTCTGGATCTTTGTGAAGCCAGCGTGATAACTTAAGTAAAGGTGGTTTTGAATCGTGACGTTGCGGTTTGCTTATTTTCCCGACAACTGATCGATGAGGCCACGGATGGTGACGTTGCCCGATTCGGCGATGCCCAGATCGTTGATCAGCACATCTCCACCGGTGAGGCGCCGCAGGATCAGCAGACCATCCGAGGAGGTGACCGTACCGCTCTGATCCACGTCGAGGGTTTTGTCGGCGGTCAGGGCGTCGATGATGGCGCGGATGGTGTCGTTGCGCGATTCGGCGATGCCCAGATCGTTGACGATGACGTCGGCACCGGTGAGGCGCCTTAAGATCATCAGACCATCCGACGAGGAGACGCTGCCATCCTGGTCCACGTCCAGCTTCGAGGTGGTCACCGAGGTCGAATCGGTGACGGTGATCACCTGACGCAGCACCAGACGCGGACCCTCGCCGGCGTCGCTGGTGGAACCGTAGTCGAGGGAAGCGCCGGTGTAGCGCGCGCTGTTGTCGTTGAGCGCCACATGGATCACGTACTGTCCCGGCGTGGTGAAAAGCATCGACTGGCTGGCCGATCCGGTAAAATTGGAGACCGTCCGGGCGCCCACGCCGGGGATGTGCCAGGTGACGGAGATGGCGTTGTTCTCCGGGTCCGTGGCCTGCACCGTGCCGGAGACCGTGAGGGGGGCGAGGCCGGAGGTTTTGTCGAAGGAGAGGGTGGCGCTGGGTGGTTTGTTCCAGGCGGGGTCGGAGGAGACCGTGAAGGTGTGGCTGGCGGCCACCTGGTTGTTGTCGAGCACATACACCTTGTAGGTGCCCGGAACTTTCTTGAGGGCGCCCGCATAGCCGATCCCCTGGTAGGCGCCCGAACACGAGTACCCGCCCCCTCCTGTGTTGGTGCAATTGAGGTTGCCGGTTTTCTCCTGAATGGTGTAGCCGTAGGGATCGACCACGATGATCTCGACCGCTTTGGCGGTATACCATTGATAATCAATATACAACCAAAGATAATCGGTGTCTGCGGTCGCGTTGGTGATGGCGGTTGTCAGGTCGCTTTGCGCACCGGATGCCGCGCTTTTGGTCAGCTTGCTTCCCGTGAACAGGTTGACCGTCGCCGTGGGTGGCGAATAGGTTGCCGCGGTGGTCGGGTTTGCGGACGGGCCGTACAGGGCCAGGGCAGCCGCCTTGTCGTCCGCCATCAGGTGCGAGATCTCGTTGTAGGGGTTGGCGTACATCAGCGACACCGGGTTGTCCGAGTGGCCGAGGCCGATCAGATGGCCGATTTCGTGCAGGATGACCCGTTTGAAGCTCCGTTCCGCCTGGGTGGTGGAGAGATTGCCATCCTGGCTCCAGTCGAGGGTGTTGGAGATCACCACGCTGCCGTCCGTATAGGGATCATATCCCAGGGCCCGGTCCGAGCTGTCGTTCGAGGAGGTCCAGCTGTTGCGTGAGGGGCCGGCGTAGGCGGCGGCGCCGTTGGCGTTGCCCCAGATGACCGACACCTTCTGATCGGTGCTGATATCCTGGATGGTGGCATCGGTGCCGGCGTAGCTGAATTTGACCCCGCACGCCCCTTCCCACTCGGCCATCGTCTCCTGGAGCATGGCGACCACCTTGGCGCTGTCCTGGAAGAGGGGTGGCGCGTTGGTGGGGTTGTAGACCCAGTGGATGGTGGTGTTCCAGCGACCGAAGCCGGAGCTGATGCCCAGATAGGGTTGGTAGTAGCTCTCTGCGAGGGCGGGGAGCGGCGCGAACAGCAGGATGAGCAGCCACAACATCTGGCGGGTGAACCGATGGGATGCGGCGTGGCTCATGGTTGACCAAACGAGAAAAATTCGCGGATACGGGCGAAGAAACCGGGACGCGGTTCGTCTGGAGGACGCGGGGCGATGAAGTAGAGCGAGGAGGCGCGTTGTTTCATGATGCCGGCGATCTGCATCGCGCGTTCGCCGAAGCCCATGAAGTAATCGACCCGGCCTGGGCCACGGATGGCGCCACCGGTATCCTGGTTGACCGTGAAGCGCAGCGTGGGTTGCCAGGTGGAGACCGAGCCATCGGTGTTGATTTCCGGCAAGGTGACGTGGAGCAGACCGGGCGCGCCCTTGGGAAAGAGGGTGGCATCGGTGGCCATGGAGCGTTCGCCGGTCAACGGCACGCCGATGTTGCCGAACGGGCCGCCTTCGAGCTTGCGGAAGAAGACATAGGATGGGTTGGCGTTCAGAACCCGATCGCGCTGTTTGGGGTTATCCTTCAACCATTGGCGCAGGGCGGGCATGCTCATGTTCTCCTTGGAGATCTGGTTCTCCTCGATGAGCAGCGCGCCGATGGAGCGATAGGGTTGGCCGTTGGTGGCGGCGTAGCCGACCCTCAAGGTGGAGCCGTCCGGGAGTTGGACGCGACCCGACCCCTGGATGTGCAGAAAAAACAGATCGATGGGGTCGTCCACCCAGGCCAGCTCCAGATTGCCTCCCTTGAGCACCTTCTCCTGATCGATGCGGGCCCGGTCGTAGTAGGGGCGCAGACGTCCCTTGTCGATGCGTCCGATGATGCGTTTGTCCTTGAACTCCGGCGACCATTCGGACAGATCCACCTCGACCAGGTTGCGCGGGCGGCGGTAGATCGGATGGGCGAAGGTTTTGGTCTGGGTGAGGGAGCCGCGCAGCAGCGGTTCGAAGTAGGCGGTGACCAGCACGTCGCCCTGCTGGTCGCTGCCCACGGAGCGCAGCAGCAGGTAGTTGGTTTCGAGATGTTTCAACAGGGCGGTCGATTCCATGGAGCGTGCCGAGCGGGCAAGATCCTTGCACGCTTCGACCATGGTTTCGGCGCTGAACTGACGCGGTCCGAAGCGGACCATGGTTTCCGGGGGAATGGAGGCGTAATACCCGGCGCTGGCCTCGAGGGCGTCGGCCCACGAGGCCAGGTCGCTGTCCTGATGGATCGCCTTGGCGACCTGACTCCAGGGGACTAGGGTCAGGCTGTTCTCCTCGGTGATTTTCTTCTCCGGTGCGGGCCCCGAACAGGCGGCCACCCAGCCGACCAGAAGGATCGCCAGGAGGTATCGTGCCATGCGCAACGATCCGAAAATGTCACGAGGCCAGGTCACGGCACGCTTCTGGCCACTTCGCCGGGTTGTTGGATGGCCGAGAGGAACCAGTTGGGATTGCGGCTGCCCACCGGGCGGCAGAAGGTCCAGTACTCTTCGACCCGCACCGGGCGGTTGGGATCGCCGTTGAGCACCTTGCCCGCCACATCGGTTTCGTACTCCACCATCTCCACCACGAAGTGGACGGTGAGCCAATCCTCGCCGGCCTCCTGCCACGCCTCGGAGATTTCGGCGGTCTGGAAGCGGATTTTTTCGATGATGTCGCGGCGTCCGGCGTTCTGGCGGTCGCGTGCCTGGTGTTCGACCAGGGACCACATGCGCTCGGTGAGCAGCGGACGCAATCGGTCAATGCTCCAGTCGCTCCAGGCGCCTTGGATCATTTGGAAGGCGCTTTTGGCGCCTCCCAGGAATTGGGCCTCGTTGAAGCCCGGATCCATGCTGGCGATCTGCGTCAGCCCCTGGGTCACCTCGTCGGTGGGCTGACCGAAGGTGAACGATCCGGTGGGCTGGCTGCCCTGGAACTGGAATCCCTGGGACGCTTGCGGCTGTTTTTCCAGGGAAATGCGGCCTTGGGCCGGCACGGGATCGGGTGTCGGCATCGGCATGGGTTGGGGCATGCGAGGCGCGCTGCGGGAGCCCAGGCGACGCATCACGAACCAGATGATGCCGCCGATCAGGAGGATCTCCAGCAGACCGATGCCGCCGCCCGCGCCGCCGAAGAGCATGGAGCCGATCAAGCCGCCGAGGGCGAAGCCGGCGATGCCGCCCATCAGGCCCGATCCGAATCCGGAGGGGCGCGAGGCGGGCGCGGCCATGGCCGGGCTGGGGGTGGTGTGGGAGAACTCGGGACGGGTGGTGGCCTCGCGCGGGGTGGAGAAGCTTTTCGATCCGCGCGACCCGGAGGAGCTGCCGCCGCCGAAACGGGCGGCCTCGGCATCGATGGGAGGCACGGCCACGGCCAGTCCGATCAGCATGAGCAGGATCAAGATCAGGGGGTGACGGTATTTCATGGTCTCTCTCTTTCGGTCTCGTTTGGTTTTGGATGGGCTTCCCAGAGAAGCTCGGCCAGGTGACGGACCTGAACCGGTGCATCGATCTCCCGCAAGCCGGCCCCCAGGTGCAGGATGCAGCCCGGATTGCTGGCCGCCACCACATCGACGCCAACGCGGGCGATGGCCTGGAGTTTGGCGTCGCGGATTCGATCGGACCGTTCCGGCTCGCGCAACAGGTATTCGCCACCAGCCCCGCAGCAGAGTGCCGGGGTGCCTTCCGGCGTCAGTTCGCGGTGCGTCCCGGGCAGCATCTCAAGCAATACTCTGGGTTGCGTCAGTATACCCATGCCATGACGACTTTGGCAATGGTCATGGTAGGTGAACGTCCGCGTCTCCGTGGCAGTGAAGAGAATCCCGCGTGCTTTCAGGCGCGGGGCCAGGAAACTGGACAGGTCGATGCTTTTTTCCGCGACCCGTTTGGCGATTTCGCCCAGTTCCGGATCGTGTCCCAGGGAGCGGGCATAGCCTTTGAGGGTGACCAGGCAAATGGCGCTGTCGCTGACGATCGCCTCCAGAGGTTCGAGGGTGGCCAGAGCCTTCAAGGTGGCTCTGGCCTGGCGCAAAAACGCTTGCCGGTTCCCGGATTCCCGGTAGGGCGCGCCGCAGCAGCCGAAATTCTCGAGACGAACCACATTGCAGTCGGTCAGGTGGAGGAGATTGGCCGTGGCTGGACCGGCATTGGGAAAAAACAGCCGGCTCATGCACCCTTGTACCAGGGCCACGCGTGGTTTATCGGGCGCGGCGGGGGGCCAGGCGGGTGGAGGGGTGGGGGTGGGTTCGGGGAGCAGGTTTTCCAGTCGGCGCAACGGTGGGATCCCATGCAGCAGGCGCGAGGCGCGTACCAGGCGTTGCAGACCCGAGGATTGATACCAGCCGATCAGTTTGGCCAGCAGGCGGGTGTGGCGCGGGTGATCGGTGATGCGGTGGAACCAGCGGCCCGTGAACGAGGTTGGCACCGGGTGCTTGGCGCGCAGATGTCCGATCAGTTTGGCGGGTTTGACCTTGGCCGGGCAGGCGGTCTGGCAGGCGCGGCAGAGCAGACAGTGGGAGAGGGGAGCGGCAGCCTCGTCCATGCTGAGAGTGCCGTCGCGCAGAGCCAGCAGCAGCGAGATCCGGCCTCGGGGGGATTCGGTTTCGTCGTTGTCGCTCCAATAGGTCGGGCAGACAGGCAGGCAGTAGCCGCACTGGGTACAGAGGGTGGCGTTGGCGAGAGGGTCGGGGGATCGGGCGGCGGCGGGGGGAATGGTTGCGGTGGTTGATTTCATGGCACACGTTCACGGGGGACCGGGGGCGATGATCGCCCACGGCGGGGGGTGGGGCAGCGCCCCACGACTTTGTGTTGGACTTCTATGACTCTTTTTCGACCGCTTTTCACGATACACGATTGTTCGCGCCTCTTCGAATAAATCGCGCAAACGCGCGCCGTTCGGATACGAGTCGCCGGAAGCGGCCAGTTTGAGGGCCATGTTCGCGGGAACGTTTCGCCAAAAGCGCGAAACGTTCCCGCAGCCAAGGCGGCGCGCAGCGTTTTTTTCGCAAAAGACGCGAAAAAAACGCTTTTTTGTAGAGCGCGCTAAAATCAAAGGACAAAGAAACAGAGTCTCAAGAACAGAGTTTCAAGGATAAAGAAGAGGTAAAGAATAAAGAATAAAAAAGAGTTGAAGAACAGAGTCAAAGGAAAAGTCGCGGGGCGCTGCCCCGCCCCCGCCGGGGACCTTCGGCCCCCCGTCCCCCGTAACAGTTATAAGACTCTCACCTCACCTCATCTGATTGATCCATCCATCCCCATCCTCCTCCTCTTCCGCCTCTCTTCTCAGACATACACATCCACCCGCCGCTCACGCGCCGGGGTCGGCTCCTCCGCAGGCCTCTCCGCCTCGCGCCTCGCCTCGCGCAGGTCGTTGATCGCCTCCGGCGATACCCGCAACGCATTGGCCGTCTCCCTCGGATTGCTCGAAACCTCCTGGGCAAACGGCCCGGCCTTGGCCGCATTGGCAGACTCGCGCGGCGTGCGTATCCGGGCCTGCTTCTCCTCCAGACGGCTCGCCTGCTCGGAACGCTTGGCCTCGTTCAACACCGAATGACGCGGATCGGCCTTCTGCTTCTGACCATGCAACACCGAACTCAAGGGCTTGCGCATGGACCAGGTGTGCTCGGATGAGACGGAGGGAATGGCGGACATGTCGGTCACTCCTTGGTTGAAGGCAATGGAACGGTGACGGAATCCCCAGCCGGAACCGGGGAGTCGGACTCATGATCGCGAATGACAACCTCCTCGGCGGCAGGGAGAAACTCGCCGCGCGGCGCCAGGGGGGAACGGTTCGGATCCGGCGCGCCGGTCTGCGGAGGGGTGGCAAGGGGGACGATCTTCTTCTCTTCGACACGGTAGACGTGATAATATCGCTCGCTTACACCGTCGGCATGGAAATGAACCGTGCCGGCACTGCCGTGAAAACCGCTCTCGCGGGTCAAACCCTGCTGCCACTCCAAACCGCCAAGACGCTGATCGCGCGCCAGTTGCGCCAGAATGGCCACCGCGTCATAGGTGAGCATGGAAAGAGCCGGCACCGGGGCCGTGCCGAGAAGCTTTTTGTGCAGGGTGGTGAACTGCTCGCGGGCATCCATGTCGATGTCGCAAAAAACCGCGCGACTCAAGGAATCGGCCTCCTCCAACAACTCCGGACGGTTCCAGAGCGAGGTGCCGAGAAACAGGGTCTCCGGCGCGCGGATGTTGAACAACGCCGCCTGCGGCGCGATCAGCCGGGCCTGCTTGGCCGAGGTGGGCAGGAACAACGCATCGAAGGCACGTACTGGCTCCAGCTCCTTTTCGGTGCGCGGCGGGGGACGGTCGAGGGGGTCGAGCAACATGGCGGAACGGGCCGCGGCCAGACGACTCTTGAGCGCGTCGGGCTCCTGACTGACCAGCATCTTGAGCGCATTGGAAAAATCGGTCTCGTTGTCCGGAAAGAGCACCGAATGGGTGATGATTCCCCCCAGGGCGACCACCTCGTTGGCAAAGGTCTGGGCCTGAAGTTGACCGTACTCCGAATCTGCGGCCAGAATGGCGATTCGTTTGACCTTGGCCTCCGAAATGGCGTACCGTGCCATGACACGGGCCTGGGCATCGGGATGGAAGGCGTTGAGCTGAACCGCACCGCCCACCGAAAGGATCTCGGCGCGGGGATTGAAGGGGATGATCGGCACGTTGGCGGCCTTGGCGGCCTTGGCGGCGGCCATGGCCTCGGGGTGGAAAACCGGCCCGAGAATCACCTGGGCGCCGCGTTTGACCAGCGACTCCACCGCCGCCTTGGCGCCGGCGGCATTGCCGCCGCTGTCGGCCACCTCGAGTTGCAGATTGACATCCCGGTGATCGGCCATGGCCTTGCGGGCCGCCATCACCAGGGTGTTGCCCATCGCCGCCGAAGGACCGCTCATCGGCACCATCAACCCGGCCACGATCCCATCCGGGGTGGCGCGTCCGTCGTTGGCCAGACGCCGCTGGGCCTCCTCCTTGAGCAAAGGCACGAGGGCGGCCTTCTGCCAGTTGGCCTGGGCCTCCTTCTCCGCGCCGTCGGCGGCCAGACGATCCCCGAGGATCAGTCGCACGAACGGCGCGAGGGTGCCGCCGTGTCGGGCGAGCAGGGCCTCCAACTCGTGACGATCGCGAGGCTCGAGGGCCAGCAACAGTTCGCGCAATTGCTCCGGACTGCCCGGAGCAGGCAGGGTCTTGACGATCGGGGCCGGCTTGCCGCGTTCCGGTTCCGGGGCGCTTAGACTCTCCTCGATCATCCGCTCCCAGGGGGACTCCCCGGCGGTGGCATGCGGAAGCGCGGTGCAGGCGAGAAGAATCGGGATCACGAGCATCCATCGCGTGAAGAGCGGTCGGAGGCGCGTGACGGAGCGGGTTGAAACAGGCGGCGGAACGGTCATTTCGGGGTCGTGATCCATGAAAGAGCAAGCGTCATCCACGGGTCGATTGTACATCGTCCCCACGCCGATCGGCAACCTGGAAGATATCACCCTGCGCGCGTTGCGCCTGCTGGGCGAGGTGGAACGGATTCTCGCCGAGGATACCCGGCGCACCCGCATCCTGTTGGATCATCACGCCATTCGCACTCCGGTCAGCCACTTCGACGACCACAACGCCGAGCGGTTGATTCCGGGGATTCGCGCGGCCCTGATCGGTGGGGCGCGTCTGGCTCTGGTATCCGATGCCGGCACGCCGGGGATCAGCGATCCGGGCGGCGCGCTGGTGCGGGCGGTGCGGGAGATGGTGCCGGTCGAGGCCCTGCCGGGCGCCTCGGCGCTGACCACGGCGATCTCGGGGAGCGGTCTGCCCGGGGAGCGGTTCGTGTTCGAGGGGTTTTTGCCGCGCAAGGGGGCGGAACGGCGCGCGCGTTTGGAGTCGTTGCTGCGCGAAACGCGGACGGTGAGCTTTTTCGAGTCCCCGCAACGGTTGGCCGCCACCCTGGCGGAACTGACGGCCCTGGGCGCGGGGGAGCGGGGGGCGATCGTGGCCCGGGAGCTGACCAAGATCTACGAGACCTACCATCGCGGCACCGTCGCCGAGCTGTCGGCCTGGTTCCAGGCCGAGCCGCCGCGCGGCGAGATCGTGGTGCTGCTCGAGGGGGCGGTTTTCTCGCCTCCAGGTGACGAGGAGATTGGCCAGTGGCTGGACGAGGCGTTGGGTCGGGGAGTGGGAGTCAAGGAGGCGGCCCGCGGGGTCGCGGCCCGCTCCGGTCGTCCCGCCTCGGAGCTTTATGCCCTGGCGTTGCTCAGACGTGGGGATAAGTCTCCGCAGTCCTACTATTGAAAAAAAAGAGAGAGTCTGAGAGATTCTTCTCTCAGGGTTTTGATTTTGTGTTTTTATCTTTTGACTTTAGCGCGCTCTTTACAAAGAAGCCTTTTTCGCGTCTTTTGCGAAAAAGGCGCCGCGCGCCGCCTGCGCGAGCGTCGTTTCCGTTTTTTGGAAACGACGCTCGCATTTTGCACAGAGGCCTTGCGGATTTCGCGTCTTTTGCGAAAAAGGCGCCGCGCGCCGCCTACGCGAGCGTTGTTTCCGTTTTTTGGAAACGACGCTCGTATTGTGCACAGAGGCGTTGCGGGAAAGGACGCGCCCAAAAAATGGGTGCGGTTTGGCAACCAAGGTCCACGGACAGGCGCGGCGTGCGGGTTAGCTCAGTGCTTCCAGCAGCACCGACTTGCGCAGAGGTTTGGCCAGATAGGCGTCGCAACCCGCCTTCAGACAGCGGGCTTCGTCGTCGGCCAGGGCATGGGCGGTCATGGCGATGATCCGATGGTGCGGTGTGCCGGGACTCTCCCGTTCCCAGGCGCGTATCCGCCGGGTTGCCTCGTAGCCGTCCAGAAGCGGCATGCGCATGTCCATGAGAATCACGTCGAAGCGCTCCTCCCGAACCCGGCGCACCGCCTCCTCTCCGTTGTCCACCACGGTCAGCCGATGCGGGGTCGCTTGCAGAAAGGCCTCGATGAGCATCACGTTGTCCGCGGCATCCTCGGCCAGCAGAATCGACCAGCCCCTTTCATGCGGCGCGGGGGAGTCCGGGAGCGATCCAGAGGGCGAGTCCGGGGTGGTTTCGAGCGCGGGAATCGGGGTGGTTTGGGCGGCGGCGGGTGACCGGAATGGTTCCATCACCGTCTGCAAGGCGGCGAGCAACCCCTTGCGCGGCACCGGCTTGACCAGCAGATGCACGCCGTGCCGCTGGGCCTCACGACAGACGTGGGCGCGATCGTCGGAGGTGAGCAGCACGATGGGGATCCCGGCGGTCTCCTCGCTGGCGCGCAACCGTTCGATCAGTTGCAGACCATTGGCCTCGGGCAGATGATAGTCGAGCAGCAGCAGTTGATACGGTCTGGAACCTCCGCCGCGTCCGATGATCCGTTCCGCGACCTCTTCCATCTGGGCGGTGACATCCACCTCGCAGCCGGCATGTTCGAGAATCTCCCGGTAGATGCGGATGTTGGCGCGGTTGTCATCCATGAGCAGAATGCGCGTGCCGGTCAACGGCGCGGGTTCGCCGCTGGGAGGTTGAATCATCGGCAGGGCGTGGCGTTCCAGGAGCACTGTGAAACTGAAGGTGCTCCCTTCGTGGAGCTTGCTGGTGACGTGCATCGTCCCCTCCATCAGGCGCACCAGGCGGTTGCTGATGGTCAACCCCAGGCCGGTGCCGCCGAAACGGCGCGTCACCGAGGAGTCGGCCTGGGTGAAGGGTTCGAAAACCTGGGTAAGTTTCTCCTGATCGATGCCGATGCCGGTGTCGGCCACCGAAAAGTGCAGACAGACCCGTTCGCTCTGCCCGCCCAGGGTGGTCACCACCACCAGGATCCGGCCTGCCGGCGTGAACTTGATCGCGTTGCCGATGAGATTGACCAGAATCTGCCGCAACCGCTTGGGATCGCCCAGCAGATGTTCCGGCACGTCCGGCGCGATCACCCACTCCAGTTGAACCCCCTTCTCGCGGGCACGGGTATCGAAAATCAGCATCACCCCTTCGACCAGATCCGGCAGATCGAAGGGGATCCGGTCCAGATTGAACTGACCGGCCTCCACCTTGGAAAGATCCAGGATGTCGTTGATCAGTTCGAGCAGGGTGTTGCTCGCCTGTTGGAACACCTTGACGAACGAGCGCTGTTCGGGATCGAGTCTGGTTTCGGACAGCAGATCCGCCATGCCGATGATGGCATTCATCGGGGTGCGGATTTCATGGCTCATGGTGGCCAGGAATTCGCTTTTGGCCAGATTGGCCGACTCGGCGCTTCGTCGGGCCTGTTCCAGCTCCCTGGCGGCATCCATCAGGGCCTGTTCGCGGTTGGAGATGGCGGTGGCCATGTTGCGAATCGCCCCGGCCACGGCGGTGATCTCGTCGTTGTGGCCGGTTTCGGCCTTGTCCAGCTGGTGCGTCAACTCGGAGGTCAGGCGGCGCTTTTCGGTGAACAGGCCCACCGCCCGTTCGAGCAGGGTGATCCGTCCGGTCTGACGCAGCAGCCAGAAGCCGAGGGTGAACCAGAGGATCAGACCATCGACCACCGGGATCAGGCTCATCCCCAGGGAGAGTTCGAGATTGGAGAAGAGGGGTTTGACCGGCGCTTCGATCACCAGATGCACCGGATCCCCTTTTGTCCCGGACCAGGGCAGACTGCGTTGCCGGGACTCGGATGTCTGTTCGCCCTGGTTGAGCCGTTCCAGATCGTGGTTGCCTGCCGAACTGGCCACGGCGCGATCGTGATGGGTCAATCCCAGGGTCAGGCCCGGCGCGCCGATTCGATAAAGAAGGGCGTTGTCCAGACGGTAAAAGAGTGCCAGCCGACCGGTCCCCTGGCGTTCGCCGAGCCAGATCGGTGTCTGCAGCACTCGGAACAGCATGTCCAGTTCCTGGTCCCTGAAGTATCCGCTCTCCTCCCCTTCGGGAAGAGGATTGCCGCGTGGCGTCATGCTGCCGAAATCGAACAGGATGCGGTCGTGACGATTCACGATCACCAGATAGTGAAAGCGCCGCTCCGCGCTCTGGACGGTGATGAAGGCGTTGAGCAGGTCGAGCGTCTCTCCGGAGGGGGTCTCATCCCGCTCCAGGAGGCGGGTCAATTCCAGGCGGGTCCTGAAATCCTGGGTATGCAGCTCCCACTCCCGTTCCACCTGGGCCAGGCGGGCGCGGTAGAAGCGCTCCTGATCGTCCGCGCGCTCTTCGGCGGCCTTGGCCAGGGCGTGTTGATAGATGAACACCGTGGTCAGGGCGATCAGGCCCACCAGCAGTCCGAGACTGACGATGAGTCGGAGGGCCGCCTGCCTGCCGATGGCGTGATTCACGGGGCTCTGCCTGCCCAGCGGTCATCGACCATCGATTCGATGGTCTGGGAGAGCGATTTGGGATCGTTGGGCATGGATTTGTGAAAGAAGGCTTCCGTGTTGCGCAGTTGTTCGGTCGAAAAGCGACCATCCCCCTTGAAGGCGTGCGGATATCTCTCCAAGGCCCGTTGCAGCGCGTCTCGCTCCGCCTCGTCGGCGATCTTGAGTTTTTCCACGATTTCGGCGGCGGGGTGGGTGGTGATCCAGGCGAGGCTTTTTTTGAGCATGCGCACCATTTTGGCCACCTTTTTCGGATCCTGGGCAATCACCTCGGAGCGGGTTTCGAGCGCGGCGTGCAGGAAATTGGCCTCCTTGAGGGATCCGAGGGTGGCCGGTTCGGCCAGATTGGCCAGAAAGAACACCTTGCCATCGGCCAGCAGACGCGAGGCGAACGGTTCGTCGCCCATCACCGCGTCGGCGGTGGCGGATTTGAGCAGCGAGGATTGTTCCACCCAGCTCTGACCCGCCGGCACGATGCGCACCGCGTCCAGCGGCACGCCGTCGGAGCGCAGCAGGAGTTCCATGAGTTGCTGCGAGGTGGTTTTGCTGGTTTTGGTGCTGGTGTTGACCCCGATCACCTTGCCCTTGAGATCCGCGATCCGTTTCACCTGTCCGGCCAGACCCGAACGGACCATGAGCACGAAGAGCGGCGCGTCATCCACCGGGGCCACCACCACCACGTCACCGCCGTTGGCCCGTAGCGACATGGCCGCCGGCACGCCGGCCACGGCGAAATCGACATTGCGTTGGGTCAGGTTCTGGAGGGCCACGCCGCCACCGCCCACGGAGACGATCTCCAGATCGACACCCTCCTCGCGGTCCGCGCCGATCACCGGGATCAGATCGATGGGCAGGTAGGAGAGGTTGCGCGGGCCAGGCGCGCTGATGAGCAGTTTGGGCAATTCCTGGGCATCCGCGAGGGAGACGCAACCCGTCATTCCCAACAGGATTCCCATCAGGATCGTCGCGATGCGCATGTTTTCCCCCCTGGAGCCAAACGATGGATGAGTCTTCACCTTCATACTTGATCCTAACAGCCGTCTCCAGTCAAGACAAATTTATGATGTATAATTTGGTTGCGCATCCTAAACCGTACCCATCATGGGATGCGTGGTTTTCCGCAAGGTTGCGCGCGGCGCATTTCTCGCACAAGAGGCGAACAATGTTTCTTGATAAAGAGCGCGCCAAAGTCAAGAGCAAAACCTTGGAAAAGGAATCTCCTGGACCCTCTCTCTTTTTTCGACGGTAAAAACGACACCTTCCAAACTGGACGCGGTTTGAAGGGGGGGCATCCGTCTGGAATTGGGCGGCCATCCTGTGCCATGATGGTTTGGCCGTCATGTGTCGTGTCGTGTCGGGCGGCGGGTTTCATGGGGGTGGTCATGTCGGGAGTCGGAATGGATCGCAAGCGGTTTGGCATCTGGGCCGAGGGGGTGGCGACGCGCTGTCTGACGCGTTCGGGCTACCGGATCATCGAGCGCAACTGGCGCACGCGGGGCGGGGAGATCGATCTGGTCGCCTGGCGGGACGGGATGGTGATCTTTTGCGAGATCAAGGCGCGGCATGTGGCCACCGGCACGGATCCGGCGGATGCGATCGATCGGGTCAAGCAGGAGCGGATCGTCCGTCTGGCCGAGGCGTATCTGCGCGATCATCCGGAGTTGGCCGGGTGCGACTGTCGTTTCGATGCGGTGTTGATTCGCCGCGAGGGGTGGCGCTGGCGCGCCGAGGTGATCGCCGATGCGTTCAGACCTGGATGGGAATGATTTATGCATGTCAGAACGGACGAGGTGTTTTTGCGTTCATATCCTCCTTTTCATTGACGTTTCTTTCTGGAGAATAAATCGATGAGCCGTTCGATTCTGTATCGGGGCCTTCTGCCCCTGGTGGCCATGCTGGGGGTGGCGGCCTGCGTGCCGATGGATTCCAACAGCGGCGCGGCGACGTCCGGTTTCATGGGTGAGCGTCGCAGTCCCGAGGGCGCCATCGAGGACAACGTGCTGGCCATGAAATTGCGCAGCTACTACATGCGCAGCGACAAGGTGAGTGCCGCCAACATCAACGTCAGCGTCTATCAGGGCGCGGTGCTGCTGACCGGAACCGCCGCCTCCCAGGCCGAAATCGACAGCGCCATCTCCATCGCCAAGGCGACCCGCGGCGTGGTCAAGGTCCACTCCGAACTCAAAGTGCAGCACGCCACCTTCGGCGAACTGACCAAGGACGCCTGGTACACCAACGAGGTGAAAATTCGTCTGCTGGCCGACGAGCAGGTGCGCGGCCTGGATATTCACGTCGAGACCACCAAGGCGGTGGTCTACCTGACCGGTACCGCGCAGTCGGTGTCCGAGCGCAACCGTGCCGTTGAGGTGGCCCGTCAGGTGGGCGGGGTGAAGGAGGTGGTCTCCTACATCGAGATCGATCCCAAGGCTCAACAGGTGCATCGCTCCGAGTCGGGCCGGAAGGAGAGTGGTCGCGCGACGACGCGCCAGGGTGGCGAGGGGGAGGGTGTCAAGGCCCCGGAAGTGACCCGACCGGGCGGCGCGACGGATGCGGGCGCGGCTGGAGTCTCGAAGAGGTCGGATGGAACCGTTGATTCCAAGTTCTGAGTTGTCCGCCAACAGCCTTGCGGCATTGCGGCGGGTGCTGGGGGAGACCGGTCTTTTGACCGGCGGCGCGCAACGCGAGGCGTATGCCCGGGACAACAGCGGACGGCGCTTTCTCCCCTGGGCCGTGGCCCTGCCGAAGAGTCGGGAGGAGGTGGCCGGCACGCTCAAGATCTGTCACGAGGCCGGAATTCCGGTGATCCCGCGCGGAGCCGGCACCGGTTGCGTGGGGGGCGCCCTGGCGATCGAGGGGGGATTGGTGCTCTCCACCCAGCGGATGAACCGCATCCTGGCCGTCGAGCCGGGGGATCGGTTCGCGGTGGTGGAGCCGGGGGTGGTCAACGCCGAATTGGGGCGACGTCTGGCCGAACAGGGGCTCTGCTGGCCCCCGGATCCCTCCTCGGCACGCTCCTGCACCATCGGCGGCAACCTGGCCATGTGTTCTGCGGGGCCCAACGCCGTGCGTCACGGCGTGACCCGACACTGGGTGCTCGGCATGACCGTGATCCTGGCCGACGGACAGACCATGCGCGTGGGCGGATACACCACCAAGGGGGTGGTGGGGTATGATCTGACCCAACTGCTGATCGGTTCCGAGGGAACCCTGGCCGTGCTGGTCGAGGCGACCCTGAAACTGGCTCCGCTCCCCGAGGCGCGGCGGACGTTGCGAGCCGCCTTCGCCGACATGGATGGCGCTGCGCGGGCGGTGGCCGGGATCATGGCGCGAGGCGAGCCCCCGTCGGCACTCGAATTTCTCGATCCGGCGGCCCTGGAACTGGTGCGGGGAACGCTGCCCGAGGTGTGTCATCCCCTGGGTCGCGCCCTGCTCCTCATCGAGGTCGAGGGCGCCCGCGCGGAAATCGAAGAACGCGCGCGCGCCATGCGCGAACGGCTGGAGGCGTTTGCACCGGTCGAGGTGACCGTCGCCCGCGACGAGGCGGAGTCCAAACGGATCTGGGCCGCCCGACACGCCCTCTCGCCCACCCTGACCCGCATCGCCCCCAAGCGCGTCAACGAGGATGTGGTGGTGCCCGTGACCCGACTGGCCGATCTGGTGGCGGGGCTCGCGTCCATCTCCCAGGAGAGCGGCGTGCCGATCGTCGGTTTCGGCCATGCCGGCAACGGCAACATCCATGTCAATCTCCTCACCGACCCGGCGGATCCGACCCAGGGACCCCGCGTCCACCAGGCCCTGGAACGGGTGTTCGACCTAGTTCTGGCCCTGCGCGGCACCCTCTCGGGCGAACACGGGGTCGGCATCATGAAACGGGATTTCATCGACCGGGAACTCGATCCCGAATCCTTGCGCATGCAACGGGCCATCAAACGGCTCTTCGACCCGAAAGGGATCCTCAATCCTGGCAAGATCTTTCCGATCGATGGACAATGACCGGCAATCGGGCCCGAAATGGATTGACTTCTCTCCTCATAAAACGATATTCTAGGCGATGTCATTATCTTTTGCCGTGGAACTCTCGGCAGGGAGGGTCCTCGGTCGGGGGGTGAGAGGGTACTCCCCCCATCATGCAGGTTCGGAGCGTGAAACATGAAAATCGCCGACATCCAATTGCCAGAAGACTATCGTCCCACCGAGGACGAGGAGTACATGAGCCCCAATCAGCGGGCCTATTTCCGCAGGTTGTTGCTGGAATGGGAGCAGCAGTTGCTTGAGGAGGCGGAAAAAACGGTCAACATCATGACCGAGGAGAAGGCCATCTTCGCCGATCCCACCGATCGCGCCTCCCTGGAAACCGATCGCAACTTCGAGCTGCGTACCCGCGACCGCGAACGCAAGCTCATCTCCAAGATCAAGCGCACCATCGAAGCCCTCGAAGAGGACGAATACGGGTATTGCGAGGAGTGTGGCGTGGAGATCGGGTTGCGTCGTCTGGAGGCCCGTCCGGTCACCGATCTGTGCATCAGCTGCAAGACCACCGCCGAACGTCAGGAGAAGGTCTCCCGGGTTACCGAGGAGGTCCATTTCGAGAGCTGATCGCGCCTTTCCGGCGCATCGCTCCTGCTGATCGCCTTTCCGGCGCATCGCTCCCGCTGATCGCCTTTCCGGCGCATCGCTCCTGCTGATCGCCTTTCCGGCGTATGGTGTTTCTGAATGGTGTTCTCAAACGCAAACCCGTATGGGATGCGTCGTTTTCCGCAAGCCTGCCGTGCAAGATACGAGCGTCGTTTCCAAAAATCGGAAACGACGCTCGTGAAGGCTGCGCGCGGCGCCTTTTTCGCACAAGACGCGAAAAAGGCTTCTTTGTAAAGAGCGCGCCAAAGTCAAAAGCCAAACCTTGGGAGAGGAATCTCCCAAACTCTCTCTTTTTTTTCAACGGTAAGAACGATACCTTTCCGATCGGGTGCGGTTTCATCCTGGACCGCGCCGCCCTGTCAGCCTCGTCGCCAGCTCCCGACCGCCGCGCTCAGTCTCCGCTCCCAATCCGCTTGCCACAACGCGCTGATCAACGCCGCCCCATGGGCCCCGGTCGCGGCCACCGCGTCCAGATTCTCCAACGTGATCCCTCCAATGGCCACCATCGGCAACCGGGTTGCCTCGACCATCCCCTTGAGGGTCTCGACCCCCTGAACCGCGTGGGTATCCGATTTGGTGGCGGTCGGGAAGATCGGTCCAAAGCCGATGTAATCGACTCCGAGCGCCTCGGCCTGGCGAATCTCCGCCAGGGTGTGGGTGGACAGACCGATGATCCGCCCGGCGCCGAGCGCGTTCCGACAGGTCTCCACCGGCGTATCCTCCTGTCCGACATGCACCCCGTCGGCATCCAAGGAGAGCACCCAGGCCAGCCGGTCGTTGAGAATCACTTTTGTTTCGGGGGCGTGGTCGCGCAGCGCCTTGAGCCAGCCGGTCATGAAGACGCGGGCCGACGCCTCCCCGCCCTTGGCGCGCAGTTGCACCATCGGAATGGCCAGCGCGTGGATGAGACGGGCCACCGCCTCGGGCGGCATGGAGGCGGGCGCGATCCTTTCGAGCCAGTCGGCATCCAGAATCGGCAGAATGCCGGTGGGGAGCGCGGGATTGCTCATCGATCCGCCAGGAATTCGTCGTCAATGGTGTCCGAATCGCCCAGATTGAGCGAAACCAGACGGCGCAGATGGCTGAAACACTCGATGTCCATCTCCTGGAAACGGATCGCCACCCCGCGTCCGGGTTGGGCATGGATCACCGCACCCTTGAACGGCAGGGAGATGGTGCCCAGAATCAGGGTGCCGGAGAGGATCGTGCCGAGGGCCGGGAGGGGATCCTCGCCGTGGAACAGCAGACCGCGCAGGCTGATGTTGCCAAAGGCGCCGCGATGGATGCGGCCCTCCTCGTCGCGCAGCACCAGTTCGTCTTCGAAATCCACGCGGGAGTTGGCGCGACGGTCGCGCGGCCCTCCCGAGGATTTGGAACGCACGGCCATGGGGTCAATCCAGGGTGTTCAGGACATCCCGGGTCTCCTCCCGGGACAGGCGCGCTCCGTGCCGGGTGACCAGGCGGGCCGAGGCGCGACAGGCGAGCCGTCCGGCCCGCTCCGGGGAGAAACCGTGGGTGAGGCCGTAAAGCAGAGCGCCGGCGAAGAGATCCCCCGCGCCGTTGGCGTCGATGGCCTGGACCGGCATGCCGGGGATGAGGGTGTCGCGTCCATCGAGACGGACCACCGCGCCTTGGGCGCCGAGGGTCAGTCCGAAGGCCGGGGCGCGTCGGGCGAGGGCCGCCTTGGCCACCTCCAGATCGTCGCTCCCGGCGTAACGGAGCGCCTCGGTCTGGTTGCAGAAGATCAGATCCACCCCGGATCCCATGATCTCCTCCAGGCCGGCCCCGAAGTAGTCGATCATGCTGGCGTCCGAGAAGGTCAGGGCGATCTTCACCCCGTGTTCGCGCGCCAGGGAGACCGCTTTGCAGGCGGCATGGCGGGCGCTCGGCGAGGTGACCAGATACCCCTCCACATAGAGCCACTCCGAGGCGGCCAGCTCCTCGGGGGCCAGATCTTCCGCAGAGAAGAACTCGGAGATCCCCAGATGGGTACACATGGTCCGTTCCGCATCCGGGGTGATCAGCACCAGACATTGGCCGGTGGTGCCGGTTCTGGGACGCTTTTCGAGATCGTTGGCGACCCCGTTGGCGCGCATGTCGCCGGTGAAAAAGAGGCCGTTTTCGTCGGATGCCACGCGGCTGGCGTGAAAGGCGTTTCCGCCGAGTTGCGCCACGCCGATCAGGGTGTTGGCCGAAGAGCCGCCGCAGGCGCGGTGGCGCGGCGCATCGCCGAGCAGGGCCAGAAGCTCCGCGCGGCGCGCTTCGTCGATCAGGGTCATGGAGCCCTTGGTCAGGCCGGCCTGTTTCAGGAAGTCGTCCGTGACCCGGATTTCCGTATCCACCAGGGCGTGACCGATGCCGTAAACGTGGTGGCGTTTCATGGTGCGTTTATCCTTTCGCGGGGTGGGAACAGGACCGTGCATGGCGGTCCGGAGCCAGAGGGGTGTCGATCAGCCGGGCCAGAAGCGGGGCGTGCAACGCGCCGTTGGTGGCCAGGACCGAACGGACCATGGGGTTGACCTGATTGTAGAGAAAGGGGGCGCCGCTCTTGTGGGTCACCGTGCCGCCCGCCTCGTGGACCAGCAGGTCGCCGGCGCAGAAGTCCCATTCGTTTTTCGGCGACAGGGTGAAGGTCATGTCGAAGCGGCCCGAGGCGACCAGGGCGAGCTTGTAGGCGATCGATCCCATGGTCTGGATTTTCCATTCGCTTAAAAAAAGCTCCCAATCGCCGCGCGCGGTCTCCGAACGGCTCGCCAGGCACGAGGCGCCGGCCAGGTCGCGCCGGTCGGTGACCCGGATCGGTTGGTCGTTGAGTCGGCACCCCTTGCCGGCCAGGGCGGTGAAGGTTTCGTTCGAGGCCGGATTGTGGATGCAGGCCGCCACCGGTCGTCCGGCCTCGACCAGGGCCAGGGAGAGGGCGAACTGGGGCAGACCGGCGATGAACTCCTTGGTGCCGTCGATGGGATCGACCACGAAGATCGAACGCCGCTCCAGCCGGTCCGGGTGATCGACGGTCTCCTCGGAGAGCCAGCCGCAGTGGGGGTGGCTGCCGAGCAGCCGTTCGCGCAGCAGGGTATCCGCCTCCAGATCGGCCTTGGTCAAGGGGTTGTCATGCCCCTTTTCCCGCACCTCGGCGCTGGCCGAGACGGTTTGACCGAGACGGAAATAGCGCATGATCGCGTCTCCGGCTTCGTGGGCGGCCCGGATCATGATGGCCAGGGAGTCGGAAAGATCGGGTGGCGTGGCGTTGGACATGGGTCGAGGGTCGCGGTCTGCCTGGGAGCGGGAGTTTCGACGATTCACGATTATCGCTTCACAGAATAGGCCATCGGCGTCCCGTTGTCCATGATCGCCACCCGCCTGGCGGACAGGAGCGCTCTGGTCCGGTGCATCCTCGCTCCGTCTCACGCCTTGAAGAAGCCGATCACCTCCTCCAGACGGTCCGCGAACCCGCGCAGCGCCTCGGAATCCCGTGCCATGTTCTGGGAGGCCGCCGAGTTGCGGTGGCTGATCTCCACCTGCTCCTTCAGCGAGGCCAACACCCGGTCGGCGTGTCCGGCCTGTTCGGATCCGGAGGCGATGATCTCCTGGACCAGCCCGGCGGTCTTGCGGATGTTCGGCAACAGGTCGTGGAGCATCACCCCGGCCTGCTCGGCGATGCTTTGACTGCTGGCGGAGAGTTCGATGATCTCGCCCGCCGCCCCCTGACTCCGTTCTGCCAGCTTGCGCACCTCGGCGGCCACCACCGCGAACCCTTTGCCATGTTCGCCGGCCCGTGCCGCCTCGATGGCCGCGTTCAGGGCCAGCAGGTTGGTCTGACGGGAGATCTCCTCGATGATGGAGATCTTGTCTGCGATCTCGCGCATGGCTTGAACCGCGCGCGCCACCGCCTCGCCGGTCTTTTCGGCGTCGTTGGCGACACGGGTGGCGATGCGTCCGGTCTCGGAGGCGTTGTCGGTGTTGCGCCGGGTGGTGGCGGCGATCTCGTTCATGGCCTGGAAGGTTTCGGACAGACCGTGATCCTGGGCCTGGCCGCCGGCGGAGATGAACTCGGCGTTGTGGGAAAACTCCCCGCCTTTTTCCACCAGACTCGAGGAGATATTGCGTATTTCGACGATGGTCTCCTTGAGCTGTCTGGCCATGGCCTGCAGCGAGGCCAGGGCGCCGGTACGACACGCCTGGTGCCTGGCATCGGTCACGTCCAGATGGCCGCTGGCCACCCGCATGGCCACCTCCTGGATGATCAGGGGGTCGCAGCCGAGTTGGGCGTTGATCAGTCGGGTGATCGCGAAGGTGACCGCTCCCAACAGGAGCATCACCACCAGGGTCACGGTGCCGATCTCGCGCAGCCGCTTGGCGAGCGCGGCATCCACGTCGTCGATGTAGATGCCCGAACCGATGATCCAGCCCCACGGTTCGAACCCCTTGACGTAGGAAATTTTGGGAACCGGCTCCTGTTGGCCGGGTCGTGGCCACAGATAGGGCACGAATCCCGCTCCCTGGGCCCGGGTCACCTTCACCATCTCCACGAACAGGGCGGTTCCCTTCGGATCCTTGAAGTTGGAGAGATCCTTGCCGTCCAACTCCGGCTTGAAGGGGTGCATCACCATGTTGGGATGGAAATCGTTGATCCAGAAGTAATCCTTCTCATTGAAGCGGAGTTTTTTCACCGCTTCCCGGGCCGCGGCGCGGGCCGCCTCCGGGGTCAGGGTTCCCTTGTTGCCCAGGTCGTGATAGTAAACCAGCAGGGAGTGGGCGCTCTCCACCAGGTTGCGGGTCTTGGCGTAACGGTCTTCGAGCATCATGACGCGCTCGTCGTGGTAGATGATGGCGCTGATGGCGATAATGCCGCCCAGCGCGATCATTGCCAGGAGCCAGATCTGGGTTTGCAATTTGATTTTTTTTAGAATATTCATTTTTCTATCCCCCTCCTTGGTTCGAGATGGATTCGGTTGCAAGCTTGGCAAGTTTCAGGATCATAATTTTTAGTGATTGGCATGTCAATTATTAACAATAATTTATTTTATCCATTTATATTATGTGTTTATTGGAAAGATTGCCAGAAAGGAGAGGTGTGGAGGGGATGAAACCGGTTTTTCAGGGGCTGCCACCCGGTTTGTGTCGTCGGGTGGGCGGGGGGATCGAGGCCGGGCTTCTGGCCGGGGAGGTCGGGGTCGAGGCCGGGGAGCGGGTGGCGGAATTGGGGTGCGGTTGCGGCGAGGTGGCGGTGCGTCTGGCCCTTGCCCACCCCAGCATCCGGGTGGATGGCCTGGAGATTCAACCGGAACTTTGCACCGAGGCGCGGCATCTGGTCGAGCGGCATGCGCTCACGGAACGGGTGCGGGTGGTGGAAGGGGATGTGCGTGACCCGCCGCCGGACATGGCGCCGGGTGGCTACGACCGGGTGGTGTGCAATCCCCCCTTCTTCGCCCTGGGCGCGGGTCGGCTCCCCCCGGAGCGGTCGCGGGCCATGGCCCGATTCGAACAGACGGGGGGTCTGGGGGATTTTCTGCGCTGTGGGGCGCTGCTGCTGCGCGCCGGCGGGGTGATGACGCTGATGCACCGCCCCGAGCGGCTGGTGGAACTGCTGACCGGGGGGGTGGCACGGGGACTCAATCCGGAACGGCTGGTGCCGGTCCACGCGGATCCGGCTCGGGAGGCGATTCTGCTGCTGGTGGGGCTGCGCAAGGGTGGCAGCGGAGGGATGGTGGTGGCACCGTCCCGCCTGGTGGAGAAGGGGGCGCGGGGTGCGGCGGGATGAGCGCGACACGACGCATGACCGTCAGTTGCGCCGACCCTCGCGCCGTTTGGTTCCCATGTCCGCCAGCAGAAACGCCCGCACCGTCTCTTTCAACCGCGGGTCGGTGATCGGCGCGCACAACCGTTCCGCCCGTTCCAACTCCTCGGGCAGGGGGGGCTCCCGTGGCGGGGGAGGCTTGCTCCGGGGCGCCGGGGTGAACTTGAGGGACTCCTGCTTGAAGCGGAATTTTTTCAGCGTTCCGGCGGGGAGTTGCTCCTGGAAGCGAAGCAGAATGTCCGGAGCGAGGAAATTCAACTCGCTCAGCCAGGCCGAGGAGTCCACCCGCACGGTCAACTCCCCGTTCATCAACCGTACCGGCTCGGTATGCCGCGCCAGTTGCGGACCCACCAGCTGGCGCCAGAGCCGCGCCAACTGAGTGGCCTTGCCGCGCGGGTGATCGAGCAGCCGTCCGGCCACCGCCTGGACCAGCCCGGCCAGGGGACCGGATGCGGTCGGCTCGTCGTCCGACGCGGACACCTGGGTCACCAGGAGGCGACAAGTGGACGCGTGCCACCCGTGGTGGAGGCGCGCACCACGTCGGGAAGCGGAAAGAGGTCGTCGCTGCCGGACAACCCCTGCTCGAACCAGGCGTCCAGATCCTCGGCCCAGGCCGCCGGCATCTCCGCCAGATACTCCTCGTCCTCGCTGGGGAAGTGCCAATCCAGGGTCTCGCCCGATTCGAACTCCAGATCCAACGGATCGGCCACCTCGGGAATCGCGAAGGTTTCGATCGTCTCCTCGAGCGCGCCGCTCCGTGAGTCTGCCCCCCGTTCACCGGAAGTGCCGCTGGGGTGTGACGCCGAGGCGGCGGTCGGGGCCGGGTCGGATGCCGGAACGGGAATGTGGGCGAGCATTCCGTCCAGCGTATCGGCATGCCGCTCGATGGTCGCCGGATCGGGATTGTTTTCCAGCGCCAGGCACAGCGTCTGGATCTCCTCGGCCAGGGTCGCGCGCAGGGAGCTTTCGAGGCGATTGCCGTAACGCAGGGTGAATTCGCGGGTGCGGTGCAACACGTTGTCGGCCCGTTTCAACGCCTGAATCAGCCGGCGCCGGCGGGCATCCTCCTCGGCATGGCGTTCGGCCTCGCGGATCATGCGGGCGATCTGGGCCTCGGACAACCCGCCGGATGCCTTGACGTGAATCGATTGCTCCCGCCCCGTGGCCAGATCGATGGCCGATACCCTGGCCATGCCATCGGCATCGATCTCGAAGGAGACCTCGATGCGCGGCACGCCCCGTTGCGCGGGCGGAATGCCGGTCAGGGTGAACTCTCCCGACAGATGGTTGGCCCCGAACAGCCCCCGCTCCCCCTGGGCCACCCGCACGGTGGCGAACTGCTGACCGTCCATGCCGGTGGAGAAGGTGCGGGCGACACGACACGGGATGGTGGTGTTGCGCGGGATCAGCACGCCGAACAGACCCCCCTTGGTTTCGATCCCCAGGGAGAGCGGCGTCACATCCAACAGCACCACATCCTGAAGCGCTCCGGCCAGGATGCCGGCCTGGATGGCCGCCCCCTCGGCGACGATCAGATCCGGGTCCACGCCAGCGACCGGTTCCATGCCGAAGAAGTTGGCCACGGTCTGACGGATCTTCGGCATGCGGGTCATGCCACCGGCCAGGATCACCGCGTCGATGCCATCCACCCCGACGCCGGCCTCCTTGAGCGCGATCACGCAGGGCACGATGGTGCGCTGGATCAACCCTTCCACCAGCTCTTCGAGCCTGGCGCGGGTCAGGGTGGCGCTCAGATGCCGGGGGGTGTTCTTTTCGGCGTGCAGAAAGGGGAGATGGATCTCGGTGGTCAATTCGGTGGAGAGTTCGATGCGCGCCGTCTCGGCGGCCTCCTTGAGACGTTGGGCGTTCTCCTTGTTGGCGCGCGGGTCGAAGCCGAGTTGCTCCAGGCAGATTCCGGCCAGATGGTCGATCACGCACCGATCGAAATCCTCCCCGCCCAGGAAGGTGTCGCCGTTGGTCGCCCGGACCTGGAACACTCCGGAACCGATGGTGAGGATGGAGATGTCGAAGGTGCCGCCGCCCAGATCGAAGACCGCGATGGTCCGACCCTCGCACCCCTCCAGTCCGTGGGCCAGGGCCGCGGCGGTCGGTTCGTGGATGATGCGCACCACCTCGAGTCCGGCGATCCGGCCCGCGTCGCGGGTGGCCTGGCGCTGCGCCTCGTTGAAGTAGGCCGGGACCGTGATCACCGCCCGTGCGACCGGTTCCCCGAGCTGCTCCTCGGCGGTCTGCTTCAACCGTTGCAGCACGATCGCCGCGATCTCGGCGGGGGCCTTGGCTTCGCCATGGACTTCCACCCCGGCATCGCCGTTCTCCAGCGCCACGATCCGATAGGGCAGACGTTCCATCTCGCGCTGGATCAGGGGATCGGAAAAGCGCCGTCCCATCAGCCGTTTGATCGCCGAAAGGGTGTTTTCCGGATTGACCAGCATCTGCCGTTTGGCGCTCTGTCCGACCCGGCGCGCGCCGTTGGCCGCGAAAGCCACCAGGGAAGGGATGGTGCGTTCCCCCTCCGGGTTGCTCAACACCCGAACCGCGCCACTCTCCAGCACGGCCACGCAGGAGTTGGTGGTTCCCAGGTCGATGCCGATGATCCTTGACATGCCGATTCGTCCTTCGTGGTCACACGCTCTTGCCGCCACGGCGTTGTTTCGATGGAGCTGCCGGATTTTCAATCGATAACGGATTGCAGCAACGGTGCCAAGTTGTTTTGGCCGTGGATTCAACGGATTGTGAACGGGTGTCAATTCGGGGGAAAACCCCGCCGGTCACGCGATTTCCTTGAGAGGCATGTCCGCATCATTGGATCCGGCGGGTGTCGAGAGAGAAGATTTCAGGCCGGGTTGTTTGGCTGTTGCCGAATGGATAGTGTTTGCACAGGTGTCGTCGCCGGCTGTCTGGCAAGCGACAACGATCCGGGATGTCGGCGACGGGGAGGGCGGGCATTCGGCACGGTCAATGCGGGATGAAGATCAGAATCTCGGTGCTGTTTTCGTTCGGGGTGCGCATGCGGATCGTGCCACGATGGGCTTCCACGATCAGACGGGCCGTATAGGTGCCCAGACCCGTGCCATGGGATTTGCCATGCGTGACGTACTTTTCAAAAAATCGGGAACGGATCTCCGGCGGTACGGCGCCCGGATTGTGGATGCTCAGATGCAGTCCCCTCGAATCGATGCGCAGTGTCACCTGGATGAGGCCACCGAAGGGCGCGGCTTCCAGGGCGTTGGTCAAAAGGTTGTCCAGCACGCTCTGGATCAGGGTGCGCTCCCCGCGCGGCGCGGGGGCGGCGGGGGCGCGGTCGGCGTGGACCGCCAGTTGGATCTTCCGGGAACCGAGTTGCCTGTCGCTTCTCTGCCGCCACCCGTCGATCATCGCCGCCAGGTCCAGTGTCTCGCACTCCAGATGCAGGGCGCCCTGTTCGAGGGCGATGAATCGGGAGTGGGAGGCGATGATCTCCAGCGCGCGGCGTCCGGACTTCTGGGAGAGGGAGAGAAGCATCCGCCGTTCCGGATCCTGTTCCATCATCTGGAGCAGATCGATGGTGTTGTAGAGATTGCCGATCTGGCCGCGCAGATCGTGCATGATCATGCCCAGGGCCCGCTCCCGTGAGAACTCGAGGTGCTTTTCGGTGGTCACGTTGCGATGGACGATCAACAGGTGCCTGTTCCCTTCCCATGCGCAGGGGCGGATGTTCACTTCGAACCAGCGGTGTTCCGTGGGGGCGTGGCAGGAGTAGCAGACCGAGGGGGAGGGATCTTGCGCCCGCGCCTCGAGATGGTCGCGCAGTTGATGGAGCAGCCGTTCGGCCTCCCAGAGCTGGTCGTTCTCCTGGCAGGCTCGTGCGCAGATCTCGAGGTAATTGGCGCCCAGATAGTCGCCCACGCCGCCGTTGAGCGCGGAAAAGGCGCGCCAGGCAGGGTTGACCGCGACGATGATGCCGTTGGGGTCGAGCAGGGCCCAGTGGACGCCCGTGAGGGATTCAACGATCTCCTGAAGGGGACTGACGACCATTTTGGGGACGAAATCAACCATGAAAAGGCTCGCCTCCCTCATCGATCCGGTACAGGCGCAGTTTGTTGTGCAGGGACTGGCGGGTGATCTCCAGCAGTTCGGCGGCGCGGGCCTTGTTGCCCCCCGCCTGGCGCAGCGCCTGGGCGATGAGATCGATCTCCAGCCGCTTGCGTTGTTCGGGGAGCGACAAGGTATCGGCAACGCGCGTACAGGCCCCGCTGGTGGCTGGCCGCGTCTCCAGGAGCGCGGAGGAGCAGTGCGCCGGGGTGATCCATTCTCCGTCCGGGGTGAGGGCCACCAGACGTTCCACCTCGTGCTCCAGTTGGCGCACGTTGCCGGGCCAGGGATGGGACTCGAACAGGGCCACCAGCTCCGGTGAGAAGCCGCGCGGACGCTTCTTGAACCGCGTGCTCACCTGGTCGAGGAACAGCAGCATCAGCGGCAGGATCTCCTCGCGGCGCTCGCGCAGGGGTGGGAGATGGATGTCGATGGAAAACAGTCGAAAAAAAAGATCCTCGCGGAAACGTCCCCCCCGCACCTCTTCGCGCAGATCCTTGCCCGAGGCGCTGATCAGCCGGAAATCATACCGATGCACCTTGCTCCCACCCAGCCGCACCCCTTCCATCTCCTGGATGGCGCGCAGGAAGCGCGGTTGAATCGACACGGGCATGTCGCCGATCTCATCCAGAAAGAGCGTGCCGCCGGCGGCCTCCTCGAAACGGCCCATGCGGCTCGCGGTGGCGCCGGTGAAGGCCCCTTTCTCGTGACCGAAGAATTCGCTCTCCATGAGATTTTCCGGGATCGCCGAGCAGTTGACCGCCACGAAGGGTCGGGTGCGCGCGGCGCCACCCCGTTCGTGGATCAACCGTGCGATCACCTCCTTGCCGGTGCCGCTCTCCCCGGAGACGAAGACGTTGACCGGCAACGGACCGATCTGGTTCACCAGGGCGAAGATCCGACGCATGGCCGGGCTTTCGGCGACGTAGCGCTCTTCGCCGAGGAGCGGGTTGGCGGCACGGGCCATTTCTGCATGCATGCCGCGGGTGATCTCCACGATCTCTTCGGTCACGGCATTGTGTTCGATGGAGAGGGCCAGATATTTGACCAGTTGGTGCAGCAGCGTTTCATCCGCCGGGGAGAAACCGGGTCCATCCTGCTTGTTGAGCAGTTCCACGGCGCCGATGGCATAGTTTCCGGCCAGGCTCATGATCGGCACGCAGAGCAGATTGCGGGTGGTGTAGTCGGTCTGCCGGTCGGCGATGGCGTGGAACCCCTCCCGTGACTCCAATCCCAACCGCATCACGGTGCGCCCCGTGGAGATCGCCTCCCCCACCACGCTGCCGCGCATCGGCGCGATGATCGCCTTTTCTTTCAGGCCGGTGCCGAATTTGAGCCAGATCCGTTCGCTGCCCGAATCGACGATGAAGACGCTGCACCGTTCGGCTTGGGTGAGCGGAGGGAGGATATCCACGAAAAAACGCATCAACGCCTCGAAGTCGTCCGGTCCCCAGGCGCGGTGAATCCGCTCCAGGAGCGACTTGAGGGTCTCCAGGCGTTGATTGATCTCCGTGGAACGGTGCATCGACTTTCCCGACGGCGTGAGAATACGGTGGCGCCTGCGCCACATGACGCGGGTGCAAGGTCTGTTTCGTCACATCGGGAAGAAATGTTTACAAGAAAGTGATGGATCCGGGCACGGTTTGGCGTTGGAGCGCGAAAGGTTCATCCCGCCGCGCGCCGTCGCAGGGTGCGACGCTGACGGCTGACCCCGCCGGGGGGGGGCGTGAAACGGGCCAGCAGTTGAAACACCTCGGCCACGGTTTCGGTGGGCAGATGCAGCTCCTGGGCGGTACGGCTGATTTCGGCGCCGGCCAGGGCCCGTTCGATGACCCGGCGCATGTCGGTGGGCAGGCGCGCCATGCCGGTGTCGGTGGGTGGACGGAGAATGAAAATCCGTCGCGCGCAGTTGGGATCCTGACAGAGATAGCGTTGCTTGCCGTTGGGCTGGACCCCGTATTTGACCACGTTCAAACCGTGACAATCGGGACAGCGCACATCCATGACCGCCATGGTGTCGTTCCTTCGTGGGGGTTGATTGTATTAACGAAAATCGTGACAAGGCCGGGTTCCGGCCACCGGTTCCGAACAAGCGGATGGCAATTAACGTAAAGCCAGAAACGTGCCATGATTTTCGGTTGTGGATGCGTGGGATTGTCTGTTAGATTCGGACTCGAGGATGGGCAGCTTTTGCCGGATTCTTACGGCCTGGGCCGGAAAAAGTTGCCTTCTCCCTGGACCTCCCAAACGAGGTCGATCGGGATCGGGGCGGGCGTGTTCCCACCCCGCGGAGATGTCAGTCAGGATCGGCGATCAGACTGAGAGCCGATTGGGGAATCGATCATCATGGCCTCGGACAAGAAAAAACGGCATCTTGCCATTCTGGCGCCCATGGGCAAGAGTTTCGAGAAGCTGTGGCGCACCGAAAAACGGTTGATGTCCGCCTTTCGGGGTGGATTGGAGAAATGGTCGTTCGGTTTGAATCTGGGGAGTCTGCACGAGGTCTATCAACGCGCGGAGCTTGCGCGTCTGATCAAGCGGCGCGCGGACAAACGCCGGCGGCGTCCGATGCCGGATTCGGGTTGAGGATGCCGGAAAGGCAAACAAAGGAGGAACAGGTCATGATGCCACCACCCATTCGGGATCTGAACCATCGGATCTTCCGTGAAACCACCCTGTTCCGCGCGCTCTCCGACGTACAGGTGCAACGGGTGCAACGCACCATGCGGCAGATCCATCTGGAGGAGAACGAGACCCTGTTTCATGCCCAGGAGCCGGCGGACCGTTTTTTCATCATCCTGAGAGGGCGGGTGAAGCTCTTTCATCTGGCGGTCAACGGCGCGGAAAAGGTGTTGCGCATCATGGGGCCCGGAGATGCCATCGCCCTGGCGGTGATGTTCATGGAGCAGCCGGGCTACCCGGTTTTCGCCACGGCGCTGACCGCCTGCGATGCGCTTGCATTTGACAACAAAACTTTTATTACCATCCTGCGCGAGTCTCCGGATACCTGTTTCCGGATGATGGCCGAGATGAGCAAGCGTCTCCACGGTCAGCTCACCGAGATTCGCACCTTGAGCCTGCAGAGCGCGCCGGTGCGCCTGGCGCGCTATCTTCTGACCAACAAGAGTCCGGGCACCGGACCGGTCGGGGGGATGGTGCGCCTGGATGCCTCCAAGCGGGTGATCGCCTCGCGGTTGTCGATCCAACCCGAGACCTTTTCGCGCATCCTGTCCCGCTTGAGCAAACTCGGGCTGATCGAGGTCAAGGGACGGGTGATTCAGATCCTGGACCAGACCGAGTTGGAGAGCTTCATCGACGAGGAGCAGCAGGGACAGGGGCAGGACAAGAGCCCGGCGTGAGTTACGGGGGGTTGTTTGGATCGGGTGTGATCACGTTACAGGTCGCCGTGTTGACGGCGACCTGTGTTTGTTTTTACGGCAGGCGTGGATCGTTCGAGGTGCGGGAAGCGCCTTCCATCCGATGGGGTTGGAAAGAGGTTGGGCGAGATCAGTCCCGGCTCACCGGCAGGGGACGCACCGGGGGTTCGACCTCGACCGGTCGGCGCGGGACGCTGGGGATCGCGGCGGCGGGCTCCCTGGATGCTTCGGGCGGCGCGGCGGATGCGACCGGCTTGGGCGCGGCGGGTGCGACTGGCTTGGGCGCGGCGGGTGCGACTGGCTTGGGCGCGGCGGGCGGCGCGGCGGATGCGACCGGCTTGGGCGCGGCGGCGGATTGCGGCGCCAGGGTCGGCAGGGGCGCCTTGACCGGATCCGGGGCCGGCATGTGGATCACCAGATGGGTCGGCTGGCTGATGATCGGCAAGGTGGGCGGAATCACCATCGGACGTCCGGCAAAGGCCCCGGTATCCTGATAGTCGAAGAAGGAACGGGCCGTATCCGGGTAGTAGATGTGCCTGGAACCGCTGGCGCTGCTCTTTTCCGGTTTTTTGACGCCGGTTTTGTCCACGGAGGCGTTGCCGGCCTCGGCGCTGACGCTCCAGAGGACGAAAACAGCCGCGCCAAACCCGATCGCGAGAGTCGGAAGTTGCGCTGGGCGGGGGAGGTTCCTGGGGTTCATGGCGCGTTCCTCGGTTTTCTTGAATCATCCACGCCCGACGACGAGAAGCGCTGTTCTGATCGTCGGGCGCAAAGCATTTAAAGCAACGGATGCGTCGTCGCTCGGGGTTTATTTCCTGGGTTCGCCATACGCCGCGCTCACCGGGGTCACCACCTGCAGGCCGGGACTCGGCACCGCGTAGTAGGCGACCGGCGCGGTCTCCATGCGCACCACCGGTTGCACCTGGGCCTGGGTCTGGTTGGTGGTCGCCAGGGGCGAGACCGAGGAGTAGATCATGCCGCCGGAGCCGAAGGCCGGGCTGTTGGCTGGGGGCAGGTTCACGGCGTGGGCCGGGATCACATACGGGCGGGGCGCGCCGGAGTCCGACGAGGAGGCCATGGGATAGCCATGATCGCGGGAGGAGCCGTGAAAGGCGGTGATCACCGCCAGCCAGCCCGCGGAGACCACCGCAGCCACGGCGGTGGTGGTCGGTTCGGCCTTGGCCGGCGCGGGGAGCGCGAGCAGGGTCGCGGCGAGGGTGGCCGTGCCGAGCAGCGACGGTTTGTGAAGGCGGGGGGTGCTGTGGATCTTCATGAGACTCTTCCCTTATGGATGAATGACGAGTGTCGTGGGTTGAATCACGAGCAAGGCGTGTTTCGGGATCGCCGCGTTCACCGCAAGGGGCGGTTGGTCACGGGGATCGTGGCGGCGGGTTTGTGCTCCTCCGACGGCTGGAGGGCCGGCGTCAGACGCAAGGTCTGGAACCACCCGCCCGTCTCCTCGCCGGGCTCCAGGAGCACCGGTTGTCGCAGATGATCGACCGGGGTGAAATAGTCCCACTTCCCCTGGCTGGAGGGATCCCTTTGCCACCAGTAGTCCGAGGGGTGGGCATAGCGTCCGGGACGGACGTGGATCGAGATCGTATCCCCCGGCTGGTGCGGCACGATCAGTTCCCCGGCCAGGGCGTTGCCCCCATTCAGTGCGAGCAGCAGGGCGGCCACGGGTGGTATGAACTTAGGCATGGGTTGTGTCACTCCTTGTCCGGCGTTTCACGACGCCTCTGATCCAGAATCCTTATCCAAGCTCTTTTTTCATCCGGCGAAACGTTCCGGCTTCTCCAGAGTTTCGCCAGGCGCGCATCCGTACCGTGGAACTCCCGCCAGGGGGGTCCATGGTACTGGGGGGGAGGGGGTTTCTCCCCCCGGCATGCAAGGTTACTTCGGCGGCAGATCGTCTCCGGGCGCCTGGGACTTCCTGGGAGCCTTGGCGACCGGTTTCTTCGCCTTCTTGACCGCCTTCTTGGCCGGTTTTTTGGTCGGTTGAGCCTTCTTGGCCTCGGGCTTGGGCTTCTCTTCGACCACCGGGGCCGGTTTGGCCTCCGGAGCCGGTTTGGCTTCGGCCACCGGTTGGGCTTGCGGAACCTGGAAGCCCACTTTCGGCGGTTGGATCACGAACGAGGGCTGCTCCACCGTGATCGGGGCCTGATGCATGATCACCGGCGGTTGCGGAATGGCCACCGGCGGATTCCCGACCCACACCGGCGGCTGGTTGACCACGATCGAGGGGCGTTCGATGGTGATCGGCGCCTGACGCACCACCGTGGAGCCGGCGGGATGGCCGAGGGCATCGGTGGCGGGGGTGAGCGACGGAGCCGGACTGGTCACGGTGGTGCCGTTGGGGGCGACCACCGGGGCATTGGCGTAGGCGCTCGCCGCGCCGGCGGGCATGGGGCTCTGCCAGGGCGAACCGGGAGGAAGCGTGACCGGAGGGGTATGAACCACCACCGCGGCGGGCATTTCGTAGGTGGTCAGAGGCGCCTGGGTGGGGTCCACGGTATGTCCGCAGGCCGCGGCCAGGGGAGCGACGGCGGCGATCAGCAGCCATTGTCCACCGTTTTTCCCGACATGGGTGAGCAATCCCTTCATGAGTTCATCTCCCTCGCCCATCCCGGGCGAAATGCATTGGATCTCTTAGGATACGAAAGATGGTGTCGTGAAAATCATCCGTCGCTGGAAGGTGTATCGGACGTCCGGGGGGGGCGGATAAGGGATTCTTTCAAGGAATGTCGCGGGTTAGGCGTTATCGTGAGTGTCTGGGATAGGCGAGGTGGAGAAACAGGAATCCGGACACCCCGGCAAAGAAGAGCACCGGGGCCCAGGCGGCCAGGATCGGGGGGAGGCGTCCGCCGAGTCCGAAGGCGGTGGCCAGATCGACGAGCACGAACATGAGGAAACCCAGCAGGGTGCCGAGCAGGGAGGAGCGCAGGGCGCCACCCGAGCGGGGCAGGCGCAGGGCGAAGGGGAAGGCGAGGGCGATGGCGGCCAGGTTGATGGCTGGCGCGGCCAGGCGTCGGTGCAGGATCATGCGGTGACGGGTGGCATCGTGACCATCCTGTTCCAGCCGGTCGATGACCGGGATCAGTTCGATCACGGTGAGCATGTTCGGCGGCGGGGTGCTGGCGGCGAGGCGTTGCGGGTCCAGGGAGACCTGCCAGGGACGCGCCTCGAAGGCCTGGACCTCGACCGTGGGGAGGAAACGGTAGTCGAGTCCCTCGTGGAGCTTCCAGCCCTGGCCGTCGAAGGTGGCGCGGCTGGCTTCCAGGCGGGCGGCGAGACGGTGTTCGGCGTCGAAGGTGAAGGCGGTGACACCGTGCAGGGTGGTCCGATCCGGGTCGAACTTCTGGATGTGGATGATGCGTCCGCCGTCGCGCAGCCACAGGTCGCCGCTTTTGGAGGGCGGGGCGATGAGCCGGTCCACGATGTGATCTTCGATTTTCTGGGCGAGGGCATTGGTGCGGGGGACGATCTGGGCGATCAGCAGCCCGTGGAACAGGGCGACGATCAGACCACCGGTGAGCAGCGGAGCGAGGATGCCGACCAGCGACACGCCGCTGGCGCGCATGACGGTGATTTCGTTGTCGCGGGTCAGGCGGGCCACGCCCATGAGGGTGGCCAGAAGCAGCATCGACGGGGTGAGCATGCCCAGATAGTTGGGCAGCCGGCTTAAGATCAGCAGGGCGAGATCCAGGGTGTTGAAGTTGGGTTTGGGGGTGTAGCGCCGGATCCCCTCGATGCCGTCGATGAGCAGGAACAGGCCGACGAAGACCCCGAGGGTCTTCAGGAAGCCGGTCAGAAAGAAGCTCAGCAGATGGCGGAAGAGAATGGGCATGCGGGTCACCGGGTCATCGAGCCGTGCGGATCGGGTGGGGCGGGATCGGGGACGGGCGCGGCGCTACCGGGCCAGCGCCAATCCGGGGCGAGACGTCCCTGGGCGCCGAAGTGGAAGGCCCAGGCGGTGAGCGCGGCCATGATGAGGTTGGGCAGCCACAGACCGATCAGGGGGGTGGTGAATTTCCGGGTGGCCAGGGCCTCTCCGGAGGCCAGCAGCAGGAAGTGGAGAATCAGGATCAGCAGCGCGGCGGCGAATCCGAAACTTTTGCCGGTGCGGTGGGATTGACGCACCCCCAGCGGCAGGGCGAGCGCCCCCATGATGAGGGTGGCCGCCGGGAAGGCCAGGCGGCGATGCCACTCCAGGAGCGCGGCGTGGCGTTTTTCCGGCGTGCCCTGGTCGAGCATGGCCAGCAACTCATCCGGATCGAGTTCATCCACGGACTCCTTCTGGTGGGCGGGCACCAGTCCCAGCACCACCTCCAGCCCGAGGTCGAAGCGGGTGAACTGCATGTGGCGGTAGTATCCGGCCTGGGTGACCCAGTGGCGGCTGCCATCCTCGAGAAAGAGTGCCGCCTTGTTGTCGGCGCGGGTGTGGGGATGGGCGCGACGCGCGGTGATGGTCACCACCTCTTTCGGGTTGCGCTGATCGTGGATCAGCACCCCCTCGAGGGTGCCGGAGATGGGATCCTGGCGTTCGACGTGCAGGGTCAGGCCGGGGATGTCGCGGTTGAAGGTGCGCGGTTGCAGGGTCAGGGCCGAGCTGGAGGTGAGCAGGGCCCGTTTGAGGGTGGTGAATTCGAAGAAGGCCCTGGGTACCCAGATCCAGTTGAGCAGCAGCGAGAGCACGGTGAACAGCACCACCAGCAGCCCGACCGGGCGCAGCATCTGCCAGATGCTCACCCCGCTGGCCTTGATGATCACCAGTTCGCTGTCACGGGCCATGCGGTTGAGGGTCAAAAGAATGCCGGTCAGGAGCGCCATGGGCAGGGTTCCGACCATGAATTGCGGGATGGCCAGGAGGATCATTTGACGCAGCACCGAAAACGGTGCGCCCTTGTTGATCCAGACATCGGTGAGCAGCAGGATCTGCGGGAGCATAATCAAAAAGGTGAGCGTGCCCAGCGTGACCAGCGAGGTCGCGGCGCAATCTTGGAAAAGATGGCGGGAGAGGCGTTTCATGGGCGTGCGCGGGCGAGGGTCTTTGTGTTTTTCTCGTGCTTGTGGTAAGGATTCTTGGCAAAGTTTCAGTAGTTCATTTTTCATGCCAAGACAAAGGATAAGGTCGCGATGTCGGAAGCCCATGTAAAGATCCATCTGTTCGACGAGACGTCGGTTGCCCACGAGGCCGATCTGCTGGTGATCGGCGTCCACTCGGGGGGCGAGGCCCAGGCCGCCCTGGCGCGCTGTCCGGACGGGGTGGCGCGCGAGGTGAAACGGGTGCTCAAGGCCGGCTGGCTGCGTGGGGACGCCGGGGAGACGCTGTTTCTGCCCGTGGTTCCGGGAGAGGGGTTGGCGGTGGAGCGGTTGCTGCTGGTTGGATTGGGCAAGCGCGAGTCGGTCACCCTGGAGAGTCTGCGCGCCCTCGGGGCGAGTGTGGTCAAGGCGTGCGAGAAGAGCGCCGTGGATCGGGCGCTGGTGCTGGTCTCCCTCGACGAGCAGCACGGCATCGGGCCGTCACGGGTGATGGCGGCCATGGCCGAGGGGGCCTGGCTGGGGAGTTACCGTTTCGATCGCTATCAGGGGGTCAGCAGGAAGGATGCTCCCCGTCACCGTCTCAAGCGGCTGGACTTCCTGCTTCCCGCCGCCAGGCTCAAGGGGGGGCGCAAGCGTCTGGAACGGATCGAGAAGATCACCCGTGGCGTGATGCTGGCGCGGGATCTGTGCAACACGCCGGGCAATCTCCTCACCCCCGACGTTCTGGCCAGGAAGGGGCGCGAACTGGCCGAGCGGTTGCCGATCAAGACCACCATCTTCTCCCCGCAGGTGCTGGCCCAGAAGGGGATGAACGGCATTCTGGCGGTTGGACAGGGGAGCGCCCATCCACCCTGCATGATCATCCTGGAGTATCGCAAGGGGGGCGATCGTCCGACCCTGGCCGTGGTGGGCAAGGCGGTCACCTTCGATTCGGGGGGCATCTCCCTGAAGCCCGGCGCCAAGATGGAGGAGATGAAGTTCGACATGAGCGGCGGGGCGGCGGTGTTCGGGTTTCTGCACGCCATCGCCGAGATGGAGCTGCCGATCAACGTGGTGGGAATCGTCCCCGCCGCCGAGAATCTCCCCTCGGGCACGGCCCAGCGTCCGGGAGACGTGATCAAGACCGCCAGGGGGATCCACGTCGAGGTGATCAACACCGATGCCGAGGGGCGTCTGATCCTGGCCGATGCGTTGCATCACGCCGCCACCTTCGATCCGGACGTGATCATCGATCTGGCCACCCTCACCGGAGCCTGCGTCATCGCCCTGGGATCCCATGCCACGGGTCTGATGGGCAACCACAAAGGGTTGCGGAAGAAATTGCGCAAGGCCGGCGACCGGTGCGGAGAGCGGGTCTGGCCGTTGCCGATGTTCCCGGAGTATCAGGAGCAGATCAAGTCCGTGGTGGCCGACATCAAGAATGTCGGCGGGCGCGAGGCCGGAACCATCACCGCCGCCTGTTTCCTCTCCCGGTTCGTGGATGAATCCCGCGCCTGGGCCCATCTGGACATCGCCGGCACCGCGTATGATCTCTCTTCGTCCAAGCCGCACATGCCCAAGGGTGCGGTGGGGGTCGGGGTGCGGTTGTTGTGCGAATACGCCCTGGCGGAGCGGGTGTGACATGGCGCGAGCGCGCGAGGGGAGTCCGGTGGCCCGGTTCTACCAGGTCGCCGGCGCCTCGGTGGATGGGGTGTTGACCGGTTTGTTGCACAAACTGGTGGAACAGGGGTTGAAGGTCTGTTTGCTGGTGGGGAGTCCGGCCCGGTCGCGGCATTGGGATGATCTGTTGTGGCGTCATCCGTTGGAGCGTTTCCTGCCCCACGGGGTGTGGGATGGTCCGGATCCCCAGTTGCAGCCGGTTCTGCTCGCCTTGACGCCGGACGATCGCAACGGGGCCACGGTGGTGGTCGCGGCGGATGCCGGATTGGTCGAGGGGGCGGGTGGATTCGACGTGGTGGTGGATTTTGTGGTGGGGGATCCGGCCCCGGCGCGGGAGCGGTATCGGTGGTATCAGGCGCGCGGGTTGGCGATGGAGTATTGGGTGCAGTCCCCGGAGGGGCGTTGGAGTCGTGCGGGGGGCGGGTGAAGGACGGCTGACGGTTACGGGGGGCTGGCGTCGTCGTGCGGGGGAGGTTGGCTTCGTCCATACCGTTCCGCCCAGCGGTGGATGCGGTTGACGATGCGTTTGCTCTCCGGGTTTGTGAGTGCCGCGTGCAGGGGGAGTGCCAGGGCACGGGTTTGCAGGGCGTGCAGACCGGGCAGAAGGATCCCCTGCGGCAGGCGCGGCGCAAACCAGACCGGCGTGGCGCAGCCGATGCCGGAGCGTTGCAGGAAGTGCCGCAAAGCCGAACAGGTGCGCGCATCGCGCATCATGAGATGAAAAAGCTCCCAGGTCCGGCCATGCGCGCCTTGCGCCGGGAGCGTTCCCAGACCGCGCAGCCGCAACGCCAGATAGCGCCCGGCCAGCTCCGCGCGGCGCTCCAGACGGCCTGGCAGGGAGGCGAGCAGCGCGCATCCCAACGCGCAGGCCGGGCCACCCGGAGGGCGTGATCTTCGTTTTCGCAGCGCTTCGATCAGGGGTTCATCGGTCGAAAGCAGCACGCACCCCACGCCAACCGGCAAAATACGCGGCCCCTCCAGATTGACCATCTGTATCCGGCCCTGGCCGATCCCTGGCAAGGGATGCACAATCGCCGAGATCTCCTCGAGGATCACGGGCGCCGTGTCCGGCAGCCCGACCTGTCGCGCGCCATCTCCTGCATCGTGTCGTGCTTCGACGCCGGAATCAGGGCCGGGAACCGGCAGACCGAACGGGTGGTGCGTCACCACGGCGCGGGTGACGCCGCTCCCTTCGGCCCGTGCCAGCGGCCCGCCGAGGGCCCAACCGGTCACCGGATCCACATCCCGCCAGGCCGCATGCAGCCAGTTGGCCTCCAGGGCTTCGATCCAGGCCGGATCCAGCAGCGGATCCACGGCCACCACGTCACCGGAGCGCCAGCCGAACAGCCCCTTCACGGCCCCCAACGCCTCGTCATGGCTGGCAAAGGCCACAGCGCGACGCTCCCAGAGCCGCTCCCAGCCCGCCTCCCAGGCGCGCGCGGCCCCGGCATCCACGAACGGCGCGCGCGCCAGTTGGCTCAGACAGGCCCGCGCGTCGTCACCGGTGAAATCCGGTCGATACAGGGGAATGGTCACGGGAGGGCGTGGGGATGGCATAGGCTGTCGATCGATCTCGCGCCAGGGGACGGAGACCGCCCCCGATCCCATGTGAACGGGTTTTTCAGGTGTTGCCCGCCAGCCTGCTCCTGGCCGCGTCGCCGGTCTGGGGGCAGAAGTCCGGGGTGAACCGTTCGGCCAGGTGCCGCGACTTTTCGGCCACATCCTGGGAGAGCTTGTAGGCGCAGAAGCGCGGACCGCACATCGAACAGAACTCCGCGCTTTTGTGGGCGTTTTCCGGCAGGGTCTCGTCGTGATACTCGCGGGCCCGTTCCGGATCCAGCGCCAATTCGAACTGCCGGTTCCAGTCGAACGAGAAGCGGGCGCGACTCATCGCGTCATCGCGATCCCGGGCGCGGGGTCGATGCCGGGCGATGTCGGCGGCGTGGGCGGCGATCTTGTAGGCGATGATCCCCGCGCGCACATCCTCGGCGTTCGGCAGTCCCAGATGCTCCTTCGGGGTGACGTAGCAGAGCATCGACGCCCCCTTCCAGGCGGCCACCGCGCCACCGATCGCCGAGGCGATGTGGTCGTAGCCGGCGGCGATGTCGGTGACCAGCGGTCCCAGGACATAAAACGGCGCCTCGTGGCACAGTTCGCGCTCCTTGAGCATGTTCTCCTCGATCTGATCCAGCGGCACATGGCCCGGACCCTCGATCATCACCTGCACCTCCTGCTCCCAGGCCCGTCGGGTCAGCTCGCCGAGAATGCGCAGTTCGGTGAACTGGGCGGCGTCCGAGGCGTCGTGCAGACAGCCGGGTCGCAGCCCGTCGCCGAGGGACAGGGTGACGTCATGACGCTTGCAGATCTCGAGCAGGGCGTCGAAGTGGGTGAACAGGGGGTTCTCCTTTTCGTGATGAAGCATCCATTGCGCCATCAACGCCCCGCCGCGCGAGACGATCTTGGTGATGCGCGATTCGATCAGCGGCAGCACCTCCAGCGTCACCCCGCAGTGGACGGTCATGTAGTCCACCCCCTGTCTGGCCTGCTCCTCGATCACCTCGAGCATGATCTCCGGGGTGAGGGCGCGCACGTCCGGCACCCGTTCCACCGCCTCGTAGATCGGCACGGTTCCGATCGGCACCGGCGAGTTGCGCAGGATCGCCTCGCGGATCTCGCGGATCCGTTTGCCGGTGGAGAGGTCCATCACCGTGTCGGCGCCGTAGTGGAGCGACAGGCGCAGCTTTTCGACCTCTTCGTCCAGACCGGAGGAGATCTGCGAATTGCCGATGTTCGCGTTGATCTTGCAACGCGCGGCGATGCCGATGGCCACGGGTCTGGATTCCGGATGGTGAATGTTGGCCGGGATCACCATGCGTCCGCGCGCCACCTCGGCGCGCACCAGCTCGGGATCCAGCCCCTCCTCCTGGGCCACGAAAGCCATTTCCGGCGTGATTTGACCTTGCCGCGCGTAATGCATCTGGGTAACGTTCCCAGTGCGGCCCTGTATCCATGCGGAGCGAAAGGCGCTCATGCGAACTCCTTGGCGAAATGAAGGGTCCAATCGAAAAAAAGCGCCCGTTCCCGATCCGGGAGTGCCAGGATCGAGCCGCGCCGGATGCAATTGTGCCAACCCCTGTCCGTTATTCACAAGGAGTTTTCCCATGAGTCGGCTTGAATCCCATTTTGGAGGGCGCATCGCCTGGAGTTCGGACCGTTCCGCGACGGTGCCCATGCACTTCGGCGATCCGGAGGCCGAGTTGCGCGCCCTGCGTGACGACGTGGCGCTGGTGGATTCCACCCACATGGAAGCGGTCGCCATCTCGGGTGAGAACATCCACGATTTTCTGGGCGGTCTGATCACCAATCAGGTCAAGAACGTCTCCCCGCAACGGAGCATCTATGCGGCCCATCTTACGCCCCAGGGTCGTTTTCTGTGGGATTGCACCCTGTTGCGCGATGGAGACCGACTGCTTCTGATCACCGAACCCGGTTCGGGCGCCCCCCTGGCCCGCCGTTTGGCGCAATTCATCCTGCGCGCCAGGATTCGGGTCGAGGTGGATCCGGATCCGGCCCTGCTCACCATCGCCGGTCCCGAGGCGAGCCGGGTTTTGCAGGGGATCTTCCCGGAATTTCCCATCGAGCAGGCCAATCCGGGCGATACCATGGCCCCGGAGCCGGGCATTCGTCTGTGGCGTGATCCGCGTCACGCCGGATTCGGTTGGAAACTGCTCGTTCCCGCCGCGCTGGTCGGGGGGTGGTGGGACAAGCTGGTCAAACGGATTCCGCCCGCCGGTTTTCTGGCCTGGGAGACCCGCCGCATCGACCTGGCCTTGCCGCGCGGCGGCAGCGATTTCATCCCGGAGGTGAGCCTTCCCCTGGAGAGCGGGCTTCTGGAGATGAACGGCGTGGATTTTGCCAAGGGGTGCTATGTCGGACAGGAGACCACCGCGCGCACCCATCATCGCGGCACCTTGAAAAAAAGGCTCTATTCCCTCATTCTGTCCGCTGGCGCCGAGGTCGCGCCAGGCACGCCGATCCTGTTGCCGAGCGGCAAGGAGACCGGCGTCCTGACCAGCGTGACCCCTGGCCATGGCCAACGGAGCGGATTGGGGATCGTCCATCCCTCCGATGTCGAAGCGGAGCGGGTGTTGTCGTGCGGGTCGGTTCAGGTCGTGGCGCGCAAACCCGATTGGGCCGCCTGGTGACCTCCTGGTTCGGGAGGCCCGCGATGGTGGCGCGTTCAACACGGACGAACGCGCCGGAAACCGTTTGGAAGTTTCACTCTAGGATGCCCGTTTCATGACCCAGACCGATGTCCAACCGACTTTGCCGCCCCTGCCACCGTTGCGCATCGGCGAATATACCATCCCGGTCCCGATCATTCAGGGTGGCATGGGGGTGCGTGTTTCGGCGCATCGGCTCGCCTCCGCCGTGGCCAACGAGGGGGGGGTCGGCGTGATCGCCGCCGTGGCGCTCTCCCTGGCCTCGAAATACTATGTGAAGGGACGCGACTATTACCGCGCCAACGTCAAGGCGCTCATCGACGAACTGCAGATGGCCCGCGCGGCCAGTCCGGCTGGCATCATCGGCGTCAACTGCATGGTGGCCATCCGCGACTTCGAGGCCATGGTGCGCACCTCGGTGGAGAACGGCGCCCAGTTGATCATCTCCGGGGCCGGTCTGCCGCTGCGTCTGCCCGAATTTGCCACCGCCAATCCCAAGACCGCCCTGGTCCCGATCATCTCCTCGCTGCGCGCCGCCAAACTGTTGGCCAAGCGCTGGCACAAGCTCTACAAGCGACTGCCGGACGCCATCGTCTTCGAAGATCCGAATCGCGCCGGGGGGCACCTGGGGGTCAAGAACGCCCAGCAGCTCTTCTCTGCCGAATACGACACCGATATCGTGGTGCCGGAGCTGGCCGAATGGTCCCGCGTCGAGTACGCGGACGAGATCCCCATCGTCACCGCGGGCGGGATCTGGGATCGCCAGGATATCGATCGCGCCTTCTCTCTGGGCGCCAAGGGGGTGCAGATGGCCAGCCGCTTCATCTGCACCTTCGAGTGCGATGCCCACGACCGTTACAAACAAGCCTTCATCGACGCCCAGGATGGCGACGTGGTGATCGTCGATTCGCCCGCCGGTCTGCCCGGACGGGCCCTGAACACCCCATTCACCAAGACCTTGTTGCGGGGTGGGGAAGTGGCCGACACCTGCATCGCCACCTGTCTGGACGCCTGTCGCTGTCGCGAGGAGAAGGAGACCTTCTGCATCGCCCTGGCCCTGCATCGCGCCCAGCAGGGGGACATGGAGAACGGTCTGGTCTTCACCGGCACCAACGCCACCCGTCATACCGGTCTGGTGCATGTGCGCGACATTTTTCGTGAGTTGCTCCAGGGCGTTCCGGTCCAACCGGTGCCGATTCCTGGATGAATGTTCCTCGCCCGTTGCCTTGGGTCCGATCCGCGGAGCCAAGGCAACGGGCATCCAGCCTCTTGACGAGACATCCGCCGTGCTTCCCGATTCCCGCTCCATTCAGCGTTTCTTCTCCGGTCTGGGCGAGGTCTGCCCGATCGACCGGATCGACCACCTGCATCTGGTCCACTGGCCCCTCGACGCCCCCACGCCGCTCGATGTTCTGCGCGACGCCGGTTTCACCGGTTCCGTGGTGGTGGCGCGCGCCTCGCTGGCCGCCGCGATCCGTCAGCAACATCCGGGGGTGAACATCCGGCTCGATGACCATCCCAGTGCCGGAGAACCGACCCGCAACCTGCTGATGGAGCTGCCCCAAGGCCGCGAGGCCGCGAAACTGGCCATCGAAAGCGCGCTCGCGACCCTGACGCCCGATGGACGGCTGTGGCTCTTCGGGGAGCGTGAATCGGGCATCCGGTCGTTGTCCAAACGTTTCAGCGACTGCGAAACCGCGCTTTGCAAGGGCCATCTCCGGCTGCACACCCTCACCCCGGAGAGCCGCGCGCTCGACGAGAAGAACCAGGAGAGCCCTTTCACACCCGAGGCCGATGGTTTCGCCCATGTGCGGCACGAGGGGATGACAATCGCGGTCAAGCCGGGCATCTTCTCCTGGCGCGCCATCGATCCGGCCACGCTGCTGCTGCTCGACACCCTGCGCGACGCACCGCCCGGCACGCGGGTGCTGGACTGGGGCTGCGGCTCCGGGGTGATCGGCGTCACCCTGGCCAAACGGTTCCCGTCGCTCCAGGTGATCCTCAGCGACGATCTGGTCACCGCCACCCGCTGCGCCAGCCGGACCGTGGAGCTGAACCAACTCCAGGAGCGTTGCACGGTGATCACCGAGGATGGCATGGGCGAGCGGTTGAGCCGGATGCGTTTCGATGCCCTGGTCACCAACCCGCCGTTCCATCGCGGGGTGCGCACCGATCACGAGGCGACCATGGCCTTCCTGGCCGCGGCCAGCGACCGGTTGAACCCAGGGGGTACCTTGAGTCTGGTGGGCAATCGTTTTCTGGACTACGGCGCGCTGCTCTCCGAGCGGTTTGGCGCGGTCGAGGAGATCGACGGGGACGAAACCTTCACGGTCTGGCGCGGGGTGAAGGTGAAGAGCGAGGGGATCGCGACTCGCGGCGCCGGGCCGCGTCGCGGGGCCAAACCGGTCCGCCGGGAGATTCAGCCGGCGCCGCGCGATCCTTTTGCCGATCTCCCCTCGGGACGCTGGGTGGGCGTGGACGAGTTGGACAACTAGACCTCTGGGCAGGTCAACGCAACCGGCAGGTCAACGCAAGCGGCAGGTGGGCATTCATGCCCACCTCTGAACCGGTTGTTTCCGGTCGAAACGATAACTTATATTTTTGTTGTGCAGCCGGACCACGCGATTTCCCCATGGCGGCGAAGGATCAATCCTCCTGCTCGTCCGCGGCCAGTTTGGCCAAAAGTTCGGTCAGATCACGAATTTCCTCGCCGGACAGGAACTTCAACAGTCGTTGGCGAGTCACTTGCATGACTTCCCGCATGGCTCGATCGATCAACGGATAGGCCGGCTCGGCCAGACGAACCGGTTTGACCCGGCGATCGCCGACGCCGGGCGGACGCTCGACCAGACCGCGCGCGGTCAGTTGATGCAACACCTTGGTCAAACCGCCCGAGGTGATCAACAGCGCCTGCCGCAGTTGCGAGGGGGTGAGGGCGTGCGGGGCGGGGGATCGACGCAGACTGGCCAGGACATCGAACTCGGCTGGGGTGAGTTCGAACGTGGCCATGGCCGCGCAGGCCCGTCCATACATCAGCCCGTGGGACCGATGAAACGCCAGGGCGAATGGCAGGGCCATGGGATCGAACTCTTCGGGCCAGTTGTCCTGATGCGCTGCGATGATGTGTTGCAGGATTGTGTTCATATCATGCTCCCTTGACAATATTTAACGCTTCATAATCTTGCAAATTGGTTCGAATGTCAATAGTATGCCGATAACTGCTTTCTTGGAAGATAAATCAAACTCTATCCGCCTCATCAAACGCATTTCCACACTGGATTGCGGTTGGCGTGGAACCTGTTTTGAAGAAAAGGATTTTTGCATGAAAAGACAGCTTGCGCTGCTTGGCCTGGTGGTTGCGGGATGGTTGATGGCGGGACCGATCGGGGATCTTCATGCCGAGAAGGGCGCGGCCAATGGCGAGGAGCGCGCCGCGCTGACCGTGACCCTCACCCAAGCGCGCCAGGTGGTCTGGCCCCAGACCCTGCTGGTGAGCGGTGCGGTTCATGCCTGGCAGGAGGCGGTGGTTTCCGCCGAGATCGGGGGGTTGGCGATTGTCTGGTTGCCGGTGGATGTGGGCACGCCGGTGAAACGGGGACAAGAGCTGGCCCGCCTTTCCGACGAGTCGGTGAAGGCGGCCCTCGCCCAGCAGAAGGCCATGGTGGCGCGGGCCAAGGCGGCCCTGGCCCTGGCGCGCTCCAATGCCAACCGGGTGAAATCCGTGGATGGGATCGGCGCCTACTCCGAGCAGCAGATCACCCAGCACCTGATCGCCGAGGAGTCGGCGGAGGCGGAACTGGCGGCGGCCAAGGCCGCCCTGGAACACGAGGAGATCCGCTTGCGCCAGACCCGCATCCTGGCCGCGGACGATGGGGTGATCTCGGCGCGCAACGCCACGCTTGGGGCGGTGGTGCAGCCAGGGGTGGAGCTGTTCCGACTGGTGCGGCAGGGGCGTCTGGAGTGGCGCGCCGAGGTGACCGACAGCCAGATCGGTCGCATCCAGGCGGGTCAGCAGGCCAGATTGGAGCTGCCGGGCCAGGCGCCGGTCGAGGCGCGCGCCCGTCAGGTGGCCCCGACCCTGAATCCGGAGAGCCGCAAGGGGCTTGTCTATTTCGATCTGCCGGAGGATACCCCCTTCAAGCCGGGGATGTTCGCCCAGGGAGAAATCCAGCTCGGGGAACAGCCGGCGGTCGTTCTGCCGCAGAGCACCCTGGTGTTTCACGACGGCTTCACCTATCTGTTCGAGCTGCCTGAAAACACCGACCGGGTGAGCCGTCGCAAGGTGACCACCGGACGGCGCATGGAGAATCAGGTGGAGATCCTCTCGGGTCTTGGGGATAACGCCCGGATCATCGCCCATGGCGGGGCCTTTTTAAAAGATGGCGACCGGGTGAAAGTGAGCGGAGATAAACCGTGAATTTTTCAGCCCTTTCCATTCGCCATCCGGTGCCGGCGATTCTGCTGTTCGCCCTGCTGACGCTGCTGGGGCTTGCTTCGTTCAAGGCGTTGGGGATCCAGAACTTCCCCGACATCGAGGTTCCGGTGATCTCGGTGAACGCCACCCTGGAGGGGGCGGCCCCAAGCCAGCTCGAAACCGAGGTGGCGCGCAAGATCGAGGACTCGGTGGCCTCCCTGGGCGGGGTGGAGCACATCCGCACCACCTTGACCGATGGCTCGGTGTCGATTTCGGTGGAGTTCGACATCGACAAGAACGCCGATGCCGCCCTCAACGAGGTGCGCAACGCCGTGGATTCGGTGCGTTCCGACCTTCCCCAGGATCTCACCGTGCCGGTGGTTTCGAAAAAAACCACCACCGGCGGCGTCATGATTGCCTTTGTGGCCAGCTCCAAACAGCTCGACGAGGCGGAACTCTCCTGGCTGGTGGACAACGAACTCTCCAAGCGTCTCCTCTCGGTGCCGGGCGTGGGCAAGTTCTCCCGCACCGGCGGCGTGGATCGCGAGATCCAGGTGGATCTGGATCCGGCCCGCATGCGCGCCCTCAAGATCACCTCGGACGAGATCTCCCGCGCCCTGCGCCAGATCCGCAAGGATGCCTCGGGCGGACGCGGTGACATCTCCGGCGCCGTGCAGTCGATCCGCACCCTGGCTGCGCCCGAATCGGTGGAGGATCTGCGCCGTCTGGAGATCCCGCTCTCCGGCGGTCGATCGGTTCCGTTGTCCGAAATCGCCACCATCACCGACGGCTTCGCCGAACGGAGCACCATGGCTCTTTTGGACGACGAAACGGTGATCGGTTTCGAGCTGACCCGCTCCAAGGGGTGGAGCGAGGTGAGCGTGGCCACCGAGGTGCGCCGCGTGGTGGGGGTTTTTGCCAAGGAGCACCCCCAGGTGACCATCCGCGAGGGGTACAACACCTTCGCCCCGGCCCTGGATAACTTCAAGGGATCGATGGAACTGCTGTACGAAGGGGCCTTTCTGGCCATCATCGTGGTGTGGTGGTTTCTGCGCGACATCCGTGCCACCTTGATCTCCGCTGCGGCGCTCCCCTTGTCGATCATTCCGGCGTTCCTGGTGATGCGGCTGGCCGGTTTCAGCCTGGATACCCTCACCCTGCTCGCCCTGGCGTTGGTGGTGGGCATCCTGGTGGATGACGCCATCGTCGAGGTGGAGAACATCGTCCGCCATCTCAAACAGGGGAAAAAACCCTTTGAGGCTGCCATGGAGGCCGCCGACGAGATCGGCATGGCGGTGATCGCCACCACCCTGACCCTGGTCGCGGTCTTCATGCCCACCGCCTTCATGGCCGGGATTCCGGGCAAGTTTTTCCGTCCCTTCGGCATGACCGCCGTGGCGGCGATCCTCGCCTCGCTGGTGGTGGCGCGTCTTTTGACGCCGATGATGTGCGCCCATCTCATGCGGCCTCACGACAGCCAGATCCACGAGGGGGCCCTGTTGCACCGTTATCTCGGCTGGGTGACGAGCTGTCTGGATCATCCCAGGATTACCCTGATCGCCGCGATCCTTTTTTTGGTCGGCTCCCTGGCCCTGGCGCCCATGCTCCCTTCGGGCTTCGTGCCCGCTGCGGATCGCAACCAGATGATGTTGCAGGTGGAACTGCCTCCTGGCAGCGCGCTGGAGGATACGTATGAGGCCTCCCGAAAGACCATCGCTCTGTTGAAGCAGATCCCGGAGGTGACCAGCGTCCATGCGGCGGTGGGCTCTTCGGCCAACGTCGGCGGCGGTCCCATGAACGTCAGCACCATGAGCGACACCCGCAAGGCCACCCTGGTGGTCAACCTGGTGGATCGCCGCGAACGGGCGCTCAAGCAGTCCGGGGTGGAGGAGAAGATCCGCAACAAACTCCGTGAACTGCCCGGCATCCGCGTGGCCATGATCTCCAGCGGTCCGGGCATCCAGCTGACCATCGTGCTCACCGGCAACGATCCGACCACTCTGTCGCGGGTCATCGACGCGCTGGAACCGCAAATACGGGGTATCCAGGGGATCGGCAACGTGCGCTCCAACGCCGATCTGGAGCGACCGGAGATCCAGATCACCCCGGATTTCGCCCGTGCGGCGGATCTGGGGGTTTCCAGCGAGGCGATCGCCCAGGCGGTGCGCATCGCCACGGCGGGGGATTTCAAGATGATGCTCGCCAAGCTCAATCTTCCGGAACGCCAGATCCCGATTCGCGTGCGTCTGGCCGAGGGGGTGCGTCACGATCTGGCCGCGATCCGCCAACTGCCGGTCGCCTCGCGGGCCGGAGTCATTCCTCTGGAGACGGTGGCCAGGATCGAAATTCTCGGGGGTTCGACCCGCATCGACCGCATGGACCGGCAGCGGCGCGTGAGCATCGACATCGAGCTGGGGAAACGGGTGATCGGCGAACTGCTGACCGAAGTCAACGACCTCCCGGCGCTCAAGAACCTCCCGGTGGGGGTGCAGCGTCCCCCGGATGGCGACGCCCAGCGCATGAAGGAGCTGTTTGGCAGTTTCGCCGGGGCCATGGCCATCGGGGTGATGTGCATCTACATCGTTCTGGTGCTGCTGTTTCATGATTTTCTTCAGCCGATCACCATCCTGGTGGCCTTGCCGCTCTCCCTGGGCGGGGCGTTCGTGTCGTTGCTGGTCACCCACAACGCTTTTTCCATGCCCTCGGTGATCGGCATTCTGATGCTCATGGGGATCGTCACCAAGAACTCGATTCTGTTGGTGGAATATGCGGTGGTGGCGCGTCGCGAACGGGGTCTGAACCGCCGCGATGCTCTGATCGATGCCTGCCGCAAACGGGCCCGTCCGATCGTCATGACCACCATCGCCATGGGCGCCGGCATGCTGCCGGTGGCGTTGGGGATCGGCGCTGAACCGAGCTTCCGCTCCCCGATGGCCATTGTGGTGATCGGCGGTCTGCTCGCCTCGACCTTTCTGTCGCTTCTGGTGATCCCGGTGATTTACGGCTATGTGGACGACCTGGTGAGTTTTATCCGGCGGCTGCGTCCTGGGCGGGCGTGATGGGGACTGGCGGGGGCGTTTTTTGGTCAGGACGGCCTGCCGACGCTTCCCGTGAGGTCCCGATTCAGGATTCCACGATTGCAGGGGACCGGGGACCGCAAGGTCCCCGGCGGAGGTTCGGAGGCAGAGCCTCCGAGGTCTGGCTTTTGACTCTGGCTTTTGGCTTTTGGCTTTTGGCTTTTGGCTTTTGACTTTTGACTTCGGCTTTTGGCTTCGGCTTTTGACCTCGGCTTTTGACTTCGGCTTTTGACTTCGGCTTTTGGCTTCGGCTTTTGATTTCGGCTTTTGGCTTCGGCTTTTGACCTCGGCTTTTGACTTTGGCTTTTTAGCGCGCTCTTCAAAAAAGCGTTTTTTCGCGTTTTTTGCGAAAAAACGCTGCGCGCCGCCTTGGCTGCGGCATCGTTTCGCGTCTTTGGCGAAACGATGCCGCGGACATGGCCCGGAGTCTGCTACCGAAGGCAACTCAATCTTCCGCGCGCCTTTGGCGAAACGATGCCGCGGACATGGCCCGGAGTCTGCTACCGAAGGCAACTCAATCTTCCGCGCGCGTCTTTGGCGAAACGATGCCGCGGACATGGCCCGGAGTCTGCTACCGAAGGCAACTCAATCTTCCGCGCGCGTCTTTGGCGAAACGATGCCGCGGACATGGCCCGGAGTCTGCTACCGAAGGCAACTCATCTTCCGCGCGCCATTCGTCTTCTCCATTGCCCTGCCGAACTCTGGAAACATTGCAAGCATGACCACCCCCACCCCCGAGACCCTGGCCCGCGTGCGGGCGTTGCGCGCCGAGTTGGCCCATCACAACCATCGCTATCATGTGCTCGATGCACCCGAGATCGGCGACGACGCCTACGATGCGCTGTTTCGGGAGTTGGAGAGCCTGGAACAGCTCCATCCCGTGTTGATCACCCCGGATTCGCCCACCCGGCGGGTCGGGGCGGCGCCGCTGGAGGGGTTTGCCAAGGTGGTCCATCGGGCGCCGATGCTCTCCATCGACACGGTGGCGGATGTGGCCGAGTTCGATCGCCGGGTGCGCGAGGGGTTGGGCGAGGCGGAGGTCGAATATGCCGCCGAGCCGAAGATCGACGGCGTGGCGGTGAGTCTGATCTACGAGCGGGGTCTGCTGGTGTGTGTTGCCACCCGCGGCGATGGCCGGGAGGGGGAGGAGGTGACCGCCCAGGCGCGCACCATTCCGTCGTTGCCGCTGCGTCTGCTCGGGGAGGGGCATCCGGAGTTGCTGGAGGCACGCGGCGAGGTGTTCATGACCCTGGCGGCGTTCGATGCGTACAACGCCCGTGCGCTGGAAACGGGTGAAAAAACCTTTGCTAATCCACGCAATGCGGCGGCGGGGAGTTTGCGTCAGCTCGATCCGCGCATCACCGCGCAACGCCCGCTTAAACTCTACTGTCACGGCGTGGGCGAGGTGAGGGCCGAGGGGTGGCCGACCCGGCATGACCAGGTGATGGCGCTGTTTCGCGACTGGGGATTGCCCACCTGTCCGGATGCCGAGGTGGTGGTCGGGGTGGAGGGGTGCCGGGACTATTATGAGCGGTTGCGGGCGCGGCGCGATCAGCTTTCCTACGAGATCGACGGCATGGTCTTCAAGGTGAACGTGCTTGCCTGGCGGGAGCGGTTGGGGTTTGTCGCCCGTGCGCCGCGCTGGGCATCCGCCTGCAAGTTCCCCTCGCGCGAGGCCTTCACCACGGTCGAGGCGATCGATGTGCAGGTGGGGCGCACCGGCGCCTTGACCCCGGTGGCGCGGTTGCAACCGGTGGGGGTGGGCGGGGTGACGGTGACCAACGCCACCCTGCACAACTTCGAGGAGCTGTATCGCAAGGATGTGCGTGCCGGCGATACGGTGCGGGTGCGGCGTGCCGGGGATGTGATCCCGGAGGTGGTGGAGGTGGTGCTGGAAAAGCGTCCGGCGGATGCCCTGCCCGTGGTGACCCCTGCGAGCTGTCCGGTTTGCGGCGGGGCGGTGGCCAAACCCGAGGGCGAGGTGGTGATTCGCTGCATCGAGGGGTTTTTCTGCCCGGCGCAGCGCAAGGAGGCGGTGCGTCATTTCGCCTCGCGGCGCGCCATGAACATCGAGGGTTTGGGCGAAAAGCTGGTCGAGGCGCTGTTTGCCGGCGGGTTGATCGGCGATGTGGCGGATCTTTACCGGTTGCACGGGATGTCGGAGCGGGTGGCGGGCCTGGAACGCATGGGGGAGAAATCGGCGGAAAACCTGTTGGCCGCCATCGAGGAGAGTCGCGGACGCGACCTGGAGCGCTTTTTGTTCGCGCTCGGGATCCGCGAGGTGGGGGAGGCGACGGCGGCGAGTCTGGCGCGCCATTTCGGTACCATCGAGGCGCTGATGGCCGCATCCGAGGCGGAGTTGCAAGGGGCTCCCGAGGTCGGACCGGTGGCCGCCGGGCGGGTGTGGGCCTTTTTCCGGGCTCCGGGGAGTCAGGCGCTTCTCGAGCGGCTTCTGGCCGAGCCCGCTACCGGCTGGCATCGGGCAGCCGCGCGCGCGGTCGCGATCGGTCATCCCCTGGCCGGGGCCACCGTGGTGTTGACCGGCACCTTGACCGCCTGGACCCGTCAGGAGGCCAAGGCCCGGCTCGAGGCGTTGGGCGCCAAGGTGTCGGGGAGTCTCTCCAAACGCACCCGCTATCTGATCGTAGGCGAGGCGCCGGGTTCCAAGCTCACCCAGGCGCGCGAACTGGGGGTGGAGATTCTGGACGAGACGGCCATGATCGCCCTGGTTCAGGGCGCGGGGTGAACGGGAGATGGTTTAATCCGGGCACGGATCCGTGCTAGAGTAGACGCATCGGGTCGAGGAACGAAATCAAGGGATTCCCAAGGGAGACGCGCATACCGGCGATTGGCGAGGCGATTGGCGAGCATGGCCGGGAGTACCGGTGTCTGAAAATTTCGGATGCCGTCGTCGCCACGGCACTGGAATGCGCTCTGCCCCTGGTAATCCGTAACCGCGCCGATTTTGAATCCGTCCCCGGATTGTCCCGGATCGATCCGTTCGCAGCCTGGCATTGATTTCGATCTTTGGAAAACGCGTCGCGATCCGTTACACTGTGACGGTTTGTTGAAAACACCCTCTCGCCACCCGCTTGGAAAGCGTCGTCACGAAGCCCATGGAACTTTTGTTGGCCCTGGCCCAGGTGAATCCGCATGTCGGCGCCCTGGAGAAGAATCTTCAGACCCTGCTCGCGCACGCCCGGCGCGCCGCCGAGGCGGGTGCGCGTCTGGTGATCTTTCCGGAGCTGGCCCTTACCGGCTATCCCCCCGAGGATCTGCTGCACAAGCCGCTGTTTCTGGATCAACTGCGCGCGGTGGAGCGTCGTTTCCACCACGCCCTGGGGGAGTTGGGCATCGATGCGGTGTACGGCTCGATCCGGCACGGCGGTTCCGGGCTGATCAACGCCGGGGTGTTCGTGCGTGACGGTCGCGAGGAGGGGTTTGCCGGCAAACGGTGGCTCCCCAACTTCGGAGTGTTCGACGAACAGCGCTATTTCGAGTCGTGCGCCAGCGTGCGCGGCTTCGCCTATCACGGCATGCCGTTCGGAATCACCATCTGCGAGGATCTGTGGCGCACCGGCGATCCGTTGGCGAGTCTGGCCAGGAGCGAGGCCACGTTCGTGATCAACATCAACGCCTCGCCCTACCACATCCGCAAGCAGCGCGAACGCGAGGC